>JAJFHS010000042.1 GCA_021775475.1 Hyphomicrobiales bacterium
AGCAGTGAATCACAGAAATCCCCGTTACGCAAATTGCAAGAAAACTACCTGAAGGAACCTAAAAACTTGCAATAACGAATACTGGATCAAGCTCGTTATTTAAACAAAATCAACGCCTTGAGAATTCTTCACAGTCGACTACATATCCGAGCCGATGGCAGAATTGTGCACGTTGGCCAAACAGGCCGCAACGACTGATTTACCCATTCTCATTCAGGGTGAAACCGGCACCGGGAAAGAGTTGCTGGCCCGCACCATACACTTTAACTCCAACCGCACGGAAAGCCCATTGCTGGTGCAAAATTGTGATGGCATGCCTGACGAGTTATTGCATTCCTAATTGTTCGGCCACAAGCGCGGTGCCTTTACTGTCGCTATCAGTGACCGGCGCGGGCTATTCAGGGTAGCTGGCGGCGGCGCGGTATTTCTTGATGAGATTTCGGAAGTGTCAGCCTCTTTTCAGACTAGCCTGTTGCGCTTTGTGCAAGAAGGTGAAGTCAAACCGCTAGACTCGGATCACACCACAAACTGCGGTGTTCGCGAGTTAGAAACCGAAATCCGCCGCATGGTTGCTTTGGCCAAGGATGGTGAGTATCTAACCAATCACCATTTGTCCAAAGAGATCGCCGCCCTCACCCCCAGCCAAACCAATGCAACAAAGAATGGTATGCTGGCGATAGATGGTGAAACACTGAAGGACAAAGTTGAATCACTGGAAAAACTACTGGTATCAGAAGCCCTGAACCGCCTGCGCTGGAACCAGAGCAAAGTTGCCAACGAATTGGGATTGTCGCGCATCGGTCTGGCGAATAAGATCAAGCGCTACGACTTGCATAATATCTAATGAGTTGATGATGGCTGATACGCTGGTAGCTGCGGTTGAACAGCAATCGGGTCACTGGTGTTCACGGCCTTGTTTGATCTGGGTGAAGCCGCAAAAATGGCGATATTATCTGTCACCGAAGGCGAAGATAAACCACTCAAATACCCGCATATGTTTCAGGCATCGCAATTGATGCTTCTCAATAAAACCGACCTGCTGCCGCATCTTGATTTTGATGTGGAAACATGTCTGAACTATGCCCGCCAGGTTAATCCGAAAATTGAGATCATTCAGCTCTCGGCAAAAAGCGGCGAGGGTATGAATGAGTGGTACAACTGGCTGGAAAAACAAAGTAAACAGATGCACGAACAGGCCTTTGCCGAAGGAATAAATTATTATGATATCCATTCTGTTGCTGGGCTTCTTATTAGGCATGCGCCACGCTGTTGAGGCTGACCATATTGCCGCTGTTGCCTCGCTTTCATCACGCGCCAATTCAATTTGGGAAGGCGTGCGCCAGGGCGCAGCCTGGGGTCTGGGTCACACGCTCACCCTGTTTCTGTTTGGTTCAATCGTGCTGTTTGTCGCCAATATCGTGCCTGAGGAAATTGTCCGTGGCATTGAGTTTGCTGTTGGCATCATGCTGATTATTCTGGGTGGGGATGTGCTCAGGCATGTGATCCGCGACCGCATCCACTTTCACACCCATACCCACAATCAAAATGACGGGTCCGACATGCGCCATTTCCATGCCCATTCCCATAAAGGTGAAAAAAAGAGCACCCATGATAGCGCCGGTCACCGACACACCCACCCCAAGGGTTTTCCCATCCGCGCTCTTTTGGTGGGATTGATGCACGGCATGGCTGGATCGGCAGCGCTAATTCTGCTGACTTTGCAAACCCTGTCTTCACCGTGGCTGGGACTGGTTTACATTGCGGTGTTTGGCGTTGGCTCAATTGCTGGAATGGCCCTGTTTTCAATCGTCATTGCCATTCCCTTACGCGCTGCCCGCCACATGACGCTTGTTTACAACGGCCTGCAAACCACCATCGGTGTCGCCACAATCGCCTTAGGCATATTCATTCTGGTTCAAAACAGCATTATCTAGAGCGGTTCAGGTTTTGATTGAATCGAAAAGGGATTCCTAAATCGGTTATCTTCTGATTCAAGATGCCTGCTGGACCCAGAAGGCCAGCAAGCATGGTAAAACTTATTCAAACGATCTCAGGGAGCGCGCAGTTGCGGCACTGGCTGGTGGTGATTGTGCAAGTGTTGCTGGTGAGCGTTTCGGCATAGCCAAATCCTTGGTGATCAAATGGCGTCAACGCTATCGAAAGACCGGCAGCGTTGCGCCCGATAAGATGGGCGGGCACCCGCAAGCGTACCCATGCAAGATCACCTGGCGAGCGCCCGCACGCCGGGGGACGGTGCGGGTAATCCTGGATAATCCGATCCCGCTTAAGCAACATCCGCTTTCGATTTATCCAGCCAGTAATAGATTTTTTCTTCTAGCCTGTCTGGTGAAATCGGCTTGGAAAGATAATCGTCCATCCCCGATGCAATGCATTTTTCCATGTCACCCTTGATGGCATGGGCAGTTACCGCGACAATAGGCGTGTGCATATTACCGGCTTCAATCGTGCGAATGGCTTTGGTCGCCTCCATCCCATTCATATGCGGCATCGAGATATCCATCAAAACAAGTCGGGGCGAATAGGTCTTGTAAAAAGCCAGGCCCTCCTTGCCATCCTTGGCAATCCTGAAGGAATAATCGGTGGTCTGAAGTATCTGGGTGAAGACAATCTGGTTAACCTCATTGTCTTCACAGACAAGAATGTCAATTGCCTTATTATTGGGTGCAGCAGAGATCTCGGCGACAGGTGGCATATGATCACTTTCCAAAGCCAGGCTACGCGTATCATGTTTTACCCGGGCAGGGCCGTTTTGCTGCAAAGCCTGAATAATGGTCTCCAGCAACAGCGATGAACGCGCAGGCTTGGTCAACTGCCCGCTAATACCAAGGGATGAAAACATCCTGCCGTCTTCAGTCTGATCAACAGAGGTAAGCATGACAATTGGCAGCCCTTTGAGGGCACCGTCAGCTTTCATTTCCCTGACAACATCTCCGCCACTCATACCCGGCATCTGATAATCAAGCACGATGCAGTCGATATTACGGCCCTGTTTTATGGCTTCGCGCATAAAATCAAGCCCGGCACGGCCATCCTCACACGATGTGCACGCAAACTTCCATGCCGCCATCTGTTCTTCCAGAATAGTGCGGTTTACCTCATTGTCATCGATAATCAGGATATGTGATCCGGTTACATCGCGCGGAACGCTTTTTGGTTTTTCCTCATCGTGATGCACCGGCAATTCAATGGTAAACCAGAAAGTCGACCCCTCTCCCAAAGTACTCTCAACCCCGATCTCACCCGCCATCAACTCAATCAACGAAGACGAAATCGCCAGACCAAGCCCGGTACCTTCATGTTTTCTGGTGGCGGAATTATCCACCTGGCGGAATTTTTCAAATACATTTTCACATTTTTCTTTGGCAATACCAACACCGGTATCCTCGACCTTGACATGCAACCTATGCATACCGCCGACAACAGGCCCGCCACTGACATCCACATAAACATGGCCCTTGTCAGTAAACTTCACCGCATTACTCATCAAGTTGGTGACAATCTGGCGAATACGACCAACATCACCCACCAGCATATCGGGAAGGGCGGGATCCACTCTTACAATCAGCTCCAGATCTTTTTCGGCAACACGCGATGAAACCAGCGTTGCCACATCTTCAATCGCATCGGTAAGTTTAAAGGGTGAGGGATCAAGCTCCATCTGTTTTGCGTCAAGCTTGGAAAAATCCAGAATATCATTGATGATGGTAAGGAGGGACGAGCCTGATTTGATAATTACGTCAGCATAGACCCCTTGCCTCGCATCCAGTTCGGTCCGGGCCAGCAGCTCTGCCATCCCCATCACACCATTCATCGGTGTTCTGATTTCATGGCTCATATTGGCAAGAAATTCGGATTTAGCACGATCGGCCGATTGGGCAGCACAGCGGGCATCTTCAAGTTCCTGCTGGCGTTTACGCTCTTCGGTAACATCCGTATAAGTGGTAACCCCGCCACCGTTTTGGCGCGGCTGGACGTTTGCGACAATGATATTGCCATTGGGAACTTTGCGCTCTACCGTGAACGGCTCCCCGGCAAGACATTTTTCTTTTGACGCCTGCAAGACGGTTGCAAGGTCTGCATCTTCACCCTCATCACCGCGCTCCACACAAAAGCCGATAAAGTCATTCATTGTTGCACCAGGTGCGATCAACGCAGCAGGCAGATCGAGCATCGTGGCCATTTGTTCATTTGAGCGGATGATTTTTTCATGGTCATGAATGAGCATACCCTGCGCCATGGCATTGAGGGATTCATCCAGCAGCGCCGCAGTGGTGTCCTCATCACCATTTCCAGCGCCTTGTCCACCGTGCAGCAATTGTTCAATCACATCGCCCAGTTGCGACACCAGTTCAGCGTTTTTGCGCTGATCGACTGTTAGCGGTTCCTTTAATCTGTCTGGAGCATCGAAAAGCGCTTTCAGCTTTTCATTTTCAAAAAGTGTCTGAGCAGGAAGACGGTCGACCAGATGATCGAGTAAAGAAATTGTTTCTTCCAGACTGAAAGCCTGAAAAGAGGCCTTGCCTTCACCGCTATCCATAGAAAAGTCCTCTGCCAGCAAAAATTACAACCAAACTTTCTCAAAACGCCATGAATATTCAGTAAATTTTGCTGTACCTTCCTATCAATACCAACAAACTGTTAGGTTGGATTCGGGCTGCGCATTAACTTGGGCAGGTTCCCGGTGGCTCCAGCAGCCTCGCGCATGAAAAATCGTTTGGCCGCAGCACTATTTTCAACCAGGCCCAGCCCCATATCCCTGATCTGGCGCAGCCCCGGCGAGGAATTTGAAAACAGGCGGTTCAATGCTTCCATCATCAAAGCAGCGGTAAGATTGTCAAAGCGCCGCCACGCCTGATAATTTTCACCCACATCAACCGTGCCATAATCCAGACCGAGATGAAGAGCGTCCGCAATGACATCCACCAAAGCAGCTGCATCGCGCAAACCAAGGTTTAACCCCAGCCCGGCGAGAGGATGAACAACGTGGGCAGCATCGCCCACCAGCACCAGACGCGGAGCAACATAATCCACCGCCAGTTGCAACGACAGCGGATAGGACCAGCGCGGACCAATGCGCTTGATTTTGCCAAAACGGTCGCCAAAACGCCGCTTGAGTTCACAATCGAACCTGTCATCGCTGGCACTCATCAGTTCGGTTGCAATATCGCTGCGTTCCGTCCACACCAGCGAGGAGCGGCAAGGCTGTTTCAAAGGCAGGATTGCAAACGGACCAACCGGCAAAAAATGTTCTTTGGCCACACCATTGTGTGGGTGTTGATGCTCTATGGTGGCAACAATACCATGCTGGTTATATTCCCAGCCAACCGTCTTCAATCCCGCCTGACGCCTTAAAAACGAATTACGTCCATCAGCGGCAACCACCAAAGGCGCAGCTAAAACGCGATTGTCATCGAGCGTCACTTTGGCAAAATGTGTCCCCGCCGCCATATCGACAACTTTGTGCGGGGCATAAAAAGTAATGGCTTGGGTTTTTTTGACCTGACCCAGCAATGCCTGGCGGGTAAAGCGATTTTCCACCATGTAGGCGGTCGGAAACTGTTGGTCATCACGCTGGTCAAAATTCAAAAATATCGGCCGTTTGGCATCGCCCAACTCACTGTCAGTCACAATAATTTTAGAAATCGGCTGCGCGTGTTGCTCAAGATCTTTCCACATCCCAAGTGCTTCAAACATTGTTTTGCTGGTTTTTGAAAGCGCTGAAGCGCGCCCGTCAAATTCCGCTAACAGTGTATTATCAACCACTTGTACATCGACAATCGCAACCTTGAGGCCAATTCCCGCCAGCCCCAGTGCGCTTGCAAGCCCGACCAGCCCGCCACCGACAATGATGACATCGGTTTTGATTTCCATATCTTCACTCATAGGAGAAATTACGCATGGGACACGGAACACGTCCACAAAAAACATGCACAACACTTTCACATTTTTTCATGATGGCCTAAAACACAATTAAAATCTCAACAAAGGCTGCATCCCCATGACCAACGCTGTGACAGGACTTCTCGAAATTCTTGATATCGAGATTTTGGAAGAAAACCTCTTTCGCGGCCGCAGCCCCAAAGACAGCTGGCAGCGGGTCTTTGGCGGCCAGGTGGTCGGTCAGGCTCTGGTGGCGGCAACACGCACGGTAAAAGACCGTTTCGCCCATTCACTTCATGGTTATTTTCTGCGCCCCGGTGATCCCTCGATCCCGATCATTTATGAAGTTGACCGCGCCCGCGATGGTCGCAGCTTTACCACCCGCCGGGTGGTTGCCATCCAGCATGGACATCCCATTTTTACCATGTCGGTATCCTTCCAGGTGGATGAAGAAGGCTTTGACCATCAATTTGATATGATCGATGTGCCTCAACCCGAAGACTTACCCAGTGACGCCGAACACAAAGCCAAACTCATGGATCAGATGCCCGAGCACATCCGCAAATTCTGGCAGCGTGAACGCCCAATCGAGTTTCGTCCGGTGCAGTTTCGCAACTTCCTCAATCCGGAAAAACAGGAACCGGTGCAAAGCCTGTGGTTCAGAACCACCAGCAACCCATCGGCGAACCGGGCGCTCAACCAGTGTATTTTAGCTTACGCATCAGACATGACATTGATCGATACCTGCCTTTTGCCCCACGGCAGAAGTTTTCTCGACCGCGATCTGCAACTGGCCAGCCTTGATCATGCCATCTGGTTTCACCGCCCCTTTCAGTTTGATGACTGGATGTTATTTGCCCAGGACAGCCCCAGCGCTTCAGGCTCACGCGGCTTTAATCGCGGCAGTATTTATGACCGCTCCGGTCGCCTCATTGCCTCGGTTGCCCAGGAAGGCCTGATTCGCCAGCGGGGTTAGCGCCTAAATTTTAGGCAGAAACATATTATTGATTATTTTTTGATCATATTCGCCGCGATAATCTCAGTTTCAAAAATTCAAAATATTTAAAAACAGAGTATTTTCAACAAGTTACAAAGAATAAGATACTTTGGCACACTCCTTGCCTTGCAACCCTTCATACCCACGTATCGAGGCCGATTTATCACCTCTCAAGTCAATGGTCATGGAGCCAAAAATGTCTGTCAGAATTCTTACCCCCACTGCTTTTATACTCGTATTGCTTAGCGTCCCGGCAGTTGCCGGGTCAGACCCCGCCGCCATACCGCCACAAACCGCCTTTGTTCTCAATACGTTCATGTTTTTGGTCATGGGCGCTCTGGTCATGTGGATGGCGGCTGGTTTTACCATGCTGGAAGCTGGCATGGTGCGGTCAAAAAATGTCGCGACCATCTGCACCAAGAACATTGCGCTCTATTCAATCGCTGGCCTCATGTACTGGCTGGTTGGCTACAACCTGATGTACGATGGTGTTAGCGGTGGCTATTTCGGCTCGTTATCCTGGTTCACTTACCCCGATGAAGCGGCGCTGAAAACCGCTGAAGATTACGGCAGCTATGCGGCTGCGTCTGACTGGTTCTTCCAGATGGTTTTCGTTGCCACCGCTGCTTCAATTGTTTCCGGCACCCTGGCCGAACGCATCAAACTATGGCCGTTTTTAATCTTTGTTCTGGTGTTTACAGGATTTATATATCCCATAACCGGTGCATGGAAATGGGGAGCAGGCTGGCTTGAAGTAGAAGGATTTCTTGATTTTGCCGGTTCAACCCTGGTTCATTCCGTCGGCGGTTGGGCAGCTTTATCCGGTGCGGTAATTCTCGGTGCCCGCTACGGCAAATACAATTCCAAAGGTCAGGTAAATCCCCTCCCTGGCTCCAGTTTGCCGCTCGCAACCCTTGGTACATTTGTGCTGTGGCTGGGCTGGTTCGGATTTAACGGTGGATCACAATTAGCCCTTGCATCCTTCACCGATGCATCCGCCATCGCCCGCATTTTCGCCAACACCAATACAGCAGCAGCCGCTGGTGTGGTAACCGCAATGGTGATGACGCAACTGATGTATAAAAAAGTTGATCTGACCATGGCCCTCAACGGCGCGCTCGCTGGTCTGGTATCGATTACAGCCGAACCGTTGACGCCAAGTTTAGGCATGGCCGCTGCGATCGGTGCAATTGGCGGGGTCATTGTAGTTTTTGCCGTTCCCATGCTCGACAGGTTTAAAATAGACGATGTGGTTGGTGCTATTCCGGTTCATCTTTTCGCCGGTATCTGGGGCACACTTGCGGTGCCTTTGACCAACCCCGCTGGCAACTTCATTACCCAGCTAACCGGCATCATTGCCATTGGCGCGTTTGTTACTATCGTCAGTTCCATTTTATGGCTTGTTCTCAAATTCACCGTTGGCATCCGGGTAAGTCGTGAAGATGAGGATAAAGGGCTGGATCAAGCCGAACTCGGGCTTGAAGCCTACCCTGAATTTGGCGTCGGCAGCCAGCGCATGTAATCCCAGGCTCTAGACAGACATTCTTTCAACAAGGCTCAGGTTGCTCAATGCTTCCTGGGCCTTGTTGGTTTTAAGGCCGGATTTTGTGCACATTTAACCCTAGATTAACTACGCAGGGCTAGTGTTTCTCCCATGTTTCGTATCTATGGGCTGTAGTGCTCATAAGTTGAGTAATTGGTCAGCGGACAGGCTGTTTAGTTGCGTCGTCCGGTATGGGTAAAAATGTCAGATCGTTTCGATAGTATACCACCGTCCCCGTTTCGCCGTTTGGCGGAGCTGATTGGCAATAAACGGCCCGGACACGAACCCATTGTGATGACGGTCGGTGAACCCGGCCATCCGTTCCCCGAATTTGTTATCGACATTATTAAACAACACCAGGCAGATTTCAGAAAATACCCGCCCGGCGATGGCACGCCTATGGTGAGACAAGCCATAGCCGACTGGTTGTCAAAGCGCTACGGCCTCGCCGATGCCGTTGATCCCGACAGGCATGTATTGCCCTTGTGTGGAACACGTGAAGGCCTGTTCTCCATTCCCCTTATTGTAGTACCGCTCGATAGCGACAGAAAAAAATCGAAAGTTATCATTCCCAACCCGTTTTATCACTCCTACGCCGGTGCAGCAGTAGCTGCCGGGGCCGAGCCATATTTTGTGATGGCCAGTAAAGAAACCGGTTTTTTGCCCGATCTCGATGCGATTTCAGTAGAGGTCCTGCAGGAGACCGCCTGTTTTTTCCTGTGCACGCCTGCCAATCCTCAAGGGGCTATTGCTGATATTGAGTATCTGAAAAAAGCCATCCTTTTGGCCCGGAGCCACGATTTTACCTTACTGGTGGATGAATGTTATTCAGAAATTTATGATGACAAAAAACCCCCCGGTGCCCTTGAGGCAGCATTGCAGCTCAATCAGGGGTTTGATAATATTCTGGTCTTCAACTCATTATCAAAAAGGTCAAACCTTGCGGGCTTGCGCGTTGGCTTATGTGCCGGAGACGAAAAACTGATTGCCCGGTTTGTGAAGTATCGCAATTTGGGCGCACCGCAAATTCCACTGCCCCACCTTGCCGCTGCTGCCGTTACCTGGGGCGACGAAGATCATGTGGTTGCCAACCGCAAGCTCTATCAAAACAAGATTGATATAGCCGAAAATATCCTCAAAGACCGGTTTGGGTTTTATCGCCCGCCCGGTGGCTTTTTCCTCTGGCTTGATGTGTCGGAGTTTGGCGGCGGCGAACAGGCAACCTTAAAATTCTGGGACAAGGCCGGTGTCAAAGTTCTGCCGGGAAGCTATCTCTCCCGCATTGATGCCAGTGGGGCTGATCCCGGCGAAAATTACGTTCGTATCGCCCTCGTTCAATCTGAAAAAACAACCCAGGAAGCTTTAACACGACTGCTCAACGCCTGAGCAAATCACAAGTCACACGGAAAACCAGATGTCACAGGCAAAATTAAAATCAGGTCATTCACCCTTGCTACCGCAAAGCTTTCGGCTGTTTTTACGTCGGCGGTTCAGCGAGATAATCGGCTTCATCATCTTGATGCTGATAACATTGTGCGCCGTTGCCCTGGCCACCTGGAATATCCACGACCCCAGCTTCAATCATGCCACCAGCAATCCGGCCCAGAACTGGCTTGGCTTTGCCGGTGCTTCTCTTTCTGATCTGCTTATCCAGGTGTTTGGACTCGCCTCCATTGCCTTTCTTCTGCCACCCCTGGCCTGGAGCATCCGCTTTCTCGGTCATCAGGAGTTCGGCAGACCATCACGTATGTTGCTCTCATGGATTTTGGGCACCTTTTTAGCATCGGGAGCTATTTCAGCTGTTTCAGTTGTTGGAAACTGGCCGCTGCCTTCCGGGCTGGGTGGATTATTCGGTGATCTTTTATTAGGCCTGGTAAAATGGCTTCCGGCAATGGCTGTTGGCGACAGTATCGCTGCTATTGCCAGCGGCAGTCTTTTGGCAATCGCTGCATTTTTCACCCTCATTAATGCCTGCAAAATGCAAATGAACGATGTCACCACACCTTTTGGTGCCTTGTCAGGGTTTGGTGCAGAATTATTCTTCCGCATTTTGGGACCGGTAACCCATACATTTTTAAGCATCGCAGGTTCCATCCGGCGCTTGCCAGGCCGCAAGGTCGGTCGTGACAAAAAATCAATTGAAGCTGCCCGCGCCCTGCATAACCCCAACCACCGCCTCAACAAAGAAGCCACCCCTGTCAAAGAAGATACCGATCCCATCTCTCCTTCCGGCTTTGGCCGCCTCAAGAAATTTTTTAAACACAAAAGAAAAGACTTGCTGTCAAACCCTATAGCGCCATCAAAATCAGGCCGGGTGGAGCCTCATTTCGAAGCCGATCCGCAACCAACTTTTAGCGATCCTGCTTTGGATGGAGAAAATGAGGATGACTTCGACAATGACACGCTCGATCGCGTAACGGCCTCAAATCAAACAATAAAACAGGGCAAACGGGTTAAGCGCGAAGGCCAGCCACTGTTGAAACTGGTCAAGTCCAGTGCTTATGAATTGCCACCGGTAAGCCTGATCACAATCCCTAAAAAAGCCTCCCGGACACAAAGCGTCAGTGCCGGTGCCCTGGAGCAAAATGCCCGAATGCTCGAAAGTGTTCTCGATGATTTTGGTATCCGCGGTGAAATTACCGATGTCCGCCCCGGCCCCGTTGTCACTCTGTATGAACTGGAACCGGCACCCGGCATTAAATCTTCCCGCGTCATCGGTCTGGCCGATGATATTGCGCGCTCCATGAGTGCGCTTTCCGTGCGCGTCGCTGTCGTGCCCGGGCGCAACATTATCGGCATTGAAATGCCAAACGCCAAACGTATGGTGGTATATTTCAGAGAACTGCTGGCTTCTGAAGATTTTGAAAGCGCACCCGGTGAATTGCCACTCATCCTTGGTAAAAACATCGGCGGCGATCCGGTTTTCAGCGATCTTGCCCGCATGCCCCATCTTCTGATCGCCGGCACCACCGGTTCAGGTAAATCGGTTGGTATCAACACCATGATACTTTCCCTGTTATACCGGTTCTCACCTGAGCAGTGCAAACTTATCATGATCGATCCTAAAATGCTGGAGCTTTCTGTCTACGATGGTATCCCGCATCTGCTCGCACCTGTGGTAACCGATCCAAAAAAAGCCGTCGTCGCCCTCAAATGGGCGGTTAAGGAAATGGAAGAGCGTTATCGCAATATGTCGAAGCTCGGTGTGCGAAATATCGACGGTTTCAATGCAAAACTGCGCCAGTCAAAATCCAAAAGCGCTCCCATCACCCGCACCATTCAGACTGGTTTTGATCACCAGACCGGCGAGCCTATCTATGAGCAGGAAGAACTCAGTCTCGAAATAATGCCATATATTGTTATTGTCGTTGACGAAATGGCTGACCTGATGATGGTCGCAGGCAAAGACATTGAAGGCACCGTTCAACGTCTGGCACAAATGGCGCGCGCCGCTGGCATTCACCTTATCACCGCCACCCAGCGACCAAGCGTCGATGTCATCACCGGTACCATCAAAGCCAATTTCCCCACCCGGGTGTCTTTTCAGGTCACGTCTAAAATAGACAGCCGCACCATATTGGGTGAGCAGGGGGCCGAACAATTGCTCGGACAGGGTGATATGTTATTCATGTCTGGCGGGGGTCGTATTACCCGCATTCATGCCCCGTTTGTATCTGACGATGATGTGGAAAAGGTTGTTAATCACCTGAAAAAACAGGGTATTCCCGAGTATCTTGAATCAATTACCACCGATGATGACGAAGACGTTGCTGGCAATGCAAGTGAGGGCGGTGGCAGTGAAGCCGATCAGATTTATGACAAGGCCGTCAATATTGTTCTTCAGGATCGAAAAGTCTCCACCAGCTATATCCAGCGACGCCTGTCAATCGGTTACAACCGGGCAGCAACAATAATAGAAAAAATGGAGCGCGAGGGTGTCATCAGCCCGGCCAATCACGCCGGCAAGCGCGATATTCTGGTAGGTGACGAATCAACTGCCGCCCCTTATTAAGATTATCTGTCAACCTGCTCAAAAGTCGCGCTTTTGACATAATGAACAATTAGACCGGGTCCATGATAAAAACAATCAACAGATTCTGTAAGGGCTTTAGAATACCCCTGCTGCCAGCCGTCGCAATCCTGGCATTGGCTTTTTTACTTTTACCAAACGCAAGTCAGGCCGATGGGCGCAAGCTTAATGCTGAAGAAGTGAATATCGTTTCCAGCGTCAACGACTACCTTAACAGCTTTGATAATATGGAAGGATATTTCGTCCAAACAGGACCTTCCGGCAAATACACCAGCGGGCGGTTTTTTATGAGCCGACCCGGTCGTATCAGGTTCGAATACGAGCCCCCAAGTCCTTTGATGATTGTGGCTGATGGCACTTGGGTTTCGATTGAAAATCGCAAACTGAAAACGTCCGAACACTATCCGCTTAAAACAACACCTCTCAAAATTATTCTGGGAAAAAACATAAATCTTCTTAAAAGCGTTGACGTCACCCAGGCCTTTCGCGATGAAAGCCGCATCACGGTCACTCTACATGATCATGGCGTAGTTGATAATGGCGAAATCACCTTAGTTTTTCAACCCGAAGACATGGTTCTCAAGGAATGGATTGTAATTGACGCACAAGGGCTTCAGACCCGCGTTTCGGTTTCAGACCTGGTAACCGGCATCCAGCGAAGCCAGAAGTTGTTTTTCATAAAAAAACCGGATTTTCCCGAATCCGATCGATAGATTTGCCTGACAGAAACCACGCCCCTGTGGGTTCCTGATATCCCTGTTTTGAAGTATTTTCGGAGCTGAAACATGAAATTGTCCGTTATTACGTGGAATATAAATTCAGTGCGATTGCGGATGCCAATCGTCGAGCAGCTTCTTGAAGAATATTCGCCCGATGTCCTGTGTTTGCAGGAAACAAAATGCCCCAATGGCCAGTTCCCCTTTGCACCTTTAAGAAAACTTGGCTATGAGCATATCGTCATCAATGGTCAGCCCGGATATCATGGCGTGGCAACAGTGTCGCGATATCCGATTGAAGCCGAAGAAGCCCGCGAATTCTGCAAAAAAGGCGATACCCGCCATGTGGCCATTACACTTTCGTCTCCTTCCGGTCCGGTGACCATACACAATTTTTATGTTCCCGCCGGTGGCGACGAACCCAATCCAGAGGTTAACGAAAAATTCGCCCACAAACTGGCATTTCTCAATGAAATGACCGAGTGGTTTAACGCGGAAAAAAACCAGGACCGCAAGATGATCCTGGTCGGTGATTTGAATATAGCACCCCTTGAAACCGACGTCTGGTCACATAAAAAACTCCTGAAAGTTGTTAGTCACACAGCAGTGGAAATAGAACATCTCGACAGGGTTCAGGCATCACTGGACTGGTCAGATGTGGTGCGCCATCATATCCCCGCCGAAGAAACTCTGTTTACCTGGTGGAGTTATCGCGCACGTGACTGGAAAGCTGCTGATAAAGGCCGGCGACTGGACCATATCTGGGCAACACCGGGATTAACCGGCACATCAACCGGTGTCGAAGTGCTAAAAGGTGCACGAGGATGGGAGCGGCCTTCAGACCACGCCCCGGTTTTGGCCAAATTCGATTTAGGCTGATACCTGATTACACATATTTTTTCTCAAGCTGTTTTTGAATATTGCCAAGTTCGCCCAGAGTCTGATTCAATCTGTTTTCCAGCATATTAAACATTTTGATGCCGATCTCCGGAAATTCTTCAGCCAGGCGCAATAACAGATCACGCGAAATTTTAAGAGCTGTCACATCATCAACGGCGCGCAAACTGACGCGACGCGGACTGTCTGTTAAAACACTGGTCTCTCCGGCAAATGCTCCCGGCAATACCGCAATGTTGGATGCGTTCTTTTTATCAGATCCCGAAACCAGCTCCGCAGTGCCACTCAGGATGACAAATGTAGCAGTGGCTTTATCGCCTTTTCGATAGAGAAACTGATCTGCCTTGAAAATAACGCGCTCGGAAGAAAACGCCACGATTTTCAATTGCTCATCCGTCAATCCGGAAAACAATGCGACACCTTTGAGAATATCAGTATCATTATCTATTGCCATTTTCGTCCCCTCAGGAATTCCGGAAAAAATCTTCCCGATAAACTCCTCGCCACAAGCCGACACCTTGTTCCCGGGCACGTTAAAGATAACATGTTGCTGGAAAAAGCGTATCAAAGCATCCTGATCATACTGGAAAAAGAAATACCAGTGTACCTTTTTCCCAAATCAGCTGTGGTTTTTTTAGGGTATTCCAGCGCTCACGGCACCAGCTTGTAGCCGCCAGTCTCTGTTACCAGAATTTCTGCATTGGAAGGTTCGCGTTCAATTTTCTGTCTCAGGCGGTAAATATGGGTTTCCAGCGTATGGGTGGTAACGCCGGAATTGTATCCCCAGACCTCGTGCAACAAAACATCGCGACCAACCACCTGATCGCTGGCACGATAAAGATACTTTAAAATGGCAGTCTCTTTTTCAGTTAACCGGATTTTGGACTGGTCCTGATGAACGAGAATTTTTGAACTTGGCTTGAAAGTGTAAGGTCCAATGGTGAAAATCGCATCTTCGCTTTGCTCATGCTGGCGCAAATGGGCTCTGACCCGGGCAAGTAACACGCCAAACCTGAAGGGTTTGGTGACATAATCGTTCGCTCCCGATTCAAGGCCGAGAATGGCATCGGCATCGGAATCATGGGCGGTTAACATGATAACCGGGCTTTTAAAGCCGTTTTTGCGCATCATCTTGCACGCTTCGCGACCATCAATATCCGGCAGTCCAACGTCAAGAAGCACAAGATCGATATGTTCGCTCTTAACCGCACCAATACCTTCAGAGCCGGTTGAAGCAGATATAGGCAAAAACTCATCATGCAGAGCAAATTGCTCCGCCAGGGATTCCCGCAAGGCATCGTCATCATCAATTATCAGGATTTTTTTGACGGTACTCATTGGTTTTATCCCCATATCTAAATGCTGTAGTTGCCTTTGGTATATGCAACGTGGTGTCGTATTCTCAATCGTCAAGGCAACTTTAACAAGAATAACCAAACATTCACAAAAGTTTGACACAATGTGTAAGCGCCGTGATCACTGTTGGCGCGGATGAATTGCTGTTAGGATCACACATATTTCATAAGTAACGTTGCGATGAAAAATTATCAACCAAACAATATCACACTTCACACGCTTAATGCTGCATCGACCACCGCAGTATTGTCATTTGGCTCCCGGCATTTGCGCTGCTCTTTAGGCAGAAGTGGCATAAGATCACGAAAACACGAAGGTGATGGCGCAACACCACGCGGCAAAATGGCCTTGGTGGAAGTCTATTACCGGCCCGATCGTCTAAAGCGACCAAAAACCGGATTGCCCGTATTTCCTCTCAACCCCACCATGGGCTGGTGTGATGACCCCCGCGATCCCAACTACAATCAACCGGTACCCTGGCCTTACACAGCAAGCGCCGAACATTTGTGGCGCAAAGATCACCTCTACGACCTCTTAGTAGTGCTCGATTTTAATCTTGTGCCGCGAAAAAAACACCGTGGCAGCGCCATCTTCTGGCACCTCTGCCACCACAATTTTTTCCCCACCGAGGGCTGCATCGCCATTGAGAGAAAAGAGATGCTTAAACTGCTGGAGCGGTGCGGTCCTGGAACTCGTCTGGTCGTTTGCTAAAAACCACGCGCACCGAAAATAGCGCTGCCCACACGCACGTGCGTTGCTCCTGCTTCGACAGCCACCTCAAAATCACTGCTCATACCCATGCTGAGTGCGGAAATGCCGTTACGTTTGGCGATTTCTTTCAGCAGGGTAAAATGGGGAAGTGGGTTTTCGCTGAACGGCGGGATGCACATGAGGCCTGTTATTTTAAGCTCATAATCGCGTTGGCACATAGCAATGAAATCATCGGCACTATCTGGCAGCACCCCGGCCTTTTGCACTTCGCACCCCGTATTTATCTGGATAAAAAGCTCAAGGAGTTTGTCTCGCGCCGTCATTTCATTTGCAAGAACGCGCGCAAGCTTGGGTCGGTCCAACGTTTGAATGACATCAAACAGGCCAACCGCATCTTTGACCTTGTTGGTTTGCAATGGTCCGATAAGATGAAGCTCAAGATTACTGTACTGATCCTTTAGAGGCGGCCACTTCTGCAAGGCCTCCTGAACGCGGTTTTCGCCAAAGACCCGTTGCCCCGCCTCAATTACCGGCGTAATTTTCTCTGGCCTGTGCGTTTTGCTAACGGTAACAAGCTCAACATCCAACGGGCTACGGCCAGCGTTTTCGGCCGCCTCCGAAATCTTTTGTTTAACCAGCGTAAGTGCCTGTACGGCACTATTTTTATCTGTCATTTTAGCGCATACCCGGACAAAAACATTGATGTCAGATGTATAGCGCATTAAACAGGTTGTCGGCCACATATGATATGTATGTATGGCCCGGAATTTTAAAAAGTACAGCTCTAGCCCTATGACCAATATTGAGCGCTATAATGCGCGTGAATGCGAAGCCAGATGGCAAAAAGCCTGGGACAATGCCAAGACCTTCGAGGTTGAGATCGATCCGGCTAAAAAGAAATATTATGTCCTAGAGATGTTTCCCTACCCTTCCGGGCGCATTCACATGGGCCACGTGCGCAACTACGCCATGGGCGATGTGGTCGCCAGATACAAACGCGCCAGGGGTTTTAATGTTCTCCACCCCATGGGTTGGGATGCTTTTGGCATGCCGGCGGAAAATGCGGCGATGGAAAACAACGTTCATCCCGCTGAATGGACCTACGCCAATATTGATGCCATGCGCGAACAGCTAAAATCCATGGGACTGTCAATTGACTGGTCACGCGAAATTGCCACCTGTCATCCCGATTATTACCGCCATCAACAGGCGATGTTTATTGATTTTCTCGAAGCTGGCCTGATTTACCGCAAAAAAAGCAAGGTCAACTGGGATCCGGTTGATCACACGGTACTGGCCAATGAGCAGGTCATCGATGGCCGCGGCTGGCGCTCAGGCGCACTGGTTGAACAGCGCGAGCTGGTACAGTGGTTTTTCAAAATTTCTGATTATTCAGAAGACTTACTGCAATCGCTTGAAACACTGGAACGCTGGCCTGAAAAAGTCCGCCTGATGCAGCAAAACTGGATTGGCCGCTCTGAAGGTGTTGAGATGACCTTTGCCTTGCGCAATGTTCCAGCAGACATTGATGCATCAGGCATTGAACTTTACACCACGCGCGCTGATACACTGTATGGTGCAAGCTTCTGTGCCATATCGCCGGACCACCCCCTGGCCACACAATTAAGCTCTGAAAATTCTGAAATCACAGCGTTTATTGCTGATTGCCACCGCCTTGGCACCAGTCAGGAAGCGCTGGAAAAGGCGGAAAAGCGCGGGCTTGATACCGGCATTAAAGCCGTGCACCCGTTTGATGATACAATCGAGTTGCCGCTTTATATCGCCAATTTCGTGTTGATGGACTATGGCACCGGCGCCATTTTTGGCTGTCCCGCCCATGATCAGCGCGATCTGGATTTTGCCCGCAAATACAATCTTAACGTAACACCAGTGGTGATACCGCCAAATGAAGATCCGGCAACATTTGACGTTGGATCAGAAGCTTATGTTGGTGAAGGGCTTTTGGCAAATTCGCAATTTCTCGATGGCCTGACAATAGGAGAAGCCAAAAAGGCTGCCGCTGAAAGACTGGAGAGCCAGGAATTTGAAGGTCGGCCACAAGGCACAACCAAGGTAAATTACCGCCTGCGCGACTGGGGCGTATCACGTCAGCGCTACTGGGGCTGTCCAATTCCGGTCATCCATTGCGACAAATGCGGCACACTTCCCGTTCCGGCCCAGGATTTACCGGTAACACTGCCTGATGAAATTACCCGCGATAAACCAGGCAACCCTCTTGCTCATCATCCCACCTGGAAACATGTAACCTGTCATCGTTGTGGCGGCAAAGCTGAGCGCGAGACCGATACGTTTGATACTTTTATTGACAGCTCATGGTATTTTGCCCGCTTTTGCTCCCCGCGCTCTGAAACTCCTACCGATTTGGAGGCGGTGAATTACTGGTTACCGGTAGATCAGTATATTGGCGGTATAGAACATGCCATATTACACCTTCTGTACTCGCGGTTTTTCACCCGCGCCATGGAGATTACCGGTCATGTCGGCCTGAAAGAGCCTTTCGATGGTTTGTTTACCCAAGGCATGGTTGTCCATGAAACCTACAAAAGCAAAGACGGAAACTGGCTAAGTCCGGCTGAAGTCAACATATTAGGCGAAGGCGAGGATCGCTGCGCAACTGAAACCGCCTCCGGTGCGCCAGCTGCCATTGGCAATATCGAGAAAATGTCAAAATCCAAGCGCAACACCATTGATCCAACAGATATTCTCGAAGATTATGGTGCCGATACCGCGCGCTGGTTCATGTTGTCTGATTCCCCGCCCGAGCGCGATGTCATCTGGACTGAAGCCGGGGTTGAAGGTGCGCATCGTTTTGTTCAAAGGCTTTATCGTTTGATTGGCGATTTGATCGCGCGACAGAAAAACCCCGGTTCTGGTGCAGAAAAATCCTCATCCCAAACCGTTCTGGCCTTGCGCACAGCCACCCATAAAACCCTAGCAGCAGTTGGTGCCAGCATAGAGGGTTTGCGGTTCAATCGTGCGGTTGCCCAAATTTATGAATTGACCAATACAATTGCCGCCTTCGCTTCTGCCAACAAAAATAGTTTGGACGAACCTGCTCTTAAGGCGTATTCTGAAGCCTGTAATATTCTGGTGCAGATGACCGGCCCAATGATGCCACATTTATCAGAAGAATGCTGGCAGGCACTCGGTCACACATCAATGCTGGCTGATAAGGGCTGGCCGGTGACGGAAGGGGAATTACTGGTTGAGGATAATATTACTATTGCAGTTCAGGTCAACGGCAAGCGCCGGGCGGAGCTTACAATTGCAAAATCAGCCACCAAAGAAGAAGTAGAAACTCAAGCTCTGGCGCTTGACAATGTTATTCGGGCGTTAGACGGTAAGACCGTGCGTCGTGTTATTGTGGTACCGCAGCGAATTGTTAACATAGTCATCTAACGAGATAGGCATTCAAGAGTGATTTTATTTTCCCGAGTTTTTGTCCTGATGGGTCTATTGAGTCTTGGAGCATGCGGATTTTCACCTGTTTATTCAGAAAAATCCGGTACCATTACCTCAGCTCAGCTGCGCAACATCGCCATCGCACCTGCACGCGCGAGAACAACCCAGTTAGTACGAAATCAACTGATCAAGCAATTTTCTAATAGCGGCGAAACCCAAGCACCTCAGTTTTACCTCTCTCTCGCTGTTACCGAGAGCTTATCATCGGTTTTAATCCGCCGTACAACCGATATTCAACGTAGCAATCTTACTATTAACGCCGCTTATACCCTGCAAACCGCAGACAAAAGAACCGTTTTGACCAAAGGGCGCACGGTTGTTGTTGCCCCTTACAATCTGGTATCAACAAATTTCGGCACCATCAGCACTTCCGAATTTGCTAATGTGAGCGCCAGAAAAGACGCCCGCAAAAAAGCAGCAATTTCTATTGCTGACGATATTGCCCGGCGTCTGGCAGCATATCTGGCCACCAGGTCATAAAAGCACCGAAAAAGCAGAGCAACTCATGTCCGTCCTTAAACGACCGGTTGAGATAGAGCGGTTTTTAAAAAATCCCGATCCTGCTGTGTTGGTGGTGCTGATTTATGGTCCAGATGTCGGTCTGGTCGCAGAGCGGGCCAAAAACCTGGTCCGCGCCACTGCCGGGTCTTTGGATGATCCATTTTCAATTGTCCGCTTAAGCGATAGCGATTTATCAGGTGATCCCGGTCGCTTGCTGGATGAGGCCAATGCCCTGACCTTTGGGCAAACCCGTCGTACCGTGTGGATCGACACCGCGGGGCAAAACACCTATAAAGCATTGGAATTAATAGATAAAGATACAACCGATGCTCTGATTGTAATCGCTGCTGATAATCTTAAACCGGCATCAAAGTTACGGAAGTTTGCCGAGGTCAAAAAATTTGCGGTTGCAATCCCGTGTTATTTGGATGATCTGTCCAGCCTCAACTCCGTATTGGATGGTGAGTTAAAGCAATATAATCTGACAATAACGCCAGATGCCCGGCATTATTTCATCAACCTTCTCGGTGCTGATCGTCAGTTGTCCCGGCGTGAAATCGAAAAACTGTGCCTGTTTGCTTCGGGAAAAAATGAAATCTCTAGTGATGACGTACGCCTGATAAGCGGTGATGTCACAGCGCCAACACTGGATAGTCTGTGTGATGCCGTTGGTGAGGGCAATGTGAATCTGGCAGACAGAATCTACAATCGGACAATTACTGCAGGTATCTCTCCTGGTGCTGTTATTGCCCAGTTAATACGCCATTTTATCATGCTCGACTGGATCGTCAGCCAGTCCGCACAAAGTGGCGGAGGTACAGCCGGTAGCATAAAGCAGTTTCGGCCGCCGGTATTTTTTAAACGCCAGTCATCTGTCGAACACCAGACCCGCCTGTGGTCCCATGAAGATCTGAAATCAGCTCTTCAACTGCTGCAACAAGCCGAAAGCCAGTGCCGCAACTCAAAGCTGCCAACAGAAGCGCTGGGCGAAAGAGCCCTGTTTTCATTGAGCATGTCAGCTAAACGTCGTCAAAGACGTGGCTGAGGCATTTTACCTGCGCGGGATTGTGTTTAAACGTTTAACAATTCCATCCAACTGCTCAAGTGTCTTGTAGGTTATTGCCACATAACCCCCTTCAGCACCATCATGCTCGACCGCTACCTTGAGA
The DNA here is from genome assembly GCA_021775475.1 of Hyphomicrobiales bacterium. Classification (GTDB taxonomy): domain Bacteria; phylum Pseudomonadota; class Alphaproteobacteria; order Rhizobiales; family JAJFHR01; genus JAJFHR01. The sequence continues at coordinate 21,305 of JAJFHS010000042.1, forward strand.
CCCAGTACATCCGAGAGGGTTTTTTCCAAAGCCAGTGTATCGGCATCTTTAGCCGGTTTCAGTTTTGCAGTCCCAACTTTAGGCTTCTTATCATTTTTGGATTTTCCTGCAGCCTGGCGGGAATACTGTTCGGTTGCCCGAACGCTTAAGCCTTCGGCCAGTATTTTTTTGGCCAGTTTTTCGGGATTTTCTGCTGTCAGTAAAGTTCGCACATGCCCGGCAGTCAATTCACCGGCGCGCACATATTCCTGCACAACGTCAGGCAGGTTGAGCAATCTGAGCGTATTGGCCACGTGACTGCGACTTTTGCCCAAAACATCGGCCAGGGCTTCCTGAGTATACTCATATTCCTTGCGCAAGTGTTCAAAAGCGACCGCCTCTTCGATAGCATTCAGGTTTTCACGCTGAATGTTTTCAATCAGCGCAATTTCCACCGCCTCACGGTCGCTGAGCACTTTAATAACAACCGGAACCATGTGAATTCCAGCCTTTTGTGCCGCCCGCCAGCGTCTCTCGCCTGCCACAATCTCAAAAGAATCACTCAGATTGTTTATTTGGCGCACCAAAATGGGTTGTATCACCCCTTTTTCACGAATTGATTTGGCCAGTTCATCAATTGCAGCATCATCAAAATTGCTGCGTGGATTGCTGGCACTGGGCCGCAGGAACTCGATAGGGAGTTGCCGGGCACTGCCTGACGGGTTGCGGGCGACGTTTTCATCGTACCCCTCACCCATAAGGGCAGCAAGCCCCCGGCCCAGTCGCTGGTTTTTTCCACTTGTAGTCATAAATAAATATCAACCTTTTGTCGGGCTCAGGGCCTCATGCTGCCTGTAAAGCTTTTTCGCGTCGAATAACCTCTGATGCCAGTCGGATATAGGCCTGGCTGCCTGAACACTTTGAATCATATAACAATGCCGGCTTGCCGTAAGACGGCGCTTCAGACATACGCACATTACGCGGGATCACTGTTTTGTAAACCTTGTCCCCCATGAACGAGCGCACATCCTGCGCCACCTGATCGGATAGATTATTGCGTTGGTCAAACATGGTAAGCACAATGCCGTGAATTGTCAGTTTGGCATTCAGGGTATCTCTCACCTGTTCCACGGTTCTCAGCAATTGGCTCAGGCCCTCGAGCGCAAAAAACTCGCATTGCAATGGTACTAAAACCGCATCGGCTGCTGCCATCGCATTGATCGTCAACAAGTTGAGCGAAGGCGGGCAATCAATCAGTATATAGCTATATTTTTGTCCGGGATTTTTGCTGCTCTGAAAATCAATAAAATGCCGCCGGATAGCTTCACTCAACTGGTAGGCGCGTCTTTCCATCGATGCCAGCTCTAATTCGGCTCCCAGCAGATCCAGCGTCGAAGGCACAACACTCAAACGCGGTATCGTGGTTGGGATTGGCGTTTGGCGAAGCTCGGCATTGCCTAATAAAACATCGTAGGAAGAAAGTGTGCGTACACTTTCTTCGATGCCCAGTCCGGTGCTGGCATTGCCCTGAGGGTCAAGGTCTATAATCAGCACTTCTTCGCCAACCGCGGCCAGCGCGGTGCCAAGATTAATAGTCGTGGTGGTTTTACCCACACCGCCTTTTTGATTGGCAATCACCAGTATTCGGGGCATGTCCATAATTAAAACTCCAGACTATAATAGACAGGTTTACATTATTTTCGTGCGCACTTTTGAACGATCAGGATCTTGCCTGGCAGATCAAAATTGCGCTCTACAATTTCTGCCTCTATTTTCCAACATTTAGTACTCGCGGTCAATTCATCCTCTACATCTTGTCCCCTGGGAAATACACCTACAGCCCCACATTCGAGTGGTTTTTGTGCCAATTTGAGCAATAGGTCCAATGGCGCCAGGGCTCTTGCGGTTACCACATCCAGTGCCATTGTCTGTATCGCTTGCGAATCGATGGCCTCAATACGGCAATTATGAATTTTGACGGGTGTCTTTATCCGCCGTGACACCTCACGCAGAAAAGCGCATTTACGTACATTGGCTTCAACCAGATTGACCTGAAGGTTTTTTTGTTGTCCACAGGTTGCGATCACCATTCCCGGAAAACCCGCCCCTGTGCCTATATCAATCCAGTTTTTGGCCCCCGAAGGGGCATGGCACTCAAGCTCGAGAGAATCGGCAAAATGCCGCGTCCATAACACCTCTATGGTGGCTGGACCAACAAGATTGATGCGCCGTTGCCATTTGGTCAGCATGTCGGCATAGATCGACAGGCGTTCCATTGTTTCACGTGAAACATCATAAGTGTGGGTAAATTCGCGTTTGCCTTCGGCAATGGTCATATCAGTCAATGGCTCAGGCACAGCTTTTCTTTTGCGGGTTTTTGACGTGGGCCAGCAAGGCAGTGAGAGCGGCTGGTGTAATACCTTCTATGCGCGATGCCTGTCCCAGGGTCAATGGCCGGGCAGCTTCGAGCTTTTCTTTAACCTCCAGCGATAGACCACCAATTGAACCATATTCCAGGGTCATCGGTATGTGCAGCGTTTCATCTTTGCGGAACGCCAGAATATCAGCATTCTGCCGATCGAGATAACCGGAATATTTAGCATCGATCTCAAGTTGTTGGCCTATTTCAGCTGACAGGCTTTGAAGTTGCGGCCAGATAACGCAAAGCCTCTCCAAATCAATTCCCGGATAGGCCAAAAGCTCATGCACATTCCTTCTGACCCCATCCTTGTTGATGGTCAGGCCATGATCACATGCCTTGTTTGGCGTAATATCGAGACTTGTGGCCAGCTCTCTGGCTTGCTGTAAAGCCAAACGTTTGGTCTCAAATGTCTGGCGACGTTCAGACCCGACACAACCAAGCGCAATCCCCAGAGGTGTCAGGCGTTGATCGGCATTGTCGGCACGTAAGGTCAATCGATATTCAGCCCGTGATGTGAACATCCGATAGGGTTCAGCCACACCTCGTGTAACCAGATCATCAATCATAACCCCGATATAAGCATCAGCCCGATCCAGGATAAAAGCTTCACTGCCACTGACACGCAACGAGGCATTCAACCCAGCCAGCAATCCTTGCGCGCCTGCTTCCTCATATCCCGTCGTGCCATTAATCTGCCCGGCTAAAAACAACCCTTTAATGCGCCTGGTTTCAAGGCTCGGAAAAAGTTCCCGCGGATCAATATAGTCATATTCAATCGCATAACCGGGTCGGACAATTTTGGCATCCTCCAGTCCGGCAATGGTCTGAATAAACGCCCGTTGAACATCGGCAGGCAAAGACGTCGATATACCATTGGGATAGACAGTTGTATCATCAAGACCTTCAGGTTCCAGGAAAATCTGGTGGCTGTCACGTTCCTTGAAACGCACAATCTTGTCTTCAATCGATGGGCAGTATCGTGGGCCCACACCTTCAATTTGTCCCGAATACATAGAAGATTTTGAGATATTATCCGCAATCAATTGATGGGTTTTTTTGCAAGTATGGGTGATATGACAGGAGATTTGCGGCGTTTCTATCTTATCGTTCAAGAACGAAAACGGCACAGGAGGAACGTCACCAGGTTGCTCTTGCAACATATCCCAATTAATAGTGCGGCCGTCCAGCCGGGCAGGGGTGCCGGTTTTAAGCCGCCCCATTTTAAAGCCGGTTTCATACAGTTTTTGGGATAGTTTTCGCGCTGGCTGTTCACCGTGGCGTCCAGCTGGAATTCTTTGGCTGCCTATATGGATCAATCCATTGAGAAAAGTGCCGGTTGTCAACACCACAGCACCACAGGCTATAAACCTCCCATCTGCCAGAACCACACCATCAATCTGGCCTTGCGTGATCCTGATGTCTTCAACATCTCCTTCAAGTAACCACAGGTTTTCAACAGTAGCCAACTCTTCTTGCATGGCACAACGGTAGAGTTTGCGATCACATTGCGCTCGGGGGCCGCGTACAGCCGGTCCCTTTCGCCGGTTGAGCATTCTAAACTGAATACCCGCAACATCTGTCACCCGGCCCATTAGGCCGTCGAGAGCATCAATTTCGCGCACAAGATGGCCTTTGCCCAACCCGCCGATGGCGGGATTACACGACATCTCTCCGATCGTGTTCAACTTGTGGGTGATCAGCAGAGTTGCCGCACCATGGCGTGCGGAGGTTGCCGCGGCTTCACAGCCGGCATGACCACCACCGATAATGATCACATCCCATTTTTTTTTCGGCAACATTCCTGATCCTGTCCGGCAAACCCGTTCAATTTGCTGGTTTACATAGAGGTTAAAGCCTTGGGCGTCAAAGCATCCTTAAGATTGTTTCACGTGAAACACTCACTTGCCAACGCAAAAATCATTGAAAATGACATCAAGCAAATCTTCCACGTCCACCCGGCCGGTGAGACGGCCAAGCTCACGCGTACAAATACGCAAGTTCTCTGCAATTAACTCATCGGCTAAATCAGATGTATCAAGTACTTTTGACAAAATATCTACAATTCTCATCAAAGCTTCACGATGACGTGCCCGGGTAATAACGGCGTTTTCTCCGCTCGATTGTATGGTCAAGGCAATATCTGTGATGCTATCAATCAGTCTGTCAAAGCCTGCACCGGTCTTTGCAGAGATGGCAAGGATTGGGCAATCTTCCGCCTCTGATTTTGGGCAGGCCCTACTTGAATCAATGTCACACTTATTTCGTAAGCGAATCAAAGACTGATCTGAATCGATTAGGAAATTGAACGGCGCCTCTTTAATTGTGCCGTCTGTTGTCCAAAGAATTATGTCTGCGGCTCGCATTTTATTCCTGGCGCGCCGTACACCTTCTTCCTCTATTTCATCACCACAATCGCGCAATCCGGCAGTATCCGACACGGTTACAGGAAATCCATTCAGATCCAGATGAACTTCAATCACATCACGCGTGGTTCCCGCCTGCTCTGAAACGATGGCCACATCTCTTTTTGCCAAACCATTCAACAGGCTGGATTTCCCGGCATTAGCAGGCCCGGCAATCACAACCTGAAGACCATCGCGAAGTCGCTCACCGGCCCGTTGATCATTGAGATGAACGGCTATCTGGTTTTTAAGGTCAAGAATCTTCGTGACCATATGCCGGTTAACATCGTCCCCCACATCTTCTTCATCACTAAAATCAATGCCAGCTTCAACGTAAGCCAATATATGAATAAGCCTGTCGCGCCATTGATTTAAAAGATCAGAGAGGCCGCCACGCATTTGTGCCAATGCCTGGCGTCTTTGCTGATCGGTTTCAGCTGCCACAAGATCAGAAATAGCCTCTATCCCGGTGAGATCAAGCTTGCCATTATAAAATGACCGGCGGGTAAATTCCCCGGCTTCCGCCATGCGTAAACCACTAACAGATCCGACCGCCTCCATAACAGCGGCAATAACTGCACCACCCCCATGAATGTGCAACTCCGCAACATCTTCACCGGTAAAACTGCCAGGTGCCGGAAACCACAAAACCAGAGCCTGATCCAGCAGATCACCAGACTTAGGATGAGTGAGTGTTTTAAGATGAGCGTAACGAGCCTGTATCTCTCCACTGCACAATTGTTGCAGCAGGTCTTTTGAATGCGGCCCGGAAACGCGAATAACGGCCACTCCCGCACGCCCGGAGCCACTCGACATTGCGTAGATTGTATCGTAAACAGCCAAATTAAGTCACCACCAATTATTATACCTTGCGCTATACTGGTACACTTGATCCTTATAGCAATTACCGGCTTAAAATATTATGTCCAAAAATCTTCTTGCCAGTGAAATCAGCCCCTATCTTCTTCAACATAAAGATAATCCTGTCCATTGGTACCCCTGGGGTAATGAAGCATTGGATCAGGCCCGCAAACTCAATCGCCCAATATTGTTGTCTGTTGGCTATGCCGCCTGTCACTGGTGCCATGTTATGGCCCACGAAAGCTTTGAGGATAATGAAACAGCAAAAGTTATGAATAAGCTTTTCATCAATATCAAGGTCGATCGCGAAGAACGTCCCGATATCGATAAAATTTACATGAACGCAATCCAACTCATGGGCGAGCAGGGAGGCTGGCCTTTGACAATGTTTTTAACGCCAAAAGGTGAGCCATTCTGGGGGGGCACATATTTTCCTAAAACATCAAACTACGGTCGGCCGGGTTTTATCCAGATCCTCAATCAAATAGCGGAAATTTATGAAAACCAGCCCGATAAAGTCAAGACAAACTGCCTTGCCATCACCCAGGCATTGGCCAAACGAACTCAAAAAAACAAAACCCACACTTTGACAATCGACATTACCACCCAGGTTGCAAACCGCCTTTTGCAACAAATGGACTTCAATCATGGTGGCCTAAAGGGCGCACCAAAGTTTCCCCAAACCATCATTTTGGACCTGTTGTGGCGAACCGGCATCAGACTAAGTCTGCCGGAGTATCGTGACACTGTAACAATATCCCTAACCCACATGAGCCAGGGTGGCATCTATGATCATCTTGGTGGCGGATACTCGCGTTATTCAGTAGACGAAATCTGGTTAGCTCCACATTTTGAAAAAATGCTTTATGACAATGCACTCATACTAGATTTGCTGATCAGAGCATTTCAGGTCACAGCAGAGCCATTGTTTCAACAACGCATCGAAGAAACAATCGGATGGGTACAGCGCGAAATGGTGACAAACGAAGGGGCTTTTAGTGCTTCCTTAGATGCTGATTCTGAAGGTGTGGAGGGGAAATTCTATGTCTGGTCTGCCGAAGAAATCAAACTTCACCTAGGATCAGCCTATGACGTATTCGCACAAATCTATGATGTTTCTGAAACCGGGAACTGGGAGCAGGTCAATATTCTCAATCGTTTGAAATCTGGCCACCCGGGAAATGACGACATTGAGCAAACTTTAAGTCAAAACCGAAAAACACTGCTCAAACACCGTGAAGGACGCATCCGACCAGCCCTCGATGACAAAATTCTCAGCGACTGGAACGGCCTGATGATCTCAAGTCTTGCAAGCGCTGCAATGGCTTTTGAAAATAACCACTGGCTGGACATGGCCAAGAAAGCCCATCACTATATCACCACAACCATGATCATAGAAGGCAAGCTCCACCACGCTGCCCGAATGCAAAAAATACAGCATCTTACGACATCCGAGGGTTACGCGAATATGATCCGGGCAAGCCTTGCCCTTCATCAGGCGACCGGTAACATTCAATATCTAAACACCGCAATCCAACTAAATTCATCACTTTATGAGCATTATTGGGATCACACTGACGATGGATATTTTTTCACCGCCGACAATGCTGAAAGCCTTATTGTCAGAACCCGTTCTCACCACGATGATGCAACCCCAAATGCCAACGGCATCATGGCGCAAAATCTTATCAGATTATATCTCCTGACGAGTAATCAGGAACATCTGGACCGTGTCGATCAGATAATCTCGGCCTTCACAACCGATATATTCCAAAACATATTCAACAGCGCATCATTGCTGGTGGCATTTGAAATGAGGATGGCTCTTTTGAGTGTCATTGTAGCACCGGGCAAACCCGAAAAACTCAATCAAGCCATGCTGGCGACGGTACGAACCAATATCCCTGCAACAGCGGCACTACTGATTATCAATGAAGATTCAGCACCTGCCAAAAACCATCCCGCTCATGGGAAATCAGCCATTGACGATCGGCCGACAATCTATATCTGTCAAAACAATATCTGCAACAGCCCTCTCACTGAAACAGAGGACATAATTCAGGCTTTGATTGCTTTGTAGTTGGGAAAATACTAAACGGATTGAGATCAGGTATTCATCGAATCAAAGAATTCATCATTATTCTTGGTATGCCTGAGTTTATCAAGCAAGAATTCAATCGCATCCACTGTACCCATAGGATTAAGTATCCGGCGCAGAACATGCATTTTCTTGAGAATTTCCTTGGACACGACAAGTTCTTCTTTTCGGGTGCCCGATTTGGTAATGTCAATTGAAGGCCAGATGCGCTTGTCTGAGATTTTGCGATCAAGAATAATTTCCGAATTACCCGTGCCTTTAAATTCCTCAAAAATTACCTCATCCATACGACTGCCGGTATCTATCAAAGCTGTGGCAATAATGGTCAATGACCCGCCTTCTTCGATATTCCGCGCCGCCCCAAAAAATCTTTTTGGCCTTTGCAAGGCATTGGCATCAACACCACCGGTCAATACTTTGCCCGATGAGGGCACAACCGTATTATAGGCCCGGCCCAGACGCGTAATAGAATCAAGTAAAATAACAACATCGCGCCCATGTTCGGTGAGCCGTTTGGCTTTTTCAATTACCATTTCGGCAACTTGCACATGGCGTACCGCAGGCTCATCAAAGGTTGAGCTGATAACTTCGCCCTTCACCGAACGCTGCATATCCGTCACTTCTTCAGGACGTTCATCTATAAGCAGGACAATTAGATAACATTCAGGGTGATTGGCAGTGATACTATGGGCAATGTTCTGCAATAATACAGTCTTGCCTGTGCGCGGTGGTGCAACTATCAATCCGCGCTGGCCTTTACCCAGTGGAGCCACCAGATCAATGACCCTTGAGCTTCTGTCTTTAAGGGTTGGATCGTCAACTTCCATCAACAGGCGTTCATCAGGATAGAGCGGTGTCAGATTATCAAAATGAACCTTATGGCGGGCATTTTCCGGGTTCTCGAAATTTATCGACAGAATTTTCAACAGAGCAAAATAGCGCTCACCATCCTTGGGGCTGCGGATCTGACCTTCGACTGTATCGCCAGTACGCAGACTAAATCGCCTGATCTGACTGGGACTGAGGTAAATATCATCTGGACCGGGTAAATAATTGGCATCCGCCGAGCGCAGAAAACCAAACCCGTCCTGCAATACTTCAACCACACCCTGGCCAATAATTTCCACTTCACGATCCGCCAGAGACTTAAGTATGGCAAACATAAGTTCCTGCTTGCGCAATGTGCTGGCATTTTCGACTTCCAGGTCTTCAGCAATCACCAATAAATCAGTTGGTGATTTTACTTTCAGATCCTGAAGCTTGATCTCTTCAGCTTGATCAAGGTCCGTCATACGATCTCCGATATAAAGTGAAACAGAATATACTTTTCCTCAAAGGTAACAGCCAAGGGGGCCGTTTCCTGCGCAATTATCGACACTTAACGATTCTCTGAAAAATTTGCTACATAAGAAAATGTTAGGAAAACAATCAGACACGGCCATTGGACTGCCGATATCACGATTTTATAATAGCAAAATTTAAGGCAAAACGAAACAGTAGAATTTTGTAGTCTATATAACCCTTAATATGAACAGTTCAATAAAAAACTGAATTTTCTCAATCATCCAAATAAACCACAGGTCAAAAACCTAAAAAGGTCTGACAATTACCAAAATAACAATAGCTATCATCAATACAGTCGGCACCTCATTTATCATGCGATAAAATTTACTGTTGTGCTGATTATTATCAGCGGCAAACTCTGCAGCAAGTTTTCCCAGATAAATATGAAAGAGTGTCAATAAGATGACCAAACCAAGCTTGGCATGAAACCAATAACCATCTTCGCCGGTTACCATATCAAAACCAAACAATAAAGTTAAACCCAAAGCCCAGGTTACCATCATGGCGGGAGCCATAATTGCTTTCAGCAATCGACGCTCCATGGTTTTAAAGGTCTCGGATTGTTCACTTTTTTGCTGACATTCACTATGATAGACAAATAAACGGGGTAAATACAGCAAACCGGCCATCCACGATATGACGGCTATAATATGAAAAGCTTTGATCCAAAGATACATCATGCTCAAGCAAACCCTGTAAATTAAACCTTAAGCACTTCTGATAATATCAACCACTCGAGCAACGTTTTCTGGTGGCGTTTCGGGAATTAAACCGTGCCCCAGATTAAAGATAAACGGCCGCTCGGCCATCGTATCGAGCACATGTTTAACCTCAACTTCCAGCCTGTCACCGCCCGCCACCACAGCTAAAGGATCAAGATTGCCCTGAAGTACGCAACCATCATCCAGATTATCACGCGCCCAGGCCAGGCAAACACTTGTGTCCAGACTAACACCGTCAACACCGGTTTTTTCGATAAATCGCTTGTAGCGCACACCGGCATTTCTCGGAAAGCCAATAATCGGCACATCTGGGTATGTCTGTTTAACGCCAGCAACCATCGCCGCCATCGGCTCTATACACCAGCGTTCAAATTCAAGCTCGCCCAGATTACCACCCCAGGTATCAAAAACCTGCAGCAAATCAGCACCGTTTTCCACTTGTTTGCAAAGATACTGCACTGAAGTTTCCACCAGTAGATCAATAAGCTCCTGAACCCAGGTTTCCCGTCTGAATGCCGCAAGTCTTGCATCTTTTTGATCAGGCGATCCTTTGCCTGAAATCATATAGGTCGCCACTGTCCATGGCGCCCCGCAAAATCCGATCAAGGCGGTTTTTTTAGGTAAACCGGCGCGGACCTGTTTAACTGTCTGATAGACCGGTGCTAAATGGTCATGAAGATTTTCAACTGTCAGTTTTCTGAAATCTTCTTCACTTCTGATAGGCTCCAGGATTGGTCCGATATTTTCACCAAATCGTACATTTTGACCCAACCCATCAGGTATCAAAAGAATGTCAGCAAACAAGATAGAGGCATCAAAATCATATCTTCTGATTGGCTGAAGTGTGACTTCTGTTGCAAGATCAGGCGAATAACACAGATCAAGAAAGTTACCTGCTGTCTTTCGCACTTTGCGATATTCCGGTAAATAACGACCTGCCTGCCGCATCATCCATACAGGAGCGGGCGTTAGACATTCTCCCTCAAAAACTCTCATAAACCGGCAATCGTCGGTTCGTCTTTTATATGCTATGTTCATTGGGTGGTTATCGGGAATTCTCAACGATCAATCAATAATAAAATAAAAGAATCTTTTTAATGTTGTTTTTGTATAACAGGCCTTCTGTGGGAATTAAAAAAAATCCACAAAAAATCAAAGATTATTTTAATTCACATGCTATCAATACCCGTTAAAAAAAGGAAACTGATTAAAATACAAGGATAAAAATCATAATATTTACAATGATTTAGATGTGATGATAAAAACATATCCACCTGTAAATATTTGCTTGTCAGTGGATAACCGTTGGAAAACCGATAGTTTTCAACATATCAAAAACACATGGATAAAATTATACCGGTAAAATTATTTGGGGACAGGATTCTTCATAGTGGGGATGGATTTTTGATACCCTGAAAAAAGCGCAACTTATTAACTGTTATACAGATTTATGAACAAAGATACTGACAGATATTTTCACCTCCACTTGGTTTCTGATGCCACAGGCGAAACCCTGAATGCCGTTGCCAAGGCGGCGACCGTTCAATATGCCTCCTTTCGGTCCATAGAACATGTTCATGCACTTGTGCGCAGTGAAAAACAACTTAACCGGATTTTGACCGAGATAGAAAACGCCCCCGGTATCGTTTTCTTCACCCTGGTAAATCAGGATTTAAGAAAAAAACTGGAAACCCGTTGCGAAGCGCTTGGCGTTCCCACAATAGCTATCCTCGATCCGGTCATTGAAGTTCTGTCCGCGTATCTGAACACGGAATCAATCCCGCAAATTGGCGGACAACACGTCCTCAATGCTGAATATTTCCGCCGAATTGATGCACTTAATTTCACCATGGCCCATGACGATGGCCAAATGACCGAAGATATTGATACCGCCGATCTCGTGTTGATAGGCATCAGCCGAACGTCAAAAACGCCCACCAGCATATATCTTGCCAACAAGGGTGTAAAAACTGCCAATATTCCTCTGGTGCCGAATATACCGCTGCCGCCACAACTGGAAAAAATTACGAAACCTCTGGTTGTCTGCCTGATAGCGAGTACGGAACGCATCATTCAAATTCGCCGTAACCGCCTGCTTTCACTCAATCAAATGCAAGAAACAGAATATATCGACCGCGGTAAAATTGCGGAAGAGCTGAAATATGCCAGAACCCTGAGTGCACGTAACAACTGGCCTATCGTCGATGTCACCCGGCGATCAATTGAGGAAACAGCCGCCGGCATATTAAATCTTTTGTCCAAGCGTAACCAGGCCGAATCATTATGACACAGATAATCCTGGCATCCGCGAGCAAAATTCGTGCCCAGCTTTTGCAAAATGCTGGTGTTGATATAGAAGTAATGCCCGCTGATATTGATGAAGATGCAGTGAAACGTGTTTTATCCTCGCAAAACTCTCAAGCTAGGGGAGGGGATCTGGCAGAAATCCTGGCTGAAACCAAGGCACTTGAAGTCAGTCGTAAAAACCCCAGTCATCTGGTCATTGGTGCAGACCAGACACTTCAATGTGGTGATACTCTTTTCGATAAAGCCCGTGATTTAAAGGATACCCGCGAAAAACTACTGGCCTTACGTGGCAAGACCCATAACTTATACAGTGCAATCGCGTGTGCCAGACAAGGTGTTGTGGTATGGCGCTACAATGATGCTGCCGATCTTACCATGCGTGATTTTTCGCCGGAATTTCTAGGAAAATACCTGGCCCTACCGGGCGTTGATGTTCTTGGTAGTGTTGGTGCATACAAGTTGGAAGCACAAGGTATGCAGCTTTTTGAAAAGATTACCGGGGATTACTTTACAATTTTAGGCTTGCCGCTTCTACCTCTACTGGAATTTTTCAGAACTGAAGGGATACTGGAGCGATAATGACCAAAATCCCTCATTCATATGTCATCGGCAATCCGGTCAAACACTCGCGTTCGCCCCAAATTCACCAGTACTGGCTCAAACACTATGGCCTTGACGGCAGCTATGAGTTGGCCGAACTCGCCCCGGACCAGCTTGCAGGCTTTATCGAAAAATTGCGTCACAACGAAAATGCTGGAGCAAATGTCACCCTGCCCTATAAAAGCGATGTAATCGGTTTTCTTGATGATATTGATGAAGATGCCCGCAGCGTTGGTGCGGTAAATACCATCTATAAACGCAGCGAAAAACTTCTCGGCACCAATACCGATATCTACGGATTTTTAACCCACCTGTCTCTGAGTGCTCCAGATTGGCTGAAAAATACCAAAAATGTTGTTATTTTAGGCGCTGGAGGTGCCGCTAGAGCAATCCTTTCGGCTATGAAAACATCTGGTGTTGATAATGTATATATCGCTAACAGAACAATATCTCGTGCTCAAAACCTGGCAGATGAAATTCTTCCCACTGCCCGGTCAGTAGAAATGTCAAAGGTGCAGGGTATTTTGCCCTCGATGGATCTGGTTATAAATACCACTTCTTTGGGAATGGCTGGACAACTACCGCTGGAACTTGATTTATCGACGTTGCCCGGCCATGCCATAGTCGTTGATATTGTGTATACGCCACTGAAAACCCGACTGCTGCTTGAGGCTGAAAATCATGGGCTTATCGCCGTTGATGGCTTGGGCATGTTACTGCACCAGGCCGTGCGCGGATTTGAATTGTGGTTTGGTACCAGACCTGAAGTAACGCGAGAATTACGACAAATGGTTGAAAAATCCCTTGAGGTTGGCCCGTGATCATTGTCGGTCTTACCGGATCCATAGCCATGGGCAAAACCGAAACAGCCAGGATGTTCAAACGTCTGGATGTGCCGGTCTATAGCGCGGACGATGCCGTTCATGAACTCTATGCTGCAAACGGTGCGGCCGTAAAACCCATAGGCAACCTGTTTGCTGATGTTATTGTCAACGGTGCAGTAAGCCGGGAAAAACTAAGTTTAAAAATTCTCGAAAACCCCGCGATTATCGGCGATATTGAACGGATTATCCATCCTCTGGTGCGCCATAAGCAGAATGAATTTATCAAAAATTCCAAACAAAATGGCGAAGCTTTAATTGTTCTCGATATACCCTTGTTGTTTGAAACCGGTGGTAATGAGCTGGTTGACAAGGTGCTGGTGGTCTCAGCGCCTGCAGAAATTCAGGCAAGACGCGCCCTGGCCAGACCGGGGATGACCGGGGAAAAGCTTGAGCTGATATTATCGCGCCAGATGCCGGACGAAGAAAAGCGGGCAAAAGCTGATTATATAGTTGAAACCGACAAGGGCCTGGAACATGCTTTTGCTCAGGTTCGCGAACTTGTGGATGAATTGCGAGAAAAAAACTGAAATGCGTGAAATTGTTCTGGATACGGAAACCACCGGATTATCACCCAACCGTGGCGACCGTGTTGTTGAAATCGGCTGTGTCGAATTGCTGCATCATCTGCCCACCGGCAACAGCTATCATGTCTATTTAAATCCTCAACGCGACATGCCTGAAGAAGCCTTCAATATTCACGGGCTGTCAGGGAAATTTCTCAGCACAAAACCGCTGTTTGGCGATGTTGCGGATGAATTCATCGAATTTATTTCAGACGCGACCCTGATAATACACAACGCCCCATTTGATTTGGGTTTTTTGAACTGGGAATTAAAAGCGCTCAAACGCCCAGCAATTGATGATGCTCAGGTTATCGACACTCTGGTTTTGGCGCGCAAAAAATTCGCCGGGGCTTCCAGCAGTCTTGATGCCTTGTGTCGGCGTTTTCGCATCGATAATTCAAACCGCGTCAAACACGGAGCCTTGCTCGATTCCGAACTACTGGCCGAAGTCTATCTTGAGCTCATTGGCGGTGCCCAGCCAAATTTGACGTTGATTTCCGAAGAAACAACGCAATCTGACATGACCGTCCACGCCAAAGACTTTGGTGCACGACCAACGCCTTTGAAATCGCGGCTTACCAAAGCAGAGATCGAAGCCCACACCACATTTCTCCTTGAACTTGGTGAAAATGTGATCTGGAAGAAAACGTCTTAAAATCTGAAAATACTATGCAGTACCAGATGCTTCTTCAGCAGCTTCGGCCATCTTTTGTTGATAAAGCCCGGAAAAATCAATTGGATCCAGCAACAAGGGCGGATAGCCGCCATCGCGAGAGGCAGAAGCAAGTATTTGCCGTGCGAACGGAAACAACATTCTGGGGCATTCAATCAAAATAAGCGGCTGCAGGTTTTCATCAGGAAAATTTTCAACCTGAAACACACCGGCATAAAGCAGCTCGACGGCAAAAACCGTCTGCTCACCCGCTGTCGCTATTGCCTTGAGAGCCAGTTCTACCTCATAGGTATTTTCGGCCAGCACGTTGGCATTGACATTCACTGAAATTTCAATGTTTGGACTTTCAGCTTCGGGATTGAGGCTGGCTGGAGCATTGGGGTTTTCAAAAGACAGGTCTTTAAGATACTGACCCAAAATTCGAAACGTTACCTCATCTTCTTCAACGACAGCGCCATTTTCAGTTGGTTCTGATTTGTCTTCCGGGGCTTCATTATTTTCGTCCGCCATCGATTACTCCTTCAGGTTTGGCATGATGTGGGAGGCTTACACCCAATTTAAAAAATTCACAACTCAAAACAGATCATTGTCGCCACGGCGAATCTGGATCCGGGTTGTTTTTAGGTGGTTTTAGCCGGTCAGAAGTGTCATTTGCCTTTTCACCATCCCCATCAGCTACCGTAAACTCGCCTTCAATTACGGGTGAGGAGGAGCGGTTTGCGGCATAACCGCTGCCGGGACCGGATGTTTGAACGTGAATATTTTTGCTATTTTTAAATTTCTCAATGGCCCAACTGGCAATCAGCAGACGCAGCGGCGGCACAAACAATAAAAACCCTATACCATCAGTAATAAATCCCGGCGTTAGCAACAACAGACCGGCAACAAGAAGAAACACACCGTGAATGACTGACGTAAGCGGCAACTCCCCTTCATTGAGGGCTGTCTGAGCCTGATTAAGCGTGGCAAGGCCCTGATATCGCAACAATCCTGTGCCTAAAATGGCGGTTAGCAGAATAATTCCAAGGGTTGGCCACAGGCCAATGACATTACCCACTTGAATAAAAGTGGCTATTTCGGCGATTGGTACGATGACAAAGGCACCAAACAACAAATATTTCAATGCAAGCTCCTGGAAATCTGGAAATTAAGTTCCAACATGAGTATCAGATGTGTAAAATACAACCAATGAACATAATGTATCGGTAAAATCCAATTGTTTGGAGTGAGTTTAAATTGCTCGCCGTACATTTTCCCGCTATTAGATTGAACAAGCCGGATTTAGATAAATTTCCCGTCGGCTAAAACCGCACCAGACAGGCAGGTGATCGATGAATGAGACATTCGATATTTATAATCTTTTTTTCCTCGTTTTGGCAGGCGTCGTCTTCTGGCGGCTTCGCAATGCTCTGGGGCGGCGAACTGGTAATGAGCGCAAGCCCTATGATCCCTACACATCGACCGAGGGCGAAGAAAACCCCGTTGCCCGCAATGACAATGACGGCAATGTAATCACTTTGCCAAATAACAGCAAAACCCAAAAAGCCAAGACCGAAGTTCAGACCACTGTTATAGATGACAAGGCCTTTGATGCTGTGGCTCCGGCGGACAGTGCGCTGGGCAAGACGTTACGCAAAATAGCTGCCAAGGATGAAACCTTTCATCCCACAGAATTTCTCGACGGTGCCAGGTTTGCCTATGAAATGATCGTTATGGCCTTTGCAGCGGGTGATCGGAAATCATTGAAATCATTGTTAAACCGCGAAGTTTATGCAGGCTTCGATCAAGCCATCAGCGAGCGTGAAGATCGTGGCGAGGTTTTAGAATCGAGTTTTATCGGCATTGAAAAAGCAAATATTATCGATGCCTCCCTGAGAGCCAAGAAAGTGCGCCTTACTGTTAAATTCCTCAGTGAACTTATTACCTCGACCAGAGACCTTGATGGCAAAATCATTGATGGTGATCCCAAAAAGGTAACTGAAGTTACAGATATTTGGACATTTGAGCGTGATATCACTGAAAGTGACCCGAACTGGAAACTGGTATCGACTGAAACCGCAAATTGATTATTTTGTGGCAATCAAATTTTCTTAAACGTCGGGCTTTTCTGTCCTAATTAAAAATCAGTTGGTATTGCGCGCATGAAAACCACACGAATATTGAGCGTAATTTTGACGGCGATGGTGGTGTCACCCTTGGCAATTGCCCATGCAAATATGCCAATTATCACCTCCCCGGACAAAAAACTGAAAGCTCACATTGTCAGCTTTGCTGATTTGTCGGGATGGGATCGCGACCAGCATGAAAAAGCACTGGTTGCCTTTAGGCGTTCGTGCCGCGTCATGAGCAAATCCAGTCAGAGTAAATTGCGGCAGGGATTTACCGGAAGATATTCCGACTGGTCAGGTGCCTGTGCAGCGGCAAAAAAAGTTGCTTCGAAAAATCGCCAGGCAGCCCGCAAATTTTTTGAACATAATTTCGTGCCCGCCTGGGTCGTCAATGGCAATGATAGAGGCTTATTTACCGGGTACTTTGAACCTGAGCTGGCTGCCAGTTTGAAACGTTCGAAAACATATTCCGTCCCGCTTTATCGTGTACCCAAAGACCTGAGGCGCAGTGGCAAAGCCTATTTCACCCGGGCACAAATAGAAAACGGAGCACTGAAAAATCGCGGGCTCGAGTTTGTCTATCTCAAAAATTCGGTTGATGCGTTTTTTCTTCATGTGCAAGGTTCTGGCCGCTTGTTCCTTGAGAATGGCAAAATACTGCGGGTTGGCTTTGCCGCCAAAAACGGTCGGCCCTATACCTCCATTGGTAAAGTCTTGATCAATCAAAGAGCTCTTGCCCGCCAAAATGTTTCGATGCAGTCAATCCGCCACTGGCTCACAAAAAATCCGCAGCAAGCTACACGTGTCATGCAAAAAAACCAGTCCTTCATTTTCTTCAAACCTCTCAAAAACACCAATCCTCGACAGGGCCCTATTGGTGCGCAAGGAGTGCCTTTGGCACCAAAGCGCAGCCTCGCTATTGATAAGTCTGTTCATGGCTATGGCCTGCCGTTTTGGCTCGAGACTGAAATTCCTGATGTAAAATCCGGTAAACTCATCGCCTTTAAGCAATTGATGATAGCCCAGGACACCGGCTCTGCGATCAAAGGGGCGATCAGGGGTGATATATACTGGGGCTCCGGCAAGGATGCGGGAGATGCAGCGGGAAAAATGCAACAACCCGGCAAACTGTTTTTACTACTGCCAAAACGCCTGGCGGTAAAATTTCAGCGTTGATCTGATGTCTGGGAAAAAAGACAGCAATACCAATGATCATCTTAACGCCGAAGATCGCATCGTGTGGAAACAGGTCAGCGACACAGCCGAACCACTGAAAAGGCGTCCTGAACCGCCAAAGCGTCCAAAAACCACAAGAAAACCAGTGTCACTCAAAAATTCACAAACAACCCTGACCCCAAAACCACCCGCCCGGTTACCTTCCACACCCTCCTATACGCCACAGCGCCCGGCCATCCCAGGCATCGCACCTGTCTTGGGCGTTGACAGAGCCATGAAACGAAAACTTGGCCGCGGGCAGGTTGAAATAGATGCACGTCTTGATCTTCATGGCAAAACCCAAGCCGCAGCGCACCAGATTTTACGCTCGTTTTTGTTCAATGCCCAGTCTCGCCACTACCGCACGGTGCTGGTCATCACCGGCAAGGGTGGCGAAGGCATCGCGCGCCATACACTGCACAGTTTTGATGTGATACATACGCCCGAGCGCACCGGCATCTTGATGCGATGTGTGCCGCAATGGCTGAGTGAACCTGATCTTAGAGATCTGGTCATCGGCTATCAGCCCGCCCATCCCAGACACGGCGGCGGCGGCGCATTATATGTTCGTTTAAGACGAAAAAAAACAGGGTGAAACAATGACACCTTTTGGAGCAAAACTAAGAGAACTCCGAAAAGCCAAAGCCATGTCACTAAAAGACCTGGCCCAGGCAATTGGCGTATCAAGCGCCTATCTATCCGCACTCGAACACGGCCAGCGCAGCCGACCCAGCTGGTATTTAATCCAGCGCATCATTGCTCATTTTAACGTGATCTGGGATGAGGCCGAAAACCTTGAACGCCTCGCCGCTCTGTCACACCCGCGCGTCACTCTCGACACATCACGCCTCAGCCCAAACGCCTGCGAAATGGCCAACAGATTGTCAGCAAACATCGCCAGATTGTCGCAGGCAGACATCGAGGAAATGCTGGCGATTGTTAAAAAATATTGATGATATTTTTAGAGGCGCTCAAGCGGCGCGCAGCCTGCACTCGCAGTCGCTCGTTAGTCCAACGCTACGCTCGTCCGAGTGCCACAATGATAGACTATCAATGGCGCACTCGGACGAGCGTAGCGTTGGACTAAGGCCCAAGGGGTCTGCAGCCTTAGTGGCGCTTGAACGCCCTTAAAGTATAAACCTTGACAGATCAGTATTGCGCGCGAGATCGCCAATATTTTCCTCAACAAAATCAGCGTCGATAACGATGGTATCGCCGGAGCGGTCGGTGGCCGTAAAGCTGATTTCATCGAGCACGCGCTCGAGAACGGTCTGCAATCTGCGCGCACCGATATTTTCAACACTTGCATTTATATCAACAGCAATGGATGCCAGCATTTCAATCGCATCATCTTTAAATTCAAGTGTGACGCCTTCTGTTGCCATCAGCGCTATATATTGCTTGATCAAACTGGATTCCGGTTCGGTTAAAATCCGGCGAAAATCTTCTTTTCCCAGCGCGCGAAGCTCAACACGTATCGGCAGACGGCCCTGAAGTTCCGGCATCAAATCAGACGGCTTGGCGATATGAAAGGCACCAGAAGCAATAAACAGAATATGATCAGTTTTGACATTGCCATGTTTGGTGCTGACATTGGTGCCCTCAATCAACGGCAAGAGATCGCGTTGCACCCCTTCGCGGGAAACGTCACCACCGCTGCGTTCTGAGCGCACACAGATTTTGTCAATCTCATCGAGAAAAACAATGCCATTGTTTTCAACCGACTGGATGGCTTCCTGAACAAGCTGGTCATCATCAAGCAGTTTATCGGATTCTTCCACCATCAAAGCTTCATGGCTTTCTTTTACGGTCATGCGCCGGGTTTTGGTTTTGCCGCCAAAGCCCTTGCCAAAAATATCACCGAGATTGATCATGCCCATTTGTGCACCGGGCATGCCGGGGATATCAAAACCGGGCATGGCAGAGCTGGTGTCGGCTACTTCAACTTCGATTTCCTTGTCATCGAGCTCGCCATCGCGAAGCTTTTGGCGGAAGCTGTCGCGCGTGGCCTCGCTGGCATTTTCACCAACAATGGCACTCAACACCCGCTCTTCGGCATTAAGGTGAGCGGCAGCGGTCACCTCATTGCGCTTTTGTTCACGCACAATTCCGATACCCACTTCCATAAGATCACGAATAATCTGTTCGACGTCACGACCGACATAACCGACCTCGGTAAATTTGGTCGCTTCAATCTTGATAAAGGGCGCATTGGCCAACCGGGCCAGCCGTCGTGATATTTCGGTTTTACCAACACCGGTGGGACCGATCATTAAAATGTTTTTGGGCAGCACTTCTTCGCGCATCTGGCCTTCAAGTTGTTTGCGGCGCCAGCGGTTGCGCAAGGCAATGGCAACCGCGCGCTTGGCATCTTTTTGGCCAATAATGTAGCGGTCGAGTTCGGAGACAATTTCGCGGGGAGAAAAATCAGTCATGAGGTAAGCAGGTTTCCACTATTGTTAAAGGCTTTAAGCGTGTGCAGGTGGTAATTTATCGAGATATTTGCCTTGTGGCATCAGCTTGAAAACCAGACGCCGTAAAGGTTTCCAGCCAACACCAAAGGTTAAAATAAGGGTAGCAATGACCAGCAAAACAACACTTGTTGCAGAGCCCGAGGGTAAATTAAGCTGCCAGATACCATAGGCGATAACACTGCCTACGTACCCAAGTGAAGAAACCAGCAAGGCACGGCGATTGATGATGAGTGCAATAATACCAAAGAAAATAAAGAAAATTGCGATAATCATCCAGCTGTTGATAACAGGTGTAGTTCCAAATGCTTTTTGCAGGCTGGTGATTGCCGGGTGAGAATCCCATAACACCGCGTGTGTCAACATCGGTGCTGCAATCAGATGAAGCCAGAAGCCGCAATCAGAATTCGTGCTGTTACGGTATGGGTCTTTGAAATCAAACCACATTGCTGCACTAAAAAGACTCAAACCGCCCAAGCCAATTATCCAGCGAAAGTTAGACAGCAGGAAATCAGATGAAATCACGCCAATCGCCGTAAAGCCTAACCCAACAATCGTGAGGCCGACGATTGCCAGAGCAAAAGGTAAACGAAACCGCAGATAAAACAGGCCCGCAGCCACCAGTGCGGCAGCACTCACAATCATGAAAGTTTCATATGTTGCAAGGTTACTCCATCTGGATGCATCCAGAGTCGTTGCCATAAAATATGCGCTAAATCCGGTAAAAAGCACGGATAAAACTATACTGGGCGCAGAAATTCGCAAATAACCAGTGAGCCATTCAGCCACCAGCCAGATCAAAACCAGCCCGGCCATTTGTGCTGCGATTGTATTGCCGAGGAAAGATACTGCCGACATCACGCCCGCACCTAAAAATCCTGTGCCAATAGCAATAAACAGATCGCCAAAGGAGCGAATAAACCGCGGTGCTTCATCTTCGGCTTCACGCAGAGCATCCTGGCTAAGTTCTGTTTGCGGGCTATTGCCATCGCCATCTTCAGCGACAATCGAGGCGAGCTTGTTCAACTGATCGGGTGAGATAATGCCTTGCTCAACGCCGCGTTCTAAATCAGATTTGGAAACCATGGCGGGCTATTCTTCTTCGTCAATAATTTCCAGAACCAACTGGTCATTGGTATAAACACAGATATCAGCGGCAATGGCCATGGATTTTCTGGTAATTTCTTCCGCGCTGATATCAGTATCCATCAAGGCGCGTGCAGCCGAAAGCGCATAATTGCCACCCGAACCGATGCCGATAACACCGCCTTCGGGTTCCAGCACATCGCCGGTTCCGGTGATAATCAGGCTGGCGGATTTATCGACAACAATCAACATGGCTTCAAGACGGCGCAAATACCTGTCGGTGCGCCAGTCCTTGGCCAGCTCGACACATGCCCGTGTGAGTTGGGTCGGATATTGCTCTAACTTGGTTTCAAGGCGTTCAAACAGCGTCATCGCATCCGCCGTTGCCCCGGCAAATCCGGCAATAACATTATTGCCACTTCCCAGGCTCCGCACTTTGCGCGCATTACCCTTCATGACCGTATCGCCTACCGATACCTGGCCATCGCCGGCAATAACAACCTTGCCGCCTTTGCGAACAGTTAGGATGGTGGTCACTGTGCTACCTTTCAGTTAAAACAATTATGCCGCTGTCATTTACAACCATGTAAGGGGTTTGTGAGCGTTTGAAAAGAGATAGCCTGTTAGTTATATAAAAGGAAACGCTAATCTGTGGCTGGCATCCGCGGTTCGGACCTGCTAAGACCCCTGTCAGTACAGGTAATTAAATCAAATCAGGATTTGAACAATGCGCACCGCCACTCTAGAGCGTAACACGCGCGAAACCAGAATTTCCGTCAGCGTTAATCTCGATGGCACCGGGCAATGCAATCTCGATACCGGCATTGGCTTTCTCGATCATATGCTGGAACAGTTGAGCAAACATGGACTGATTGACCTTGATCTCAAGGTTGAGGGTGATCTCCATGTTGATATGCACCACACCACCGAAGACAGTGCTATTGCTATTGGCCAGGCAGTAAAACAGGCGTTGGGTGAGTGTCGTGGCGTTAAAAGATTTGCCCATTCATATTTGCCGATGGATGAGGCCTTGACCCGGGTGGCGCTGGATATATCCGGTCGGCCTTATCTGATCTGGAAGGTTGATTTTTCCCGGCCAAAAATCGGCAACATGGATAGCGAGCTTTTCAAGGAGTGGTTTCAGGCCTTTGCCCAAAATGCCGGCATTACCCTTCATGTTGAAAACCTCTACGGCGACAATAATCACCACATTGTTGAAAGCTGCTTCAAGGGTCTGGCCCGCAGCCTTCGCGATGCCATAGCTATTGATGAACGCCAGAAGGATGTGATACCGTCCACCAAGGGATCATTGAGTTGATGGGACAATTGTTAAAAGCGATGGCTTAAGGGCATGAAAATATTTTCGGTACACCACAAATCCACTGAGCCGGCACTCATATTGAGTGAAGGGCTGGAAACCCGCTTTGTTAAAGAGGGTATTTCCTGGACAGCACTTTTTTTCGCTCCCGTGTGGCTGGTTTTTCACCGCATGTGGCTGGTTTTATTTGCCACCTTGGTGCTGTACGCTACCGCCATCGCTGTCGCTGATGCCATTGGCCTCGATGCCGGGCCCGCCTTAAGTCTTGTTCTTGTCGTCAATATTATCATTGCACTTGAAGGCAACAATTTGCGGCGCTGGACCCTTAAGCGTGGCCAATATCAGGAAATAGGCGTCGTCACCGGGCGTTCTTTGGAGCATTGCGAAAGACGGTTTTTTGAAAGCCTGCTTGATCCATACAAAAAACTTCCCCAACGCCACGAGCTTCATCCAGCCTCAGGCATTCAATCTACCCTGGCAACATTGCGCCAACCTGGCAAGGAAAGTGAAACTGTTGTCGGTCTGTTTCCGGAGCCGGATCCAAAACCATGAAAATAGCCATAATTGATTATGGCTCAGGCAATCTTAGATCAGCAGTAAAATCATTCGAACGCGCCGCCCATGAGATCGGCAGCGATGCTGAAATTGTCCTGACGTCACAAGTTACCGAGGTCGCCCAGGCCGACAAAATAGTTCTGCCCGGTGTTGGTGCCTTCGCCGATTGCCGCGCCGGATTGCAAAAGATTGAAGGCATGTGGGCGGCGATTGATGAAGCTGTCTCCCGCGATAAAAAACCGTTTCTGGGTATCTGTGTCGGCATGCAGCTGATGGCTGAACACGGCCATGAACATGAAACCACCGCAGGTTTTGGCTGGATCAAGGGCGATGTCAGGGCGATTGAACCAGACGACAAATCCCTCAAAATCCCCCATATGGGCTGGAACACTTTGAACGCTTGCAAACAACACCCGGTGCTGGAAAATATTACAACCGGCGACGATGGCCTGCACGCCTATTTCGTTCACTCCTATCATCTCATACCGGGTAATCGCGAGGACGTACTGGCTGAAACTCAATATGGCGGCACAATCTTTGCCGCTGTTGCCAAAGACAATATGATCGGCACCCAGTTTCATCCGGAAAAAAGTCAGGAGCTGGGTTTGCGTTTGATTGGCAATTTTCTTAAATGGACACCAGACAGTTGAAATTATTCCCGGCTATAGATCTAAAAGACGGTCAATGCGTGCGCCTGATCCAGGGTGATATGGACCAGGCAACAGTATTCAACGACACCCCCCACGCTCAGGCAAAAGCCTTTGAGGATGCGGGTTTTGACTATCTCCACATCGTTGATCTCAATGGTGCTTTTGAAGGTGCGCCGGTAAATGCTGAAGCTGTTGAGCAAATTCTGGCAAATGTTTCCATGTCGACCCAGCTTGGCGGCGGTATCAGAAATCTCGACACCATCGCCATGTGGCTTGAAAAGGGCATATCGCGGGTAATTTTAGGCACTGTGGCGGTCGAAAACCCGGATTTGATACATGTCGCCTGCCGCGAATTTCCCGGTCGTATTGTTGTCGGTCTCGATGCCAAGGACGGCATGGTGGCGGTGCGCGGCTGGGCCGAAACATCAAAACTTGAACTTGGTGACATGGCCGCAAGATTTAGTGACGCCGGTGTTGCCGCTATTATTTTTACCGATATCGCAAGAGACGGCATTTTGACCGGGCTCAATCTTGACGCCACGGCGGATTTGGCAAAATCAACCTCAATTCCCATTATCGCCAGTGGCGGGCTGTCTAGCCTTGACGATATCAAGGCATTGCTTGGCCCAAAATACAATATGATCGACGGAGCCATTACCGGGCGCGCACTTTATGATGGCAGGCTGGATGCCAAACAAGCACTGGACCTGATTGCTGAAAATGAAACCGCGAGGCCATAAATGCTAAAAGCTCGCATTATCCCCTGCCTTGACGTCAAAGACGGCCGTGTGGTCAAGGGGGTTAATTTTGTTGACCTTAAAGATGCTGGCGATCCGGTGGAAAGTGCGCGCGCTTATGATGCAGCGGGCGCAGACGAGCTGTGTTTTTTAGACATCACCGCCAGCCACGAAAAGCGCGGCATTTTGATTGATGTGGTGCGCCGCACCGCTGAATGCTGCTTCATGCCGGTCACTGTTGGCGGCGGCGTCAAGCGCACCGAGGATATTCGCGAACTGCTGTTGGCTGGTGCCGACAAGGTCGCTATGAACACGGCAGCCGTTCTCAACCCGGAATTTGTCCGCAAAGCCTCACAAAAATTCGGCTCCCAGTGTATTGTTGTTGCAGTTGACGCAAAACGCGTATCGATGCCTGATGAAGCCCCAAAATGGGAAATTTTCACCCACGGTGGCCGCAAACCAACCGGGCTGGATGCGATAGAGTTTGCCGAAAAAGTTACTGCTTTGGGGGCTGGCGAATTGCTGCTGACCTCGATGGACAGAGATGGCACCAAAATCGGCTTTGATCTTGACTTGACCCGGCGTATTTCGGACGCGGTAGCCATACCGGTCATTGCCAGCGGTGGTGTCGGAAATCTCGACCACCTGGTTGACGGCATAACCAAAGGCCATGCCAGTGCGGTTCTGGCGGCATCGATATTTCACTTTGGCGAATATACCATTGCCGAGGCCAAATCCCACATGGCGAAAGCGGGCATCCCCATGCGGCTTTAAACACTGGCGCAAGCCTGATAAATTTGCTACCTCTGCCAACACTTGATGCTGCAATGCACAGGAATGGATCCATGACCAATCCGGCTACCAAAAGACCTCTCGATCTCGATGTTCTGCGTGAGCTTTCTGAAGTGATCAGCAGCCGCAAAACCGGGTCTGCCCAAACCTCTTACACAGCAAAACTGCTGCATGCAGGCGTTGGCGATTGTGCTAAAAAACTTGGCGAAGAGGCTGTCGAAACAGTGATCGCGGCTGTTACTGGTGATGGCAGGCAATTGGCGGAAGAAACAGCGGATTTGCTGTATCATCTGCTGGTGACACTGGAAGCGGCAAACGTACCTCTTGCCGATGTCATGACGGTTTTGCGTGCACGTCAGGGTTTAAGTGGTCTGGATGAAAAAGCGTCAAGGACAAGCAGTTAAGCCTGATGGATATACCAGTCCCGCCAAATCATTCGCCATATCGAAAATTCACCAAAACCCAATGGGCAAAGCTTCGTGCCGATACACCGCTGACCTTATCACCTGACGAGCTGGAAAAACTCCAGGGCCTCAATGAAAATGTCAAGATGGACGAAGTTCGTCAGATTTATCTGCCGCTGTCGCGATTGTTGAATTTTTATGTCGCCGCCACTCAAAACCTGCATAAATCAACCCAGGAATTTCTCGGGGGCAAAGAAAACAAGGTACCCTACATTATCGGCATGGCGGGCAGTGTGGCTGTTGGTAAAAGTACCTCTGCACGCATTCTTCGCGCCCTGCTGGCACGCTGGCCCAACCATCCTCAGGTCGATCTGGTGCCTACAGACGGGTTTTTACTGCCCAATGCCGAACTTGAACGCCGCGGATTGATGCAGCGCAAAGGCTTTCCCGAAAGCTTTGATGTCGCGCGCATTTTAAAATTCATGTCAGATGTAAAGGCTGGCCGCAGACAGGTAGAAGCCCCGGTCTATTCTCACATCGCCTATGATGTGCTTGAGGGCGAAAAAATCACCGTCGATCAGCCTGACATACTAATTGTCGAGGGTCTGAATCTTTTGCGGACGGGTCGTGCCCCCAGGGGCGGCAAATTAATCCCGTATGTTTCGGATTATTTTGATTTTGCCATCTACCTTGATGCCGACGCAAAGGAAATTGAACGCTGGTATGTGGAGCGGTTTTTTCAGCTGCGTGAAACTGCTTTTAAAAACCCAAAATCCTTTTTTCACCGTTACGCCAGACTCAATGATGATGAAACTCATAAAACCGCAACCGAAATCTGGCGTTCGATCAACCTGTTGAACCTGGAAGAAAACATTCTACCAACCCGCCACCGCGCCGATCTGATTTTACGCAAAAGTGCAAATCACGGCATCGAAGAAGTCGAGTTGCGGAAACTATAGGTTGCGCGATGTCGCCAGCTCGGCAAGTGACATCTCAGGTCTGGCACCAATGTGTGAGATGATTTCATTGGCAGCCAGCGCCCCCAGATGCCCGCATTCGGGCAAAGGCTTATCTTGGCTAAGCCCATATAAAAACCCGGCAGCAAAGAGATCGCCAGCCCCGGTTGTATCGACAACTTCATCAATTCCAACGGCTGGGACTTCGTGGCACTCGTTACCCTTGATGATCACACAGCCTTTTTCGCTGCGGGTCAAAACCGCCAGCTTGCATTCTTCTGAAGCCAGCTTCACCGCATCTTCAAAGTTGGAAGCTTTGAAAAGAGACATGATTTCCGCCTCATTGGCAAAAAGAATATCAACGTCTTTGCGCAGAAGATTTTGAAATTCATCACGATAGCGGTCGACGCAAAACGCATCAGATAATGTCAGCGCCACTTGCCGTCCGGCATTGTGGGCATATTTGGTGGCCTTTAAAAAAGCCCGCTTGGCCTGTTCGGGATCCCACAGATAGCCCTCAAGATAAAGCACATTTGCCGATGCCACCTGATCTTCATTAATATCATCCACGCTCAGATTTTGGCTTGCGCCCAAAAATGTGTTCATGGTGCGCTCACCATCGGGCGTTACCAAAACCAGGCAGCGTGCGGTTTGTGGTCCGCTGGTAGCAGCATCGGTGGTAAATTCAACACCGATGGAGCGGATATCATGGGCAAAGATCTTCCCCAGTTGATCATCACGCACCTTGCCAATAAAGGCACCTTTGGCGCCGAATGAGGCAACACCGGCAATCGTATTGGCAGCAGAGCCCCCGGAAATCTCGATACCTGCGCTCATTTTTGTATAAAGCGCTTCGGCCTGAGCTTCATCAATCAGCGACATTGAGCCTTTGGCCAGCTCATGGTCTTTGAGGAAAGCATCATCGCTGCGGCTCAATACATCAACAATCGCATTGCCAATACCAAGCACATCTATTTTTGTTGCCGCCATGTTTATTACCATCCTTGTTTTAGCCAGCGCGGAACATACGGGTGTGGGCGCGTGGCCGCAAGCAATAATATTGCTGTCAGCATTTGCCACCCT
Organism: Hyphomicrobiales bacterium; assembly: GCA_021775475.1. Lineage (GTDB taxonomy): Bacteria > Pseudomonadota > Alphaproteobacteria > Rhizobiales > JAJFHR01 > JAJFHR01. The sequence goes on from JAJFHS010000042.1 coordinate 49,535, forward strand.
TGCCACAGGCAAAACAAGTGATTAAATGAAAACCACCCAAGCTCCTTAAACCAACAGATTGTCCTTCCCGTGTTTCAGGCCGCCGCCAAATCAATCGAGCAGTTATTGTCGCCAAAGTTTCGCTTCGTTCTGTTTAAATCTCTGGGCCTGACGATCGTGGTGTTTGTGGTTCTATGGATATCTCTTCAGGCGATACTGGCAAAGTTTTTGATCCTGTCTTATGGCTGGATGGAAACGATTGTTGCCATTCTTGCCGGTCTTGGCCTGTTTGCGGGAATGTTTTTACTGCTCCTGCCGATTACCGCATTTGTTGCTACATTTTTTATTGATGAAATTGCTGAAGCGGTGGAAGAACGTCACTATCCCGATGACCCGGCGGGCAGGGAAATGCCGGTGGTTCAGGGCCTGGTTATTGCTGCAAAATTCACCGTCAGCATCATCGCCATTAATATTCTGGTGCTGCTGGTGGCCCTTATCCCCGGTATCAATCTGGTGGTATTCTATGGTGGCAATGGTTATTTGCTTGGCCGGGAATATTTTGAACTCTGTGCCTTGCGCCATCTGCCACATGACAAAGTGCTGGAATTGCGCCGGGAAAATCGCAGCCGCGTGTGGTTGTCGGGCGTATTGATAGCTATTGTTGCCACCATCCCGTTCGTCAACCTGTTTGCGCCCTTGTTTGCCACCGCATTAATGGTGCACACGTTTAAGGCCGTCAGCCGCAAATCAATTCAGTATCTGCAATTATCAGACAGTTGATTTTGCCTTGTATCCACAAAGATCATTGATCAGGCAATGACCACAATCGGGTTTGCGTGCCTTGCACACATAACGCCCGTGCAAAATCAACCAGTGATGGGCATGCAGCAAAAACTGCGAGGGAATATTTTTCTCCAACTTCTTTTCAACTTCCAAAGGCGTTTTACCCGGCGCAAGCCCGGTGCGGTTACCCAGTCTGAACAAATGGGTGTCCACCGCTATCGTTGGCTGGCCAAAAGCCATATTAAGCACCACGTTGGCGGTTTTGCGGCCAACCCCGGGCAGGGTTTCCAGCGCTTCACGGGTCTGGGGGATTTCGCCATCGAAATTATCCAGCAACAGCTGCGATAAGCCAATAACATGTTTGGCCTTATTGCGGTAAAGCCCGATGGTTTTGATATAATCGCGCACCCGGGCCTCGCCCAGCGCCAGCATTTTTGCTGGTGTGTCGGCTACTTTAAACAACGCTTTTGTCGCCTTGTTAACGCCGACGTCTGTGGCCTGCGCCGACAGCACCACCGCCACCAGCAACGTATAGGCATTGACATGGTCAAGTTCACCTTGCGGGTTGGGGGAAGCGTCTTTGAAACGTTGAAACATTTCCTCTATTTTTTGTTTTTTCATCGGGTTACATCTGTAATCAATAGATTCAAAAGCAAATCTGCTTGCTCAATTTAGCTAGATGGCTATGATTTACCATAGGCAATTTGCTAATTCGAAAAATAGATCCCATGTCTGAAAAAACCACACTTGCAGTTCTTGCACCCAATCGCTCTTTGGACCACCGCGGGTTTTTCATCCTTATGGCGATAATCAGCGGCGTCAGTTTCATTTCCGGCGTGGTTTTCATCTCCGTTGGTGCCTGGCCTGTGGTTGGCTTTTTCGGCCTCGATGTCCTGTTGATTTATTGGGCCTTCAAGCTGAATTATCGCTCCGGCGGCCTGCGCGAAATAATCGAACTCGATGATGAAACCCTGAAAATCACACGCATCTCGCCGGCCGGGCAGGCTAAAACCTGGCAATTTAATCGCTACTGGGTGCGGGTTCAACATTCGTTCGATCCGGAAGAAGAATATGACAACCAGCCGCTGATCCTGACGTCGCATGGCCGCACGCTGGAAATAGCCGGGTTTTTGTCCCCGGACGAAAAAATAGAGTTTTCAGAATTTTTGCGAAAAGCTCTCAAGGCCTGATGGCGCCCCCAAGAAACGGGTGGCTGAACTAACCATAAGCTGCAATGGTGACGGCAGATAAATGAGGGTCAACCAATGAACCATGCAGCCGAAAACCTGAGCGATATCGAGCAGGCTGAAACGCAACTGATCATGCCCGGTGCTGATGATTATTCAACCGTTGCCCTGGCCATTGAGTACCTCACGCAAAACTGGCGCGAGCAGCCATCGCTGAAAGACATTTCGGCCCACGTTGAAATGAGCGAAACCCAGTTTCATAAGCTTTTTTCACGCTGGGCGGGAATAAGTCCCAAGGAATTTATCCGCACCCTCACCCTTCAGCATGCCCGCAGCCTTTTGGCCAATTCAGCCAGCGTCCTTGATACAACCTATGAAGTCGGCCTGTCCGGTCCCGGCAGACTGCACGATTTGTTCGTGCGCTATGAAGCGATGACGCCGGGAGCTTACAAAGCCGGTGGTGAGGGTTTGGCCATTGCCTATGGCTTTCACGATTCACCCTTTGGCACCTGCCTCGCTATGGCCACCAACCGCGGTCTTGCCGGTCTGGCGTTTTGCGATGTTGGCTGCGAGGCGCGTGCTGCTGCACTGGAAGACATGAAAGGCCGTTGGCCTAAAGCCGAGTTTTATCAAGATGTTGCGGTGACACAACGCTTTATCGCACGCTCGTTTGTACAGGAAAACTGGTCCATTGATCAGCCGCTGAAACTGGTTTTGATCGGTAGCGAATTTGATGTTACCGTCTGGCAAACCTTGCTCAAAGTACCCTTTGGCCGGGCTGTAACCTATGGCGACATTGCCCGCCATATCGGCAAGCCCAAGGCTGCACGCGCTGTGGGATCAGCCGTTGGCCGCAATCCGGTGTCATTTGTTGTGCCGTGTCACCGTGCCTTGCGGGCATCAGGTGCCATGGGTGGCTATCACTGGGGCCTTACCCGTAAACATGCCATTATCGGCTGGGAAACCGGGTTGTTGAACTAAAAACCTTCAAGCCTAAGCAGCTGGGGTCGCCTCAAATGGTGGGCAATCTTTGGCAATGCCCAATTTTTTGATTTGTTCGTTACGGGTCAAAAGTGCGGCACGCTCCTTATCGAGCGTTGAAGTGAGATCGAGCAACAGCGGCGATCCTAAGAACAATTGCGTGGTATTGCCAATATTGCGTTGCTCTTCTTCAGCATCAAGAGCCGTAAATTTCTGCTTGTTCAAATTAAACTCAGCCTTGAGATGTTCGCAGGTAAAAGCCTGATCCAGTGCATTGTATTGCAGGACCGGTATTGCAATGCGACCGCCACAGGCTTGCAGGAATACAGCCATCAAAGTGATCCACCCGAAGTTTTTTAATGAATTTGCTGACATATTTTTCTAACTCTTTAACCAATTCAACGCAAAATACTTAAAATCCAATAACCATTTCTCTCACGAGAACCTTTACGATGATTAAATTTACCCCGATTGCGTTAATGTTTCTTTTATTGGGCGCGTGTGCTGGCGGGCCAAGGCTGGAAGCGATGGTGCCTGATGTGGCCACCAATGCCGTCATTACCGAAAACTCCAGCTTGTGGAAATCAACCGGGATTGACGAGATTACCGGCAGTACCAAAACAAACAAATTGTGGAAGACGCAAATTACCAATGAAGTTTTTGCAAACGCCTTGCGGCAATCTCTTGGCCTTCACGCGGTTTTGAGTGACGGTGATGGAAAATATAAAGTCTCAGCCAAGCTGAAAGAGCTTAGACAGCCATTTTTGGGCATTGAGTTGGCGGTGACCGCACGGGTTAAATATACAGTCACCAGGACAAGCGATAAGTTTATTGTGTTTAATCGCATGATTACCGAGACCTACATCTCCACTTTAAAAGATTCATACGTCTTTAGCGATCGCCTCAAACTCGCCAACGAAGGGGCGATCAAAGACAATATCAAAAAGTTCATAGGTGCTTATATTGCCGAAAGCCGCACTTTCCCCGAAACTTTCTACACACCACCGAGCTCATAGGCTCGAGTGATTATTCTGATTTGGAAATCGGCTGACCGTTTTCGTCGAGCTCATAAATTATGGGCGCCCCGGTAGCGAGATTGAGCTTCGTTACTTCATCGCGCTCCAAATTATCAAGCTCCATAATCAGTGCGCGCAAGGAATTGCCATGGGCAGCCACCAGTACCGATTTTCCGCTTAATACAACAGGTAAAATCTTCTGTCTGAAATAGGGCAGCACCCTTTCTGCCGTGTCTTTCAGGCTTTCACCGCCCGGTGGCGGTATATCAAAAGACCGACGCCAGATATGCACCTGCTCCTCGCCCCATTTTTCGCGCGCGTCATCTTTATTGAGGCCGGTCAAATCACCATAATTACGTTCATTAAGCGCTTGTTCCTCGATGGTTTCGAGGCCAGTCTGGCCAAGCTCTTCTAACATGATGGTCAGGGTTTTTTGTGCCCGGATGAGTTTGCTGGTGAAGGCAATATCAAAGGTAATGCCGCGGGCTTTAAGATTTTTTCCAGCCGCATGGGCTTCTTCAATGCCGCGGGTCGTTAAATCCACATCCTTCCAGCCAGTAAACAGGTTCTTTTTATTCCAGATACTTTCACCATGGCGCACAAGAACAAGCAGGTTTTTCATTTTATTTTCTCATCAAATACGGGTCGGTCTAAAGACCCAAAACATCATTCATGGAATAAAGCCCGGGCGATTTATCAAATCCCCATAAGGCGGCACGAACCGCACCGCGGGCAAAAAGGGTGCGATCCGTTGCCTTGTGAGCAAGTTCAATGCGCTCACCCTCGCTGGCAAAAATAACCGTATGTTCGCCAATGACACTGCCACCTCTTAACGTGGCAAAGCCGATATCGCCGGGTTCGCGCGCGCCGGTAATGCCATCGCGCGAGCGCACAGATTTTTCATTGAGGTCGACACCACGACCATCAGCAGCAGCCTGGCCTAGCAGCAAAGCTGTGCCTGAAGGTGCGTCCACTTTATGGCGGTGGTGCATTTCCAGCACTTCGATGTCATATTCATCATTCAAAATCCCGGCCACCTGAGATATCAGAGAGGCAAGAAGATTGACGCCCACACTCATATTACCGGATTTGATAATGCGGGCATGACGTGCAGCCGCACTTATTTTTGTCTCGTCAGCATCGCTAAACCCGGTTGTGCCGATAACATGGACAATACGTGCTTGCGCAGCAATGGCAGCAAATTCCACACTTGCCGCAGGAACGGTGAAATCCAAAACCGCATCCAGTTCCACAAACATTTCCAGCGCGTTGTCGGTAATTTCCTGACCAAGATTGCCAATGCCGGCAAGCTCGCCCAAATCCTTGCCAATGGCCTCAGCACCGGGTCGCTCAATGCCACCGGCCACCACACACCCCGGTGTCTCATGTACCATACGCACCAGATTAAGCCCCATGCGCCCGGCAGCACCAACAACACCAATTTTTAAATCTGCCATATCCAGCCGCCCTATTCTATGCCTTCAACAATGACGATAGTCGCGATACCGGCATCAACGCGATGCTCACGCGCAGCCTGATATTCCGATGAATTATAGCAATTGACCGCATCTTCATAAGTGGCAAATTCCAGCACCACATTGCGCGGCCTGTCCTCACCTTCACATTGTACATAGCGGCCACCGCGCGCCAGCGGTTTTGCACCATATTTTTCAAATGCAGCTTTGGTTCCGGTAATGTATTTGTCGTAAGATATCTGATCGGTAACCTTCACATGCGCAATCCAATAGCCTTTCATTAAACCGGCCTTTCTTTTAGTTAAACGCAGCAGCTTCAATTTCTTCGATAATCATGGCGGCCGCGCGCTGGGGATCGTCAGCCTGAATGACAGGCCGAGCCACCACAAGATAATCGGACCCGGCGGAAATAGCCAGAGCAGGGGTCATGACACGTTTTTGATCTTGTACGTCACCGCCCGCCAAACGAATGCCAGGTGTGACAATTTTCAGCTTGCTGCCAACAACGGCATGAATGGCAGCCGCCTCATGAGCAGAAGCAATAACCCCGTCCATCTTCAGGCTCAATGCGGTTTTCGCCCGTGTCAAAACCAGCTCACCCGCAGTCATGCCAATACCCATGCGCGCAAGATCACTGTCATCCATATTGGTCAAAACAGTGACGCCTAAAATTTGCAAACCTGATGATCCGCGCGCTTCAACTGCCGCCATCATCACATGATCATAGGCGTGAACGGTGGTAAAGGTAACACCAAGCTGGGCGATATTTTCAATTGCTTTTGACACCGTATTGGGAATATCCAGGAGTTTCATATCCAGAAAAACCTGCTTGTTTTGATCAATCAGTTCGCGCGCCAGTTCCAGCCCACCGGCGAAAACCTGTTGCATACCGATTTTGTAAAAACTCACAGTAGGCCCGAGGGTTTGGACGATGTTACGTGCATCTTCAATTGTCGGAACATCAAGCCCGACAATCAAGCGGTCTCGAGGCGGTATAACAGAAGTCATAGAATACCTTGTATTAGAGGAATGCCCCGATGGTTTTAAGTGTACAAGTGCCCGCTGTCATCTGCAAAATGAGAGATGGCTAACAAAAAGAAAACCGGCATTACTGGCCCAACCACCCGGTTTGATAGGAAACAGTGTCGAGTTTAGCAAATCTGCGAATGCGTTCAATTTCTGCTTCGATCTTTGATATGCGCCCGGCACTGGGTCGAATTCCGCGCTCCAGCCACACAGCCATTACATTGAGGGTGGAGGATTTTCGATCCGCTTTCATGTCAATGCGCCCGACCAGCCTGTTGCCCTCAAGCAGCGGGAAAACATAATAGCCATACTGGCGTTTGGCAGCAGGCACAAAAACTTCGATGCGGTAGCGAAAGCCAAACAGTCGCTCAGCCCGGGCGCGATCACGCAACAGGGGATCAAAGGGACTGAGAACGCGCAAACGCTGCGGTGTTTCATCGACTTCATCCATGCGGGCTTTATAATCATGCCAGGCAAGACAAGCCCGCGGGACTTCCCCGTTTGCAGTCTCAACCTCTACTTCCACCAGCGCATCACCCTGGCTTGCAATCCAGTCTTTTACCTCAGCAAGACTTACCCCGTCCCAAAAATCCGCTATTTCACGTGGATTGGCAAAACCCAAACGATCAAGTGCATTTGTACAAGACCAGTGGATATAATCCTCAACCGAAATTTCTTCGCTAAAATGACACTCAGGAATAACCCGTGCACTCAAGTCATAGACTTTCTGAAAACCCTGACGGCGCGCTATGGCTATTTCACCCGTGCGCCACAGATATTCCAGCGCGGTTTTGGCCGGATGCCAGTCCCACCAGCCATCACCGGAACTTTTTTTTCGGTCCCCAACAGTCAGATCACGAGACATTGTGGGACCATGGCGCTCAATATGCCCCCGTACATCGTCAAATAATTCTTCAAACCCATCCCGCCGCCATTTACGCCAGCGCTGGCGCAATTGGTCGCGCGAGCGCTCGAAACGATGACGCCAGTAGGGATAATAGCTGCTGGGAATGATCGAGGCATCATGGGTCCAGTTCTCGAACACCGCACCGGTAAATTCGTGCAGATGCCTGAGATGATCATGGCCATAGGTCTGGTTGCGGGAAAACAGAATTTGATGATGCGCGCGTTCCACCGTATTGATACTGTCAATCTGCACAAAGCCGATCTGCTCTATCAGTTTGAAAACACCATCGGTATCAATGCGGCGAGCGGGCGCATGGCTCAGGCCTTGAAGGTGCAGAAAAAACCGGCGGGCATCTTGATTGCGAATTAGAGCTGGCACGAGCGATTTTCCTCATGTAGGGGTTCACGAACAGTAAGGATTAAGACCAATCGAGACAACCAGCGAAAATGATATCCACGCCCTTTCCTGGGACGATGGGGACAAGCCGTACTCGCAACGTTTTGGTGACCATTTTTACTCGCAAAATGATGGTCGGGCTGAGACTGCTCATGTGTTTCTCGCCGGCAATGATTTACCACAGCGCTGGCAATCCCAGGACCATTTTCAAATTGCCGAACTGGGATTTGGTACCGGGCTGAATTTCCTCGAAACCTGGCGGCAATGGTGTCGGCATCGTCGACCTGGTCAGCATCTTGATTACACCTCGTTTGAAGCCTATCCGCTCGACGCACAGGCAATAATTCGCGCAATTTCCGTCTGGCCCGATCTGTCGGAACTGGCAGAGAAGCTGGTACAGCATTTGCCTGACCTTAATAGATCTCCAACTGTGTGGAATCTGGATCACCAAACCACGCTGACCATTATCAAGGCGCAGGCCCTTGAAGGTGTAGGCAACTGGCCCCAAAAAGCCGACGCGTGGTATCTTGATGGCTTTTCTCCGCAACTCAATCGCGACATGTGGTCATCGCGACTGATGGAGCAAGTTTTTGCCCATACCCACGTCATCGGTACTTTTGCCACCTACACAAGTGCTGGATGGGTGCGTCGAAACCTGCAATCCAGTGGGTTTAACGTGAAAAAAATCCCCGGCCATGGCACCAAGCGCCACATGCTGGTGGGTGTGCGGGAACTGCTTTGAGTATATTCGAATAACGTGTGATCATCCGCACCGTCCCGGCCTTGAGCCGGAACCTGCTGACATTCAGATTGAGCGCCAAAAGGTCCCGGCTTAAGGCCGGGACGGTGCGGAAAACAGGAGTTTCCTTTATTCGATCCTGCTTTAAGCAGCATTTCTTAAATTCAACCCCTGGCTTCGATAGCTCAATGCTTCGGCAATATGGACGCGTGACGTTACTTCCATGCCATCAAGATCAGCCAGTGTGCGGGCAACGCGCAAGATACGGTGGTATCCGCGTGCGCTCAGGCGCATCACGTCTGAGGCCTGACGCAATAACTGCTGGCCACCGGCATCGGGGCTGGCGACTTTCTCCAGCAATTCACCATCGGCCTGAGAATTGGTTTTAATAGAGTTGTGCCCGAGCGATGAATAACGTTTGCGTTGGGTCTCGCGTGCAGCCATCACTCTTTTGGCAATCTCCGCACTGCTTTCACGCGGTCCCGGCAACACCAGATCAGCTGCACTCAATGCGGGTACCTCGATGCGGATATCGATACGATCGAGCATGGGTCCGGAAATTTTTGCCTGATAATCATCGGCACATTTTCGCCCGCGTTTGCACGTGTGGCCGGGTTCACCCGCACCGCCGCATCGACACGGGTTCATAGCCGCAATCAACTGAAACCGGCACGGGTAGGTGACATGATGATTGGCACGCGCAATCATCGTTTGACCGCTTTCAAGCGGCTGGCGCAGGCTTTCGAGCACGCGCGGGGAAAATTCCGGCAGCTCGTCGAGAAATAAAACTCCATGATGCGCCAGCGAAATCTCACCCGGCCTGGCCTTGATGCCACCGCCAATCAGGGCGGCGGGACTGGCGGTATGATGGGGATCGCGAAACGGTCGCCGCGGACTGATGCGCCCTTCACTAAGGTTTCCGGCAATGCTGGCAATCATCGAGACTTCGAGCATTTCTTCGGCATCCATCGGTGGCAATATTGAGGGTAAACGCTGGGCCAGCATTGATTTTCCAGCACCTGGCGGTCCCATCATCAACAGGTTATGGCCACCGGCGGCAACAATTTCCAAAGCCCTCTTGGCGCTTTCCTGCCCCTTGATATCGGCAAAATCTGGCAGATGCCCCGTATCATCGGCCATACCGGGCTCAGGCCGGCTCAACACCTGCATGCCCTTGAAATGATTGACAAGCTGCACCAGCGTTGCCGGGCTCAATATATCAATATCGGCCCCGGCCCAGGCAGCTTCGGGCCCGCATGCCTCGGGACAAATCAAACCCTTGCCTGCCCCATTGGCACCAACAGCTGCCGGTAAAACCCCGGCAACAGCGCTGATTGAGCCATCAAGGGACAGTTCGCCCAAAACAAAATACCGGCTTAAAGTTTCCGCCGAAATCACATCCATCGCCGCAAGTAACCCTAAAGCAATCGGCAGATCATAATGACTGCCTTCTTTGGGCAGGTCTGCGGGTGCAAGATTAACCGTGATCCGTTTTGGCGGCAAAGCCAGACCAATGGCATTCAAGGCTGCGCGCACACGCTCACGACTTTCCGCCACCGCCTTATCGGGCAGGCCCACAAGCGTAAAAGCAGGAAGCCCCGGTGCCATTTGCACCTGAACATCAACAACGCGCGCTTCAATACCCTGAAAAGCAACCGTATTAATATGCGCAACCATAATACCCTCCCGCCAATCTCTAGCGCCAAGCATAGGCTACTTTAATTTATAAAACAAGAACAATTAGGGAACAAAATGTTTTAACCAAGGCGTGCTGTGTTTAACTGAACTCACCTAATCCGTCATCCTCGGGCTTGACCCGGGGATCCATACCGCTGTCCTAGGCGATACCATGAAATTTCTTTTATGTCGCAAACCCAAGGGAATGGATCCCCGGGTCAAGCCCGAGGATGACGGATAGGAATGGTATGAAAACAATTATACGCAACACGTTTTAGCGGTTTTTCGCATTTAAAAAGGCAGCCAACAAAAAAGTTGGCTACCATTCTAACTAAGCAGCGTCTTTATCGAGACGACCGAGAGCTTCATCTTTGCTACCGGGGTGACTTTTTCCCGTATTAATTTCAGAAATGCGCCCGCCATTTGTATCGAAATGAGCTGCTATCCTACTTTGCAGCCATCCATCTCTAATCATTAGATGAATTTCAACTGCGTCTTTGTAGCTTAGGTGTTTTGAGGGTCTTCTATTGGCATTTGCCATATCAACGTCCTTTATTTAGTTGAACATTGAGCTTGACCAAAAGCAATTTATGACTCAAAAGAGTTATCTAAATACTGCTATGTCCCGCGCCCAATGTCCAAATTGAGCGGGATGTGAAAACTGAAAACGTCGCAGCCTGCAAGCTTAGCGGCGTTTTCTTTTGCACATATCACTATCCTATATGACTTCGAATAGCTTTTGCGTCAACAGCGTGACCATCCGTATTTGTTTTTAGTAATATATTTTATTTTTTTAATATAAAAAACAAATACTTACCCTGTTACCAAACGGTAATAACAGTTTAGTTTTCCACAACTCAATACTTTTTTCGCGAATCGTCAATTCTAGGATTTTACTATTTAGCGATATAACAAGAACAATCAAAGACAAACATTTCACTCCAGCCGTTTTTCGATCGCATCCCAGATCAATGCGGCGATGTCGGGGCCGCCGAAGCGTTTGATTTCGCAGATGCCGGTGGGCGAGGTTACGTTGATTTCGGTGAGGTAATCACCGATGACGTCAATACCGACGAAAATCAGCCCGCGTTCGCGCAAAATCGGTGCCATGGCGGCGCATATTTCCAGGTCACGTGCCGTCAGGTCGACTTCTTCGGGCCTGCCACCCACATGCATGTTGGAGCGGGTTTCACCTTTTGCCGGTACGCGATTAATCGCACCCACCACTTCGCCATCAATCAGGATGATACGCTTATCGCCAGCGCGTACTTCTGACAGATATTTCTGGGCAATCATCGGCTCGGGCATCATGCTGTTGAACAATTCAACGATTGAGGCGAGATTTTCATCATCCCGGCCAAGCCTGAACACCCCCTGCCCACCATTGCCATAAAGGGGTTTGACGATGATATCTTTATGTTCGTCTTTGAATGCGCGGATTTTATGCTCATCGCGGGTAATAAGAGTTGGCGGCATAAATTCGAGAAAATCGGTGACAAATATTTTTTCCGGCGCATCTCTCACCGAGCGCGGATCATTGACCACCAGTGTTTCGGGGTGAATGCGCTCAAGCAGATGGGTGGCCGAAATATACGACATATCAAACGGTGGATCCTGACGCATCAATACCACATCAACCTCAGCCAGATCGCACTCATAGATCTCGCTTAAGGAATAATGATCACCCACGGTGTCGCGCACCTTCAGATCACACCCGCGCGCACTTAACCTGCCGTCGCGAAAACTTAAATTTTCAGTGAGGTAATAAAACAGGGAATGGCCGCGCCTTTGCGCCTCTAACATCATGGCAAAGGTCGAATCACCGCTAATATCAACGGCCTCTATAGGGTCCATCTGCACCGCAATTTTTAAACTCATGAGATTATTTCTGCTGTTGTTGGGTTTTTATTATCTGACATCTATTGCCCCATGTTGTCCACAAATGCATTAGCAATATGCAAAGGCCAGCGCCACGGTGCCAGCAGGATTGCATCGAACCTCATTTCTTGCAGGCCATCGCGCTGGTTTTTTAATGTCCAGTATTGTGCGGCGCGGATAATTCGCGATTGCTGTTTAGGTGTGATGGAAAAAGCGGCCACATCTCTGTCAGCGCGAAATTTGACCTCAACGAAGACCACAAGATTGCGGCGGGAAACAATCAGATCAATCTCACCTGCGGGGCATTTATAACGCTGGGCAACAATGCGATAGCCCTTTAGCAACAAAAAAATCAATGCTAGCCACTCTGCCCGCTTACCGGCAGCATACGTTACTTGGCGATGGCGCTGAGATTTTTTGGCCATCATTTTTCCAGTGCCTGTGAAAGGCTTAAAGCTCGCGTATAGATTTTACGCCGGGCAATACCGGTGACTGCCGCAACTTGGGCTACCGCCTCTTTCAGGCTTGTTGATTGCAGGTGTTCAAGAATAAGGGCATCAACCTCACCGGCTTCAAAAACTTTTTCTGTTGGTGGCTCAATAATCACGACAATCTCCCCTTTGACGCGGGCGACTTCGTCGAATTTCTCAATCAACTGGTCAATCGATCCCCGGCTGACTTCCTCGTAAAGCTTGGTCATCTCGCGCGCCACAACACCGCGGCGCGGGCCCAATACGTCAAGGACATCGCGCAGCATTTTAATCAGGCGCGGACCGGTTTCCAGAAACACCAGTGTCGAATTAATCCCTGACACTTCGCTTAAAACCTGGCGGCGGGCGTGAGTTTTGGCGGGAAGAAAGCCTAAAAACAAAAACCGGTCACTTGGCAGCCCGGCAATGCTCAAAGCAGCTATTGGAGAAGACGGTCCGGGAACGCTTAATATATTAATTCCAAGATCAGCCGCCTCGCGCACCAGTTTAAAGCCCGGGTCCGATATCAAAGGTGTTCCGGCATCTGATATCAGAGCAATGGCTGCACCCGATTTGAGTTTTTCAAGCACCTGCGGCCGCACCCGGGCGGCGTTGTGGTCGTGATAGGCAATACTATTGGTGGAAATCTCATAATGCGATAATAATTTTGCGCTCACACGCGTGTCTTCACACAAAATCAGATCAGCTGATTTCAGCACCTCGACCGCACGATAGGTAATATCCGCCAGATTGCCGATGGGTGTTGCCGTTACATATAATCCCGGCTGTAGAGGTTTTGCTGGCTTTGACATTATTCACCTTAACGCATCGACAGGAACAATGTTGTCCTATACAATTGTGCAAGTTCAGGTATTATTACGATAATCTGTTGTGAACAGGAAAGCAGATAATCAGGGTAAAGCCTTTGGGGGTCAACGGCGCCATACTTTATTCGTGTTTAAACACGAAATAGACATGTTGTCAGAGCATCAATATGCCAATGTTCGATAAAGGAAAATCAGTGAAAGCCCTTAAAATTTTTACGGGGATAGTGCTGGCCCTTGGGCTGACAGCATGCGGGGGAAATTTTGGCTCGAGATCGCTTTTCGGTGACAGCGAGACAACGCCGCAAAAACCTGTTGTAAATTCACAAAATGCTGCCCGGGTGGCCTTGCTGGTTCCCTTGACCGGCCCTGGCAAGATCAGCGAAATCGGGGCGGGGTTGAAACAGGCTGGTGAACTGGCGATTTTTGATGCTGGCGGTGCCGAAGTTGTTCTTATTCCGTTTGATACCAAAGGCACACCGGAAGGTGCACGCGCTGCTGCCCAACAAGCTGTGCAGGAAGGTGCCGAGATTATTCTGGGACCATTGTTATCAGCCAATGTCGGACCGGTAGCCCAACAGGCAAGAGCCAGCAACATACCAGTTCTGGCTTTTTCCTCAGACCGCAGAGTGGCTGGAAACGGCGTTTACCTGCTGAGCTTTCTGCCGACCCAGGAGATTGCCCGCGTGGTCAATTATTCAGCCGGCAAGGGCGCGCAAGGTTTTGCCAGCCTCATTCCCCAATCACCTTATGGCACTTTGGTAAACGCAGCATTCGATCAGGCGGTAACGGCACGTGGCGGCAAAGTCCTGTCAGTGGAGCAATATGCCCGCAACTCAAAAAGTGCGGCGAAAAACATTGCAAGACTGGCCACATTTGCCAAGTCCAACCGCAGTGGCGTTGAAGCTATTTTTCTGCCTGAAGGCGGCCCCCTGTTATATGACATGGCGGCAATGCTGGAAAAAAGAGGTATCGACAAGGAAAAAATACGCCTGCTTGGCACCGGCCTGTGGGATGAGCCCGGCCTGTCGGCGATAAGAGCCCTTAATGGCGGCTGGTATGCTTCTCCCGATCCGATTGCCAAAAGCGCATTTATTGCACGTTACAAAAACGCCTATAACAAATCTCCGCTGAGAATAGCCAGTCTCGCCTATGATGGCGTCAGTCTTGCTTCCGTATTGGCCGCATCCGAAAAAGGCCAGCGTTACACCGCCGGTCAATTGACCAATCCTGATGGTTTCGATGGCGTTGACGGTCTGTTCCGTCTTTTACGCAACGGCACCAACGAACGCGCTCTGGCAGTGTTGGAACTGCGCCCGGGTGGCGCCAAGGTCGTAAGCCCGGCCCCGCGCCGGTTTAACACACCACCTTCAGGTTGATCCTACTGAGCCAGCCGTTCAATGATGCTGTTCAAGACGCGTTTGCCTTTGGGGGTTGCCCGCAGGCGATGGCTGTCGAAGAGTTCAATAAAGCCCTTCTCAGCCAGAAATGACACAGCTTCGTCATCAAGCGATTTTTTGGCAATAGCTGCATATCGGTTGAGGTCAATACCTTCTTCCAGCCGCAGCCCCATGAGCAGGAATTCTTGCCCCTGTTCCGCATTTCCCAATATTTCCTGCGCGGCGATGCCATGGCCGTTTGTTGCCACTTCTGTCAGCCACTTATTGGGGTCAAGATGATGGTGCAGGGCGGTTTTTTTGTTTCCCACTGTCAGGCGGGAATGGGCACCGGGGCCGATACCGGCATAGTCACGATAGCGCCAATAGGTGAGATTATGCAGCGATTGGGCACCATTGCCAGCATGGTTTGAAATCTCGTAATTGTTCAATCCGGCAGCCTCGGTGAGTTCCTGAGTAACATCGTACAGAGCAATAGCCAGATCATCATCGGGAATAGTCAGTTTGCCGCGGGCGTAAAGATCATAAAACGCGGTTTTTGGCTCGATGGTGAGTTGATATAATGACATGTGGTCGTCAGCATAGTCTATCGCCCGGGCCAGTTCGTCGCGCCATTGTGTCACTGTCTGGTGCGGACGGGCATAGATCAGATCAAACGATACGCGGGCGAAGGTCCGCTGCGCCAGTTTAAAAGCAACGAGTGCTTCATCCACTGAATGCATACGCCCCAGAGCTTTTAAATCCGCATCATTCATTGCCTGAATACCTACCGACAGCCGATTGACACCGGCAGCCCGATACCCGGCAAAGCTTTTGGCTTCAACGCTTGTGGGATTGGCTTCAAGTGTAATTTCAGCACCGTCTGTAATGCCCCAGTGTTGCGAAATCTGGTGCAGGATATCGCCCACCAGTGCAGCTGACATTAAAGACGGCGTGCCACCGCCAAAAAAGATGCTTGTTACTTTCTTGCGCCCCGACAGATCTGCCATATGGGCAATTTCGCGGGTGTAGGCAGCTTTGAAGCGAGCCTCATCAATTTGCGCGCGGGCAACGTGGGAATTAAAATCGCAATAGGGGCATTTGGCCAGACAGTACGGCCAGTGCACATAGATGCCAAAAAGGTCTTTACTGTCTGCCGCCATCATCATTCCGGGTGGTTAAATGCTCCAGCATTTTGTTGAAGGCATCGGCACGGTGGGAAATGGCATGCTTTTCCTGCGGGTCCATTTCGCCAAACGTAATGTCATGACCATCTGCCTGAAACACCGGGTCATAGCCAAAACCATGTGTGCCGTGCGGTGGCCACACAATCGTACCTTCAACTTTTCCCTCAAAAACCTGAGTTTGACCATCGGGCCAGGCTAGCGAGAGAACGCAGATAAATGCAGCGCGGCGGTCTTTGTCTTCCACAGCACCGCGCGCCTGCAAAGCGTCGTTAACTTTTTTCATCGCCACGGTGAAATCTTTATCCGGCCCGGCCCAGCGTGCTGAATAAATTCCCGGCTCACCATCCAGTGCCTCGACCGCCAGTCCACTATCATCAGCCAGCGCCAGCAGGCCCGAAGTTTTAGCACTGCTACGTGATTTAATCAGGGAATTTTCAACGAACGTTGCCCCGGTCTCGTCCGGTTCCGGCAGTCCGAGTTCAGCGGCACTAACAACGTCAAGTTTGAACGGGCGCAACAGATCAGCAAACTCGCGCACCTTGCCGGCATTGTGGCTGGCCACCACCAGCTTTGATTCCGGCAGGAGTTTCATTTTCAGCTTACGGCTATCTTTTGTAAATCAAGCAATTCACCAATACCTTTTTTGGCCAGGCCTAAAAGTTTGATCAATTCTTCTTCGCTGAACGGCTTGCCCTCAGCCGTGCCCTGAATTTCAACAATTCCGCCAGAGCCGGTGATGACAAAATTAGCGTCCGTTTCAGCCACCGAATCTTCGTCATAATCGAGATCAGCCACCGGCTCACCATTGTAAATGCCGCACGAGATTGCAGCAATCTGATCGAGCAGCACCGGCTGGGTAATCATATCGCGAGCCTTCATCCAGGCAACACAATCATGCAAAGCTACCCACGCACCGGTAATAGCAGCCGTTCTGGTGCCGCCATCGGCCTGAATAACATCGCAATCTATTGAAATCTGGCGCTCGCCAAGTGCTTTCATGTCTACTACTGCGCGTAAGCTGCGGCCAATGAGGCGTTGGATTTCCTGGGTACGGCCCGATTGCTTGCCACCTGTTGCTTCGCGGCGCATACGGCTGGAGGTAGAGCGCGGCAACATACCGTATTCAGCTGTCACCCATCCTTTGCCACCACCACGCAACCATGGCGGCACGCGTTCTTCTAAGCTGGCGGTGCACAGAACGTGGGTATCGCCACATTTGATCAGGCAAGAGCCTTCCGCATGTTTTGAAAATCCGCGCTCCAGTGATATTGATCTGATTTCGTCCGCCTGCCGGTTTGATGGCCGCATCTGCATAAGCCCTTCTTTGCTGTTTTTGTGTAATAGTGATGACAAATTTCTACAGTGCTTATACATCAGGAGAAATGAGAAACAACAACCGATTTGACGCGCGCCACCGGCAGCGATAATTTGAATGGTGGACATTTGAACAGGAACAAAATGAAAAATCGACTTTCCGGACTGGCCCAGCTTGACCAGCGAACGCGGGAAATTTTCAGGCAACTGGTGGAAAATTACCTCGAGACCGGAGAACCTGTGGGCTCGCGATATTTGAGCCAGGCCATGCCCGTGTCGCTGTCTCCGGCCTCGGTGCGCAATGTCATGAGTGATCTGGAAACTGCCGGGCTTATTTTTGCGCCCCATATTTCTGCTGGACGCCTGCCAACCGAGCTCGGATTGCGCATGTTTGTTGATGGCCTTTTGCAAATTGGCGATTTGACGTCAGATGATCGCAACCAGATTGAAGCCCAGATTGCCGCTTCCAACGTTGAGCGCAATGTAGAAGATGTTCTCACTGACGCAGGCTCTCTTCTGTCGGGTTTAAGCCATTGTGCCGGTGTGGTTTTAACGTCAAAATCCAATGTTCGGCTCAAACATCTTGAGTTTGTACCGCTTGACCCCCAAAGAGCCATGGTCATTTTGGTCGGTGATGATGGCAGTGTTGAAAATCGCATTATCAAAGTACCGGCAGGCATGCCGCCTTCATCGTTTGTTGAGGCCACCAATTACATCAATTCGCGCATTGCCGGTAAAAATATAACCCAATTGACCACCGCCGTTCAAACCGAACTCGAAACCCAGAAAAATATCCTCGACGACCTCACCACCCGCGTGGTCGAAGCGGGTCTGGCGACCTGGAGCGGGCAAAGCGAAGCTGACAATAAAACATTGATTGTGCGCGGCCGCTCCAACCTGCTGGAAGACGATGCCGCCATGGAAGATCTTGAACGCATAAGAGTGCTGTTTGATGATTTTGAAAAAAAGAAAGACCTGATCCAGCTTTTAGGGTTAGCCGAGAGCGGTGATGGCGTGCGTATCTTCATTGGTTCAGAGAATAATCTGTTTTCATTGTCAGGATCATCCCTGGTGGTGTCGCCCTATCGTGATAAATCGCAGAATATTATCGGTGTTTTGGGGGTAATTGGTCCCACAAGGCTAAATTATGCTCGCATTATTCCCATGGTCGATTATACAGCACAGGTTGTTGGACGTATTTTGACTTGATTTTTTGCAATCAAGACCAGATATCCAAGACTGGATTTTAATTAACCTGCCAAGTTGAGCCCAATCAGATGATGAGTGAAGACAGAAAAGACGAAAACCAGCACCCCGAAGCAACCAATGCTCCCAGTCGTGACGCCGAAGCCCGGATTGATGCGCAGGCCAAAGCCGGCCAGTCGGAAAAAAGCCTGTATGATCAGGCTGATGAGTTTCTGGCCCTGAGTGAGGAAAATCAGGACCTGAAAAACCGGCTGTTGCTGCTGGCCGCTGATATGGAAAACCTGCGCCGCCGCACCGAGCGTGAAAAACAGGATTCGGCCAAATACGCCATCTCGAATTTTGCCCGTGATGTCCTGACCATCGGCGATAGCCTCACCCGCGCTTTGCAGGCGATACCGGCGGAGGCGCGCGAAACCGCCGACGAAACCCTCAAAAGCCTGCTTGACGGTGTTGAGATGACCGAGCGCGAAATGATTAATGTGCTGTCACGCCATGGCGTCAAGATTGATGAGCCTCAGGGCGCAAAGTTTGACCCCAATCTCCATCAGGCGATTTTTGAGGTCGAGGATCCAGAACTGCCAGCAGGAACAGTGACAGAAGTTGTGCAATCAGGTTATGTCATTGGCGATCGCGTATTGCGCCCGGCTATGGTCGGCGTTTCCAAAGGCGGCCCCAAAGCCCCAAAGCCGGTAGCTTTTGATGAGCCTGAAGTGGGAACACGGTCCGAACCCACCAGTGAACCATCGGTTAACAGCGATCCCGCCGACATGGGGAAAAACTTCGACCGCAGCGCTTGAAGACAAGGTTACAGATTAACCCGGCGCAAGGTGAGGTTTATTCTGCCGCCTTCTCGCAACAGGGTCGATGAATTGGTAATAATGCGGTCGATGCCGTGATAGTTGAGCCTTGCGTCACCGCCAAAGGTGACGGCATCGCCCGAATTGAGCTTTATCGAGCGCGTTGGATCGCTTCGGTTTTTACCTCCCATGCGAAATACGGCGGTATCACCCAGCGAGATTGATACAACGGGCGCGTCCAAATCGTGCTCATCTTGATCGCGATGCAGTCCCATCTTCGGCTTTTCACCGCGATATAGATTAATCAGGCAACATTCCGGTAGTTTGTCATACCCCGTCAGATCCTGCCACACTGACAAAAGCACTCCCGGCATGGGGGGCCACGGGTTTTCGGTTGCCGGATGAAAATTTTGATAACGATAACCGTTGCGTTTGTCGCAAACCCAGCCCAACGGTCCAGCCGAAGTCATTTCAACCGAGAATGGCTTCCCAGTGCGCGGCATTTGTGGCCGGAAAAATGGCGCTTTTTGAACGATTTGTCGCAGGCAGTCCACCAGCTCTTCCTGCGCTTTTCTATCAAGATAGCCAGTGTGAAAATCAAAGCCGTGTATGTTCATTATTCCGTCATTTGCAGGTTGAAAAAGAATCATGTGACATTTTTATCGTAGCACGCTTGCGAACGTGAGCCAGCTTGCCTATATAGGCTGTGAATATCGGATTTTGAAAATTGATTCGTGGAGACAGGCTGTATCCCACGGAAAAACCCAGTGGATACTGTTAAGTGCTTGACTAAAGGCTTAAGCCTGTCGGCCCTATGATTAAAGGTAAACGTATGTCTAAAGTAATTGGAATTGACCTCGGCACCACCAACTCTTGCGTCGCGGTTATGGATGGCTCAAAGCCAAAAGTTATTGAAAATTCAGAAGGTGCACGCACCACACCTTCTATTGTTGCTTTCACAGAAGATGGCGAGCGGCTGGTTGGACAATCGGCAAAACGTCAGGCTGTCACCAATCCTGAAAACACCCTGTTTGCAATCAAACGGTTGATCGGGCGCACATTTGATGATCCCGCCACCAAAAAAGATATCAAAATGGTGCCTTTTAAGATTATCAAGGCAGACGGCGGAGCCGCCTGGGTAGAAGCCCATGGCGAAAAATACTCTCCTTCGCAGGTTTCCGGCTTCATTTTGCAGAAAATGAAAGAAACCGCTGAAGCCTTTATCGGCAGCGATGTTACTCAAGCCGTCATCACGGTTCCGGCCTACTTCAATGATGCCCAGCGTCAGGCCACCAAAGATGCCGGTAAAATTGCCGGTCTTGAGGTTCTGCGTATCATCAATGAACCAACAGCTGCTGCACTGGCTTACGGCCTCGACAAAAAAGACGGCTCCACCATTGCTGTATTCGACCTTGGTGGTGGTACATTTGATGTCTCAATTCTTGAAATTGGCGATGGCGTCTTTGAAGTTAAATCAACCAATGGCGATACATTCCTCGGCGGTGAAGATTTTGACTTGTTGCTGGTCGAATATTTTGCTGATGAGTTCAAAAAGGAAAGCGGCATTGACCTGCGTAGCGATAAACTGGCCCTGCAGCGTTTGAAAGAAGCAGCTGAAAAAGCCAAGATTGAACTTTCAGCCGCCCAGCAGACAGAAGTCAACCTGCCGTTTATTACCGCTGACAGCTCCGGTCCGAAGCATTTGACCATGAAGCTCACCCGCGCCAAGCTTGAAAGCCTGGTTGGCGATCTGATTGAACGCACCATCAAGCCGTGCAAGGCGGCCCTGAAAGATGCGGGCCTCAAAGCCGGTGAGATTGACGAAGTGGTTCTGGTTGGCGGCATGACCCGCATGCCGAAAATCCGCGAAGTGGTACAAAACTTCTTCGGTAAAGAACCCAACATGAGTGTTAACCCTGACGAAGTGGTGGCCATGGGTGCCGCTATTCAGGCCGGTGTGTTGCAAGGTGATGTTAAAGACGTGCTGTTGCTTGATGTAACTCCGTTGTCTTTGGGCATCGAAACTCTTGGCGGTGTGTTCTCAAGGCTTATCGAGCGCAACACCACAATCCCGACCAAGAAATCCCAGATATTCTCGACCGCCGAAGATAACCAGAGCGCGGTTACCATCCGGGTTTTCCAGGGTGAGCGTGAAATGGCAGCTGACAACAAACTGTTAGGTCAGTTTGACCTCACCGGTTTCCCACCGGCACCACGTGGCATGCCGCAAATTGAAGTGTCGTTTGATATTGATGCCAATGGTATTGTCAATGTTGGTGCTTCCGACAAGGCAACCGGCAAGGAACAGACCATCCGCATTCAGGCCTCAGGCGGTCTTTCAGATGCCGATATTGAAAAAATGGTCAAGGAAGCCGAAAGCCACGCTGAAGATGACAAAGCACGGCGAGAGATGGTTGAAGCCAAAAACCAGGGTGAAGCCTTGATTCATTCAACTGAGAAAACCATTAAGGAACTGGGTGATAAAGCTGCTGAAGCCGACATCAGCACGATTGAAAGTGAAATTGCCTCACTTCAGACCGCTTTGGAAGGTGATGATATCGAAGCAATCAAAACCAAAACTGAAGCACTTTCCGAAGTGGCAATGAAACTCGGTGAAGCTCTTTATAAAGCCCAGCAGGAAGAAGAAGCAGCCAACAACGAAAGTGACCAAGGAGAAGCTTCGGCATCTTCTGATGATGATAATGTTGTTGATGCTGATTTCGAGGAAGTTGACGACGACGACAAGAAATCTTCTTAAAAGATTGCGCTTGACCAGGCCCACTTGCTTTGGTTAAGCGGTCATTAGATAATAAGGCCTGTACCCGGTGCTGCAAACAGCACCGGGTTAGGTACATAAAAGACAGTACAGAAGATCTACAATGGCAAAACAGGACTTTTACGACGTTTTAGGTGTTTCTCGCGATGTCGATGACACTGCGCTAAAACAGGCTTTTCGTAATCTTGCCAAACAACACCATCCCGACCGCAACAGCGGCAATGATGAAGCCGAACATAAATTCAAACAAATAAACGAAGCTTATGAAGCGCTGAAAAACGCACAAACCAGAGCCGCTTACGATCAATATGGTCACGCGGCTTTTGATGGCAGCATGGGTGCAGGCCGCGGTTTCGGGCAGGATTTTGGCTCCTCCATGTCAGATATTTTTGATGACCTGTTCGGCGAATTCACCGGCGGGCGGCGCAGTCGTGGCGGCTTTGGCGTCGAGCGTGGTAATGATTTGCGTTACAATCTCGAAATCAACCTCGAAGATGCCTTTGGTGGAGATACCGTTGAAGTGCGCGTTCCAACCAGCATCAGTTGCGAGACCTGCGAGGGCTCAGGAGCCAAACCCGGCACCTCGCCATCGCGGTGCCAGTCGTGCAATGGCCACGGCAAGGTGCGGGCCCAACAGGGATTTTTCACAATTGAGCGTACCTGTCCAACCTGTCAGGGCCGCGGTGAAACCATCACAGAGCCGTGCGAAGCCTGTAATGGCGCTGGCCGCATCAACAAGGAAAGAACCTTGTCGGTTAATATTCCCAGCGGCGTTGAGGATGGCACCCGCATCCGAATTTCCGGCGAAGGTGAAGCAGGTATGCGCGGGGGGCCAAGTGGAGATCTGTATATTTTCCTTGATATTCAGCCCCATGAGTTCTTTCAGCGCGATGGTGCCGATCTGTTTTGCAGCGTGCCAATCTCCATGTCGACTGCAGCGCTTGGCGGCCAGATTGAAGTCCCGACCATTGACGGTGGCAAGGCGCGCGTAAAAATTTCCGAAGGTGCACAGACCGGAAGTCAGTACCGTCTCAAGGGCAAAGGAATGACAATTCTCAGATCGAAACAGATCGGTGACATGTACATTCAAACAACTGTGGAAACGCCACGCAGCCTGACAAAGCGGCAAAAAGAACTGTTGCGTGAATTCGAAGAAATTTCCAATGAAAAAACCAATCCTGAATCTTCCGGATTTTTTTCCCGCGTTAAAGAACTATGGGGCGGCCTGGCCGATTAGCGCAACTGCCTCGTGATTGGTTAAAATAATCGTTCCAACTCGCCGGTTTGGTAAACATTTATCAAACTTAGTGCGGCAAAATAGATGCGAATTGTAAACAACAATGCGCATTGAGCCTCACGATATGGATGAAACGCGGGAACGGCAAAAAGATATGGCACCTCCTGCCAACAGCGGAAATCATCATATTTCGCGTCAGACCATGATGCGTATGGCGCGCTCCCAGGTTAAAAAATCCGAACAAAAAAAGGGGTATAGCTTTCTGCGTGCCGCCTCCGCCGCCATGATTGTACTCGGTGTGGCAGCTGGCATTGTGTTGTTGCTGGATATTATATTCTCCGGCTCAATGCTCGGTTTTAGGCTGGAATATGTTTCGGTTTTCAGTATTCTGATTGCTGCCGCCTCCGCCTACGGCTGGCTTGAGGCCCGGCGCAATCTGGCTGACCTCAGCGGTAGAACAGCAACGCTATCGTCAATGGCCCTGCAACTGGAGACCAGCGTTGCCGAGCTTAACGCGATCAATGGTGAGCTTAGAGAAAGTGACACCCGTTATCGCGGTCTGGTTGACAGTCAGGGCGATATTATTTTTCGTAAAAATGCTGACGGGCTGCTAACATTTGTCAATGGCGCATTCACTGAAGCCTTTGATGTTGAGGCTGGTCTGGCAACCGGTTCCGTGTTCCGGCCGACATTAATCAGCGGCATACCTGCTCAACACGTGCAATCGAAACTGCTAAAAGCCCCGCACCGGGTCAAATACGACCAGCAGATTCAAACCGCAAATGGCCCGCGCTGGTACTCATGGGAAGATTTTGCCATCATCTCAAAAGACGGCACGATACACGAAGTGCAAAGTGTTGGCCGTGATATTACCGATCGCAAGGAGGCTGAAAACGAACTGGCCTCAACCCGCGATCAGGCCGAAACTGCCAATCGGGCAAAATCCATGTTTCTGGCCTCCATGAGCCATGAAATTCGCACGCCCATGAACGGTGTTTTGGGAATGACACGCTTGCTGCTCGACACCGACCTCACTCAGGAGCAATATTCTTACGCCTGTGCAGTGGACAAATCCGGCAAGGCATTATTGTCGCTTATTGATGAAATACTTGACCTGTCAAAGATCGAGGCTGGCAAACTTCAACTGGAATTTGAGCCGGTAATTCTGGCCGATCTGGTTGAAAACGTGACCGAACTTCTGGCCCCACGCGCCCACGCCAAGGGCATTGAGATTGCGTCCAGAATTGACCCGCGTGTGTGTCTGCCGATTATGGGTGATGACAATCGGGTGCGGCAAATCCTGCTTAATCTGGTCGGCAATGCCATAAAGTTTACCGATCATGGTGGTGTGCGCATCGAGGTGACAATGATCGCAGGTGAAACGGTTCCAGATCAAGATGCGCAGGTTTTGGAAAATAGTTCCAGCGGCTTGCCAGACAGGGTTCAGGTGTCCATCAGTGATACCGGCATTGGCATGAAGGAAAGTGAA
The DNA here is from genome assembly GCA_021775475.1 of Hyphomicrobiales bacterium. Lineage (GTDB taxonomy): Bacteria > Pseudomonadota > Alphaproteobacteria > Rhizobiales > JAJFHR01 > JAJFHR01. The sequence goes on from JAJFHS010000042.1 coordinate 74,255, forward strand.
CTCGACAAAATTTTTGATCAGTTCAAACAGGCGGATTCAACATTATCGCGCAAATATGGCGGTACCGGTCTCGGTCTGGCCATTAGCAAATCGTTGATCGAACGCATGGGTGGTGCGATTGAGGTAAAAAGTGAAATTGCTCAAGGCTCAACATTTACTTTCTGGTTGCCTTATGAAGCTGACACATCAACAAAGCCCGAAGAAATTCTGGACAGAGATGCCTTGTCAGAATTTTCCGTGCTTCTGCTCACCAACTCGATGATCAACAGTTCCGTTCTTGAAATGTATATTGAAAGCTTTGGCGCTGACGTAACAATTGTCACCAGCGCCCAGCAAGCCAGACAGGCACTGCAACAGCGCGCCTCTACAAAGCCATTTACAACCCTCATGTACGATAAATCAAATCAGGATGAACAAGCCGATCCCGCCCGCGCTCTGAGCCAGATAACCTCAGATACCAACGCAGTATCACGGCCAAGATGTATCTTGCTGATTTCGCCTGAAGAGCGCCGCGAATTATCCAACAGCACCCGTGGTGGTTTTGACACCTACCTGGTCAAGCCGATCCGGCGCGCTTCTCTGGTCAGTCGCATCAAATCTGAAATTGCCCTGCCCTCGCTGCAGCCGGACCGGCAACAAGGCGAGGGTGTAGGAGTGAGCTCATCGCATGGTCCCGGCGCGATACCATCAGTCGATTGCCGCAATCAGCGCATTCTGGTGGTCGAGGATAACGAAATAAATGCTCTTCTTGCCATCTCGTTGCTGAAAAAAGAAGGTCACGATGTGGTCCATGCGGAAAATGGCCTTGAAGCGATAAAGCTAATCACCGCATCTGTGGCAGATGACGATGCCGTGGCACCTTTCGACATCGTATTGATGGATGTCCACATGCCGGAAATGGATGGTATGCAGGCCACTCAGGAGATCAGGAAGTTTTTGACAACCACAAATGCTGCACCAAAACACTTACCCATCATCGCCCTCACCGCCAATGCCATGGCTGAAGACCGTGCTCTTTGCCTGCAGGCGGGAATGGATGATTATCTCGCCAAACCAATCGATAAAGACGAACTTGTCGAGTTGCTGGAAAAATGGGCAACCCCTGATGTGGTTGAGAACAACCTTCTGCACTGATGTAAAAAACCCTTTGGTAAAACAGTACCCTTGAATTTGTCGCGCTTGCCCGACAGATGGTATCGCGCTAGTGTTTGCTGCTAAATTGTTCGCATTTGGCAGATTTGATTGAAATTTATGCAGAAGGTGAGATGATAGCAACCACCCGTGTGCCAGAAAACCGGAATAGTGTCACCATAGCACGGCGTGGACCTGTGGAAGTAAGGTTGGTAACCACAGCAGAGGATATTCATTCATCGCAGGATCTGCGCTACCGGGTTTTCTATCAGGAGATGTCAGCGAAACCAGACAGCGATGCACTTAAGACCAAACTGGATAAAGATGCTTTTGATGAAATTTGTGAACATCTTATCGCCATCGATCACAGTCGCCAAAACTGCGATGTCGGCGGTAGCGGAACCGGCCCGGCGGTGATTGGCACCTATCGCCTGTTGCCCCAGGACATTGCAGAAAAAAACGGTGGGTTTTATACGTCGGGCGAGTTTGACATTGCTCCGCTGATCAACTCAAAGCGCGATACCCACAAATTCCTCGAGCTCGGGCGCTCATGTGTATTGAAACAATATCGCACCAAACAGATCCTTAAGCTCATGTGGCATGGAATCTGGCGCTATGTGCGCATGAAAAATCTGGATGTTATGCTTGGCTGCGCGAGCTTTGAAGGTATCGACCCGCAAGAATTTGCTCTGCCCCTGAGCTTCCTCCACCACAAGTGTTCTGCCCCGGAAGAATGGGCGGTCAAAGCCTTACCGCAACGCTATGTCAATATGAACTGTATGCCCGAAAATCAACTCGACCTGCGAGCCGCCATGCGGGTGATGCCGCCGTTGATCAAAGGCTATCTTCGCCTCGGGGCTTATATTGGGGAGGGTGCGGTGATTGACGAGCAGTTTGGTACCGTCGATATTTTGATAATATTACCCAATTCCAGAATTACCACCCGCTACCTCACCCGCTTCAGCGATCCCGGCGAGCACATCTCACTGGATGCTAAGGCTTGAGTTAGAGCGGTCTTTAAAGCAGCGCTCAAGCGGCGCGCGATCTGCAGGACCCTTGGGCCTTAGTCCAACGCTTCGCTTGTCCGGGAGCCATACGGAAATTCCGATGTGCGGTATTCGGAATTCATACGGAAAAACCGGCGGGTGGTCATCTGATGACACACGAAAAATCTGTCATTGCAGCACCCGGACGAGCGCTGGCGTTGGACTAGCACCCAAAGGGTGCGCAGCCTTAGTGGCGCTTGAACGTCACTTTTAAGAGCATCTCTTAAACATCCAGATTGGCAACCGCCAGTGCGTTATCCTGAATGAATTCGCGGCGGTACTCAACCACGTCTCCCATCAGCTTGGCAAACATGTCATCGGCCTCATCAAGTTCGCGTACATGAACCTGGAGCAGGGTTCTGATGCTTTCATCCAGCGTGGTTTCCCACAGCTGGTCCGGGTTCATTTCGCCCAGACCCTTATAGCGTTGAAGGCTCAGGCCCTTTTGTCCAACCGACAGCACTGCCTCAAGCAGGTCTGTCGGCGAGTGGATTTCTATCGCCACATCTTTGCGCCTCAAGGTTGCCGGCTGGCCATAAATTGATTGCAGGTGTTCGGCTCTTTGATCGAGACGTCGCGCATCGGCTGAACCAATCAGAGCACCGTCGATTAAATGCACTTCGGTGACCCCTCGCAATTCACGGGTAAACGTGAGACCACCATCATCAGTGACAGAACCTTGCCATCCACGTTCCAGTTCATCACTCAACAAATCGAGACGTCGCGCAATATAGTTGGCGGCCTCATTGGCTTTGTCTGGTTCGTGCAATTTTTCAGGATTAAGGGCACCGGAAATAGCCACCTGCTCAACCACAAACCTCGCATAGCGCGAGTGCAGGGCATCAAGGGCCGAGCGCATTTTTATGGCGTCAACAACGATTTCCCGCAAATCTGCGCCAGCTCGTTCTTCGCCTGACCCAAGTGTTAAAACCGCATCTTCGAGGCCTGCGTCAATCAAATAGTTTTCCAGCGCATCTTCATCCTTGAGGTATTGCCCCGATTGCCCGCGTTTTACCTTATACAGCGGTGGCTGGGCAATATAGAGGTGGCCGCGCTCAATAATCTCCGGCATCTGGCGAAAGAAAAACGTCAAAAGCAGCGTTCTGATGTGCGCACCATCGACGTCGGCATCGGTCATGATGATGATCTTGTGATAGCGTAGTTTTTCTATATTAAAATCTTCCCGGCCAATGCCCGCGCCCAGGGCAGTTATCAAAGTGCCGATTTCGGTTGAGGACAGCATTTTGTCAAAACGCGCGCGCTCCACATTGAGAATTTTACCGCGCAGGGGCAGCACTGCCTGGTTTTTACGATTTCGTGCCTGCTTGGCCGAGCCACCGGCACTGTCTCCTTCGACAATAAACAATTCTGATTTGGCCGGATCACGTTCCTGGCAATCGGCAAGTTTTCCGGGCAGGCTCGATATGTCGAGTGCGCCTTTGCGCCGGGTCAAATCGCGAGCTTTCCGCGCAGCTTCACGCGCAGCAGCGGCCTCGACAATTTTCATGACAATTGATTTGGCTTCAGCTGGATGTTCTTCAAACCACTGGCTCAACGCTTCACCAACAGCACTTTCGACAATCGGCCTTACTTCAGATGAAACCAGTTTGTCTTTGGTCTGGCTCGAAAATTTCGGATCAGGTACTTTGACAGACAAAACACACGTAAGCCCTTCGCGCGCATCATCGCCGGTGAGAGAGACTTTCTCGCGCTTGGCGATACCCGAAGACATGGCATAATTGTTGATGGTGCGGGTCAGCGCTCCGCGAAATCCGGCCAGATGAGTGCCGCCATCGCGCTGGGGGATATTGTTGGTAAAGCACAGAACATTTTCATGATAGCTGTCATTCCACCACATGGCGACTTCGACGCTCAGACCGTCGCGCTCGGCGCTGACGAAAATAGGTGTATCAAGCACCGGTGTTTTGGCACGATCGAGATAGCGCACAAAGGCTTCAAGGCCACCATCGTAATGCAATTCTGTCACAACGGGTTCGACGCCGCGATTATCACTCAGGTTGATCCGCACGCCCGAATTAAGAAAGGCCAGTTCTCTCAAGCGATGTTCAAGCGTGGCAAAGTTAAAGTCCACCATGGTGAACGTGTCGGCGGAAGGCAGGAAGGTTACCTCCGTTCCGGTCTTGCCTTGTGCTGACCCAATCACCTTCAAAGGTCCATCAGCATCGCCGTGGCTAAAGCTCATCTGATGGGCTTCGTCCTTGCGCCAGATCGTTAAGGTGAGCTTTTGGCTCAGCGCATTGACAACGGATACGCCGACCCCGTGCAGACCACCGGAAATTTTGTAGGAATTTTGATCAAACTTACCACCGGCATGAAGCTGGGTCTTAATCACTTCGGCAGCTGAAATACCTTCTTCTTCATGCATGTCTGTGGGAATTCCGCGACCATTATCGCGCACGGTTACCGAGCCCTCAGCATTCAAAATAACGTCCACTGTGTCGCAATGACCGGCGAGTGCTTCATCAATGGCATTATCAACCACTTCGTAGACCATGTGATGCAGCCCGGAACCATCATCCGTATCACCGATATACATGCCCGGGCGTTTGCGCACAGCTTCCAGGCCTTTTAGAACCTTGATTGAATCCGCGCCATAATCTTCTTGATTGGCGCCGTCATCTTTATTTTCAGTTTTGTCGGTCATTTTATTCCTAATCCAACTTCGTCGTATTGCTGTAGCATCTGTCAGCTCATAACCGGTTCGATTGAACCTTGATCAATTCGGTAACACTGCGCCTGCGCAGCGATGGCTTCGAACAGATGTTCATCGGTTCCCGTCATCCAGGCTTGCGTGCCCAGAGCCAATACCGCTTCAAACATTGCCGCTCTGCGCCTTTGATCCAGATGAGCGGCGATTTCATCCAGCAACAGCAAGGGCGCATATCCGTTCCACACCCCTTTTATCACAAATCCGTGCGCTAAAACCAACCCGATTAACAAAGCTTTTTGCTCGCCGGTAGAGCATAAGGACGCCAGCATGGCCGAGGGCTTGTGGTGAACGATTAAGTCCGTTCGATGCGGCCCACTCAAAGTGCGCCCGGCACGGGCATCACGGTCACGCGAATCAGCCAGTATCTTACGATAATTTTCTTCAACTTTCACGGCCGGATTTTCATTCAGATGTTTTTCCAGCTCACCTTCAAGCACAAGTGTTGCCCGCGGGAACTCCGCCACCGGGCTGTGATGATCGTCATTGAATGCTTCAAGACAGATGACCGCTTCGCGCCGTGCTGCGGCAATTGCGATAGCTGCTTCAGCCATTTGCATTTCGACTGCCTCGAGCCATTTGGCATCGGGGTTGATTTCCTCCAGCAATCGATTTCTCTCGCGCATGGATTTTTCAAACCCCAAAACGCGGCTGGCATGATCACGATCAAAAGCACTGACCAGACGATCTAAAAACCGCCGACGGTCGGATGCGGGCCCGGTAAACAGGCGATCCATGGCCGGTGTCAGCCAGATGATTTTGAAATAATTACTCAAAACACCTGAGCCCGAAACAACATCACCATCAATGCGCACCTCACGGCGGTTGCCGCTGTCATTGGTGCCGCTGAGCCCGGTGCCAACCTCGAAGGTACCATCGGGACCGCATAAAGTAGCGGCAATGCCCCATTTTCCGGCTGCACTTTGGCGTGACAGATCGCTGAAAGCTGTGCGCCTGAGCCCGCGGCCAGGGACAAATAACGATATGGCTTCAAGCAGATTGGTTTTGCCGGCACCATTTTCACCAAATAGCACCACCGGTCCCGGCTCGGTTTTAAGTTCTGTGCGCGAATAGTTGCGGTAATCAGTCAAAACCAGCCGGTTTAAAAACAACCGGTCAGAATATGTTTTTGCAGTCTCGGGCATTGTGTTGACCAGGCCCAAAGGCATCTATACCCGCATGGGCATGAGCACATAAAGTGCCGAGCCGTCATTATTGTCGCGCACAATTGCCGGTGAGCCTGAGTCAGCCAGCAGGAACCTGGCATTGTTGCTTTCAAGCTGAGAGGTTATATCGAGCAGGTAGCGTGCATTAAACCCTATTTCCAGATCCTCGCCATCAAAAGAAGAAGCAACTTCTTCGGTCGCGCTGCCACTGTCAGGATTGTTGACCGACAGGACCACTTTGTCTTTTTCAATCAACAGCTTGACCGCACGGCCACGCTCGCTGGAAATGGTTGAGACGCGATCAACCGCCTGGGCAAACAGGTTGCTGTCAACTTCGAGGACATTTTCATTGCCTTGTGGAATAACACGTTCGTAGTCGGGAAATGTGCCGTCAATCAGTTTGGACGTCAGGACAATATTGGCAAAGGCGAAGCGGATTTTCGTATCAGACAGTGAAATCTCAACATCGTCTTCGACATTTTCCAGCAATTTGTGCACTTCGAGTACGGCTTTGCGCGGCACAATAATGCCCGGCATGCCTGCTGCACCATCAGGAAGCGGCAATTCGACCTGGGCCAGCCTGTGGCCGTCGGTGGCAACCCCGCGCAAAAAGGCGATATTGTCTTTTTCGACTTCATGCAGATAGATGCCGTTGAGATAATAGCGTGTTTCTTCGGTGGAAATCGCAAACCGGGTCTTGTCAATAAGCCGGGCAAGATCGGCGGCGTTGACTTTGAATGTATGGGTAAGTTCACCGGCGGTGAGATCAGGAAAATCTTCCTGCGGCAACGCCTGCAGGGCAAATTGTGAACGACCGGCATACAAAGTTACCCGGTCATCATCGCCACTTTGTTCGAGTTCAAGTTGCGCACCATCGGGCAGTTTACGCACGATATCATAAAGCATATGCGCATTAGCCGTAACACCGCCAGCCTGAGCCACATCTGCGCTGGTGGTTTCAACAATCTCGAGATCAAGATCAGTTGCTGTCAATTGTACACTGCCAGCATCCGCTTTAAGCAGGACATTCGACAGGATAGGAATAGTATTGCGCCGTTCCACCACGCTTTGAACGTGGTTTAATGATTTTAAAAACGCTGCACGTTCAATTGTAAACTTCATCCACCTTCTCGCTTACAAAGTTTCCGGATACCAGACCAGCAGCCAGAGCTTAAGAAACCGCCTGATTTTTTGAAAAATCAACGACGGTTTTGAGGCAGGAAAGTGCCCCAGAACACAAGGATAACTCATATCAGAGCCATATGCCAGTGCCTAGGGGATGTTAACAATTACACACAAGCGTTTGACGGCCAAACTTCGACTGTTTTCAATCGAAATTTGGCCGTTTTTATAGTTTATTGCTCTAAAATGCCGCGCAAAAACTCCACATCGCGGGCAAGCTTGTCATCCAGTTGTAGCAGTTCTTCAATTTTACGCACCGCATGCAAAACCGTTGTGTGATCACGACCGCCAAATCTGCGGCCAATTTCCGGCAACGATCGTGATGTCAGCTGTTTGGCCAGATACATGCCAACCTGGCGCGGGCGCACAATCGAACGCGCGCGTCGAGGCGATAGCAAATCAGCGCGGGTGACATTGTAATGCTTGCCGACCGAACGCAAAATATCATCAATTCTGATGCGCCCCTGCGGCGATGATTTTATCAGGTCTTTCAAAATACGCCCGGCAAGATCAACACTCATCACCGATTCAACCAGTTCGTAATTGGCCACCAGCCGGGTCAATGCGCCTTCCAGCTCGCGACCGCTGCGGGTCACACGATGGGCAATATATTCGATTACCTCGGTGGGCACCGTTAGATTTGGATAGCGCTTTTTGGCTTCTGCCAGACGCGCATTCAATATTCCCACCCTGAGATCAAAATCCGTTGGTCCGATATCAACCACCAGTCCACCGGCAAGACGCGAACGCATTCTGGCATCAAGTGAATCAAGCTCACTTGGCGGCATGTCGGCAGCCACCACCACCTGGCGGTTGTTGTCTACCAGCGAATTAAAGGTGTGATAGAATTCCTGCTGGATAAATTTGCCCTGAAGAAACTGCAGATCATCAATCAACAGCACGTCAATCGCCCTGAAATGATCTTTAAAACCCAGCATTTCCTTTGAATTGAGCGCCAGCACAAAATGATACATGAAACGCTCGGCGGTGAGGTACAACACTTTGCGCTGCGGCTCGTTCTTTTTGATATGCCAGGAAATAGCATGCAGCAAATGGGTTTTTCCCATTCCGGCCTTGCTGTGAATATACAAGGGATTAAAGGGAATGGGCGCGTCCGCCCTGGTATCAGATATACGTTTTGCAGCAGCAAAGGCCAATTCGTTTGACGGACCGGCAACAAAGCCGTCAAAAGTCATATTATGATCAAGTGGAGAGCCCTGACCATCTCCGGTGCCCGTTGTCGCAAACCCGCCACTGCCGCGCTGTACGGCACTCTGGTTGCGTACAAGAGGTGATTTAACCTGGGCTTGCGGGTCTTGGGGATCGCATTTTTGCGCCACCGGTTCGCCGCGCGGCCGCACGCGGATGTCAATGCGCTTTATTTTCGGTAATTCTTTTCGCGACAGCGCGATCACCCTGTCAATGTAATGGGCATTGATCCAGGTGCGTAAAAACCGGGTTGGCACCGATACAATCAGAATTTCATCGATAACATCGGCAATTTCCATGCGGGCAAACCAGCTGGAATAAATATCATCGCCGAACTCCGCCCGCATTCTTTGGGCAACCTTGTTCCAGGCTGCATCCAGCCCTTTTTCCTGTCCACCATCATCTGCCACCGCTGTTGCCCGCATTTAATTTATCCTCGCTGCCTGTAGATATTGTTCTAATTAACTTCATTTGATTGTTTCGGACCTTTCAGCCATCGCAATTCTTTTAATCAACCTTTCGACAAATTTGCGAAACTGGTTGTTCGCACCCCCTTAATCATTTTAGCCCCCGGATCATTGTTGCCGCCATGGCAGGCCTGATGCTTTCCACCCGGCCTGACCACCGCGATGTTCCGCCGCATCCAGCGGGCCTTCAAAGCCGTCTTTAACATTGTAGCAATTTTCATAACCGGCCATCGACAGTGCAATTGCTGCAGCCATTGAACGCGCGCCGGACCGGCAAAGAAAGAACACCGGCGTAGACTTATCAGCACCGGCACCTTGCAGGTGCTGAACCACAGCAGCTTCAAAATCCGTCTGGCGCTCCATGGTCGGAAAATTTTGCCATTCCTGCAAAACTACCTTCTTGTTAATCTTTTTCAGATCGGGAATGCCGACAAATCCCCATTCCGCCCGGGTTCGAACATCCACCAATACGGCATTTCGGTTTTCGCTCAGAATTCGCCAGGTCTCAGCGGGCTCAACATCGCCCGCATACCCTTGCGGCCTGGGTCCATATAGTTTTGGCAATGTTGACATCTATTTTCAAAACTCCGAAAAACATCTCAATCCGGTTACAATAAAACCGGTCCACAACAGAGGCCCAAACCCCTCAAACATCAGAGCGTTTCCACACCACCCCTTAAAACATATGTAAACCACCCAGGACCGGATACAGTCCGCCCGTGACCACACGCGAACGCATGCAGTACATTGAAAGCAATACATAAGTATAAGATAGCCTACAGACACAAATTAAACCGAAAACCGCCCAGTTTAACCGTATGCGCAACTCAGAATACTGTGGTGAACGTGGAACAGGACTTTATAACTACCCTGCTTGCCCCCATCGCCCTTAATTCTGAAAAGACAATACACAAACGGCGTCATGCTGGCAATAGCTGAATCGATACAATCCGTATACGAACTTCTCAAAAATTCAATTTTTATCGCACCGAATTATAGCGCCATGAGTGCAAATACTTGAGGAATAGGCAGAATTTCAGCAAGCGATTTTTTTTGCATGAGGCATGTTTTTTCGGCTCGATTCTGCGATTTTTTTTCATAACATCAGAGTCCTGACCTTTTACCAGGCGTTCTGATTTGGGCAAAGCCTTGCTAACGCTTTGATTCCCTGAAAGAAACTTATTTTATCATCTGTATACGGATGAAAGTGTCGATCTGCGGTTTTGAACCAGGTCGTTCCAATATGTTCAAAATACCACAGTTTGGCTAAATTCGACTCAAGAACAATGCCGCTCCGCCAAAAGCCGGATAGCTAAATTTGAGTATTATTTACAACACTTTGTGATGTCAGTGAAAATTTGCAATAATTGGCCATCAGGCAAATGCTGCCTGTTCCCAAACATACGTCGGGATTTACTTTTTAAGCGGAAATAGCCTGGATACGCTTTGACAGCCGCGAAACTTTCCGCGCTGCGGTATTTTTGTGAAAAATGCCTTTTTGGGCACCACGAACCAGTTCGGGCTCGGCAGCAGCAAACGCTGCAACAGCAGCTGTCTTGTCTCCACTTGCGATAGCTTCTTCAACTTTACGCAGGTAGGTTTTGATCCGGCTGCGGCGAGAGCGGTTTACGTCTGTGCGCCGGGCCAGTTTACGAATAGCTTTTTTTGCTGATGATGTGTTTGCCATGAGCTACTCATCAAGTCCTAATCTAGTTATCACAAAATTTCTAAAAGCGCATCTGGAACAACACTGTCTTGAGCCAACTCTGTCTTGAATCAACTCTGCCTCAAGGTTGCCAAATGGGCGTGAACGGGAATTTTTTTACAAAAACCACATCTCTGCGCGGAGTTATACCCATGGTTTTTGTCCACGTCAACAGATGTAATTGCCTAAAATTGGCGAATGCTTAAATTTTGCCTATTTATTTTTAAATTGCGGGCTGCGTTTGTCAATAAATGCCTGCATGCCCTCCTTTTGGTCGTCAGTGGCAAACATCGATTGAAACAGCCGACGCTCAAACCGGACACCTTCATAAAGTGTTGTTTCATAAGCTTTATTTGTAGATTCCTTGATCATCATAATTGCCGGCAATGAGAAATCAGCAATTTTCGCAGCGACTTTCATAGTCTCTTCAAGCAATTGATCCGCCGGAACCACGCGTGAAACCAACCCTGATCTTTCTGCTTCTTCCGCATCCATCATACGACCGGTAAGGTTCATTTCCATGGCTTTTGACTTGCCCACGAACCTTGTCAGGCGCTGGGTTCCCCCCACACCGGGCATAACGCCTAAGGATACCTCAGGCTGACCGAATTTCGCCGTATCGGCTGCCAGAATGAAATCACACATCATGGCAAGCTCACAGCCACCGCCCAATGCATAACCGGCCACAGCTGCAATCACCGGCTTTCGTGCCCGGCTGACGCTGTCCCACGAGGTCAAAAAGTCGCCGAGATAGACATCCATATAGGATTTTGACTGCATTTCCTTGATATCGGCGCCGGCGGCAAAGGCTTTTTCGCTTCCGGTTATGACAATGCAGCCAATCGCCTCATCAGCTTCAAATTTTTCCAGTGCCTCATTGAGTTCCCCAATCAGGGCGCTGCTCAACGCATTGAGAGCCTTGGGGCGATTTAATGTAATCTGCCCCACCCGGCCCTCGGTTTTCACGATAATATTGTCATACGCCATGGCTAAAATCCTCTTTTTTTATGGCTATAGGTTCATGGAACGCTTTCTGGCGCAACCGTAATTTGGGATAGGTCTTACACGTTATCTCTGGCATTTCGGGCAATAGAAACTCGATCGACCGCTTTGCACTATTCTTTTGATCTTGCCTGAGCAATCATCATGCTTGCAGTTTTCGCCTTGGCGCCCGTAAACGTCAAACGTATGCTGGAAATATCCCAACTCGCCATTGGTCTGCACATAATCATTCAGGCTTGAGCCGCCAGCCTTTATGGCATCGCTTAACACGGTGCGAATGGCCGAAGCCAGCGCGTCAGCGCGTTCACGGTTTCTGCATAGTGTGGAGGCCCGGCGCAAGGGTGAAAGATGGCTGCGGTAAAGCGCTTCACACACATATATATTGCCCAGCCCGGCAATATTTTTCTGATCCAGCAGGCCAGCCTTGAGGTTGGTTTTCTTATTCTTAAAACAGTGCGACAGGAAATCTCCCGAAAGTTCATTGCCCAAAGGTTCAATGCCAATATTTTTCAGCAGCCTGTGCGTTGACATCTCTTTGGCATCAAACAATGTCATCAGGCCAAAGCGGCGCGGGTCGCTATAGGTGATCCTGGCACCATTGCTCATATGAAAGACTACATGATCATGGGTGCCAATTGCCTCATCAATCCCGGCAAGCGGCGCTTCTTCAATATTAAAACTGCCTGACATCCCTAAGTGCATGAGCAGCACTTCGCTACTGTCAAGTTCAGCCACAATGTATTTGGCCCGCCGCCACAAAGCAGTAACGGTGCAGTTTTCCAATCTGGCCACAAAATTCTCGGGAAATGGAATGCGCAAATTATCGCGTCTTTGTTCGACCCGGACAAAACGATTGTTCTCCATCACGGGTGCCAGACCACGGCAAACGGTTTCAACTTCGGGAAGTTCGGGCATAGCTGCCGGTTCCAATGCAATTAAGCCTGTGATATGGCAAACGTGGTCACGCGCCATTTGCTATTGTATATTAACAGTAGAGATAATCTTACAGGAAATTCAAGCCCATGAGCGGCACCAGCAACAAATTTGAGCCACCGGTTGATTTTGGCAACACCTCTGTTGAGGCAGACAAAAAACAGAGTCTGGTAAATAATGTCTTTGACCAGGTCGCCAGTCGTTATGATCTGATGAATGATGTTATGTCGGGCGGGCTGCACCGGGTATGGAAATCGATTTTAATCGACACCCTGGCCCCGCCAAATTCTTCTCGCCCCTTTCATCTGCTTGATGTTGCCGGTGGCACTGGTGATATCGCCAACAGGTTTCTCGATGCCGGTGGTGCGGGCTGTGAAGTTACCTTGTGTGATATCAACCCCAATATGATTGCGGCAGGTATGGCCCAGTCAGCCGCAAACAAACGATCAAAAAATATGCATTTTGCCACCGGCAATGCCGAGGCTCTACCATTTTCAGACCAGGTGTTTGATGCTTACACCATCGCTTTTGGCATTCGCAATGTTACCCGCATAGACAAGGCACTGGCTGAGGCTTTGCGGGTTTTAAAGCCGGGCGGGCGGTTTTTGTGTCTGGAGTTTTCAAGCATTGATATCCCCGGCCTTGATGCCCTTTACGACACTTATTCCAACAATGCCATACCGCTGATGGGCAAGCTGATAACCGGAAATGCCGAGCCTTATCGCTATCTGGTAGAAAGCATTCGCAAATTTCCCAACCAGAGAAATTTTTCCCGTATGATCGAAAGTGTGGGCTTTGACCGGGTCTCTCACCAAAACCTCACCGGCGGCATTGTCGCCATTCATTCCGCATGGCGATTGTAGTTTCCCAGGATTATCGAGGCAGAATTTAAGTGTTTTCATCCATCGGACATATCATTGGCTTGAGCAAAACCGGCCTGATCCTGCTGCGCCATGGTGCCTTGTTTCCCAAAGTTTTAAGCGCGGATGCCCCTTACCCGATCAAAGCCTTGCATAAGCTTCTTCACCGGCGCGAGAAAAAACAGTCGCAATCGCACGGGAGCCGACTGGTCAAAGCCCTGCCTGAACTGGGGCCGAGTTACATAAAGCTCGGCCAGTTTCTCGCCACCAGACCCGATGTGATCGGAGCAGAGTTAGCCGATGACCTAAAAGCCCTGCAGGACGACCTGCCACCGTTTGAGCACAACACAGCCCTAGATGAAATCAGGCGCGGGTTAGGACGCGACCCGTCAGATGCCTTTGAAAACATTGGCATGGCCATTGCAGCCGCCTCAATTGCTCAAGTCCACAAGGCTACGGTGAAGGACGATAATGGCGCAATCCGCGATGTTGCCGTCAAGGTGTTGAGGCCGGGCATTGAAAAGAAATTTGCCAAAGACCTTGGCAGTTTCTTTTTTGCCACGCGCATGCTCGAGCGGCTGGACAAGCGCTCGCGGCGTATGCGCCCGGTAGCTGCCATCGAAACTCTGGCCCAATCAGTCAAGATCGAGATGGATTTGCGTCTGGAAGCTGCTGCCATATCGGAAATGGCTGAAAATGTTGCCAATGATCCAGATTTCAAAGTTCCTGAGGTCGATTGGAGCCGGACTTCGCAGCGTGTCCTCACCCTGCAATGGGTTGACGGCATTGCGCTTAATGATATTGAGAAAATCAAACAGGCAGGCCATGATTTAAAAAAGATTTCCCGCCAGGTTATCCAGTCGTTTTTGCGCCATGCCATGCGTGATGGCTTTTTTCATGCCGATATGCATCAGGGCAATCTGTTTGTCGTTCAATCCGGCGATCTGGTTGCTGTTGATTTTGGCATTATGGGGCGGCTGGCACCAAAAGACCGGCGTTTTCTCGCAGAAATTCTCTACGGCTTCATCAAGCGTGATTATACTCGCATTGCTCAGGTACATTTTGATGCGGGCTACGTGCCACCGCACCAGTCGCCGGAACTTTTTGCTCAAGCCTTGCGCGCGATTGGTGAGCCGATCATGGGGCAATCCGCTGAGGATATTTCCATGGCCAACCTGCTGGGCCAGCTGTTTTTTGTGACCGAACAGTTCGATATGGAAATGCAACCACAATTGATGTTGCTGCAAAAAACCATGGTGGTGGTGGAAGGTGTTGGCCGCACTTTTGATGCCAACCTTAATATGTGGGAGATTGCAGAACCCGTTGTTGAAGAATGGATGAAATCAAAATTGGGGCCGGAAGCCCGTCTTAATGATGCCGTTGAGGGCGCTGCCGCCCTTGGCAAGCTGGTAGAACACTTTCCGGAATTCCTTGCCGGAGCCGAAAAAGCAGCAAACCTGCTCTCCGGGCTTACTTTGAACGAGGGAATGAAACAGGATAGCCAGGTTCTCAAACAGGTAAATGACCTGAAAGATAAACGCGATTGGCAAAAGACTGCAGCGCTTTGGCTTGGCGCGCTGGCTCTGGTGGTTATTGCTGCGGTGCAACTTAGCGGCTAAAGTAAAGTAAGATGGCTGGAAATTGACGCACATGCTCAAAGACAAACGCATATTATTGATTATCAGCGGCGGAATTGCCGCCTATAAATCACTGGGATTGATTCGCCAACTCAAGGACAAGGGCGCAGAAGTTGTGCCCATCCTCACCCGTAGCGGTGCTGAATTCGTAACACCTTTGTCAATTGCCGCCCTGGCCGGTCATAAAGTCTATCAGGACCTGTTTGATCTCAATGAAGAAGCGGAAATGGGACATATTGAATTGTCACGCTCAGCGGATTTGATTGTGGTCGCCCCGGCAACGGCAAATCTGATGGCAAAAATGGCCAATGGTCTTGCCGATGATCTGGCCTCAACCACCCTGCTGGCCACCGATACCGATATACTGGTGGCCCCCTCCATGAATGTGCGCATGTGGCAACATGGCGCTACTCAGCGCAACGTCTCGATATTGCTCCAGGATAATGTTGAATTTATTGGACCAAATGACGGGCCGATGGCCTGTGGCGAATTTGGCCCGGGTAGAATGGCTGAGCCCGACGAAATCGTGGCTGCCATCATTGAAAAACTGGATCGCCTCACCAGCCAGCCCCTGAAAGACCGGCGTGTCCTGATTACGGCGGGGCCGACCCACGAGGCCATTGATCCGGTGCGCTATATCGCCAACAGATCGTCAGGCAAACAGGGCTTTGCCATTGCTACCGAGGCCGCGCGTCGCGGTGCCGAGGTGGTTTTGGTAGCCGGTCCCACATCTTGCCCGACACCACCGGGCGTCAAGCGCATTGATGTTGAAACCGCTGTAGAAATGTTGCAGGCATGTGAAAATTCCGGCAATTTTGATGTTGCAATCTTTGCCGCCGCCGTCGCTGACTGGCGGGTAAAATCGCCTGCAAAACAGAAAATGAAAAAGACCGGAAAAAAATCGGCAGGGAACGGTTTTGCCGATCTCGATTTTGTTGAAAATCCCGATATTCTTGGCACCATCTCGCACAAAAAACAAAACCGGCCACCTCTGGTTATCGGCTTTGCTGCCGAAACTGAAAATGTTGACACCAACGCAGCGGCCAAGCGCTCACGCAAGGGCTGTGACTGGATTGTTGCCAATGATGTTTCTCCTGAAACCGGAATCATGGGCGGAGACTTCAATCAAATTCTTCTGGTAACTGAAGACGGCTCAGAAAAATGGCCTCGGTATTCCAAACAAAAAGTTGCCGTAAAACTTCTCGAACGCATCGCCACACACTTGTCTGATTAAATTTTTTCGCCCGGATTTTCAATGACCAACTCAATTCCTCTCAAAATCAGGCTGCTGGACCATGCAATAGGTCTCGAAGCGCCAAAATATCAAAGCGCGGCGGCCTCAGGCATGGACCTGATTGCAGCAATTGATAAAAACACCCCCATAGTGCTGCAACCCGGCCAACGCCAACTCATCCCTACCGGATTGACCATGGAACTGCCCAAGGGTATGGAGGCTCAGGTAAGGCCGCGCTCGGGTCTGGCGTTGAAGCATGGCATCACCGTGTTGAACTCACCCGGCACCATAGATGCCGATTATCGCGGTGAGGTCTCTGTGGTGTTGATTAATCACGGGAGCAAAAAATTTGAGATAGTGCGGGGCAGTCGTATCGCCCAATTGGTTATTGCACCGGTTGTACAGCTTGAAGTTTTGGTGGTTGATGAATTAAGCGCTACCATGCGCGGGTCCGGTGGATACGGTTCCACCGGTACTCAATAAACGGGTTTTGCACCATGCTGGATGATCTCGAACTTGAAAGATATATGCGCCACATTCTGTTGCGCGAAGTTGGCGGTGCGGGCCAGCAAAAGCTTAAAGATGCCAGGGTTCTGGTGATCGGTGCGGGTGGTCTGGGGGCACCGGTTTTGCTCTATCTGGCTGCTGCCGGGGTTGGCAAGCTTGGTATTGTTGATGATGACACGGTCGCCCTGTCCAATTTACAGCGCCAGATTATCCATAAAACCTCGAATATTGACGTTGCCAAGACCACAAGTGCGCGCGAGACACTGAGCGACGTTAATCCCCATGTGAAGGTCAATCTTCACAATTGCCGGATTGTTGCCGAAAATGCCCTTGAAATCATTTCCGGTTACGACATTGTGGTCGATGGCTCGGACAATTTTCCCACCAGATACCTGATGAATGATGCCTGCTATTTTGCCCGCAAACCACTGGTTTCAGCCGCCGTAGGCCAATTTGACGGTCAGATAACCACGTTCCGCGCCTCCGAAGTTGATAGTGACGGCATCCCCAACCCGAATTACCGCTGCCTCTACCCGCAAGCACCGCCGCCCGGCACAGTGCCTTCTTGCGAAGAAGCCGGTATTATCGGCGCTCTCACCGGCATCATGGGAACGTTGCAGGCGATGGAAGTGTTGAAGGAGATACTGGGCATTGGCACCAGCCTTGTGGGTCGGCTTTTGTTATTTGATGCCTTGTCAACGCGCTGGCAGCCGGTGAGTTACAAGTGGGATGAAGATAACGCGTTGAGCGGACGCAATCCCACCATTCACGACCTTTCTATCCATCAATAAGCAAGACAGGTTCGACAAAACTCCAACCCGTCCCGGCCTTGAGCCGGGATGGCGCGAGTGATTTTGGTAATCTGACTCTTAAAGCATCGCCGGAACAACCCGGTCGGGTGGTGTGTGGCCATCAATGAATGTTTTGATATTGATAATGACCTTTTCGCCCATGTCCATGCGGCCTTCAATGGTGGCTGAACCCATGTGCGGTAAAAGCAGCACGCGCTTGTTGCGCACCAGTTTTGGATTAACCGCAGGCTCATGTTCAAAAACGTCAAGACCGGCCCCGGCTATTTCTTCCGCCTCCAGCATGCGCGCCAGAGCATTTTCATCAATGACCTCGCCGCGCGCTGTATTGACAATATAGGCTGATGGCTGAATGAGCTTGAGGCGGCGGGCTGACAAGAGATGATATGTTGCTGGTGTATGCGGGCAATTTACCGAAATAATGTCCATACGCGCCAGCATCTGGTCGAGGCTCTCCCAATAGGTTGCTTCGAGATCATCTTCAATTGATTGCGCCACGCGATGGCGATTATGATAATGAATGGACAGACCAAAGGCCTTGGCGCGCCGCGCCACCGCCTGGCCGATACGGCCCATGCCAATAATTCCCAACCGCTTGCCAAAAATCCTGTTGCCTAACATCCACGTCGGTGACCAGCCTTTCCAGTTGGTTTTTTCTTCCGAGATAGCCGCCGCACCTTCCAGCAACCGCCTGGGAACAGCCAGTATCAGCGCCATTGTCATGTCGGCTGTATCTTCGGTGAGAACACCGGGTGTATTGGTAACGGTGACGCCACAGGCCTGGGCCGTACCCACATCAATATTGTCAACGCCTGTGCCAAAATTGGCAATCAACTTCAGGTTTGGTCCGGCCTGGGATATAATTGATTTGTCAATTGTATCGGTAACTGTGGGCACCAGTACGTCGGCGCGTTTGACAGCTGCAACCATCTGTCCCTGGTCCATAGGTACATCTTCCAGGTTCAGTTCTGTATCAAACAATTCGCGCATGCGGGTTTCAACCACGTCAGGCAATTTACGTGTTACAATTACTAATGGCTTTTTGCTGCTCATTTGTGTTCCAACTATCAAAAATTTAGAAGGTATTAACCTTAAAAAGAGACATTAAGAGTTGCATTATTTGTAAAAATCGCGAATTTAGGGGATCTGTACTAACGGCAACGCACGGCTGAATAATACCAGATACCCTTTATCATCGATAATTACAAAATGGTACACTACGGTTTGCATTGGTTTGAACAAAAAAGCAATAGTTTGATGCGCGCATTATTTTCGTTGCAAGGAACCTACAGGCTGGTCATTTTTCTGGTCGCCGCGATCATTGTCGGCGGTGCGGTTTTTATGATTATTTCATCGCGCGCGAGCCTGTGGGCCAATGAAGACCAGGCGACCCAGCTTGCCGCCCTGGACAAGCGCGCAACCGCGAAAAGCGGAAAGCCGATTCCCCGTTTCGCCAGCCTGAAGAAAGACCGGGTCAATGTACGGCGCGGCCCCAGCAAGGACTATGAGGTTGCCTGGGTTTTTGTTCGTAAAAACCTGCCGATTGAAATCATCGCCGAATTTGAAAGATGGCGCCGAATTCGCGACAATGATGGCGCCGAAGGCTGGGTTTTCCATGCTCTGCTGGCTGATGAAAGAACCGGCCTGATCACACCGTGGCGACCCAAGGAAGACACAGTGAAACTTTATAAGGCCAAAAACCAGACCAATAATGTTGTCGCCCTGGTTCAGCCCGGCGCCATAGGGAAAATCACTTCATGTGATGGCAAGTGGTGTGATTTTTCATCGCAAGGCTACACCGGCTGGCTGCCACAAAAAATGCTCTGGGGCGTTTATCCCGGTGAAAGTTTTTAAAACGGCTGGCGATCTTTAGTCTTTGAGAAATTCCGCGCAGATTTTCGGCGGAAATTCGGCCAGTCTGACAATAACGTCAACCCGGGTGATACTCATACCTTCAGGTGCCGCCGGAATTCCAATGACCCTCAGCGCGTCATCGGCAATATCCATCAGGCTCGAATCACCTTCACAGAAAAAATGATGATGATCGCTTGTGTTGGTGTCAAAATAAGCTTTTGAACCCTCAACCGCAACCTCCCTCAGTAAGCCTGCCTCGGTAAACTGGTTGAGTGTATTGTAAACCGTCGCCAGCGATATCGGGAAGGAAATCCGCTCGGCTTCTTCATGCAGGCCTTCGGCTGTTACATGCCGGTCGCCTGCCGCAAACAAAAGCCCGGCCAGCGCTACTCTTTGCCGCGTCGGTCGTAGTCCGAATTTACGTAATTTGACTTTAATATCTGTTTTGCGGGCTTCTTCAATCATTTCTCAACAACCTGATGGCAATAGCTTAATCTGTCAGTCTCTTTATTGCTCATAATGGAACAATTTGCAAACGTTTCGCAACTAGCGCCAAAAATATCATAGTTCAGCATTAATTGCTCCGAAATGACATGCAAAGGCTTTGAGCGGCGATGCGGGTGTGTTAGGTACGAAAAATGAATATTTTCAGGAATGATTAAAGTGCAGTATCGCAATCATTCACAACGCTAGCTGGTACCATGACTGAACAAAAATCCTCATACGACTACGACGACCTCCTCTCCTGCGGGCGTGGCGAGCTTTTTGGTCAGGGCAATGCGCAGCTGCCGCTGCCGCCCATGTTAATGTTCGATCGCATTACCCATATTAGTGAGGATGGAGGCGAATTTGGCAAAGGACAGGTAAAAGCAGAGCTTGATGTTCATCCCGACCTGTGGTTTTTTGCCTGTCATTTTCAGGGAGACCCGGTGATGCCGGGCTGTCTGGGTCTTGATGCCTTATGGCAGATGTGCGGTTTTTTTCTTGGCTGGCTGGGCGAACCCGGCAAAGGTCGCGCGATCAGTGTTGGTGAGGTAAAGCTCACCGGAATGGTTACACCTGAAGTAAAGAAAGTAGAATATATCGTTGATCTCAAGCGCGTAATTCGCCGCCGGTTAATTCTTGGATCCGGGGAAGGCATTTTAAAAGCCGATGGAGAGATTGTTTATAAGGTAACAGATTTGCGCGTTGGCTTGTTTAAGCCCGAGGGAAGTTGAAGCGCACCTTGAAGGCGTCGGTCAAAAATCTTAAGTCTGACATAATCCCGGTTGTATAATTTTGACTGGCATTTTATTATTTTAGGAAACTCGAGGTAAATTATGAGGCGCGTTGTTGTTACCGGAATGGGAATTGTATCAAGTATTGGTAACAATTCTCAAGAAGTTCTTGCCTCTTTGAGGGAAGCCAAATCCGGTATTGTCGCAGCAGAAGATTACGCCAAGCTCGGTTTCAGATGTCAGGTGCACGGCGCGCCTACGTTAGACTGGGAAGAGGTGCTGGACCGCCGGACCCGCCGGTTTATGAGCGCAAGCTCAGCCTGGAATTATATTTCGATGGAACAGGCCATTCAGGATTCAGGTCTTGAAAAAGATGAGGTGAGCGCAATCCGCACGGGCCTGATTATGGGCTCGGGTGGACCTTCGACCAAAACCATTATTGAATCAGCCGACGTGGCGCGGGAAAAAGCACCTAAAAAAGTAGGTCCTTTTGCTGTCACCAAAGCAATGTGCAGCGGCAATTCAGGTGTTTTATCGACCCTTTTTGAAATCAAGGGTATCAACTACTCGATCTCTTCAGCCTGTGCCACATCCAGCCATTGTATTGGCAATGCTGCTGAAATGATCCAGTTTGGCAAACAGGACATCATGTTTGCCGGCGGCGGTGAAGAGCTTGATTGGGGCCTGTCGGTTCTGTTTGATGCCATGGGTGCGATGTCTTCGAAATTTAATGATACACCGGCAACAGCGAGCCGTGCATATGACGTCAATCGCGATGGGTTTGTTATTGCCGGTGGTGCCGGTACCGTGGTGCTGGAAGAACTCGAACATGCCAAAGCGCGTGGTGCCAAAATCTATGGCGAGCTTGTTGGCTATGGTGCCACGTCTGATGGCCATGACATGGTACAGCCTTCAGGCGAAGGAGCAGCCCGGTGCATGAAAATGGCGATGGAAACAATTGATTGCGACATCGACTACATTAACCCCCACGCCACATCGACACCGGTTGGCGATAGCCGTGAAATTGATGCCCTTATCGAGGTTTTTGGCGACAATATGCCGCCATTGAGTGCGACAAAATCTCTGACCGGTCACTCTTTGGGTGCGGCCGGGGTGCAGGAGGCAATCTACTCATTATTGATGATGAACAACGGCTTCATTTGTGAATCAGCCAATATCGAGGAAATCGACCCGGAGATGGCCAATATACCCATAGTGCGAGAACGCGTTGATAATGCTGAATTAAACTGCGTTATGTCCAATAGCTTTGGCTTTGGCGGCACAAATGCAGCCCTGGTTTTCAAAAAATACAACGCCTGATGGCTCAACAAATAATTGAATAAGGGCAGGGGGTGCCAATGACGGTGACTAAAGAAAAATCCGTGCCAGGACTTATGGCTGGTAAGCGCGGTCTCATTATGGGGGTTGCCAACGAGCGCTCAATTGCTTGGGGTATCGCCAAAACCTTGCATCAACATGGCGCTGAGCTGGCCTTTACCTATCAAGGTGATGCCTTTGGCCGCCGGGTCAAGCCATTGGCGCAAAAGCTTGGCAGTAATCTTGTTCTGCCGTGTGATGTCAGTGATGAAGAAAGCATTGATAGTGTGTTTGATACGCTCAAACAGGAATGGGGCTCTCTGGATTATCTGGTTCACGCCATCGCTTTTTCCGATAAAGATGAGCTCAAAGGCCGCTATGCCGATACCAGCCGTGAAAATTTCATCCAGACCATGCTGATCTCGTGCTATTCGTTCACGGATATGGTCAGGCGGGCAGCGCATCTTATGCCCAATGGCGGCTCGCTGATTACGCTCACCTATGGCGGTTCTACCAGAGTGATGCCCAACTACAACGTAATGGGGGTTGCCAAAGCAGCCCTTGAATCAAGCGTAAGGTATCTCGCATCAGACTATGGGTGTGACAATATTCGCGTCAATGCTATTTCAGCTGGTCCCATGCGCACGCTTGCCGGTGCCGGCATTCGCGATGCCCGCACCATGTTCAATTTTCAAAAAGAACACTCGCCTTTGCAAAAAAGCGTTTCTCTTGAGGAAGTAGGCGGGGCTGCCGTTTATCTCTTAAGTGATTTATCTGGTGGTGTTACCGGTGAAGTTCACTTTGTTGACGCCGGATACAATATCATCTCAACGCCCAGGCCTGAGGCGACAAATGGTAACGGTAAAGATTAATTCCGGCGGTCTTTAAAGCATTTGACGGGTTACAAAAAAATCTTTCTCCGTCATCCTCGGGCTTGACCCGAGGATCCATTCCTCAATTTTCTCGGTCAAAAAGACAGTATCTTTTATTTCGAAAGCTCAACGCTATGGATCCTCGGGCCAAGCCCGAGGATGACGAATTGGGAGGGCCTGATCTAAGGCTTACACCAGTTTCAGGGCACGCGCTTCAGCGAACGAAATTAGTCTGCGCGCCTCTTCGTGCCACAGTTGCAGCTTTACGCAGGCGAAACTCTTCTTCAGCGTCAACCGCTTGACATCTTTAAGCCGGGGGTGATCTTTCAAAACATCCTGCAGACGATAATAGGGAATTCGGCTCGACAGGTGATGCACATGATGCACACCAATGCTGGCGGTCAGCCAGCGCAGGATGACCGGCAAGTCGTAGTGCGAGCTGCCGTAGAAAGCTGTTTCGTGTAAATCCCAGTCTTCCTGCTTGTCCCAGACCATGTCTTCAAACTGATGCTGCACATAAAACATCCATACGCCAATGGAAGAGGCAATAACCGTCATGGGAATTTGCAACATCAAAAAAGGCTTCCAGCCGACGAGGTAAATCATGAAACCCCAGGCAACTATAATGGCCAGATCAGTGCCAAGGGCGCTGGCCCAGAAACGCCAGCCAGCGCGCTCAAGGCCGGCGGGCCAGCGTTGCTGAATCAAAAACACATACGCCGGTCCAATCCCGAACAAAACGATTGGATGGCGGTAAAACCGGTATTTAAAGCGGCCCCAGCGTGAGGCATTTTGATATTCGCGCACTGTCAGTGTGTCAATATCGCCGATGCCGCGTTTGTCAAGATTACCATGCGACGCGTGATGGATGGCATGACTGCGCTGCCAGTAGTGATAGGGCGTCATGGTTATGACACCAAGAATGCGCCCGACCCAGTCATTAATGGCCTTGCTGCGGAAAAACGAGCCATGGCCACAATCATGCTGGATCAAAAATAACCGCACCAGAAAGGCTGCGGCAGGCACGCAGATTGCTAAAGCCAGCAGATAGCTGATTGAAAGCGCCTGCCAGGCTGCCAGCCACAGTAAAATAAAAGGAACCCCTGTTATGACAATCTCCAGCACGCTGCGCCAGTGATCCGGCTTGCGATAAGGTGCGAGCTTCTGGATCCAGTCACCTGCCGGAGTTTGTGTTGCTTCGGATTTACTCGTAGTTGACGTTGGTTCCATCCGAAAGGGGTCCTTTTATTTATGTGTCAGGCCTGAAGGATAACCTTGAGCGATCAATCAGCGTCTTTATTCGGGTCAATTTCTTCGCCGGTTTCCTGATCAACAACTTTCATGGAAAGCTTAACTTTACCGCGATCATCGAAGCCCAGGAGCTTGACTTTTACCTTATCACCTTCATTGACAATGTCAGTCACTTTTCCAACACGCTGGGGTGCAAGTTGAGAAATATGAACCAGACCATCTTTGGGGCCGAAAAAGTTTACGAAAGCGCCAAAGTCGACAACTTTAACAACCACACCGTCATAAATAACACCGGCTTCAGGTTCGTCCGTAATACTTTTGACCCACTTGATCGCTGCTTCAATTGACTTGGCATCACTGGAAGAAATATTGACGGTGCCATCATCTGTGATGTTCACTTTAGCGCCGGTTTCTTCAACGATCTGGCGGATAATTTTGCCGCCTGTACCAATAACTTCGCGAATTTTATCCACGGGAATTTTAAGCGTTTCGATGCGTGGTGCATATTCACCCATCTCTTCGCGAGATTCCGTCAGAGCTTTTGCCATCTCGCCCAGAATATGAACCCGGCCACCTTTGGCCTGATCCAGAGCAATTTGCATGATCTCTTCGGTAATGCCGGTGATTTTGATGTCCATCTGCAGCGACGTAATACCTTCTTCAGTACCGGCCACTTTAAAGTCCATGTCGCCCAAGTGATCTTCATCACCTAAAATGTCTGACAGAACAGCATAACGATCATCTTCCTTGATCAATCCCATAGCAATACCGGCTACAGGTCTTGTCAACGGCACACCGGCATCCATCATCGCCAATGATGCACCACATACGGTTGCCATCGAGGATGAGCCGTTGGATTCGGTGATTTCCGAAACAATACGAATGGTATAGGGAAACTCTTCACGCGGCGGCAAGACAGCGCGCATGGCCCGCCAGGCAAGTTTGCCGTGGCCGATCTCACGACGGCTGGTAAAGCCGGTTCTGCCCACTTCACCGACTGAATAAGGCGGGAAGTTATAATGCAGCAGGAAGGTTTCTTTGTATGTGCCTTCAAGCGCATCGATGAATTGCTCATCATCGCTGGTACCTAAAGTGGTAACGACCAGGGCTTGCGTTTCACCACGGGTGAACAAAGCGGTGCCATGGGCGCGCGGCAACAGGCCAACTTCGGAAACAATTGGCCGAACAGTATCAAGGTCACGGCCGTCAATTCGTTTCCCGGTATCGAGAATGGAGTTGCGGACAACATTTTTCTCAAGCTTCTTGAATGCATTGCCGATAATTTGATCGGTGGCGGTTGCATCATCATCTTTAACTAATGCTGCTTTGGCTTCATCACGCGCGTTTGCCACAGCTTCCTGACGTTCCTGCTTGTCAGCAATAGCGTAAGCGTCACGAACTTTGGCTTCAACCAGATCATTGAGATAACCTTCGATTTCGCTGTGATCGGGCACATCAACCGGGCGCGGCTCTTTGGCACATTTTTCCGCCAGATTGATAATCGCATCAATCACCGGCTGAAATTCCCGATGGCCGAACATGACCGCACCGAGCATCACATCTTCAGGTAATTCCTTGGCTTCTGATTCAACCATCAAGACAGCATCCTGGGTTCCGGCGACAACCAGATCGAGTGAACTTTCAGTCTCGCTTTCAATGCTTGGGTTGAGAATATACTCACCATTGGCAAAACCAACACGAGCAGCCCCGATTGGCCCCATGAACGGGATGCCGGAAATTGTCAGGGCAGCTGATACAGCAACCAGAGCTACGATATCAGGATCGTTTTCCATGTCATGGCTTAAAACAGTTGCAATCACCTGGGTTTCATTTTGAAAGCCCTTGGCAAACAGCGGTCGGATGGGCCGGTCAATAAGCCGGGATACAAGCGTTTCTTTTTCGCTTGGACGCGCTTCACGCTTGAAAAAACCGCCTGGGATTTTCCCGGCAGCATATGTTTTTTCCTGATAATTTACTGTGAGCGGGAAAAAATCCAGCCCCTGTTTTGGTTGGCGTGCAGCTGTTGCTGTGGCCAGAACAGTAGTATCGCCATATTGCACCAGTACACAGCCATCGGCCTGGCGGGCAATTTTACCTGTTTCAATGATCAGCGGACGTCCGCCCCAGGTAATTTCTTCTCTATGTATATTGAACATATTTTTTCCTACAAATACCCTCATAAGGCTCTTCAATTTCATTCAAGATTCGCACGAGCGTGCATATTGAGGGTGACCAACAGGTGTCGGCTCCATTGCCGATACCTTTCACGAATCTCTTAAACGCTTTACACATGTGGATATAGCATTCGCCAGTCCCATGCCGATCAAACCTAACGGCGAATTCCGAGTTTTTTGATCAGGTCAGAATAGCGATTGACGTCTTTCGATTTGACATAATCGAGCAGACGGCGACGCTGACTTACCATTTTCAGCAGGCCACGACGCGAATGATTGTCTTTTTTGTGTGTTCTGAAATGTTCCGTCAAATTGCGGATACGTTCCGTTAAAATTGCCACCTGAACTTCCGGCGAACCTGTGTCGCCCTTGCCGGTGGCGTTATCTTTAATCAATTCCGATTTGCGTTCAGCAGTAATCGACATCGTATACTCCTATTAGTCGTTGTGGGCTTAGCCCAGATTAAAAACACGCTTTGGATGCAGGGCTCCCTGCCGAAATTCGGCCAATGCCACCGGTGTGCCGCTTGATGCGACAAAAACGGTGCCACTGTATATGGGAGCATCACGTCCACGTAAAATGACTGCCTGACCGTTTTTCAGTCTTGCAGCGTCCGATGCGTTGACGGCCAATGCCGGGATGTCGTCCAGCACGGTCTCAACAGACCGGATAACTTGCGCCAATTCTTGGCAGCGCGCGCCAATATGACTCAACTCTTCAAGTTTTTCCAGTGAAATTATGTCGGTCTCGAAAAACGGCCCGACACGAGTACGTCTCAACGCCGAAATATGACCAAAACATCCCAGTTTTTGGCCAAAATCCCGTGCCAGTGCGCGCACATATGTGCCCTTGCCACAGTCGACTTCAAACTCAGTTTGGCTGTCATCGCGGTGATTGACAACCTCAAGTCTGTCAATTTGCACCTCACGTGCCACCAGATTTACCTGCTCACCACTGCGCGCAATATCGTAAGCCCGCTCACCATCGACCTTCAAAGCCGAATATTGCGGTGGCATTTGAGCAATTGTACCAATGAAATCATTCAGGATTGCAGAAATTTCTTGTGCAGTGGGTCTCGCATCGCTGGTTTGAACAACCGCCCCTTCGCTGTCATCGGTATCCGTTTGCACTCCCCAGGTAACGGTGAAGCGATAGGTTTTGGCGCCATCCATAATGTAATTTGATGTTTTTGTAGCTTCACCCAAAGCAATCGGCAGAATTCCTGACGCCAGAGGATCAAGCGTGCCGCCGTGGCCGACTTTTTGCGCATTCAACAACCAGCGCACCCGGCCAACCGCGCGCGTTGATGTCATGCCAACGGGCTTGTCGAGGACAATCCAGCCGTGAATGGGATCACCTTTACGTTTGCGAGCCATGAGGGTCTATGTCGTTCCATCGTTGAGGGAGGTATCGCGGGCAACTTCAGGTGTGTTCAGCACGTCGTCGATGCGTTGTGAATAATCAAATGACGTATCAATGACAAATTCGATTTCCGGTGCATATTTTAACGAGAGTTTGCGGCTGAGCTCACCGCGAATGAACTTGTGCGCCCGATTAAGAGCCTCAACAACCGGTTGCTGATTATCACCTCCCAGCGGCATAATATAGGCGCGCGCCTTGCGCAAATCAGGCGACACCGAAACTTCCGATACGGTAATGATAACCCCTTTTAAATCGGGCTCTCTTATTTCATCGCGCAAAAACAGTTGCGCCAGTTCGTGACGCAGAACTTCGCCAACGCGCAACTGGCGCTGGCTTGCAGTTTTCCCACCACGCAAGCTTGATCGCTTGGTCATTATCTCGGTCCTGTTTATGGGTTTACGCTTTTAAAGTGTGCGGGCGATTTCTTCGGTTTCAAAACATTCAATGATATCACCGGCACGAAGATCCTCGTATTTCTCAAATGCCATGCCACACTCCTGACCCGCCACCACTTCCTTCACTTCATCCTTGAAACGCTTGAGCGTTTTCAATGAACCTTCGTGAATAACCACATCATCACGAATAAGACGGACTTTGGCGCCGCGCCTGACCATGCCTTCGGTAACCCGGCAACCGGCAATATGGCCGACTTTCGAAATATGAAACACTTCCAGAATTTCAGCGTTGCCAAGAAATTCTTCGCGGATGGTGGGTGACAACATGCCTGATAAGGCGGATTTTATATCGTCAACCAGATCATAGATCACGCTGTAATAGCGAATTTCCAGACCATTGTCTTTGGATGCTTCACGCGCCTGGGCGTTTGCCCGCACGTTAAAGCCTAATACAACCGCGTTGGAGGTTGCAGCCAGAGCTACATCTGATTCGGTAATCCCACCAACACCAGAATGGATGATGCGGGCTGTAACCTCATCATTACCCAGCGCTTCAAGGGCTGCGACAATAGCTTCGCTCGAGCCGCGTACATCCGATTTAACCACAATCGGAAATTCCTGTTTTCCGGCATCACCCAGCTGAGACATCATTTGCTCAAGCGAGGTGCGCACGCCAACAGATGCATTCTGGCGGCGTTTGCGGGTACGATATTCAGTGATTTCGCGCGCCTGGGCTTCGCTGGTGACACTGCCAAACTGATCACCGGCATCCGGTGTTCCACCCAAGCCCAGCACTTCTACCGGCATCGAAGGGCCAACTTCATTAAGGTTTTCACCCTGATCATTAATCAGCGCTCTAACCTTGCCCCACTCGGCACCGGCGACAAACAAGTCACCAACTTTCAGCGTGCCGCGCTGTACCAAAACTGTGGCAACCGCACCGCGTCCGCGATCCAGCTTGGCTTCAATAACGATGCCGTCAGCCACCCGGTTCGGGTTAGCTTTAAGTTCAAGAAACTCAGCTTGAAGCAGAATGGCTTCCTGTAGTTTGTCAAGGTTGGTACCCTTAAGAGCGGATACTTCTATTTCCTGAACATCACCGCCATTGGCCTCGGTCACAACTTCGTACTGCAGTAACTCATTGCGCACGCGGGTAACATCAGCTGCCGCCAGGTCAATCTTGTTGACGGCGAGTATCATTGGCACATTAGCGGCCTTGGCATGATTTATGGCTTCGATAGTCTGCGGCATGACACCATCGTCAGCAGCAACAACCAGAATGACAATATCCGTTACCGATGCACCGCGTTGGCGCATGGCGGTAAAAGCTGCGTGACCGGGTGTGTCGATGAAGGTGATTTTGTGACCATCAGCGGTCTGTATCTGATAGGCGCCGATATGCTGGGTGATGCCACCGGCCTCACCACTGACAACACTGGTTTTGCGCATGGCATCGAGCAGCGAAGTTTTACCATGATCGACATGGCCCATGACGGTAACAATAGGCGCGCGCGGCTCCAGTGTTTCCTGGTCATCAGCGTCAGCAATAATAGCTTCTTCAACGTCAGCTTCCGACACACGTTTAACCGTGTGGCCAAACTCCTGCACCAGCAATTCAGCGGTATCGGCATCAATCACATCGGTGATCTTGACCATCTGGCCCTGCTTCATCAAAAGCTTGATAAGCTCAACACCTCGTTCCGCCATGCGGTTGGCAAGTTCCTGAATTGTGATGGCTTCGGGAATAACAACTTCACGAAATACTTTTGCTTGCGGGTCAGATCCCATGCCCTGTCTTTTGGCGCGCTCACGCTTGCGTTTGATGGAGGCCAGACTCCTCTGGCGGGTTCTGTCATCAAGCGCATTGGAAATAGTTAAGCGGCCGCGGCGTCGTTGCGGCTCACCCTTGCGGCTTGGTGTTGCTTTATTGTCTGTATTCTGGCGACCTTTGCGTTTTTCCGCTTCCGGGCGCTTTTCGCGCGCCTTGTCTGTGGATGCGGCATCCTTGGCATCGGGATTGTCCAGTTTAGCCGCAGCAGCAGAGGCGTCAGCCGCTTGCTTTTTAGCTTCTTCTTCAGCTTTGCGCGCGTCTTCTTCGGCCTGCTTGGCTTCAAGTTCGTCGCGTTCGCGCTTTAAGGTTTCTTCTTTTTTCTGTTGTTCTGCATCAACAACAGCCTGTTTAACCTCTTCGGCTTCGCGCACCCGTGCACTTGCCAGGGCTTTGGCGCGCGCTTCTTTTTCCTCTTCGGTCAACGTTCTGAGAACATTTCCCGAAGAACGTTGTTCGACCACTGGCCGCGGCTTTGGTTTCGGCGCTACGGCCACCTTCGCCTTAACGGGTTCGGGTGGTTTTTCAACCGGTTTTGGCGGTGCTTCAGCGGCACTGCCTGGTGCTGAAATCGTGCGCTTGCGTTTCTTTTCAACCAGAACAGACTTCGAGCGGCCATGGGAAAAGTTTTGCCGTACGTGGCCGGATTCGACCGTACGTCGCAAATTCAACGGCTTTCTGCCACCGGCTGTTTCGCTCTGTTCTGTATCTTTAGTGTCGCTCATGCACTTAACTTTCTATGCAGATGGCGGTCCATCCGCGTTTACTTTTCGTCATAGTGTTCCAGCCTTCTTACAGCTGAAACCAGATTAGCGCCATTGCGTTTACACGCTATCGCTGCATGTATCACATTTTCCAGCCCTAAAGCCAAACTCAATTCTACTGTGGTAAAGAAATTTATGGTTGGCACCATATCTGCTTCTTCACCATATACGGACCTCAAACAGTCCTTTATTTTACGTTTGCCATCGGCCGCACCATCACAGCTATGTAGCAACACGGTTGTTTGATGCTTGCCAATCTGCCGTTCAACCTTGGCTGCGCCACTCACCAGAACGCCTGCTTTTTTACACAAGCTTAACCTGGAAACTGCATTTTTCCGCAAAAGTTGAGCAATTAATTCGGCAAGTTCTTCGCCACCTTTGACCGAACCGCTAAATGCCCGCGCAAACACTCCTTTGGTCACTGCCTTGTTCACCACCGCACGGTTGGCGCTTACCCATGCTCCACGGCCTGGCAGATTGTTTTTCAAGTCAGGAACAAGCACGTTTTCCGGCGATAACACAATACGAATGAGATCATCCACGGGCTTGGCCTGGCGCGTTGCTACACACATTCGGGTTTTAACGCTATTCAGTTCTTTAGGCAAATTTTCAACTTTATTCCGTTTCTTCATCTTTCGCTATTGCATCTTCGTCACCTTCGGACCCATCAAGGTCTTCTTCGGTAATCCAGCCTGCTTTCACTCGGGCCAGCATAATCATGGCCTCGGCATCAGCCGGGGATATTTCATTTGCCGAGAAAATACCTGCGTGGTGGACAACTTCGCCATCTTTGCGTTCAATCCAGCCGGTCAATTCGTCAGTGGCGCAGCCAGCAAAATCTTCCATATTTTTGATGTCATTTTCACCCAGTTTTACCAGCAACTTTGTTGTCAGGCCTGGAATTTCCGATAATTCTTCCGCAACTTTCAGTTCGGTCAGCTTGATTTTGAGTTCATTTTCGTGTTTTTCAATATGCTCGCGCGCACGGGTCTGAAGCTCAACTGCGGTATCTTCGTCAAATCCTTCAATTTCTGCAATCTCCTCCATTGCCACAAATGCGACTTCGTCGATGGTGCTGAAGCCTTCCGATGCCAATAGCTGGGCAATCATCTCATCAACATCGAGCACTGATGCAAATAATTCGCTGCGCTGGGTGAATTCGACCTGACGGCGTTCTGATTCGTCCGATTCCGTCAGAATATCAATATCCCACCCGGTAAGCTGTGATGCCAGTCTGACGTTCTGCCCACGACGGCCAATCGCCAGGCTCAATTGTTCATCTGGAACAACAACTTCAATACGCTCTGCATCTTCATCCAAAATCACCTTGATAACTTCAGCCGGTGCCAGCGCATTAACAATAAAGGTGGCAGCATCCGGTGACCACTGGATGATATCAATCTTTTCGCCCTGAAGCTCGTTAACAACCGCCTGGACACGACTGCCGCGCATACCAACGCACGCACCTACCGGGTCAATCGAGCTATCGGTGGATAAAACCGCAATCTTGGCGCGGCTGCCGGGATCGCGGGAGACCGATTTAATTTCAATGATACCATCATAAATTTCCGGCACTTCCTGCGAGAACAGTTTGGCCATGAATTGAGGATGGGTGCGTGACAGGAATATCTGCGGCCCGCGCTGTTCCTGACGAACGTCGAAAATATAAGCACGGATGCGATCCCCGTTGCGGAAATTTTCGCGCGGCAAGGCTTCATCCCTACGCACAACGGCTTCGCCGCGACCGAGATCAACAATAATATTGCCGTACTCAACCCGCTTGACGACGCCGTGCACAATTTCACCGACGCGATCCTTGAATTCTTCATACTGGCGTTCACGCTCAGCTTCACGTACTTTTTGCACAATGACCTGCTTGGCGTTTTGCGCAGCAATGCGGCCA
Source organism: Hyphomicrobiales bacterium (assembly GCA_021775475.1). Lineage (GTDB taxonomy): Bacteria > Pseudomonadota > Alphaproteobacteria > Rhizobiales > JAJFHR01 > JAJFHR01. Next base: position 106,868 of record JAJFHS010000042.1, read on the forward strand.
AAATCAACCGGCGGCAGGTGTTCGGAGATAAAATCACCCAATATTGCTTCAGGATTGCGCTTTTTTGCTTCTTTCAGGGAAATCTGAACCGCCTCCATTTCGACTGTTTCCACCACTTCCAGCAATCGTGAAAGCAGAATTTCGCCGGTGATCGGATCAATCTGGGCGCGGATTTCATTTTCACTGCCATAACGTGAACGCGCAGCGCGCTGTATAGCGTCTTCCATGGCACCGATCACAACCATTCGGTCAATGGCCTTTTCGCGCGCGACACTATCGGCTATCTGCAACAATTCTAACCTGTTGGCGCTAATTCCTAATTGTGACATGGCATTTTCTCCACTCAATCCTGTCTGGTTTTGCTGCTCTTCATCGCAGCTGCAATAAGTTGATCGGTTAAAACCAATCGTGCGGTTGAAAGTATCTCGAAGGGAAGCTCAACATTTGTTTTTCCTTCATCGCTACTTGCTTCAACAACAACGGATCCATCCTTGAAACCTTTGACAATCCCCCGATAGCGTTTGCGCCCTTCGAACGACTGCGTCAATTCAATTTTTGCCTCATGGTTCTTCCAGCGCTCAAAATCACCGGGTCTAACCAGAGGCCGATCAATTCCGGGCGAAGATACTTCGAGAAAATATTCGCCCGGCAATATATCCTCAACATCAAAAATCGGTGACAAGGTACGGCTTACAGCCTCGCAATCACCAACTTGCATCGTCCCATCAGGCCGCTCTGCCATAATCTGCAGGGTACAACCATTTTCGCCAGTCAATCTAACCCGCACCAACCGGTAGCCCATATCTTCCAGCACCGGCTCGGCCAGTTGAGCAATCTTTCGAGCAGCACCGGTTTCGCTTTCTAACCGGGCCTCCGTTGTGGTGTCCATTGTACAGGTCCTTGAACAGATGCCTGGCATCCATTCATTTTTAGGCAATAAAAAAAGCGGACCCGCAGGCCCACTGTATACAAATCGAAATTGAATTCAGCTCTTACCCGCGCTTAATACACCCATATGCGCAAGAACTGCAAGCTTTTGTTACTTGATACAGGCGATTGTCAAATAAGTGGAAGCGCGCCCGGCCCTGGCGGCCTTTTCTTCATAGCGGGTCCGGGGTCTTTCCATGGGCTCGATGTTGGCCAATTCAAAGTACTGGTTATCGGCAATGTGACCTTTCGTCCAAGTAATATAATCGGCTATATCGCTGGCAAAGCAGAGATGTGCCCCGGGTATCATCACCCGGGCCAGCTGGTTCAAAGATCTCTGATTAATAAAGCGTCGCTTGTGATGACGTTTTTTTGGCCACGGATCAGGAAACAGCACATAGGCCTTCTCCAGACTTGATTCGGGCAGACGGTCCAGGAGGTCGCGGGCATCATCATCGCAAATTCGGATATTTTCCAGCTTTGCCTCCTCAATGGCGGTGAGAAGTTTTACCACGCCATTGATAAAGGGCTCGCAACCGATAAATCCAACGTCTTGCGCTCTTCGAGCCTGCCAGATGAGGTGTTCGGCACCACCAAACCCGATTTCGAGATGAAACCGGGTAAACTTGCCGCAAAACAATCCTGTTAGTTGCCCGACATCTTGATAGACAGCAGAATTGTCCACCTGGACCTGTGGCAGAAGTTCATCAATCAGGCGTTGCTGGCGCGGGCTCAACGGCGAGCCCTGTCTGCGCCCAAACAACCGATATTCCCTGAGCTTATCTTGCGTCATAACGTCTTGTACCAAATGCGTGGGCACTTATACCGGCTTTCGCCGGCATGACGGGGAGAAGGCTGGTCTGGGCTGTTTTCACTCAACCCTTAAAGATGGGCCTAGAGATTTCAGCCAATGGTTGATTTCAACTGATCCGTCAGATCGGTTTTTTCCCAGGAAAATCCACCATCTTCATCCGGTATGCGGCCAAAGTGGCCATAGGCGGCAGTGCGCTCGTAAATCGGACGGTTTAATGAAAGGTGCTCCCGGATGCCGCGCGGGCTTAGGTCCATAACATCAGCGATGGCCCGTTCAATTCTGGCGTCCGCTATTTTTCCGGTGCCATGGGTATCCACATATAATGATAGTGGCTTGGAAACCCCGATCGCATAAGAAAGCTGAATTGTGCATTTATCTGCCAGATCGGCTGCAACCACATTTTTTGCCAGATAGCGTGAGGCGTAAGCAGCAGAGCGGTCTACTTTGGTCGGGTCTTTGCCGGAAAATGCACCACCACCATGGGGCGCAGCGCCACCATAGGTGTCGACAATAATCTTGCGCCCGGTCAGCCCGGCGTCACCATCTGGTCCACCAATCACAAATTTTCCGGTCGGGTTGACATAAAACTCATCCTCGCCACACATCCAGCCTTGCGGCAAAGTGTTTTCGACAAAAGGTCTGACCAGTTCACGCACTTCGTCCTGGGACAGATCTTCTCTATGCTGGGTTGATACGACAATGGAGGAGGCACGGACAGGCTGGCCGTTTTCATATTGCAAGGTCACCTGGCTTTTGGAATCGGGGCCGAAGCCCAGATTTGCATCGCCGTGACGCGCTGTTGCCATCGCCTCGAGAATTTTATGCGAATAAAAAATCGGTGCCGGCATCAAAACCGCGGTTTCGCGACAGGCATAGCCAAACATTATTCCCTGGTCGCCGGCACCCTCATCCTTGTTACCGGCGGCATCCACTCCTTGTGCAATATCGGCAGACTGCTGGTGCACATGAACGGAAACTTCGGCGTTTTCCCAATGAAAGCCGTCTTGTTCATAACCAATTGCCTGAACCGCGTTGCGGGCAGCACGTTCCATTTTTTCAGGCGTTATCGTATCCGGCCCCCTGACCTCGCCAGCAAGGACGATGCGATTGGTTGTTGTCAGGGTTTCTACAGCTACTCTGGAAGCCGGGTCGGCATCCAGAAACAAATCAACAATGGCATCCGATATCCGGTCACAGACCTTATCGGGATGGCCTTCTGAAACTGATTCACTGGTAAACTGGAAGTTTTCTCTCGCCACGCACCTGCTCCTACGCCTTAATTATAAGGAATTTTCTTCACCACACTAAAAAGTGCCGCGTTGTTCTGGCAGGCTTTATCATTTTGGTCAAGTTTGTACTGAAGCTGGCGTTATTCAAGATCATCCTAAGAGTTTTTTTGTTGGGCGACAATGGTCCGCACCAACTCAATGAATTTACGACGAACTTCGCTGCCCTCAATCTCGGCAAAGGCCTTATTCAGCTGAATTCCCTCAGAACTGCCGAGAAAATCCATCAAAGGAGCTTCTGAAACACTTTCAGAAAAACCGTCTACTGTGTCTGGGGCAGAGGGATCGGGCAGTCCATCGAAGAAAAAATCTACCGGCACTTTTAATATTTCGCCGATTTGATAGAGCCTGCTTGCACTGACGCGATTTGCCCCTTTTTCATATTTTTGCACTTGCTGAAAGGTAAGGTCGAGCTTTTCGCCAAGGTTTTCCTGGCTCATTCCCTGAAGAACTCTGCGCATACGCAATCGAGCGCCCACATGCACATCTATTGGATTGGGATTTTTCTTTACCATTACTCGTCTCATTATTCTATATTTTAGGTAATACTATAGCCGCAAGTTTTTTATGTGATAATAAAAACGCCCAACCATTTCTAGACCTCAACAGCAAACCGGTCAAGTAGGTTGCATGAAGTTGCTGATAGTAGGTAATTATTCATCAAGAATGTTTAATTTTATGAGTAATGCCCCAAAAACGAATTACAAAGGCCGGGTAATCAAAAGCCTAATTTGAACGATTTTGCCGCCATGTCCGAGTGATTCGGGTAAACAGCAAAGCCAAAATCATGAGAAAGAAAATATTATTTCCCCACTTGCTGAAGTATGTTGGCTTGAGCGCTAACGGCAATGATCCATCGATAACCCCGGACCTGTTCAGGTCAAGTTGTTGCAAAATTCGGCCGTAAGGGTCAATGATGGCGGAAATTCCGGTGTTGGCTGCACGCACCACAGGCAGGCCTTCTTCAATTGCCCTGACGCGCACTTGCTGTAAATGTTGATAAGGGCCTGCGGTTTCACCAAACCAGCCGTCATTGGTCACGTTAACTATCCAGCCGGGTCGGGAATCTTTTGCAGTTACACGGCCTGGGAAAATCGCCTCGTAACAAATCAGCGGCGACATTGCCGGTGCTCCGGCCACGGCCATTGTGACCGGCCCGGGACCGCTGGCGAAGCTGCCCGGTAACGTCACCATTTGACGTAACCCCAGTTTATTCAACCATTCTTCGAAGGGTAACTTCTCACCAAAGGGAACCAGATGAAATTTATCATATCGCCCGGTTATCTTGCCGCTGCCATTGAGGGTAAAGACGCTGTTATAGTATGTTGAGTTTTGACTATCGCTTCGGGTGCGCCTTATTCCACCCGTTATCAACGTTGCCTTGTCAGGCAAAATGGCCGCAATGGCAGACAGCACATCGGGGCGTTCATCGAGCAAAAAAGGCAAAGCACTTTCCGGCCAGATAATATGAGTGGCATCGGTAATTCCCATGTTCTTTGGCGATGTTGCTATGTCGCTCAATTCGAGATAGCGCGAGAAAATCCGCGACGCATTTTCAGGTTTCCATTTTTCACTCTGCTTGATATTAGGCTGGACGATGCGCAGGGATACACCCGGCACAAATGCAGCTTCGCTGTTTGCCAGCCGCCAGCCGCCAAATCCAAACAGGGCGAAAAATAAAACCAGCATCGAGACAGGGCCGATTATTCTTTTTTGCCAGGATCGTATTATCTGAAAATCACCGTCCGCCAGCGCTGCTGGAGCGGACACAATCATGACCGTTAGCAGGCTCAAGGCATATATTCCAAAGACCGACGTTGACTGGGCAATAAACTCGTTGGCGGCAAATGAATAACCAACTGTGTTCCAGGGAAAGCCGGTGAAGGCAATGCCGCGTATCCACTCAAACGCGGCCCATATGGTTGCAAACACCATTATTCGCAAAAAGCCGGTCGTCCACAGCAGATGTGCAACGGCACAGCTGAGGCCTATAAAAATCGCCAACCCCAGTGGCAGTGCGACGACCGCGAAAGGCAGCATCCAGGCAAAGGTCTCGGCCTCGACCAGAAAAGCAGCGCCAATCCAGTACAGGCCAACCAGAAAATAGCCAAAGCCAAAATACCACCCGATTTTAAAAGCGATCCAGAATTCTCGGCCCCGTGATCTGCCGGAACGCGATTGTTTTGTACTGACACCATCTATCAGCCAGATCAGAACGGGAAAGGTCAAAAACAAAATTGGATAGATACTGAAAGGTGCCTGCGCCAATGCACTGAGGGCACCACTAAAGACCGCCACGCCAGCACGGCGCCAGCCCCATAGCACGATAAAGCGAAAGGCTATTGAATTCATCAGTTAATACACCGGAAATTCCGGCACCATTTTAAGTGTTAAACCTTGGAAATGTACCTGATTCGCCGGATTTAACCCAGTGACACAACCGTGAAGACCGGCCCTTGTCTCTTATAATTCGGGCTTTTTTGTGCTGCTTATACGCACTTTACCAATTCTGCGCGGATCGACTTCAAGAACTTCAAATTCCAACCCGCATTCATGCGCAATCAACTCGCCGCGCAAAGGTATTCTTCCTGCCAGTGAAAACACCATACCTCCCAGGGTATCGATGTCTTCATCATGCTCATTGGTCAGATCGACGCCGAGCAGTTGTTCCAGGTCTTCAATTAGCACTCTTGCGTCAGCCGTATAAGAGCCGTCATTGTTGGGATGAATGAGGGGCCCATCCTGGGTATCGTGCTCATCTTCAATTTCACCAACGATTTCCTCAACCAGATCTTCAATCGAAACCAGCCCATCGGTGCCACCATATTCATCGACCACAATTGCCAAATGAATATGCGAGGCCTGCATTTTAACCAGGAGATCGGCTGCGGGCATGGACGGTGGTACATACAGAACTTCTCTTTTCAAAGAAATTTCACTCAGCGGCAAGGTTAGGTCAATTCTGCTCAAATCGATTGAAGGCGTTTCTTCATGTGCCGATTTGCCATTACCGTTTTTACCGTTCTTTTTAACCCGGGCTGAACCGGCCGCCGCCATCCAGCTAAACAGATCCTTGATGTGGACCATGCCTAAAGGGTCGTCGAGGGTTTCATGATAGACCGGTAATCGGGAATGGCCAGCCTGCTGGAAAACAGAAATAATTTGTTCCAGTGCAGCTGTATCCTCAATGGCGATAATATCGGCGCGCGGTACCATCACATCATCAACCCGAAGCTCGCCGAAATCCAGGATGTTGAGCAGCATTGAGCGCTCTTCAGGCGAAATGGCGCCGGCCTCGGTTTCATGCTGTTCAATCACATCTTCGAGGCTTTCGCGCAAACTGGTGTCCGAGGCCATGCCAATGGAGTTGCGCAGGCGCGTTATAATTCTTGCCAGCAAAGACTTGTCTTCGCCAATGGCGGGCTCATTTGTGCCCGACGTCGGGTTTGCCGGTATTTCGTTCATCTTAATCTCCGGGATCAAACAGTCCTTCTCAGTGCATTTGAGAATATGGGTTTTCGATCCCTAACCCTTTCAAAATATTTATTTCCACAAGCTCCATGTCATCGGCAGTCTTGTCATTCTGGTGATCATACCCCAAAAGATGTAAAACACCGTGAACAATCAAATGCGACACATGATTGTCGAAGTTTTTTCGTTGCTGTTGAGCTTCGGTGTTAATGGTCTGAAAACTCAACACAATGTCGCCTAACAGAAAAGCCCGATCCTGTGATGGTGCATCAATCTCACCACCAAACGACAGTACATTTGTCGGCTTGTCCTGACCCCGGTAGGTTAAGTTCAATTGGCGAATGGACTCATCGCAGGTAAGCAATACACTCAGCTCGGCATGGTCCTTGAATTCATCTTCGCGCTCATAAACAGCAGCAAGGGCTGCGGTTTTAATCAGGCTTTCCAAAGCATCCAGCTTTGACCAGGCATCATATTCAATTGTGATATCGATCAACATGGTTATTTTTTCTGACCCAGTCGATCGTAAGCTCTGACGATGTCGGCAACAAGGGAATGCCTGACAACATCAACATCACTGAAAGCAACGTGGGCAACAGCATCGAGAGTGCCCAACAGATCAACCGCCTGAGACAGGCCCGATTTTATCCCTGAGGGCAGATCGGTCTGGCTCGGGTCGCCGGTAATCGCCATATATGAGCCTTCGCCCAGACGGGTTAAAAACATTTTCATCTGCTGGGTGGTGCAATTTTGCGCTTCATCTAGAATAATGAATGAATTGGATAAGGTGCGCCCGCGCATAAATGCCAGCGGGGCAATTTCAATTTCACCGGTTTCCATGCCGCGCACAACCTTGTCTGACGACATCATGTCGTACAGCGCATCAAACAACGGGCGCAAATAAGGATCGATTTTCTCGCGCATGTCGCCGGGCAAAAATCCCAGCCGCTCGCCCGCCTCAACTGCTGGACGCGACAGGATTATGCGATCAACTTTGCCTGCTTCCAGTGCAGCCGCAGCAACAGCAACAGCAATATAGGTTTTGCCCGTACCCGCAGGACCAGTGCCAAAGGTCAACTCCCGGTTTTGCAGCGCCTGAATATATTCAGCTTGTGCTGATGAGCGCGGTGTTACCGTGCGCCGCCGTGTATCTATGCGCACAGCACTGGTAAACAATTGCTTGCCGCCGACACCTTCGCTCACCGGCAACAACGCCATTTTGATAGCGCCCTCAACATCACCGGGACCAACGTCGAGGCCTTGCGACAATCTGTTGTAAAGATCATCCAGAACCTGTTTGGCGCTTTGGCAATCTTCCGGGGCACCGGTTATGGCAATAATATTGCCGCGCGGTGCCGCCACAATGTTAAGCCGGGTTTCAATCAGGGCCAGATGCTCATCATGTTTGCCAAGCAGGGCTGACAGCAGATGATTGTCTTCAAAGATCACTTCTATGGTTTCGCCCGAGGCGCCCTTTTGTTGCCACCGCGGTTTAACCTTTGGGTTTGCCCCTTTTTTTGAGCGCTTTTTGATCGATGATTTTGTCTGGCTCAAAGCGCTGCACCCTCAACTATAGCTTTATGTTGGACGCTGGGCTCGCTTTGCGCGTTGTCGCCTGCGCACAGCCCGGATAAAGAATTGGTGCCAACTTGTGTGATATCCACATTTTGTATCGACCCGATATATTCTTCAGGAGCGTCGGCATGAACGGGCTGCAAATATGGCGATCTGCCCACCAGTTGTCCGGGATTTCGACCCTTGCCGGTGAACAAAACAGGTATTTTACGGCCCATACAATTCTGGTTAAAGTTATGCTGTTGCTGGCGTAAAAGCACCTGCAATTCGCTCAGGCGTTCGGATTTAACATGTTCTTCAATCTGGGGTTCCATGTCAGCCGCCGGGGTTCCCGGCCGCGGGCTGTATTTAAAGGAAAAGGCCTGCGAATATTCCATATCGCGCACCAGTTGCATGGTGGCGGCAAAATCCGCGTCACTTTCACCGGGAAACCCGACAATGAAATCTGATGACAGGGCAATATCGGGCCGGGCATCGCGAATGCGTTTTATCACATCATAATAGACCGCTGTTGTATGCTTGCGGTTCATGGTCGCCAGAATTTTGTCCGAGCCTGATTGTACCGGCAAATGCAGATACGGCATAAGCTCGGGCAAATCGCCATGGGCCGCGATCAGCACATCGTCCATATCAAGCGGGTGACTGGTGGTGTATCTCAACCGCTCAAGACCTGGCACATCGGCCAGCGCATAAAGCAGACGGCCAAGTGACCAGCTGTCGCCGTCTGGTCCAATACCATGATAGGCATTGACGTTTTGGCCCAGCAGCGTGATCTCCTTGACGCCTGAGGCACACAGCCGCGTGGTTTCCGCCACAATTTTCTCAACCGGCCGTGAAAACTCAGCCCCGCGCGTATAAGGCACCACGCAGAAGGTGCAAAACTTGTCACACCCCTCCTGTACCGTCACAAAAGCGGTGGGTCCGCGGGCAATTATCTGAGCATTGTTGGCGGCCGGGATTTTTTCAAATTTGTCGTCAGCGGGAAAATCAACTTCAAGCAGTCCGCGTTCGCCCGCTTCGATTTTTCTGATCAACTCCGGTAGTCGGTGATAGGCCTGAGGGCCAACCATCAGATCAACAATCGGTGCCCGCGCCAGCATTTCTTCACCTTCGGCCTGGGCCACACAACCGGCAACACCGACGATAGTTGTTTTACCGTTTGCCGATCTTTGTTGCTTGATTTTTCGGACGCGGCCAAGTTCGGAATAAACTTTTTCTGCCGCTTTTTCGCGGATATGACAGGTGTTCAAAATCATGATGTCGGCGTCGTCTGAAGTTTCCGTCATTTCATAACCCAGCGGCGACAAAACATCAGCCATGCGCTCGGAATCATAGACATTCATCTGGCAGCCGTAGGTTTTGATATATAGTTTTTTGGTTTCAGACATTCAGGTTTCCGTATTCACGTTGTAGATTTTGCCGCATTTTGTTCAACGTCTGGCGCAATTTCATCGAAAGGTCTACCAAAAATTGCCGCCAGCATGCCGCGTTTGACTTTTGCTTCGCAATATCGCGCCAGTTCCTTGCGATTTCCGATTTGCCCCACCGTTACCGCTTCATGCACATGGATGGTCACATCGCAAGGGCCAAGCTTCATTACTTCCCAAATGTGCGGTGCTATTTCCATGTCACCATACCAGGCAAAATAGGGGCGATATTGACGCCCCATGGGCAGCCCGTGCAACCGTGTGTAAGCGATGGAAACAGGCTGAACCTTTATTGAGCGCACCGCACCGCCAAGCAAATCAGAAACCGGAACTTCAGCCGCACTCATCAACGCGCTTCTGAACGGCAGCACCCGATTGCCATCACTGCTTGTGCCTTCCGGGAACAACACCAGAATATCTCCCTGGTCAAGGCGTTTGCGCATATTTTCTTTAAACTCACCCGTTGCCGTTCTTTTTTCACGGTCAACAAACAAACATCGCTGTAACTTGGCAAACAGACCAAAAACCGGCCAGTGTGCTACTTCTTTTTTGGCGATAAATGACAATTCAGTCAAAGAGCCAAACACGCTGATATCAAGCCAGGAGCAATGATTTGCGACAATCAGACATGGCCCTTCGACCATTTGGCGTCCGACCAGACGAACCTTCACACCTAGTATTTTCAGACTGAGCCGGTGAAACACAATGGGGATAAACCCTGACCGGTTTGGCAACAGCTTGAATATGATCAATTGTAAGATAAGCAAAGGTATTGTCGCCAAAACCAGAACGATTAAACGGCATCCGGCCCGGAAAGTCGTCATAAGCGCGCCTGCGATTTTCTCTGCACGCATGCCAGATACGCACAATACAAATCGATTATAAATTTAAATCTACCCAATACCAGTTTCCACCAGTTGCTATTTTTTTTCTTCCGCACTTTCCAGCGGAACACAGTAGAGCTCAAGGCGATGATCTACAAGCTTATAGCCCAGCTCGGTGGCAACAAGCTCCTGCAGTTTTTCGATCTGATCGTTACTAAACTCAATCACCGTGCCGCTTTCCATATCAATGAGATGGTCGTGATGGTCCTTGGAGACCTGTTCATAGCGCGAGCGGCCATCGCGAAAATCATGGCGCTCGACAATGCCGGCATCTTCAAACAGACGCACGGTGCGATAGACGGTTGCAATCGAGATGCGGGCATCTATTTTTGCGGCGCGAGAATGCACTTCATCCACATCGGGATGATCATCAGCATCAGAAAGGACGGTTGCAATTACGCGGCGCTGGTCCGTCATCCGCATGCCGTGTTCGATGCATAATCTTTCGATCCTGCTCATTTTCGTCAAACTCTCCAATACCCCAGCTTTTTATATCTTAGTTTGATATTTATGAATAGGCCATGATAATCGCAGCTTCAGCCGCATTTCCACGTTTGCGGTAATATCCCGGCCTTTCTCCCACCCGGTCAAAACCGCATGCCTGATAGAGACCAAGGGCGGGTTGGTTACTCTGCCCCACTTCGAGAAAAATCTTAGGTCGCCCCGGCGTGTTACAATCGGCAATTAACGCATTTAATATGCGGGTGGCGATTTTTTGGCCACGGTGGTGCGGATCGACGCAAAGGGTCAGTATTTCCACCTCATCACCGGCACTTCTCACCAGAATAAACCCTAATGGGGTAGTTTGAGCATTTAAGGCAATAAGCCCGCCGGTGCCGGGGTGGTTCAGCAATTGCGCGAATTCAGGTGCCGCCCACGGGCTTTCAAACGATGTGCGATGCAGCACTTCAAGCACTTGGGCATGGGCGCTGCTGATTTTTTCAATTTGCACGCCCTTGAGAGTTTTTTTTGAATATTCAGTCATGTCAAACGGTTGGCTGGCCGATAACTTGCGGCTTGGCATCCGGCATACGTAAATAAAGTGGATCAGGCGGTGTTTCACCAGGCACTAAATTTTTAAAAGCCTGAGCAAAACAGGCTGCATTGGGGCTCGTATGTTGCGTTGTCACCATCCAGCCTTGTGGCGCAGGAATGCCATTGTCACCTACCAGGCCCGCACCTGATCCCATAAGGATTAATGGCCCGGTTTCCCATGGCTCCAGCCAACTGTCCAGATCATCAACGTCAATCACCGCTGGTGCGCAAAGCGGATTTGAGTCGCCATCAAACATTTGACCATATGCCTGATTGCGCCGGGCATCGATAATAACCGCTACTGGACAGGGGTGGTATTCTGTTTTCAGCTTTGATTTATTGGCAGCAATTGCCTGCATTGTTGACAGGCCGCAAATGGCGATGCCATGCGCAAGGCGAAATCCCCGGGCAGCAGACAGGGCAACGCGAACTCCGGTGAACGATCCGGGGCCAATGGTTACCACCTGGTGTTCAATATCCTCAAAACCCACACCCGCTTTGGACATCACTTCATCAATCATACCAAGAAGGATTTCCGCGTGGCCCTTGCCGGGTTCGCAATATGAGGCGGCCAGGACACGCGAATCTGCACCCGTGTCTACCACGGCAGCCGAGCAGGCGACGAGTGATGTATCAAATGACAGGTTAATCATCGAATTCAGGCTACCGGGCGCACTTCCTTAACTTCCGGTACAAAATGTTTCAGCAGATTTTCGATGCCGTGCTTCAATGTAGCTGTTGAACTTGGGCATCCCGCACATGCACCCTGCATGCGCAAAAAAACCACACCATCTTCGAAGGCGTGAAACGTTATGTCACCACCATCCTGTGCCACCGCAGGTCGTACCCGCGTATCCAGCAATTCCTTGATGGTTGAAACAATTTCCTTATCGGCTTCGTTGAAAGTTTCAGCTGCAGCTTTTTCTTCCTGATTATCGTCTGTCAGCAAGGGAGCACCAGACATGAAATACTCCATAATCGTACCCAGAATTGCCGGTTTCAGTAACTGCCAGTCACCATCATCCTTTGTCACGGTGATAAAGTCCGAGCCAAAAAACACTCCCGACACATGAGTGATATCAAACAGACGAGCGGCCAGAGGTGAGCTTGTTGCAGTTTCACGATCACGATAATCTCGCGTCTTGTCTCCCATTACCGACCGGCCCGGTAAAAACTTTAATGTTGCCGGATTGGGTGTTGCTTCGGTTTGAATAAACATCTTGTTCTCATTTTCTGGTAGAGATCCCGCAAGTATCGCATTTGATGGCTTGAGGATGCAAAAATGTTGTTTGAATTAATTCTAAACTAGCACAAGGCGCAGGAAAAGCTAAATTTGATTTTTAAGAGTACTCTTTGTTCTGATTTCCTGGCCAGCCCACTCCCCCGCCCAACCACCCCTAGGGTATCCTTATCGGGTGGTTGGGCGGGGGAGTGGGCTGGCCAGGAAATCAGAACAAAAGAGACCAACTCAAGCCAGAGCGTCAATTTCCTCATCCGTCAGATCTCCCGGCACGATGGTAACGGGGATCGGGAACGATGCGGAAGTTGCATTGGCCAGCATGGCCACCAGAGGGCCGGGGCCGGTACTTTCGGTTGAGGCACCCAGAACCAGGATTGCCACATCTTCGTCTTCTTCAATTAGCGTAACAATTTCTTCAGCCTTGTCACCTTCGCGAATCAGTAATTCCGGCATCACATCGCAGAAGGATTTCACCTCTTTAACCATGCGAGCCTGCATTTCTTCAGCTTCAACGCGGGCTTCTTCGCGCATGATATTTTCAACACCAAGCCAGTGCTGGAAATCTGCCGGCGAAATTACCGTCAAAAGAGTAATCGAGCCACCGGAATGTTCGGCACGACGTGCGGCAAAATGCAGGGCGCGCCCGCATTCAGGTGTGCCGTCAACAACAACCAGAAATTTCCGGCTGTGGCCTTGTTCCTGACTTTTACGTTTCTTTCCTCTACTCATACGCCCATGCTGCCACTGGTATTGATGCGCTGCAAGACCAAAGAATGGCTTGCAGCGCAATTCTGGTATTCAGAACAATGTCAGCCGATATATCCGACAATGCGTCTCACATCGCACATAATCGGAGCAGCAATTGCCCGTGCTCTTTCAGCGCCATCACTCAAAACAGCCTCAATATAGGTAGAATCATCGGCAATTCTGGCCATTTCCTGCCCTATCGGTGCCAGCACACTGACCGCCAGTTCAGCCAGTTCCGGTTTGAATTCAGAGAACTGTTTACCGCCAAATTGTTTAAGCACTTGCGCTTTGGACTGGTCTGAAAGGGCGGCAAAGATACCCACAAGATTATCGGCTTCAGGCCGTCCTTCCAGTCCTTTTTCCTCTGATGGCAGCGCTTGGGGGTCTGTTTTGGCCTTGCGGATTTTCTTTGCAATCGTATCGGCATCATCTTTGAGATTGATACGTGACATTTCAGAAGGCTCGGATTTGCTCATCTTGCGGCTGCCATCGCGCAAAGACATAACCCGTGTTGCCGGACCCGTGATCAAGGGCTCTGGAATTGGAAAAAATTCTTCCTCCAACCCTTGCGCTTTGATCGATTGGGCAAAATCATTGTTGAATTTCTTTGCGATATCGCGGGCAAGTTCCAGGTGTTGCTTTTGGTCTTCACCGACGGGCACATGGGTGGCTTTGTAAACCAGAATGTCGGCCGCCATCAAATTTGGATAGGTGAACAGGCCGGTTGAGGCATTTTCGCGGTTTTTGCCCGCTTTGTCCTTGAACTGTGTCATGCGGTTGAGCCAGCCCATGCGGGCGACACAATTGAAAATCCAGGCCAGTTCAGCATGTTGCGAAACCTGGCTTTGATTAAACACAATATGGGCTTTGGGGTCGATACCGCAGCTTAAAAAGCCCGCAGTAACTTCGCGGATATTGCCAACAAGCTCAGTCGGGTCCTGCCATTCGGTCAGGGCATGCATATCAACCACGCAATAGATACACTCATGGCTTTTTTGCAGTGCCACAAAGTTTTTGATAGCCCCGAGATAATTTCCCAGATGCAAGTCCCCGGTGGGTTGAATGCCTGAAAAAACCCGTTGTAAATCAGCGCTCATAATACCCTCACAATAATGTCTTGTTGAATGCCCCGTTCTATGCCCAACGCTGCGACCAAGCGCAATAGCAAATAATCGCTACGAACGCCTTAACGAGCTACGGATTTCCCTGAATTTGAAAGCACCGGTAATGTTGCACAACCCAAAAAACACCACCATCCCGGCAACAATCAGTGCAAAAAGCAGTAATATCTTCTCATAGAGTGCGCCACTTTCAATGATGAAGGGGGATATGAACTGGTCCAGTCCCCACAGGGCTGCTCCCATGCTCACCGCACTTAGCGTATAGATTGCCAATCTGGATTTAAGCCTGTGATCAATTTTAAAATGGCCGCGCCGGTAAAGCGTTATGCCAAGTAATACAACATTGATCCAGCCGGCAAGCGATGTGGCAATGGCAATGCCAACATGCTGGAAATAAGGAAACAGTGCCAGACTGGCAGCAACGTTAACCGCCATCGCCATCCCGGCAAAATGCATCGGCGTTTTGGTATCTTCGCGGGCGAAAAATCCCGGTGAAAAAATTTTGTTGAGCACAAATGCCGGCAATCCAAAAGCAAAAGCCATGAGCGCAGAGGCTGTCGCAACGGTCGCTTCACTGCTGAAGGCGCCACGCTCAAACAACACCATCAAAATCGGTTCAGGGATAACCACAAGGGCAACAGCAGCTGGCAATGTCAACAGCATGGAAAATTCCATTGCCCGGTTTTGCGAGGCCTCTGCCTCAGTGTCTTTACCACTGCGCACCTGACGGGCGATTTCAGGCAGCAACACCACACCAATAGCTATGCCGATGACCCCAAGGGGAAGTTGATAGATACGATCGGCATAATACAGAAAAGAAACCGCACCATCCTGCAGGGAAGCAATAATCGTTCCGATCATGATGTTTATCTGGGTGATGCCCCCGGCAATGACGCCGGGAATGCCCAGAGCTATGAGCCTTCTAACACCTGGTGTAAGGCGCGGACGGCGTAGTTTGAAGGCCATGCCGCTGCGCCGAGCAGCAATCACCAGCATAAGAAATTGCAAAAAACCGGCCAGCGACACACCCCAGACCAGCAAATAACCAACAGCTTGTTTTTCGCTGGCAAAGGCTGCGAATGCCAAAAGCGAAATAAGCACAATATTAAGCAAAATCGGAGCAGCAGCGGCCGCGGCAAACCGGCCCAGAGAATTGAGAACGCCGCTCAAAAACGCCACCAGCGACATAAACAGCAAATATGGAAATGCAATCCGGGTGAGCATCACCGCCAGATCAAATTTTTCCGGATTGTCAACAAAGCCCGGTGCCAGCACATAAACCAGAAGCGGCATGAAAATTTCAGCAATTACCGTAAAAACAATAAGCGTGAAAGTGAGCACACTTAAAACTTCTTCACCAAAACGCCGGGCTTGCTGCTCCCCTTCACCTTCAAGACGCTTGGCAAATAAGGGGATAAATGCTGAATTAAACGCTCCTTCCGCAAACAGGCGGCGAAACAGATTGGGAAATCTGAAAGCGACAAAAAAGGCATCCGCCACCAGCCCGGTACCCAGCACTGATGCGATCAATACATCGCGGATAAAACCCAGTATTCGGCTGATTATTGTCATGCCGCCAACCACAGCAGCGGACCGCATAAGGCTCATGAGCGAAGTGCTTCCATCTTTTGCTATTCCGACCCAACGTTAGCGAGCTGGCGGGCTTTTGTCTTTGGTTTGTGACGTTCAAACACCGATAGCAGGTGTTGTTTGATTTTTAAATGGCGTTGCTCATTGGCGATCTTGAGGCCGGTGAGGTCTTTGACATAAAACACATCTACTGCACGCTCGCCAAACGTCGCGATGTGAGCCGAGCCCACATTGATGTTAAGCTCAAACAACGCATGTGTCAGTTCAAACAAAAGGCCTGGCCGGTCCAGCCCGCGCACTTCCAGAACAGTAAAAATATTTGAACGCGAGTTATCGATAATCACCGAAGGCTCAACGCTGAAAGCTTTGAGGCGGCTTTTGGGCCGGTCGCGCGATTTTAAAAGCTCGGGCAGCTTGATTTGCCCGCGCAGAGATTTTTCAATCGTTGCAGCGATGCGCCGGGCGCGATTTTCTTCATCCTCAAGGTTGGAAAACTTGCGTTGAATAAAGATCGAATTCAACGCCATGCCATCCTTTGTCGTATAAATTTGCGCATCAACAATATTGGCCCCTAACGCTGCACATGCCCCGGTAACTGTGGACAGCAGTGAGGGGTGATCAATGGCATAAACGGTAATTTCAGTAATTTCGGTAAACTCGTCTGTTTTGAAGTCTATGATCAGCTTAACTGAACTTTCCACAGCTTGGCGGATCATGTTGGCGTGGGCAATTTTTCTTTCCAGGTCCACATTCAAAAGATAGGCAGGATAGTGTTTGTTTAACAAATCCTGTTGCTGGTCTTGTGGCCAGTCGCTCAAAGCCTGCTCCAGCTCCTCTAGCGCCACCGCCACACGGGCTTTGCGGGTGATCGTTGTGTGACCACCTGAAATCACCGGTTCCACTTCATAATAAAGCGTTCTGAGCAATTCACCCTTCCAGCCATTCCACACGCCCGGTCCAACAGATTTGATATCAGCAACCGTCAGGCATAAAAGCAGCTTGAGGCGCTCGGGGCTTTGGACAATTTCAGCAAAATCCGTAATCGTCTTGAAATCATTCAAGTCCCGCATCTGGGCAAAATCACTCATCGCCAGGTGGTTTTCAATAAGCCAGACAACAATTTCTGTCTCCGCCCCGCTCAAGCCAAAGCGCGGGCACAGTTTTTTTGCAATGCGCCCGCCAACGATTGAATGGCTTTCCGGTCTGCCTTTTGCGATATCATGCAGGAATACGGCGACAAACAGCGCCCGGCGATTTTCAAGCGTATGGATTATTTTATTGGCCAGAGGATGTTGCTCGGCCAGTTCGCCGCGCTCGATTTCAGCCAGAATACCAATAGCGCGCAACAAATGCTCATCAACCGTATAGTGATGATACATGTTAAACTGCATCATCGAGACGATGCGGCCAAAATCAGGCACAAAGCGGCCAAGCACACCGGATTCATTCATCTTGCGCAACACAACTTCGGCACTTTGCGCCGAAGTGAGGATTTTTAAAAAATACTCATTTGCCTCTGTGTTGCGCCGAAGCTTCACATCTACCAGGCTTAAAGAACGCGTAATCAGTTTAAGCGCCTGGGGATGCAGCAGCACATTATTTTCGCCGGCAAGATAGAAATACCGTATCAGATTAACCGGATCCTGCTTAAATACCTTGTGATTAAGCACATTGATGCGGCCACCTTCGATAACAAACTGGTCATAGCCGGGCACCACTTTGGTTGTGCGGCGGGCAAAGCGGCGCAAAAATCGTGATAATACGGGTGCCTTGGTAATATCCTGGGCTTCGAGGGCGGCGCAGAAAATCCGCGTTAGATCGCCGACATCTTTGGCGACGAGAAAATAATGCCGCATAAAACGCTCCACCCGCTTCATGCCGCCGCGCTTCTTGTAACCCAGTCGAGCGGCTAATTCCGGCTGATGATCAAATGTCAGTCTTTCTTCCGAGCGCCCGGTGAGAAAATGTAAATGGCACCGAATGGCCCAGAGAAAATCCTCGCTTTTTTTGAAGTTGCGATATTCATCGCGCGTGAACAATCCTTTATCGACCAGCATATCAGGGGAGCGCACCTGATACAGATAAAGCCCGATCCAGAACAATGTGTGCAGATCACGCAATCCCCCTTTGCCGTCTTTAATATTGGGCTCGACCTTATAGCGGCTTTCGCCGGATTTGTGATGTCGGCTTTCACGCTCGTTAAGCTTTGCCTCAATAAAATCAGCGGCGGGAAGCGACAGGATTTCATCGCGAAACCGACCTGACATCTCATCACACAACGCCTCATCGCCGCACAGATACCGTGCCTCCAGCGTCGCCGTCCTGATGGTGAAATCAGACGCCGACAGGCGAATGCAATCATCAACACTGCGCGTTGCGTGGCCAACCTTGAAACCCAGATCCCACAGAAGATAGAGCATATATTCAACAACGCTCTCACCCCAGGCGGTTTGCTTGTAAGGCAGGATAAACAAAAGATCGATGTCTGATCCCGGTGCCAGAGTACCGCGCCCATATCCACCGACGGCAACAACACTCAACCTTTCAGCAACCGTGGGATTTGTAGCGCGATAAACATGGGTAATGATGTAGTCATAAATGATGCGGATTATTTCATCCTGCAAATACGAAATCGTTGCTGCGCACAAAGTTCCCTTGCCGTTTTTCTCCAACCGCAACCGCGCTACCTCACGGCCCTTTGCCACACATTGTTTCAATGCTTCGAGCACGTGTGACCGCGCCTGATTTTCACCAAATTCGCGCACAAAGCCGCTCAGCTCTTGCTTGAGTTTTTGGCTATCAATCAATTCTTTGCTGTTGGTAATTCGCATTAATCATCCAGCATCAGTTTTTTAAGCGCATAGAGTTTTTCCAAAGCCTGCAGCGGTGTCATATCGTCGGGCAGAAGTGTTTCAACATATTCCTCAATTTTCGCAACCTTGCCGGACTGAGCAAGAGATTGTGGGTGCGTGGCAGAAAATAGCGGCAGATCATCGACCAGAGACTTTGATCCTTTGTTGCGATCATTTTCCTCCAGATTGTGTAAAACCTGCGTTGCCCGCACTGTTACTGTTTCCGGCAATCCGGCCAGTCTGGCAACCTGAATACCATAAGAGCGATCGGCAGACCCCGGCCCCACTTCATGCAGGAAAATTACTTCATTTTGCCATTCCTTGACCCGCATTGTGGCGTTAGCAAGATGGGGCAAGATTTCCGTCAGTGCGGTAAGTTCATGAAAATGAGTGGCAAACAACGCCCGGCAGCCATTTACCTCATGCAGATGTTCCACACACGCCCAGGCAATCGACAGGCCATCAAAGGTTGCCGTGCCACGGCCAATTTCATCTAAAATGACCAGAGATTTTGGGCTGGCCTGATTTAAAATGGCAGCGGTTTCAACCATTTCAACCATGAAGGTCGAGCGCCCGCGCGCCAGATCATCGGCGGCCCCCACCCGGCTGAACAACCTGTCGACAATGCCAATGTGGGCAGTTTCAGCTGGCACGTGCGAGCCCATCTGTGCCAGCACAACCATCAGGGCATTCTGTCGCAAATAGGTTGATTTACCCGCCATATTGGGCCCGGTAAGCAGCGTTATGCGCGCTACATCTTCGTTGTTGTCGATTTTTTCCGGTGCTGCATCGAGCGCGCAATTATTGGGCACAAATCCGCTTTCACCATCAAGCTCAATAGCGGCCTCAACGACGGGATGGCGGCCACGGTTGATGATAAATGTGCCGCTATCGTCTATTTTGGGGCGCGCGTATTTCTGTTTTTGCGCCAATTCAGCCAGAGCGGTAGCAACATCGAGTTCACTCAATGCATCGGCGATTGCAGCAATCATGGTTGCTGCGCGACGCACCTCTTGCATCATACGCTCATAGGCCTCCAGCTCCAGTGCCACCGCCCGGTCTGCAGCCGAGGATAGTTTTGCCACCAACTCACCCAGTTCAACAGTTGTGAAACGCACAGCACTTGCCAATGTCTGGCGATGGATGAATGTCTGACTGAACGGTTCGGACATAAGTTTTTGCGCATATTGAGCGGTGGTCTCAATAAAATATCCCAGAACGTTATTGTGTTTTATTTTTAGGGATTTAATGCCGGTATCAGCGCTATATCTCGCCTGCAGTGCGGCAATGAATTTGCGGCTTTCATCGCGCAAAATCAGGCACTCATCAAGTTCAGCGATAACGTCCGAAGCAATAAAGCCGCCGTCCCGGGCTTTGAGCGGCAATTCCTCTTTCAGCTGTTTTTGCAAGGTCTCGCGCAAACCCGTGTCAGCAGCACTTAAAACCTCAATGCTGCGTTTAATATTGGGCGACAAGGTTGAAAGACCGGCCTGTGAAGATACCATCTCAGGGATTTCTTCGGCAATTATCAAACCATCCCGCAAGCTGCCAAGATCACGTGGCCCGCTGCGATCAACGCTTACCCGCGACAGGGCGCGGGCAAGATCGGGACAGGAACGCAAGAGTTTCCTCAAAGCATTTCGGAGCGAAGAGTTTTCGCAAAAATAATCAACATCATCAAGCCAGGCGTTTATCTCCGCAGCATCAGTTGACGGTGAGGTCATGCGCGCCGCTAACCGTCTGCCGCCAGCTCCGGTGACAGTTCTGTCGATTATGGAGAGCAGACTGCCTTCGCGCTGGCCTGACAGAGTACGGGTTAATTCCAGATTTGTCCGTGTGGCGGCATCAATCATTAAAGTTGAGCCCACATGCTGGCGTTCGGGTGGTCTCAGAGCAGGAACTGCGTCCAGTTGCGTGATTGAAATATAATCAATCAAAGCCCCGCAGGCCGAAAGTTCTGCACGTGAAAATCCGCCAAAACCATCTAGCACTTTCACCCCGTAAAATGCCTTGAGCTGGCGTTGAGCTGACGCACTATCGAATTTAACCTGTGCCTGAGGTGTCAGAACGCCTTTTTGTTCGGCCCATATTTTTTCTAACGAGGCATCATTCAGCAAGGCTTCAGAAAGTATAATCTCGCTGGCTGACAGCCGGGCAAGCTCGGCACCCAGCCCCTTGTCATCCACCGCTATCACCTTGAATTCTCCCGTCGAGATATCAACCCAGGCAACGGCAAAGTCAGAACCATGGCCAAGGCGCACCACACAGCTGAGATAATTATGGCGGCGGGCATCCAAAAGTCCGTCTTCGGTCAAAGTGCCTGCTGTCACCAGCCTTGTTACATCACGGCGGACGACCGATTTTGCCCCACGCTTTTTTGCCTCAGCCGGGCTTTCCAGCTGCGAACATACCGCGACGCGAAAACCTGCCTTGATCAGCTGTTGCAGATAATTGTCAGCTGTATGAACCGGAACGCCGCACATAGGAATGTCAACACCATTGTGCTTTCCCCGTTTGGTCAGGGTTATGCCCAAAGCGCGTGATGCTTTTTCAGCGTCGTCAAAAAACAACTCATAAAAATCACCCATACGATAGAACAAAAGACTGTTGGGATTAGCCGCTTTGATTTCAATATACTGCGCCATCATCGGCGTGACTTTTTCTGGTGCAGAAGAAGTCTTTGATGCTTGCGGATGGTTTAAAGCGCGCGTTGTTTTTTGAGCCATGCTCTGGAGCTTATCAGAAAGATTGATGACTGACATCCGCTTGTAGTTCTGGCTTAAAATTTTTCTGTCGATGAATAATTTCATCTTGGGCGCAAACGTTGTGCCAGGGCGGGGGCTTGAGATTGGCGAATTTCTCCGTTAGGCTTTTATTTTCTTCTGGAATGCCGCCAGAAATTTTACAGGAATGACCTATGTCAACTGAGTTTTCCGCTACCCAAAAACCGCTTTTTACCGATCAGGAAGCGCTCGATTTTCATCAGGTGGGTAAACCTGGCAAGATTGAAATCACCCCGACCAAGCCGCTGGCAACCCAGCGCGATCTTTCTCTCGCCTATTCTCCCGGTGTCGCCATTCCCGTTCTTGCAATCGCCAAAGATCCTGATACAGCGTATGATTATACCGCCAAGGGGAACATGATCGCGGTTATCACCAATGGTACCGCCATTTTAGGCTTGGGTAATCTGGGCCCACTGGCCGCCAAACCGGTGATGGAGGGCAAGGCTGCCCTGTTCAAGCGCTTTGCCGATATTGATTCTATCGATCTTGAAGTTGAAACTCAGGACCCCGAAGAGTTCATCAATTGTGTGCGCTATCTAGGCCCAGCCTTTGGCGGCATTAATCTTGAAGACATCAAGGCGCCGGAATGTTTTATTATTGAAGACAAGCTGCGCGAAATTATGAATGTGCCGGTATTTCATGATGACCAGCACGGCACCGCGATTATTATTGCTGCCGGGTTCATCAACGCACTAGAACTTACCGGCCGTGATATTAAAGAAACAAAAATTGTCTGCAATGGTGCCGGGGCAGCAGCCCTGGCCTCGCTGAAACTGCTCGTCAGTGTGGGGGTGTCGCCAAAGAATATTATCCTGTGCGACAGCAAAGGCCCGATTTATACCGGTCGTCAGGAGGGCATGAACCAGTGGAAATCAGCTTTTGCCTCTGACACTGACGCCCGTACCTTGAGCGCTGCCATGGCCGGTGCGGATATGTTTTTGGGCCTGTCGGTAAAAGGTGCGCTGACAGCGGAAATGGTCGCAACCATGAGTGATCAGCCGATTATTTTTGCCATGGCCAACCCCGATCCCGAAATAACACCTGAAGAAGTTGCAACTGTGCGTGATGATGCGATCATGGCAACCGGTCGTTCTGATTACCCCAATCAAGTCAATAATGTGCTTGGTTTTCCTTATATTTTCCGCGGCGCGCTTGATGTCAGGGCCCGCGAGATCAATGAAGATATGAAAATTGCCGCAGCCCACGCCCTGGCGCAACTGGCCCGTGAGGAAGTGCCTGATGAGGTCGCCTCGGCCTATCACGGTGCAAAAATGCGCTATGGCCGCGATTACATTATCCCGGTGCCGTTTGATCCACGCCTGATTTCCGCTATCCCGGCAGCAGTGGCAAAAGCGGCGATGGATTCAGGTGTCGCCGGATTGATGATTGTCGATTTTGATGAATATAAAGCCCGTCTGAGTGCACGTCTTGATCCGGTCGCGGGCTCATTGCAAAGCGTGTTTGATCACGTCAGAGAAGAGCCCAAAAGGGTTGTTTTTGCCGAGGGTGAGGAAGAACAGGTAATCAGTGCAGCCTTTTCTTTTGCCTCTGGCGGATTGGGTAAAGCAATTCTTGTTGGCCGCGATGACATTATTGAGCGCGTCATGAAAGATGCCGGATTTGAAAAAAATGATTTAGTGGAGATTGTCAACGCCCGCCTGTCGGATAAGAATTTTGAATACGCCGAACACCTGTTTGATCGTCAGCAGCGCAATGGTGTTTTGATGCGCGATTGCCAGCGCCTTGTTAACACCGACAGAAACGTATTTGCCGCCAGCATGTTGGCCTTTGGCGATGCCGATGCCATGGTAACCGGCGTTACCCGCAACAATGCCCATGCATTTGAAGATATCTCGCGCGTTATCAATACTAAAGAAAACCATCGTGCCGTTGGTGTGACAATGGCAATTTCGCGCGGGCGTACTGTGCTGGTTGCGGATACCTCGATTGTTGATGATAGCCGCACCGCCGAAGAACTTGCCGATATTGCTGTTGTCACCGCCGGAGTTGCGCGCAGGCTGGGTTATGAACCCCGCGTTGCCATGCTGGCCTATTCCTCGTTTGGTTACCCTAAGGGCGTTCAGTCGACAAAAGTGAGACAGGCAGTTGAAATCCTCGATGAGCGAGGGGTGGATTTTGAATATGACGGCGAAATGACAGCCGACGTTGCCCTAAATGCCAACAAGATGGCAGCTTACCCCTTCTGCCGCCTCAGCGCTCCGGCAAACATTTTGGTCATGCCCGGCTTCGCCAGCGCCAGCATAGCCATAAAAATGCTTCAGGAGCTTGGCGGCGTAACCGTAATCGGCCCTCTGCTGGTAGGCCTCGAAAAACCTGTCCAGATAGTACCAATGAACGCAACCTCTTCGGAACTGGTAAATATGGCGGCAATAGCTGCGTATGATCTCAATCCGTGAGGTAAGGTTCGTTGGATGGCGCTGTTTTTAGAGGCGCTTGAGCGCCTCTTTTAAGTACGTTCAAGCGCCACTAAGGCTGCACTCGCCTCGCTCGTTAGTCCAACGCTGCGCTCGTCCGGGTGCCACAATGATAGACTATCGTTGTTGCACCCGGACGAGCGCAGCGTTGGACTAGGCCCCAAGGGGTCGCAGGCTGCGCGCTGCTTGAGCGCCTCTAAAAACAGCGCCATCCAACGGATCACACCCAAAAACCACTATCTTCCCTCGAAAATCTTCAAAATATTAAGAGACCCTTAAAGAAGCCCTTTTAGTCTGTATCAGGTGAGGCATCATCGACGATGCCGTTGTGTATAAGGGCTTGAAATTACATGGTGTGGGGTTGGTCAAAAAAGTCTGAAAACCGCCGCCGTGGGCCGAAAAAAACCCGTGCGCGATCAACCGGTAAATCAAGCACGGAAAAACCGCCCGGGTTTCTCCGGCGCGCTTCAGTCTATGTATTGCGCAAAGGTGCTTATTGGGGCACGGTTTTTGCTTTGTGGGGTGGCATCATTTTCGTCGGCCTGTCTTTTTACGTCCTGCTCGATTTACCCAGCCCGGCGTCACTTGATCTGCCCGAACGCTCCCCCAGTGTCATCATCACGGCGGCCAGTGGCAAGGTTTTGGCCCGGCGTGGTACGTTTAGCGGAGATGATGTGCAACTGGATCAATTGCCGGACTATCTCTCTCAGGCGGTCATTGCCACCGAGGACAGACGTTTCTATGTCCATTTTGGCGTTGATCCCATTGGCCTGATAAGAGCTTTGTTCATCAATTATAAATCAGGCCGGGTGGTTCAGGGAGGCAGCACCATCACCCAGCAGCTTGCCAAGAATCTGTTCCTCAACCCGGACAGAACCATCCGTCGTAAAATTCAGGAAATGGTGATGGCAGTCTGGCTTGAGGCCAAATACACCAAGGTTGAAATTTTACAGCTCTACCTCAATCGCGTCTATTTTGGTGCCGGTGCTTATGGGGTGGATGCTGCGGCACGGCGCTATTTCGGTAAATCTGCCAGCGAGATAACTTTGCCTGAAGCCGCCGTTCTTGCCGGATTGCTGAAAGCGCCAACAAAATTTTCACCGATAAATAACCCGCAAATGGCGGAAGAAAGAGCCTATCTTGTGCTCAATAATATGGTGAGGTCAAATTACATCACGGCGCAGGAAGGTCAATTGGCCGTGGATGAGCCTGCAGCATTTACCGTGAAAAAACCGGGCCGTTCAAATCAGTACATTGTCGATTGGGTGGTGGCCCAGCTTCCCGGGTTTGTCGGCACACCAAAACAGGACATTATTGTTGAAACGACTCTGGATCCGCGATTGCAGGTGCTGGCGGAAAATGCCATCAATGAAGTGCTGGATCGCCAGGGGCAGGCAAAAAATGCTTCCCAGGCAGCGCTCGTTGCCCTTGATGGACGCGGTGCCGTGCGCGCTCTTGTGGGCGGGCGTTCCTATGCGGCCAGCCAGTTCAACCGGGCCACTCAAGCCAAGCGACAACCGGGCTCCGCCTTTAAGCCGTTCGTTTATCTGGCAGCGCTGGAAAATGGTTATTCCCCTGACAGTACGGTCCTTGACGGGCCGATCAGCATCAAAGGCTGGTCACCGAAGAATTACAGCAGAAAATACGGGGGAGAAGTGAGCCTGCGCGAAGGTTTTGCCAAATCCCTCAATACGGTTGCTGTGCGTCTGGCGCAGCAGGTTAGCACCGGAAAGGTTTTAAAAACGGCCCGTCGCCTTGGCATCAAGGCGCCGATGCATAAAAATCCGTCCATGGCCCTGGGAACGGTGGGGATAAGCCCATTGGAACTGACCGCTGCCTACGTCCCTTTTGCCAATGGCGGTGAGGGTGTTTTGCCTTTTATTATCAATCGTATCAGGACAAAATCGGGCGAGATTATTTATCAAAGACTGGGTTCGGGGCCCGGCAAAGTCATCAAGGACAAGCCGCTTGATCAGATCAATGATCTTCTCGCCTCTGTCACCCGGTCTGGAACCGGTGTAAGGGCCAATTTTGATGATCGTCCGGTTGCCGGCAAAACCGGCACCAGTCAAGGTTTTCGCGATGCCTGGTTTGTCGGCTTCACCGCTCAATTGACTACCGGAGTGTGGGTTGGAAATGACGACAACTCACCAATGAAACGGGTGGCTGGCAGCGGTTTGCCATTGACAATCTGGAAGGATTTTATGGAACCTGCCCACGAAGGGTTTCCGATAGTGGCCCTGCCAGGCTCCAAACTGCCGCCGATCAAATCAATCGACCAGCTGCTGGCCCGTGCCAACCCGGAAAGAATAGTTACCGTTCAGGCGATAACACCGGCAATTGCCCAGCCCTCAACACCTGTTGTAATTCAGGAGCAAAAATCTGCGCCGGTTTTAAAGCGACGGGAAAAACAGCCCGAATTTACAGTGGAATCGTTTTTCAACGAAATTGAAACGCGTTGAAAAAATCGTGCAGCTTTAATGTTGTTCGCCGTAGATGTGTAACTTGGAACCGCTGCTTTTGAGCCATTTTTGCGCATCCCTGTAATCGGGAATGCATTGTTCCACCAGCTTCCAGAAACGCGGCCCATGGTTCATCTCTTCAAGATGGGCAACCTCGTGCGCGGCCACATAATCCAGAACAAATGGCGGTGCGAGGATCAGGCGCCATGAAAACGAAAGCCCGCCGGTTGATGAGCACGACCCCCACCGGGTGGTCTGGTCGCGAATGGTAATGCCTTTGGCGCGAAGTCCCAGATGCTCAGAGTGAATGGCGACAGATTGGGCAAGATCGCTGCGCGCCTGCTTTTTGAGCCAGTCGCGTACCCGGCGCGCCAGATGCCGCTGGTCTCCCGCCACACAAATCACCGGCTGGCCTAATTCGCTATTGTCATCTTCAAGCACCCATACAGTGCCGCGCTGGTTAGGGCGATGTTCAAGGGTGTGCATAAGATTGCGCAGAGGAATTTCAACACCGGGCGCAAAGGCAATAATATCGGGTTGGGCGTTAATGCGCGATTTAATCCAGGGGGCTTGGGAAATGGCAAAATCCATCGCCTCGGTTTCGCTGCCGTTACCGGGCATGGTCAAAATCACTTCGGGTTTGTTGGCGCCAATTTTCAGGATAAATCGCCGGGCGCGAACATTGCGCCGCAGGATGACAGGTACATGCATCCCGTCAATTTCGAGGTTTCTTGTGCGCAATAATGGCGCAGCAGATCTGCGTAAATTAAAAATCATCAATAATAATCTGAATTATGACAATTGGTGAGACCAGCGAATCACCTTGCAATTTCAGCTATTATGCCACGATCCAATTAGCGCGCTTTGTTTTTTTTGGCCCGAGTTTTAACCGGCTGCATACTGGCTTTGATAAACCGGGTAATGCGCGGCGCTATTTCCGCATTAAAGCGCCTGCCGTTAAAGACACCATAGTGACCTATTCCCGGTTGCAGATAATGTTGTTTACGGGCTTTGGGAATATTCGGGCACAACTTGTGCGCGGCTTCGGTTTGGCCAACGCCAGAGATATCATCGCGCTCACCTTCAATGGTCATCAGTGCCGTATGTTTGATCGCATGGGTATTAATCTTGCGCCCGCGATATGTCATGGTGCCCAGGGGCAAGGCGTGCTGGACAAAAACGGTTTCTATTGTCTGTAGATAATATTCCGCCGTCAAATCCATGACCGACATGTATTCATCATAAAAATCGCGATGTTTTTCCGCTGAATCGCCATCGCCATCAACCAGATGGTTGAACAGGTCCTGATGGGCATTCAAATGCCGGTCAAGGTTCATGCTCATGAAGCCGGTGAGTTGTAAAAATCCGGGATAAACATCGCGCATCATACCGGGTTGAGGAAAGGGTATCTTGACAATGACATTTCGGGCAAACCAGTCGGTGCCTTTTTTCATCGCCAGATTATTCACAGCCGTGGGATTGATGCGGGTATCAATCGGTCCGCCCATCAGTGTCATTGATGCCGGAGCACATGGGTCTTTATCTTCGCTCATCATGGCCACTGCCGCCATCACCGGAACTGAAGGCTGGCACACCGCCATCACATGAGTATCGGGTCCAAGCTCATGCAGCATCTCGATGATATAATCGATATAATCGTCAAGATCGAAGGGGCCTTGCGATAAAGGCACCTGACGCGCATCGGTCCAGTCAGTGATATAGACATCATGGTCAACCAGCATGGTTTCGACTGTGCCACGCAAAAGCGTTGAATAATGGCCGGACATTGGCGCTATAAGCAACAGTGTCGGTTGAGATCTCGCGATCGATTTTTTTACCTTGGCAAAATTCAGCAATCGGCAAAATGGCCGCTGCCAGGCGACAATTTCTTCGACAGCGGTTTTTTCACCGTCAATGTCGAGGCTCGCTATGCCAAATTCAGGCTTGCCATAACGCCGGGTGGAGCGTTCAAACAATTCAAATCCGGCGGCCATACTGCGCCCATAGGCGGTCTGGGTGATGGGGTTTGAAGAATTGGTAAAATACATTTTGCCAAAATCAGCAAAAGCGCGCACCGGCGCCATGGCCGCATGGTTCAGTTCGTAAAGTTGATAAAGCACGCAAGCCCCTTTTGCCTCGCTATAAGCGGAAATGTTACAACGCGGCAATAGTATCAACCTTTTTGCTGCGCAGCAACATTAGACCAAAGGATAATGCTCAGGCTGTTAATTCACAGCAGTTTTTCAAGTTCCGCCACCAGTTCATCTGGCTTCACACCAAAGGTAAAATGTTTGATGAACGCGCCGCTTTCATCCATCAGATATATAATGCCGGTGTGTTCAACCCGGTAATTTCCAGCAGATCCGCTGGCCTTTTCTTTGGAATAATAAACGCGATAGGCCTTGGTAACGGCCTCAATTTCTTCCACTGTCCCCGTCAAGCCCACCAGCCTGTCGCCGTAATTGGCAACATAATCCGCCATTGCGGCAACATCGTCTCTTTCGGGATCAATTGAAATAAGAAGAGGCTGTATGCGTTTTGCCTTATCTCCCAAGGCGTCAAGGGCAGCACTCATAACCTGCAATTGGGTCGGGCACATATCAGAACAATTTGTATAGCCAAAATAAATCAGCAGGAATTTTCCGCCATAGGTTTTTTCACTCACCCTTTGGCCTTTATTATCAGTGAGTGAAAAGGGCCCGCCGATCAATGCCTTGCCACTGGTCTTGACCTGTGGCCCCGATGTCGGGTTAAGACCAAAAGTCTGCGGAAACAGAAAAAGTGCCGCAACACTGACAAACAATCCCGTAGCAACCAGGAGCGTGATTAAAAAGGTGGCTCGCATAGTGAATAATTACTTCCGTTGATATTGGTCGATTAAACGCGCCATTATCGGGTAGCGTCCTCAGGGGTTCATACCAAATTTTTTGCGATATTCGTGCGGAGATACGCCAACGTTTCTGGTAAACACCCGTCGCAGGCGCTGTTCGTCACCCAGCCCTGTCTGTGTGGCGATGGTAGTGATAGCCATGCCTGGTTGCTCCAACAGTTGTTTTGCCTTGTCGACGCGCAGGATTTCGATGGATTTTGCCGGGGCAACGCCGGTGCGGCTCTTGTAATGCCGAGCAAATGTGCGCGGGCTCATCCCGGCTCTTTTAGCCAGGGCTTCGACATTGAGGGGGCATTGAAGGTTGCTCGAAATCCAGGCTTGCAGGTCTGAAAAGATACCGGAGCGATCTTGTCTCTGGGCTAAAAGCACATCACTAAACTGGGACTGGCCGCCGGGACGTTTCAGAAATACGACGAGCGATTGCGCCACCTGCATGGCAACTTCATGGCCATGATCTTCATCAACCATGGCCAAAGCGAGATCAATTCCAGCCGCAACACCGGCAGACGACCAGAGTTTACCCTCATGTGTGAACAGCGGGTCTTGTTGAACGTTAACATTGGGGTGGCGTTGTTGAAGTTCTTCCACCCGTCGCCAATGGGTGGTGACGGTTTTGCCATCCAGCAATCCTGCCTCCGCGTTGAGAAACGCTCCCATGCAGGTTGACGCCATGCGACGACATTTGTGGTAATGCTCGGCAACCCAGCTGGTTAGCTGTTTTTCATCAAGAAGAACATATATCCCGGCTCCTCCGGCAACAATAAGCGTATCGATGGGTGTTGAAGAAGCTTCGTGCAGGTTTACGGAGGAAAGGGATATTCCGGTGTCAGTTACTATTTGACCACCGGTAGGCGAAGCCAGGACCACCTCATAGTCAGGTTTTGTAGCATTATCTGTCGATGCATCGTTTGCAGTATGAAAAACCTGAGCCGGGCCTGCCACATCAAGCAGGGTGACACCGGGATAAATAACAATAACAATTCGCTTTCGTGCAGAACCGGGTCTGGCAGAATTTGATAACATATTGTCATTTAGGCCAAGCAGGAAAGATTGTACATCTTTAAAAATGCAAATCTGGAGGATGCCGTGCATCAAAGGTGTAAAGCGCCATCCAATTATCGCCGCTGGATCATTGCCGGCCTGTCGTTTCTTGCTTTGGCGCTGGCTTATTCGAGCAGGGCGGCGTTCAGCCTCATCATGCCTTTGTGGGAACAGGAACTCGGCTGGTCACGCAGTTTTACTTCCGGCACAGCGGCTTCAGCCCTTTTAGTGATGGCATTTCTCGCACCCTTTGGCGGGCGTCTGGTTGACAAACGTGGTGCACGCAGTGTGGATTGTAATCGGATTGGCGGCACTTGCATTGGGTTGCCTGCTTCTGGCGCTGACCAGTCAGCCATGGGCATTTTTTCTGGCCTTTGCCGGTGTTTGCGCCGCAGGGTTCGGGTTGGTGGCAACCCATGTGGTCTCTGCTGCCGTTGAGCAGGAATTTGACACAGATCAGGGCCTTGCTACAGGCATAGCTACGTCGGGTGCAACCGGTGGTCAATTGTTGATTGTTCCCCTCATTGCGGTTTTCCTTGTCTCCTATTCATGGCGCTGGGCATTTATTGCCTTGAGCATCGCAACACTTGTCATGATGGTTGCGATTTTACGCTGGTTTCCCAAAGGCACCACTATCACTGGTAATACAGATGATACGGGCAGCACCGGGCATACCATTATTGATGATACGCGGGGAATCCTGAAAAAGCCCGCTTTTCATATACTGTTCTGGAGCTATTTGATCTGCGGCTACACCACATCAGGCGTTATCGAAACGCATTTTTTGCCCTATGCATCATCTTTGGGATTTGGACCGATAGCTTCGGCAACGGCCTACGGCCTACGGCCTGCTGTCAGCGCTCAATCTGGTTGGAATGATTGGCGCGGGCTGGCTAACAGATCGCATGAACCGACCGCTTTTACTCGGTGGTATTTATCTCATTCGGGGTGTGACATTTATTATCCTGGTAAATGTCGGGGTTGATTTTCAAACCCTCATAATCTTTGCGATAATTTTCGGGCTGGTTGATTATTCAACCGTGCCGGTAACAGCCAGCCTGATTTCCACTCACATCGGAATTCGTGTAATGGGCCTGGCGTTCGGTCTGATTTCAGCCGGTCATCAAATTGGAGCAGCCTTAGGTGCGTATTTCGGCGGTGTCCTGTTTGACCTTTACGCCCAATACGACTGGGTGTGGTGGTCATCTGTCTGGCTTGCGGTGTTTGCAGGTTTATTGGTATTCCTGCTTCGCAACAATCCCCGGATGGCTGCCATTGAAGCTTGATCGCTGGGGTTATGAAATGCATTGATTGATTTTTGTTAATCCCCGCGTCATTTTAGGGGATGGGCAGCAAATTTAATTTTTGGACTTCATGAAAACCATTAGCAAATCTACTGAACATGCCGGGACTGGGCCGCGTTGGGCAAGATCGGGACAATCATTGTTGCACCGGTTGCGGCTGCAAACACTTATAACCTTGCGCTGGATAGCTGTTGCCGGGCAATTCTCAGCAATCATTATTGTCTATTTTGGCTACAGTTTTCCATTACCCCTGTGGCAAAGTCTGGCGGTTGTCTCATTGTCGGCTGCTCTTAACATCTATTTAATGCTGCACTATGGTGCCAATGTGCGCTTGCGCCATCGCCATGTCGCCTTGTTGCTCAGCTACGACATTATACATCTTGCGGTGCTGATTTATCTTACCGGCGGTCTCGCCAATCCGTTTTCGCTGCTGTTTATCGTGCCGACGACAATTGCCGCTTCAACCATCAAGGTCAAATACACCATCGGGCTGGGCCTGCTGACGGTGCTGTGCATAACGCTGCTTATTCCCTTTCATTTGCCCTTGCCATGGGGATTGGAAAATAACATCCAGTTGCCGTTTATCTATCTTGCCGGCGTCTGGGTGGCCCTGGTGTGCTCTTTGGCTTTCATGGGGGTGTATTCGTGGAAAATAGCCAATGAAGCGCGCGAAATGGCCAATGCCCTGTTTGCCACTGAACGCGTTTTGGCCCGTGAACAAAAGCTGACGGCACTCGACGGGCTGGCAGCCGCAGCAGCCCACGAGCTTGGCACGCCCCTGGCAACCATAGCACTGGTGGCTAAAGAGCTACGGCATGAATTACCTGATGGTATTGATGCATCTAACGACCTCGAGTTGCTGATGAGCCAAACCATTCGCTGCCGTAAAATTCTCGCCGAGCTCACCAGTGGCGGCAATGAAAGTGATGCTTTTTTTGAGCGCGTGGAAATTGATGCGATGCTGGCGGAAATAATTGAATCCTATAAAGGCCCGCTGATAATTGAGCTTGCCGCCTTGCAAAGTGAGCCGCCGGAACTGCCAATGCCAATCGTTACTCGAAACCCGGGCATTCATTTTGGCTTGGGTTCACTGGTTGAGAATGCTATTGGTTTTGCCCGCAACAAGGTTGTTGTTAAAGTTGACTGGAATGAAGAAAAAATCATCATCACTATCAACGACGACGGGCCTGGATTTTCTTCAGCCATTATCGACAGGCTGGGAGAGCCTTACGTGACCACCCGACCGGTGAATCCTGAAGGGATTAATTCATCGGAGGACGAAGGCATGGGGTTAGGATTTTTTATAGCTAAAACTCTGCTTGAACGCTCAGGCGCGGAAGTTTTTGCGGCCAATGAAAAACCGCCCCAACACGGTGCTGCTGTCAAAATTGTCTGGCCCCGGCAGGCAATTGTTGTCAGTTCATCAGATATTGAAGGTGAGGATGCCGAAAATAAAAAGTGAAGATGTGAGTACTGATAAGCGCTCGCTGCTAATTGTTGAAGATGACGGGCCGTTTCGCGAACGTTTACAACGTGCCATGCAACAAAGAGGGTTTGCCGTCACGGCTGTTGCAACGGTGAAGGAGGGCGTTTTTTCCGTATTGTCTACGCCCCCGGATTTTGCCGTGGTTGACATGCGCCTTGATGATGGTAATGGGCTCGATGTTATTGAAGCTTTGGCGCAAGCGCACCCCGAAGCCCGCGCCATCGTCCTCACCGGCTATGGTAATCTTGCTACCGCAGTTTCAGCTGTAAAGCTTGGTGCCATTGATTATCTTGCCAAACCGGCCGATGCCGATGAGATCTATGCAGCCTTAATGGCCGATCCCCAGGCCAAGGCGCTGCCGCCGGAAAACCCCATGTCGGCGGATCGCGTGCGCTGGGAACATATTCAACGGGTGTTTGTTCTGTGTGATCGCAATGTTTCGGAAACCGCCCGCCGCCTCAACATGCACCGGCGCACATTACAGCGCATCCTCGCCAAAAGAGCGCCGCGCTAGAGCGTGTCTGTTTTTAACTGAAACACCAAGGCAGCAAGCGCTGCCCGGCGCTACTGCGCCGCGCCCGTGCAGGCTCGGTGCGTAGCACCGAAATAGCCGTGAACGAAAAAATCTAGATAGTCGACTGTGAAGAATTCTCAAGGCGTTGATTTTGTTTAAATAACGAGCTTGATCCAGTATTCGTTATTGCAAGTTTTTAGGTTCCTTCAGGTAGTTTTCTTGCAATTTGCGTAACGGGGATTTCTGTGATTCACTGCT
>JAJFHS010000043.1 GCA_021775475.1 Hyphomicrobiales bacterium
GATGCCATCAACCCCATCCTCGCAGCAGCAGGATACAACTTCCGCCTCATCCTCAAGTGGATCAGGCTTCTTTGGCTCAAAATCTGGATCATCTGGATAGTCAGTCAATCAGCCAAAATCGCGTAGTTCACGTTCGACTAACGAAGACTGTATTTTAATCGACAGGCCTGCGTTATGGACCCCGGATCAAGTCCGGGGTGACGAGTGGTGTATGCGGCTTATACTTCGGTATCCTTGACGTCGTCTTCAGCTTTTTCCGCATCTTTCTTGTCGGTCTCTTCCAACTCGGCATTATCGCTGTTTTGCGCAATTTCAATCTCGTCGAGATCTTCCGCGCCCTCGACATCCCCATCGTCAATACCGTCAATCTCTGAGCCTTCGGCTTCTGCCACTTCCTGCTCGGTTTCTTCTGCGTCCCCCTCTTCCTCGCCCGCATCTTCCCCAATCTTGTCCTTGCCCTCGGCAATCTGATCATCGTCCCAGAATTGATCCCGGGCGCCGCTGATCACCTTGCCAGCTGAATCAATAAAAACAGCGGCGGCGTCGGAAAAATCTTCGTCGTAATCATTGAGGCCATCGATATTGGCGAGGATGGGGTTGGAGCGCCATAGTTTTCGCAACGCCATGCGCTTGAGTGCTTTTGGCACCTTGGCGTCCATGAACGGGGTGAAATCAGAACCATATTCGAGTTCTTCAATGTCGATGTCTTCGGCAGGATGGGGTTCCTGTTCTTCCCCCTCGGCGTCTTCGCTGTTTTCGCGGGCAACGAGATCGCCTTTGCCTTCTTCAACCAAGGCAATTTGTTCTTCATCCGGCAATGTTGCATCGGATACTTCTTCAACCACGGTTTCAGTCGCATCCGAATTTTCCGGCTCGGGCCTAAGTTTGCGCTTTGACCAGCGTCCTAAAAAATCGTCTTTACTCATTTTCTAATTGCGGCATCTGCCGCTTTCTTATGTCAACGATTGGTTCTTGACCAAAATCATAATCATCAGGGTTTTGCTTGTCGCGCTGGCGCTTGATGAAGGGCTCTTCCACATAATGCTTGGCGATAAACTCATCAATCCAGGCAACTATTTCGGGCGGCATTTCCATCGATTCCACCATATCCTCGCCTGAATCGAGATAATCCTGAGCCTCATAGGGCGACGCTGTCACCAGATGCACCCGCAGCGAAATCTCAGCCTCAATGTCCTCATCATCCGTCAACACCACGTATATGGCGGGCTTCACCGCTTTCATATTGAAAACGTAAGCTTCGGCTTCCTTGGCGTGAAGTTCAATTTCGCTTGTTGCGGCATGAAACCAGGTCCAGCCCTCGCCCGAGCGCAACACCGTCCAGTCTTCAAGCTCAGGTGAGCCGACGACTATATCAATCACCTTCCATGCCCAGTCGCGCCACGGATGGTTGATTTTGCGTCGTTCAACGACAATACCAACCGGCAAAACTTTCGTATTTTTCATCTATTATGCCCCTGATTTTCCAGTTGGAAAGTTCTTATCCTTATTAAGCATTGTCAATATGGCATTTGGTTTAATAGTATGGGATGCTTGCTGAAAGGCCTAATCAAATCAACCCTCCGCGCCATAAACGCCGGGTCACTTCCCAAAATGGTTATGAAATGAAAATTGAAAACAAGAACATTCTCATATGCAATTGCGAAAAAACCATGGACATCGATGGTGGCAAATTGTGCGCGAGCCTGGGTGAAACCGACCCGCTCAAGGTTCATACCAACCTGTGCCGAAGTGAAATAGATGTTTTCAATCAGGCGCTGGAAGGTGATGAACCGGTGCTGATTGCCTGCACCCAGGAAGCACCGTTATTTCGTGAATTGGCCGAGGAAATTTCCAACCCGGCAGATTTGAGTTTTGTTAATATCCGCGAACGCGCGGGCTGGTCTGAGGCAAAGTCGAAAATCTTACCCAAAATCGCCGCTTTGCTGAAAGAAGCTGCATATGACGCAAAACCCGCAGGAATTACGGCAATCAAATCCGATGGTATCTGTCTGGTCTATGGCAGCGGCCAGGAGGCTCTTGACGTTGCCCACCGGCTTAGCGCTCGCCTGAGTGTCACCCTGCTGCTCAAAGACAGCCATGATATCGTGCCACCCGCGGTTACCGCATTTCCGATTTTTCGCGGGGAAATTACCGCAGCAAAGGGCCATTTCGGCGATTTTGAAATCACCGTCAACAAATATGCCGCAACGGTTCCCTCCTCCAAAGGCTCTCTGGAGTTCCAGATGGAGCGCGATGGTGCAGCCTCACAGTGCAGTTTGATATTTGATATGACCGGGGGTGCCCCAATGCTGCCATCGCCCGAGCGCCGCGATGGCTATTTCCATGTGGACCCCGGCCAGCCCGGTGCCGTTGCCCAAGCCATGTTCGACATCAGCGATCTTGTCGGCGAGTTTGAAAAACCGATTTATGTCACCTATGACGACAGTATTTGCGCCCATTCACGCAGCGGCAAGGTCGGCTGCAATCTCTGCCTCGATATCTGCCCGGCCTCCGCCATCGAACCTGACGGTGATAATGTAATCTTTGACCCCGTAATTTGTGGTGGCTGCGGTTCGTGTTCCTCGGTCTGTCCTACGGGTGCTGCTTCATATGATTACCCCAACCGGGTCAGCCTGATTGAACGCGCGCAGGTTCTACTACAGACCTATTATGCAGCCGGTGGCAAAAACCCCCATCTTTTCATCCATGATGAAAGCTATGGCAGCGAACTTATTTCGATGATGGCGCGCTTCGGGCGCGGTTTGCCCGCCAATGTCATTCCATTTGGCGTCAATGAAATTACTCAAGTTGGCCATGAATTTTTAAGCTCGTGCCTGGCCTTTGGTGCGACACGGGTCTTTTTCCTCATCAACCACAAGCGCCGCGATGAAATGGACGGCCTGTTTGCGCAAGTCGAACTTACCAACGCCATTGTCAAGCCCATGGGCTATGGTGATGGCGACCACGTTGTGGTGATTGACGAACACGACCCCGACCTTGTCGAAGAACAGTTGTATCTCAAACAAAAGCTGCCGGAACTCAAACCGCAGAATTTTACAGTCGTTGGCAACAAGCGCGAAATTGCCCGAACTGCCTTCCTCAAGCTCAATGAAAACGCCCCACAGCCCCAGGAACATATCATGTTGGCCGCTGGCGCACCCTTTGGGCGCATTGTCATAGATACGGACAAATGCACCCTGTGTCAGGCCTGCATCGGCACATGCCCGGCAGATGCCTTGAGTGATAATCCCGACCGGCCCGAAGTGCGTTTCCTCGAGGCTGCTTGTGTTCAATGCGGATTGTGCCGCACCACGTGCCCTGAAAACGTCATAACCCTGGAGCCGCGCCTCAATCTCACTAAAGAAGCCATGACAGCAACAGTGTTGCGCGAAGAAGACCCGTTTGAATGCATCCGTTGCGGCAAGGAGTTTGGTACAAAAAGCTCAGTCGAACACATCATCTCGGTGCTCGGCGGCAAACACGCCATGTTCAGCGATGAAGCCTCAACCAATCTCATCAAAATGTGCGACGATTGCCGCGTCCTTGAACAAATGGAAAATCCCCGGACCGATGAGCCGATGAAAATGGGCGAACGCCCTATGGTGCGCACCACGGATGATTACATCAGCGCCGAAAAAAATCTCGGCGACAGCGACGACGAAGCCAGATTAAGCGCAGAAGATTTTCTCAGCGATAAAGACTGAGGGGCTTGGGTGCTGAAATAATTGCAAATTTAACGCTATGGCGAGTCACATTTATTTGGATTCATATCCCTCTATTCGTCATCCTCGGGCTTGACCCGAGGATCCATTCCTCAAAATCCACGACCAAATGACTGTATCATTATTTTCGAAAGCTCAACGGTATGGATCCCCGGGACAAGCCCGGGGATGACGACACGGGGGAGTTCACTACTCCCACTCAATCGTCCCCGGAGGCTTTGATGTTATATCATAAACAACACGGTTAATGCCTTGTACTTCATTGATAATTCTTGTTGCCGCACGGCCAAGAAAATCCATTGGGAACGGGAAGAAGTCTGCGGTCATGCCGTCGGTTGAGGTAACCGCACGCAAGGCGCAGACGTATTCATAGGTTCGGCCATCGCCCATGACGCCGACGGTTTGTACCGGCAGCAGCACGGCGAAGGCCTGCCAGATATCATCGTACAATCCGGCTTTGCGGATTTCATCAAGGTAGACCGCATCTGCTTCGCGCAGGATTTTGAGTTTTTCGCGACTAAGGCCACCGGGTATGCGGATGGCGAGGCCAGGGCCGGGAAACGGATGACGGGCAATGAATTTTTCCGGCAAGCCTAATTCGCGACCCAGAACCCTGACTTCGTCTTTGAACAACTCGCGCAACGGCTCCACCAGTTGCATATTCATGCGCTCAGGCAGGCCGCCGACGTTGTGATGAGATTTAATGGTAACACTGGGACCACCGGTGAACGACACGCTTTCGATGACATCAGGATAGAGCGTCCCTTGCGCCAGAAAATCAGCACCGCCGAGCTTCTTGGCTTCTGCATCAAACACATCGATAAACAGCCCCCCGATAATCTTGCGCTTTTTCTCCGGATCCGCCTCGCCTTCAAGAGCGGAGACAAACATCTCCTCGGCATCCACATGCACCAGCGGAATATTGTAATGATTGGTGAACATATCCACCACTTCTTCAGCTTCATTGAGCCGCAGCAGGCCATGATCAACGAAAATACAAGTTAGTTGGTCGCCGATAGCTTCATGAATAAGCACAGCGGCCACCGAAGAATCAACGCCGCCTGATAATCCGCAAATTACGCGGGATTTGCCAACCTGGGCACGAATACGCGCAATCGCTTCCTGCCGGAATGCCCCCATGGTCCAGTCAGCCGAACAACCGACAATATTGTGGGTGAAGTTGCGCAGCAAATCAGCTCCGCGCGGCGTGTGCACCACTTCAGGGTGAAACAACAGTCCGTAATATTTGCGGCTGTCATCAGCAATCGCCGCATAAGGAGCGTTTTCACTCACCCCCACTGTGCGGAAGCCTTCGGGAATACGCTTTATTTTGTCACCATGGCTCATCCACACATGATCGCTTGAACCCTTTTTCCAAATGTCTGAAAAAATGGGACAATCATCAATAATATCGATTTCAGCGCGGCCAAATTCCCGCCCCTTGGAGCCTTCAATTTCACCACCCAGTTGTTCGCACATGGTTTGCACGCCGTAGCAGATTCCTAAGATGGGAACACCACTGTCGAATATCTCCTGCGGTGCGCGTGGTGTGTCTTCATCAAGCACGCTTGCCGGTCCACCCGACAGGATTACCCCGCGCGGGTTGATGTCTGCAAACGCCTTGGCGGCATTCTGGAAGGGTACAATTTCCGAATAAATTCCTGATTCACGCACCCGCCGGGCAATCAGCTGAGTGACTTGAGAACCGAAATCAATAATAAGTATTTTGTCTGTCATGAGCCCCGAATAATCTAATTGGTTGATCTATGCAACACGGCGGCGAAAAAACCATCGGTGCCAGAAGTTGCCGGAGAAAGCTTGAGGTATTTTTGTCCCTTGAGCCACGGTGCTTCTTCATCAAAAGCACCTGATTGCGCGACCACTTCGCAAGCCGGTTGCACGGTGTAACCATCATGATGCGCCAAAAACCAGTCAATCTGGCGTTCATTTTCCTCAACCAGCAGGGAACAGGTCACATAGACCAGCTTACCGCCGGGTTTAACCACCTTATCCGCCATGGCCAAAACTTCACGTTGTTGTTTAACTCTGACCTGTAACTGTTTGCCGGTAAGACGCCATTTTGCATCAGGTTTACGCCGCCATGCACCGGTGCCAGAACATGGCGCATCAATAAAGACCACATCCATTCGCGCCTTTAAGGCATCAAGCGCGCTGGGCTCTGTATCCAGCACCTGCACGTTTCTCGCACCAGCGCGCCGCAATCTCTCAAATATCGGCCGCAAGCGGTGGAGATCTTTATCATAGGCATAAATCTGGCCCTTGTTGGCCATGGCAGCAGCAAAGCCAAGCGTTTTGCCGCCTGCCCCGGCGCAAAGATCACAGACCTGCATGCCCGGTTCAACGCCGGCCAGAAGACCGACCAGTTGTGAGCCCTCATCCTGCACCTCAAACCAGCCTTTGCCGTGGGCGGCCTCAATCTCAACATTAGGGCTGCGGGCAGCTTTTTCAGATGGCTGGATGCGCACACCAATGGGGGAATGCGGTGTTGCTTCAGCACCGAATTTTTCCAGTGCTTTAAGAACTTTATTGCGCGTGGCCTTAAGCGTATTGACCCGCAAATCAATCGGTGCACGGTTGGCCAGTGCTGCCGTCATTTCCACTAACTGTGCTCCAAAGGCGTGGGTGAAAGATACATGAAGCCATTCGGGATAATTGCCACGAACCCAGGCAGGCGCTTCATGCAAAGATAAAAACGCCAGCCGCAGGCTTTCTTCATCGCTCAAAGCGGGTGGAGAAAACTTCGATTGTTTACACAGGTTCTCGCAATTTTCGCCCCAGACAAAACTCAAAACACCAAGACCGAGCGAGCGTGCATCATCATCGCCCATGGCCCAGGCCAGACTGTTTTTGTTGCGCAAGGCATCGAAAACAATATTGCCGATGGCGGCACGATCGCTTGAACCGGCAAAGCGATGCTTACGCCCCCAATCGCGCAAAGTCTTTGCGGCCGGGCGATGATGGGTGGCAATTTCTTCGAGAACCTCTATGGCTGCGGCCAAACGTCCAGCTGTTTGCATCGCTCAGCCTCCTGCTGTCAAAAGAGTGAACCCGAGATAACCCCACATTGCCACTAGTGCGGCAAAACCGGCAACAAAGGCAATAAAACGCTGTTGCACATTATTCGCTGTTACATAAATCCAGGAATAGACCAGCCGCGTGGCTACAAACCCCCAGGCCAGGACAATCAGGACCCCGTCAACCGCATCATTCAGTTGAGCATAAATGGTGACAGTATAAAACAGCACAGGCAGTTGAAACTGGTTGTTGTAGGTGTTGGCAAAGCGGGTAGCGCGCTCGGGCCAGGCATTTTGACCCATTGCGATATCTTTGACCTCGACCTCGCCATGCCTGATTGAGGCAAGGCGCACCCTGCCGGTGGCATAGAGCAGAACAAAAGTCAGAGTTACCTGGGCAAAAACCGGGTAGAAGATCAAAATATTATACATCGGCGCTCAACTGCGACTGCGATAATTGGGGCTTTCGCGGGTAATGGTCACATCGTGGGTGTGGCTTTCGTGCAAGGCGGCGGCTGAAATTCGCACAAACTCGGTTTTTGTCTGAAATTCTGCCAGATTTGCACACCCGGTATAGCCCATAGCGGCACGAAGACCTCCGACAAGCTGGTGCAGAATACTGGCAACCGAGCCTTTATACGGCACCTGGCCTTCGATACCTTCGGGCACCAGTTTAAGCGCATCCTTGATGTCCTGTTGAAAATATCTGTCAGCAGATCCGCGTGCCATGGCGCCCACCGAGCCCATACCGCGATAGGCCTTGTAAGAGCGCCCCTGATACAAAAATACCTCGCCCGGACTTTCATCGGTTCCAGCCAACAACGTGCCAATCATGGTGCACGAGGCACCGGCGGCGAGTGCTTTGGCTATATCGCCGGAATATTTGATACCGCCATCGGCAATGGTTGGAATGTTCTGTTCCATCGCCGCTTCTGCCGCTTCCATTATCGCTGTTAATTGCGGCACACCGACACCGGCAACAATGCGTGTGGTGCAAATAGAGCCGGGACCAATACCGATTTTAACCCCATCGGCACCAGCATCAATCAATGCTTTGGTGCCATCACCGGTAGCCACATTCCCCGCTACCACCTGAACTGAATTACTCAGCTTCTTGATGCGGTTAACGACGTCGAGCACATGGATAGAATGACCGTGGGCGGTATCCACAACCACCAGATCAACACCGGCATCAATCAGTCTTTCGGCTCGCTCTAACCCAGCATCACCAACAGATGTGGCTGCTGCCACCCGCAATCTGCCTTGTTTATCCTTGCACGC
Source organism: Hyphomicrobiales bacterium (assembly GCA_021775475.1). Classification (GTDB taxonomy): domain Bacteria; phylum Pseudomonadota; class Alphaproteobacteria; order Rhizobiales; family JAJFHR01; genus JAJFHR01. The sequence continues at coordinate 8,039 of JAJFHS010000043.1, forward strand.
ATTGGGATGAAGTTTGGCCTTGTCCATATCCTTGACGGTCATAAGCCCGATGCAGGAATAACTGTCATCAACCACAATCAGTTTTTCAATGCGGTGTTGATGAAACAATCGCTTGGCCTCATCAGTGTTCACATTCTCTTTTACCGTGATAACTTTTTCAGTCATGAAAGACGACACCGGCACGTCAACGTCAGTGGCAAACCTCACGTCCCGGTTGGTCAAAATGCCAACCAGTTTGCCGGTTGCATCATTTTCATTGTTCTTGACCACCACAGGAATTCCTGAAATTTTATGTGTTTCCATAAGATCGAGCGCGTCAGCAAGTTTTGCATCGGGAGAAATCGTCAGGGGATTGACCACCATGCCGCTTTCAAATTTTTTCACCCTGAGCACGTGTTCTGCCTGTACCTGCGGTGTCAGGTTTCGATGCAACACCCCCATGCCACCCGCCTGGGCCATGGCAATGGCAAGCGAGCTTTCGGTTACCGTATCCATGGCAGAGGAAAGGATGGGAATATTCAGGGTGATTTCCTGAGTCAGTTGCGTGGCGGTATCAACTTGATTAGGCAAAACTTCTGACGGCCCTGGCCGCAACAGCACATCATCGAAGGTCAGGCTTTCGGGAATTTCGGTAATTCGAGGCGCTTTGGCCATAATGCCAACTCCTTAAGATCGACCGGCGAATTGCCGGTTTAAGGTAAGAGTGAGTGGCGGTTTCGATCTGCTAAACTGTCGGAATGCAGTGAGTCGCCCGGTTGGCACCTGTTTCTACACCCCGAAGGGCCAAGTGTCCAACTCAGAATTACAGTTATAAAGTGACTTTAATTCAGGCAACCCGGTCTTTCGGTTCATGACCGGCAAAAACTGCATCGAGATTGTCGATTGCTCGAAAGCCCATAGCGATGCGAGTGTCTCTGGTGGCAGAGCCGATATGCGGCAGCATAAACACATTGTCGAGCGCCGCCAACTCAGGGTTTCCACCGGGTTCATCGCGATAAACATCAAGCCCTGCTGCAAACAATTTCCCTGATCTCAGCGCCGCAACCAATGCCTCTTCATCAACCAGAGCGCCACGCGCTGTATTGACAAAAATAGCACTGTCCGGCAGCAGGTCGAATTTTTCGGTTGTCATAAACCCGGAAGTATCAGGTGTTACCGGGCAATGCAGCGAGAGCACATCAGCGTGGCCCAGCAACCCGTCAACGCTATCATGAAAGATAGCCCCTTTTTCCTCGACCTTATCAAGACGCCGGCGATTGTGATAATGCACCTCCATGCCAAAGCCACGTGCACGTTCTGCCGTCACTTGTCCGACCCGACCCATGCCGATGATGCCGAAGCGTTTACCGGTCACCTGCACACCCACCATAAACGCCGGACTCCAGAAATCCCAAGCACCCGCCCGCATCATGCGATCGCCCTCACTACCGCGCCTGGCTGCCGCCAACATGCACAATATGGCAATCTCGGCTGTTGCGTCAGACAACACATCAGGCGTGTTGGTGACAATGATGCCTTTATCTTTAGCGGCAACAAGATCAACATGATCAACACCAACGGAATGATTGGCGATAACTTTAAGCCTTGCCGGTAAAGCGGCGATAACGTCGCTGGAAAAGACTTCCGAATGGCACGGCAGAACGCCATCGACATTCTGACATTTCTCAATCAGCTCGGATTTTGAAAACACATGATCATCCGAATTAAAAATCGGCTCATAATCGTTGCTCAAACGTTGCTGAACCTCATCACTGAGGCGGCGGGTAACCAGAATGACCGGTTTTTTTGACATATTTTATTCCTGGGTGAATTTTAACACTGCAACTTTTGAATTATGTTCTATCATACGGGCAGATTTTAACAGCCCCGGCGCAAATTTTTCTGCCTGATAAAAAAAGAGAACAATAATGGACAAGATAATCCTGCACGCTTATCCCCCCTCACCTGTTTCGGAAAAAGTCAGAGTTGGCTTTGGCATCAAGCAACTGGACTGGCATGCCGTCACCGTACCGCGCATTCCACCCAAACCCCTTCTTATGCCACTCACCGCTGGCTATAGACGCGCACCGGTGATGCAGATAGGTGCGGATATCTATTGTGACAGCCAATGCATCCTGCGCGAATTGCAACACCGCTTCCCCGAGCCCACCTTTTTCCCCGGCGGTGCCGATGGCATGGCCTGGGGCATTTCGCGCTGGTGCGATGGTGAATTGTTTAATCTCGTTGTCAGATTAGTGATGGGGGCCATTGCCAATGACTTGCCAGAGGACTTTGCCAAAGACCGGGCCAGATTGTATCTGGGCCCGGACATTACTTTTGATCAGCTGAGTGACGATCTGCCCCACCTCATTAGCCAGATACGCGCGCAATTCGGCTGGATTGACCAGCGCCTGGCTACCGGTCGCGCCTTCATGCTGGGAGACAATCCCGGATTGCCCGATACCATGACCTACTATCTCGTCTGGTTTTTGCGTGGCCGCTGGGCAGGCGGTCCTGATTTCCTCAAGCAATTCCCTGACCTTGAGGCCTGGGAGCAGCGGATGAAAGACATCGGCCACGGCAATGAAACTGAAATGCAGGCTGAACAAGCACTCGAAATCGCCAAAGCCGCCACGCACACAACGCCGCAACACGTCGACCCTGATGATCCACTTGGCCTGAAGATTGGTGCTAAAATTTCGATTACCCAGGATCTCGATGGTGGCGATCCCCAAGTGACCGGCATCTTGCAATTTGCCGACAGGGAAACAGTTGCCATTTGCCACGAAAACGATCAGGTCGGCACCATCTGCATACATTTTCCCCGTGTGGGATATCGAATATCGACTGGCTGAAGCGTGCGGCGTCTAACGGAGTTCAAAAGAATTTTGTTCGTCATCTCCGCGAAGGCGGAAATGACGCAAATGAGCGAGTTCGATAGAATACGACTTGCTCTAAAAAATTACGGAAGCAATCAACAGCACTGACCACAGGATCAGGCTGGCCACATACCAGTTACGACGCTGTGGCCAGCGCAGATTGTGACTGTTTTGTTTGATAGCAATGACAATGATATCAATGACAAAACCGATTGCCACCGCACCAACGACCAGACTTGTCCAGCTCGGAACTTCCAGATTCCACGCCAGCAAACTCAATAATACAAACGCCGTGAAGCCGACAAAACGGAACGGCCTGCCAACATAAATATAACCGGCACCGGTGGGAAAAAGCATCAACAGCGCCACCCACCAGCGGCGCCTGTCCTTGCTGAAATTTATCGACAGGGCTGAATCGCTCATGTTGTTTTCTCCATAAGCCACAATTCTCAGAGCAAAACCTTAAATTTCAATCAATCGTTATATCCATTCAAACTGATGCAAATTTGTAATAATTTTCCAATTAAATTCGATCGAAATTTCGACCAGAATTTTAATGCCCTGACTGTATTAGCAAAATCAAATCTTGCAAAAACAAGGCATACAAAAATTGTCGATCATGCAATATCAAAGTCTCCCGTTGAATTCGATACTCAAATTCTTGCCCTTTGCCTTTACTTTCCTGTTGATGTTCCTGGGGCTGAGTGCCGCCGCATCCGCAGATAACCGCCTAGCTCTTGTCATCGGCAACTCAGGCTATAAAAATTCACCACTCGTCAACCCGACCAATGATGCAACCTTAATGACAGGCACGTTAAAAGCTGCAGGTTTTAGCGTCACCCGCCTGATAGACGCCGATCAAAGAACCATGAAACGAGCATTGTTGAATTTTAGCCGACGTTTACGCGAAACCGGCGCTGTCGGCCTGTTTTATTTTGCCGGACATGCGGTCCAGGTGCGCAATAAAAACTACCTCATCCCCCTTGACGCCAACATCCGCGACGAAAGTGAGTTGGATATGGAAGCCATTGACGTCACCGCGTTTCTGGCCACCATGGAGCGTTCTTCAAATGCTTTCAACATCGTCATCCTTGATGCCTGCCGCAACAACCCGTTTAGAGAAACCTTCCGTGAGCCATTGGATGGCCTGGCCAAAGTAGAGGCACCACGTGGCTCTTTTGTTGCCTATTCAACTTCTCCCGGCAAGGTTGCTTACGATGGCACAAAAGGAAATTCACCGTATACTCTAGCCCTTGCCAAAGCCATATCGAAACCCGGTCTCACCATCGAACAGGTATTCAAGCAAACCCGGCGCGATGTGCTGACAGCCACCGGTGAAAAACAGATACCCTGGGAAAATTCGTCGCTCACTCAGGAGTTTTACTTCATGGACAAGAACAGACAGATTGCCAGCAAACCATCAAAGTCACTTCCCGCCGTTGGATCAACCTTCGAGCTGACCTACTGGAATTCAATCAAGGACAGTAAAAGCCGTACCCTTTTCCGATCCTACCTGAACAAATATCCCGATGGATCCTTTTCACCAATCGCCGCCGAAAAGGTCAGGAGCCTGACACCAAATTAGACCGTGCGAATGTCAGCCTTGGGTCATATCAAAGGGTTGGTGTTTGAAACATAGCTTACCCTGTCATACTGGCGAAAGCCGGTAACCAGGCCCCCAAGTTCATGCCGTGCTGCCTGGATACCGGCTTGCGCCGGTAGGACGGGGAGACAGATCAAACCTCACCACCACTGCTTCATCCTAAATTGTTGCAGGTTTTTGGTTCAATTTCCCTCCCCAAGGCGACCTGATTTCGTTATGTTACAACCATTCGTATGTTGTGCTTTGTTGAAAGCGCCGCACGATTCGTTGGATTTCAACCAGTAATCAGGAGTGGCTGGTATGTTGTTTTCTTTAGAGGAGCTGGATCAAGCCTGTTCGATTGTTTATGAGAACCTGCCACCCACGCCACAAATCCACTGGCCACTTCTGAGTACGCGTGTCGGTGCCGAAGTCTGGGTCAAGCATGAAAACCACACGCCCATCGGCTCATTTAAAGTGCGTGGCGGCTGTGTTTTTCTCAAGCACTTCAAGCAGCAAAACCCTGAAGCCAACGGCCTTATAACGGCAACGCGGGGTAATCATGGTCAAAGCATCGCCCGCGCCGCCGCAGCCGCCGGTGTGCCAGTGACTATTCTGGTACCCGTTGGCAACAGCGTTGAAAAAAACAAGGCGATGGAGGCTTTTGGCGGCAAACTGATTATCCATGGCGAAGATTTTGATGGTGCAGCAGAAGAAGCCCGGCGATTGGCCGGAGTTGAAAACCTGTCCATGGTGCCATCATTTCACAAATCTCTGGCCATGGGAGTTGCCACCTACGCGCGCGAGTTGCTGGAAAACATTGCCGATCTTGATACTGTCTACGTCCCCATCGGTCAGGGCTCAGGCATCAGCGGTCTGATCACCACGCGCGATCTGCTCGGACTCAAAACCAAAATCGTAGGCGTGGTCTCTCAAAATGCCGACGCCTATGCGCTGTCTTTCGAGCACGGTCAAATTCACACCACCGATACCGCCGCAACCTTTGCCGATGGTATGGCCTGCAAGGTACCCCAGGAAGCGGCGATGGAAGTGATCTGGAAAGGCTGTGAACGCATTGTTCGCGTCAGCGAAGAAGATATTCGCGATGCAGTCATTGCGCTTTATCGCGACACCCACAACATCGCCGAAGGGGCCGGTGCTGCAGCGTTTGCCGCTTTGATGACGGAACGCGAAAAGATGGCAGGCAGGCGCGTCGGGGTTATTCTTAGCGGTGGCAATATTGATCTTGAGTTGTTTCAGAAAATTACAACTGACTCTGGGTCAGTCGAGAAAAGTTTTTGAAATGACCGAGATCCTGAATGCAACCCAGCGTCACCGCAGCCTCAAAAATGACCCTGCCAAATCAACCGCTTCCAGACCTTCGTCTTCGACACCGATAGTTGGAAACACCGTCAAACTGGTTGCCGTTGATTCTGGTTGCCACGCCACGATGCTCTACAATCTCACCCATGGTTGCGAGGGCGCCGATACCTTGTGGGATTACATGGGATATGGCCCCTTTTCCAACAGTGACGAAATGGCAGATTGGATGGCGACGTGTTCAGCTTCGAGCAGTGCCGTGTTTTATACAATGATTGATTGCTGCACCGGGCAGCCATTCGGCATGGCATCCTTCCTCAACATTCATCAACACGATGGACGCATCGAAATCGGTAACATCTGGATTGCGCCGGTTGCACAGCGAAGCACCATTGCCACCGAGGCCATTTTTCTGTTGATTACCCACGCCATGGATGTGCTGAAATTTCGCCGGCTGGAATGGAAATGCAACGCGCTCAATGCAAAATCACGCGAAGCGGCCAGACGGTTGGGCTTTTCCTATGAGGGTACTTTTTTCCGCCACATGATCGTTAAGGGTAAAAACCGGGATACCGCCTGGTTTTCCATCACGCAAGATGAATGGCCACGTTTGCATGCCAACTTTAAAACCTGGCTCAGTCCGGACAACTTTGATCAGGATGGACAGCAGAAACTCTCACTGTCCAGCCTCAACTGGCCAGGGACACAAGGGTGAATTTTCAGAAAGCCATGAGCAAAATCTGGCTTCTCCTGCGCTCTTCAGATTTTTACCATTGAATTTTTGTTAAAGTTTACTGATATATGATTTATAGGTATCAAAACCCTTAGCTTCCTGAGAATTTATCTGTTATGCTCAGGTTCAACGTCTACCAGCCAGTCAATCTGGCAAATTACACGGGTACAGGAAAAAAATTATGGTTTTTGAAGCGCGGAAAATTCCAGTTTTCATCCGTTTTGCAGCCTTTAGTACAATTTCGGCTGCATTGCTGGTATTTTCAATAAGTGATGGTCAGGCACAACTTGCCGAATCAGATCAGCCTTATACGCCCTCTGGCCGTATGTTTGATGCCAACAAGGACAGCTCCAAAGTTGTCGAAGGTACCCGGTCGCAATTTGATTCCCGCGCTGATGTATTTGAATCAGACAATTATCGCCGTCGGCTGGAAGCTCAGACCCGGCAGGAATATCTGCGTCGGTTCAACGTTCACGATTTCATTCGCCCAACCGGACCTTACGACGATAACTAGAGAAGTGCTCTAGGGTTTAGAACGGCTTAGCATTTTTGCCACTTTCGGGGCGAAGTATGTGAGAATTCCGTCGGCACCGGCACGTTTGAAAGCCATCAGACTTTCCAGTACAACGCGATCCTCATCAAGCCAGTTGTTTTGGGCAGCGGCCATTAACATGGCATACTCACCCGACACCTGATAAGCAAATGTAGGGACGTTAAATTCGTTCTTGACCCGGGCGACGATGTCAAGATAGGCCATGCCGGGCTTGATCATGACCATATCAGCCCCCTCCTCCAGATCCTGCTGCACCTCACGTATGGCTTCATCTGAGTTGGCATAATCCATCTGGTAGGAACGTTTGTCCCCCTTGAGCGCAGCGCCGGAACCCACCGCATCGCGGAACGGGCCGTAGAAGGCAGAGGCATATTTGGCGGCATATGCCATAATCTGTGTATTTTTGTGCCCGGCGGTTTCCAGTGCCTGGCGTATGGCGCCAATACGACCGTCCATCATGTCAGAAGGCCCGATGATATCGCATCCCGCCTCCACCAGAACAAGCGCCTGGGACACCAGAACTTCGATGGTTTCATCATTGACAATCTCATCGCCTGACATCAACCCGTCGTGGCCGTGGCTGGTATAGGGATCAAGGGCGACGTCGCACATGATGCCAAGATTGGGGGTTTTAGCTTTCACCGCCCTTACCGCCTGGCAGACGAGATTATCACTGTTCAGGGCTTCACGCCCGTCGTTTGTGCGTAGATCATCCGACGTATTTGGAAACAGCGATATAACCGGAATACCGAGATCGCTGGCCATCTGGGCTGCTTCAACAACAAGATCAACAGAAAGGCGATCCACCCCCGGCAAAGAGGTTACCGGCTGGCGCTGATTGACCCCGTCAATGACAAACAACGGCCAGATCAGATCGTCCACACTCAATTTGTTTTCAGACACCAGACGCCGGGACCAGTCAAACTGGCGATTGCGTCGCATTCTGATAGCGGGATAACGCGAACTCATAGATCAAAACCTTTTAAAATACATAGGCTTTTCAATAACAAAAGCAACAACCCATCGGTCGTAAAACGATGCCGTCCAATTTGCAACCCTGTTTATGAATATGTCTAAGTACACTTGTGCTTGAACAAAGGTTAGAGTTATCGTCATTATAGTGAACAAAGCCGGAGAAATTGGTGGATGTTTGAACTCAATGACGAGCAGATTGCTTTCCAGGATGTGGCCCAGGCATTCGCACGCGATCATTTAAGCCCACATGCCGCCCAATGGGATGCTGAGGGCTTCTTTCCGGTAGGAACCATGCGTAAAGCTGCAGCCTTAGGATTTGCCGGGCTTTATGTGCGCGAAGATGTTGACGGCTCCAACCTGACGCGCCTCGATGCCTCCCTGATTTTCGAAGCCATGTCTTACGGCTGCACCTCTACGGCAGCTTTCATGTCGATCCACAATATGTCGTCCTGGATGATTGATACCTTTGGATCTGACGAAATTCGCACCCGTCTGTTGCCAAAATTGTGCACCATGGAGAAAATTGCCAGCTACTGCCTGACAGAACCAGGCTCAGGCTCTGACGCCGCAGCCTTACGCACAAAAGCTGTAAGAGACGGTGATTATTACATTCTCAATGGCTCAAAAGCCTTTATTTCCGGTGCCGGTATCTCAGACATTTATCTCACCATGGTGCGCACCGGAGAGGAGGGGTCGGCGGGTATTTCGTGCCTGGCAATCGAAAAAGACACACCCGGTTTGAGTTTTGGCAAGCCAGAGGAAAAACTGGGATGGCGCAGTCAGCCCACCGGAGCGGTTATATTTGAAAACGCCAAAGTACCGGTTGCAAACCTTGTCGGCACCGAAGGTCAGGGCTTTAAAATCGCCATGGCAGGGCTTGATGGCGGACGCATAAACATAGCGTCATGCTCGTTAGGCACAGCGCAATCGGCACTTGATCACGCGTTAGATTATATGCGCCAGCGCAAACAATTTGGTCGCAAACTTCAGGAGTTTCAGGCACTTCAGTTCAAGATTGCCGATATGGCAACAGAGCTTGAAGCTGCCCGGTTGATGGTGCGACAGGCCGCCACCAAAGTTGAAGCCAAAACACCTGATGCCTCAAGATGGTCGGCGATGGCCAAGCGCTTTGCCACTGACGTTGGTTTTGATGTGGTCAATCAGGCATTACAGTTGCACGGCGGCTATGGCTATTTACGAGATTTTCCCCTTGAGCGGAATTTGCGCGATGTACGAGTTCATCAAATCCTTGAAGGGACCAACGAAATCATGCGTGTTATCATTGCCCGTGATCTTTTTGGTTAAGCAACAAAATTCATGTCTGAAGCACCTGAAATACATTTCCAGAAAGTCGGCCTCGCCGCCAAAATCCTGCTCGACCGGCCCCAGGCCCTGAATGCTTTGACGCTTGGAATGATACGTCAGTTACACCCTCACCTTCAGGCTTGGTCGCGCGACACATCGGTTTCTCACGTCATCATTGAAGCAGCCGGGGACCGGGCCTTTTGTGCTGGCGGCGATATTCGCGCGCTATATCTTTGGGGTAAAACCCAAAACCCCATCGTTACCCGGTTTTATCTTGAAGAATATCAACTCAACACCGCAATCAAAAACTACCCCAAACCCTATATTGCCATCATGGATGGCATAACCATGGGCGGCGGTGTCGGTATTTCGGTGCACGGGTCACATCGTGTCGTCACAGAAAAACTGGCCTTCGCCATGCCGGAAACCGGAATTGGTCTGTTTCCTGATGTCGGCGGCACATATTTTCTGTCGCGATGCCCCGGTGAGATTGGCCTTTATTTAGCACTTACCGGCGGGCGTATCGGAGCTGCTGACGCACTTTACGCCGGCATTGCCGATTGTTACGTTCCTTCCGCTGAAATACCCGCACTGGTGGAAGCATTGGTCCATGCAGCCGATGTGGATGAAATCATTAATTCCTTTAAACAGGATTTAGGCCACTCCGAGCTGGCCAACACGCAAGGCTGGATAGACGAAAGTTTTTGCCATAACAGCGTTGAAGCCATCGTTGCCAGTTTGGAAAGCGAAAAAATGGACAACAGTCATTTTGAGTGGGGGCGAAAAACCGCTCAATTGATCAAAAGCAAATCCCCGCTCAGTCAGAAGATTGCCTTCAGGCAGATGCGCACCGGCAAAACGCTTCAGTTTGAAGACTGTATGAAGCTTGAGTACCGACTGGCTGTGCGCTTTATGGCCGCGCATGATTTTTATGAAGGCACCCGCGCCATTGTCATTGACAAGGACCTGCAACCAAAATGGCAGCATTCAAGGCTGGAAGACGTCAACGACGATTTGGTCGATCAGTATTTCGCCGATCTCGGTGCCGGTGAACTTGATCTTTCAAACGTTTTTTAAATTCAATTATCGCGAACACAGACAAAAAGAAGGAAAACAGTAAATGGCAGTAATCGGTTTTATCGGCCTGGGAAATATGGGAGGCCCGATGGCCGCCAATCTGCTCAAGGCCGGACATCAGGTGAAAGGGTTTGACCTCTCATCCGAGGCACTGGACCTTGCGCGACAATCAGGAATTGAAGCCAGCGACGATTTGAACGCCGCCGTAACAAACGTTGATGTGGTCATCACCATGCTGCCCGCAGGCAAACATGTGAATGCGGTTTATTGTGGCGAAAACGGGCTGATTGCCACCGTTGGCAAAAACACGCTGTTGATTGATTGCTCCACCATTGATGTAGAAACCGCCCGCGAGGTCGCAGCCCGGGCCAAACAGGCCGGATTGTCAATGCTCGATGCCCCGGTATCAGGCGGCGTCGGTGGTGCCGAAGCTGGTACCTTGACCTTTATGGTCGGCGGCGGTGATACTGCCTTCGAACAGGCCCAGCCTTATCTCGCTCAAATGGGCAAAAACATTATCCATGCTGGCGGTGCCGGTAATGGACAGGCAGCAAAAATCTGCAACAATATGATTTTGGGCGTCTCCATGATTGCAGTTAGCGAAGCCTTTGTGCTGGCGGAAAAACTCGGCCTTGATAAACAAAAGCTCTATGATATCTCCTCCACCGCCTCGGGTCAGTGCTGGGCCTTGACTTCTTACTGCCCGGTACCCGGTCCCCTGCCCGCGTCCCCTGCAAACCGTGATTATCAGGCCGGTTTTACGGTTGCCATGATGCTCAAGGATTTACGTCTGGCCCAGCAGGCCGCCAACGCCAGCGGCGCCACAACACCATTGGGTCAAGAAGCAATGGAACTTTATTCACAGTTTGACAAGGAAGGAAAATCACAGCTGGATTTTTCCGCTATCGTTAAGCACATACGCAAAGATTGAGTATTTTGATCTTAAACTTTAATTAAGTCTGTCGCTTAATCAGATTTTAGCCCGCGCTCTGTATAGTCCTATTCAGCATGTGGAGAAAACTCCACGAGAAAACAAGCATAGGCGAGCGTAAAATGAGTATAGTGACAACTCAATCAATCCCTGAGAACACTCAGGCTTCAAACGAAGAGTTGAGGCCGAGATATCTCGAAAGCCTGACATTGGTGGAGCGCCTTCATCGTCGGCTTCTTGATGTCATCAAAGACGAATTCGAACGTCTCGGCCGCGCTGAGGTAAACAGTGTTCAGGCATTGCTGTTATATAATATTGGCGATTCCGAGTTAACCGCAGGCGAGTTGCGCACCCGCGGCCATTACCTCGGCTCCAATGTTTCCTACAACCTCAAAAAACTGGTTGATGCCGGATACATTCTCCATCAGCGTTCAGACATGGACCGCCGTTCGGTGCGCGTAAGCCTGACTGAAAAAGGCCATGACATAGCAAAAAAAGTAGACGACCTCTATTCCCGCCACATCCTCTCCATCGAAGAAATTGGCGGCATTTCTCTTGAAGAATTCGATGTCCTCAACAGATCACTGGTAAAACTGGAACGCTTCTGGACTGACCAGATCCGCTACCGGCTTTAGTTTTTAGCTGATAATTTATCAAGTTTGATTGGCCTCGAAGTGAAACCTTCGGGGCCAATTACGTTTGGTGTGGCAGTTAAACCTCAGAAATCTTTCAGCAACTCTGTAGTCAGCGGGTCCATAAATCCAGCGACGGTGGCTTCGGTTTCCAGGGCCATGGCGCCTGTCAAATCTGTGCTGGCGGTCTGGTTCAAAGTTCGCTTCATGGCGCGCAGGGACAATTGCGGTAGTGATGCGAGTTTGTTGGCAACGGCGCGGGCTTCGTTGAGCAGGTCTTCGTCGGCAACAACGCGCCAGGCAACACCGAGTTTGGCAAGGTCGGACGCCTCATAACGCTCGCCAAGCATCAGCATTTCCCGCGCTTTGTTCAGCCCCACAAGAGCGGGCAGCAACGCGGTCACGCCTCCGGTTACGAACAGGTTCAACGATACTTCGGGAAAAAACCCGCGCGCACTATTGCCCCAAATCGGAAAATCGCAATTGATTGCCCATTCAAATCCACCGCCAACAGCCCAGCCATTAATAGCCCCGACCACCGGGACATTACCGAACATCATGGCATGGGTAACTTTTTGGATGGCGTCAACCACTTCGCGGGCTTCTGCTTCATCGCGCGGGTGTTGATGATCCTGCCTGTCGTCGCCAGCGCAAAAGGCCCGCCCTGCCCCGGTGAAGACGATGGCTCTGGTTTTTGCATCCCCATTGGCATCTTCGAATGCCTGAGCCGTATCACGGATCAAATCCGGGTTCATGGCATTCAACCGCTCAGGCCGGTTGAGCGTGATCGTGCGCACGCCGCATTCCAACTGACTGATGACGGTTTCATAGGTCATGTCACTCATGTATAACTCCTTATCACACGTGTTGTTTTGCCTTCGCTCAGCGGCAAACTGCCATGCTCCAGCAAAGTAACCCTGGCGGTGGCACCGAGGGTTACCTTCAAAGCCGTTTCAATTGCATTCAACAAAGCCGGAGTTGCGATAGTATCTGGCATCAATTCCGCTTTCACCGGTAAAGCGTCATGTGGCGGCGGGGTTGCAAGCTTGATGCGGTAATCTCCTGTCAACTCGGAAAATCCTGCCAGCACCGAAGCCACCATGGTCGGAAACAGGTTCAACCCCCGCACCACCACCATATCATCATTGCGGCCAACCACGCGAAACCGAAACCCGGTGCGACCACAGGTGCAAGGGTCATCCGCATCGATTGTTATGATATCGCCGGATCGAAACCTCACCAGCGGCTGGCAGTCGCGCTCCAGATGGGTAAGCACCAGCTCACCCGTCTGCCCCGGTTCAATCGGCAGTGGTTCGTCACTTTCCGGGTTGATAAGTTCGGGATAAAGTACGTCAGCAGCCATAAAATGCAGCCGTGTGTCATGTTCACACTGGGCGGCAAAATTACAGAAAACGTCTGATACACCATAGTTGGCATTGCGCGGCTCAAGTCCCCACAGGTTGCGGATGCGGTCACGCAAGGCCATATCGTCCAGCCCCGCCTCTCCCCCAAACAGACCCAGTTTCAAACCAAGATCACGCGGGGCCACACCGGGAAATTTTTTCTCCAGCACACGGGCAATCACCGCAGGATAAGACGGGGTGCACGAAATCGCTGTCACACCCACTTCCATAATTGTCCGGATCAGTAATTCTGTATTGCCGGTTCCAAACGGAATGACCATGGCACCAGTACGCTCGAGACCCATGTGGTCAGTCAGCCCGCCCATCCACATCTGGTAGTTGAGACAATGAACGACTGTGTGCTCCGGTCCCAGGCCAGCAGCACTTTGACAACGCCCGGCAACGACTTCTGTCACCTCGCAATCGCGCGGTGATAACGCCAGGTTCATCGCCTGCCCGGTGGTGCCGGAAGTACGGTGCAGTCTGTTCACCGAATTTCGCCACGTGTTGAGATAATCGCCAAATGGTGGGTGCGCGGCCTGTGACAAGCGCAATTCCGCCTTGGAACAAAGCGGCAGCTCAGGCAGATCGCACAGGTTTTCAGGAGCACATTTGCCCGCCCACAAGGTTTTAAAAAACGGTGAGGCGGCAACATGTTTTCGTTGGGTTTTCCACGCCACTTGTTGATGCTGAGCAAGCGCATCGCGGGAAAGAAATTCACCTTTATCATGCATTGATCTGCTCACTCCGGTTTTCTGATTGGCGGAAAAGTTTTTCGTGTTTAACGGGTTACAGTCAACCCCGTTTTGATCCCGACATATTGAACAAGTCGACTCAGTGAAGTATGAAGGACACCTTGATCACTACGCAAGAGATTTGAGCGGTTGTAGAGTGCTGGTGCTCTATGATATTGTGATATTGGGGAAGAGTGAAAGCGTCGAATAAAAGGTTGCAAAATTGTGAGCCCGGAAAAATACAAAAGTGTGTTTGAAAATGCGATTTCTGCCCTGCGCGAAGAAGGACGTTATCGCCATTTTGCTGATATCAAGCGCTGTCAGGGTAAATTTCCCAAAGCGCTGTATTATGGCCCCGATGGCACCAAGGAGATAACCGTCTGGTGTAGCAATGATTATCTTGGCATGGGCCAGCATCCAAAAGTTCTCAAAGCCATGCATGAAGCCATTGATACCGTTGGTGCGGGCTCGGGTGGTACGCGTAACATTGCCGGTACCACCCATTATCATGTGGAACTTGAACAAGAGTTGGCCGACCTTCACGGCAAGGAAGGTGCGCTTTTATTCAACTCCGGCTATATGGCCAATGAGGCGACGCTTTCCACACTGGCGCGGCTGATGCCCGATTGTGTTATTCTGTCTGATGAAATGAACCATGCCTCGATGATTGAAGGCATTCGCCAGGGCCGCGGACCCAAACGCATCTGGCGTCATAACGACCTGGCTGATCTCGAAGGTCAACTCAAAACCATAAACAAGAACACAGCCAAGGTGATTGCGTTCGAATCACTTTATTCCATGGATGGCGATGTCGCCCCGATTGAACAAATCTGCGATCTGGCAGATCGCTATGGCGCGCTTACCTATCTCGATGAAGTTCATGCCGTTGGCCTTTATGGCGCGCGCGGTGGTGGCATAGCCGAGCGCGATAATATCAGCGATCGCGTTGACATCATTGAAGGCACGATGGCCAAGGGCTTTGGCCTCATGGGCGGCTATATTGCCGCCAACACTTTGATCATCGATGCCATTCGCTCTTATGCACCGGGGTTTATTTTCACCACCTCCACTTCCCCGGTAATTGCAGCGGGTGCTCTGGCGGCCATTCGCCATCTCAAGCAAAGCGATGTTGAGCGCAACCAGCACCAGGCGCGTGCAGCAGACCTCAAAGAAATGTTGCGGCAACATAAGCTGCCGTTGATGGAGAGTTCCACCCACGTGGTGCCGGTGTTTGTCGGTAATCCGGTTTTGTGCAAAACCCTCACCGATGTTCTGCTTGATCAATATTCAATCTATGTGCAACCCATCAACTATCCCACGGTACCACGCGGCACCGAGCGCATTCGCTTAACGCCATCGCCTTTGCACAATGGTGAAGATTTGCGCAAACTGGTTAAAGCTCTTGATGATTTGTGGCGGGAGATGAAAATTGAACGCGCGGCGTGATAATCGTAATCCCGGACAGGGGCAAACTCCAGGCGAAGTCTACATAGAAACCCAGAAAATTGGTACTTTTGTAAAAGTCAGCGCCATTGATGCCAAAACCGGTTTCGAAGTTTCCATTCAGGGCCCGGCAAGCGCCTCGCAAAAAGAGCTTGAAACCATTGCCATAAACAAGCTGAAATATGTAATGGCCAAAAAGTCGCGATAAAAACCCGTTGTTACGAATCTTTGAGTTGTTATAAAAGGAACTCATGACAACAACCCTGCCACCACCATCATCCGATGGCATCGAGCCTGTAGACTTGAGAGAAGCGCTCGAAGAACGCTATCTGGCGTACGCGCTTGCCACCATCATGCACCGGGCTTTGCCCGATGCGCGTGATGGTCTAAAACCTGTTCACCGCCGCGTCCTCTATGCCATGCGGCAGTTGAAGCTGGATCCTTCGCAAAAATTCAAAAAATGCGCCCGTGTGGTTGGTGACGTTATTGGCCGCTATCACCCCCATGGTGATCAGGCCGTCTATGATGCGCTTGTGAGACTGGCGCAAAGCTTTTCCGTGCGTTACCCGCTGATAGATGGTCAGGGCAACTTCGGCAATATCGACGGTGATAACGCTGCCGCCATGCGCTATACCGAATCACGGCTGACAGAAGTTGCAGCAAACCTTCTCGAAGGTCTGGATGAAGACACGGTTGATTTTCGCGAGACTTACGATGGCGAAGATTCTGAACCCATGGTGCTGCCCGCCAACTTCCCCAATCTGCTTGCCAATGGCTCTACCGGTATCGCCGTTGGCATGGCCACCAGCATCCCGCCACATAATGTATCCGAACTTTGTGATGCCGCCCTCCACCTGATTAAATTTCCTAATGCCACCCCGGAAAAACTGACCGAATTTGTCAAAGGCCCGGATTTTCCCACCGGTGGTATTATTGTCGAACCACATGCAGCCATCGTTGAAGCCTATCGCACCGGTCGCGGTGGTTTCAGGGTGCGGGCCAAATGGGAGCGCGAAGATACAGGTCGCGGCGGTTACCAGATCGTCATTACCGAAATTCCCTATCAGGTGCAAAAATCCAAACTGATTGAAAAAATCGCCGAACTTATGCAAGCCCGAAAACTACCGCTTGTAGCCGACATAAGAGACGAATCAGCTGAAGACATCCGCCTGATTATCGAGCCCAAATCGCGCACGATTGATGACACTTTGATGATGGAATCCCTGTTCAAACTGTCTGATCTGGAAAACCGCATTTCGCTTAATATGAATGTGTTGAGTGCAGGACAAATTCCCGGCGTCATGTCTTTGCGCGAGGTTCTGCGGCAATGGCTTGATCACCGTCGCCAAGTGTTGGTGCGGCGTTCTGAATATCGCCTAAAAAAAATTGACCAGCGCCTTGAAATTTTGGCGGGCTTTTTGGTCGCATTCCTCAATCTCGATGAAGTGATCCGCATTATCCGTTTTGAAGATGAGCCCAAACAACAATTGATAGTAACGTTCTCAATCTCGGAAGTACAGGCCGAGGCTATTTTAAACATGCGATTGCGCTCCTTGCGCAAGCTTGAGGAGATGGAACTTCGCCGTGAACACGAAGCGCTCACCCTTGAACGTGTCGGCCTGGTCGAGCTGTTGGGATCAGATGATAATCAATGGCGGCAAATTGCCGGGGAAATCCGCGAAATCCGCAAAAAATTTAGTAAGGACACCGAACTGGGTGCGCGCCGTTCGCAGTTTTCTGACATGCCCGAAGGTGATTTCGACATTTCGGCCGCCATGATCGAAAAAGAGCCTATCACCATTATCTGTTCGCAAAAAGGCTGGATCAGGGCCTTACGGGGCCATCTGGCTGACATGGAAAGCCTGTCGTTCAAAACCGGCGATGGCCCCGAACATGCTTTCCACGCCGAGACCACCGACAAGATACTGGTGTTTGCCAGTGACGGCCGGTTTTTCACTCTTGGTGCAGACAAGTTGCCCGGCGGGCGCGGTCATGGCGAGCCGTTGCGGTTGATGATCGACCTCGATCAAAGCGAAGGCGTCATTGCGCTCTTTGTGCACAAGCCTGAACGCAAGCTTCTGGTCGCCTCAAGTGATGCCCGCGGCTTTGTTGTCAGCGAAGATGATGTTATCGCCAACACCCGCAAAGGCAAGCAGGTGTTGAATGTAAAACTGCCCGCTGAAGCCATTGTGTGCACCCCTGTACCGGTTGATGCCGATCACGTGGCTGCCGTTGGAGACAATAGAAAGCTGCTGATTTTCCCGCTTTCCGGCCTGCCTGAAATGAACCGGGGACGTGGCGTCATATTGCAGAAATATAAGGACGGCGGACTTTCAGATGCCAAGGCTTTCAACCTCGAAAGCGGCCTGTCATGGCTGGACAGCTCCAACCGGACCTGGAATGTTAGTGACCTCAATGACTGGCTCGGTGCCAGAGCTTCTGCTGGACGTTTGCCACCCAAAGGATTTTCCAGAAACAACAAATTCGGCGGCGGGTTTTAGGATTTGTAGACAATGAACATGAAAAACCTGTTGGTCGCATCCAGTGCAATTTTACTGATTGCCGGTGTCGGTATGGGAATATTTATATATCTCAAGCGCCCCAGCTCACCATCCCTGCAATCGTACAATGCAACGATTGTTGCCCAGGGCAAACAGGTATACCTGGAGAGCTGCGCTGCGTGTCATGGCGTTGACCTCAAGGGACAGGCAAACTGGACCGATCGCAATGCGGAAGGTAAACTGCCCGCCCCTCCCCATGATCCATCCGGCCATACCTGGCATCATGGCGACAAGATTTTGTTCGACCTTACCAAGATCGGTCCGGCAAAAATTTTGGGTGGCGATTACAAAACCGATATGCCGGGCTTTGAAGGCATGCTTAGTGACGAAGAAATAATCGCAGCTTTATCCTACATCAAAAGCACCTGGCCAAAGGAGATGCAGAAAAGACACGACCTGCTTAATGAAAGCCTGCGCCAACAGGAAGCGCAAAAATAATGCGATTTATCGTCTAAAACTCAACATCGAATGCACAATCAGCGTGGTGATAACGATAGCACCACCGATAAAAGCCATTTTTGACGGCTCTTCCCCCACCGCCAGCCATACCCACAACGGCCCCAGTACAGTTTCAAGCAGATAGAACATGCCAACGTGGGCTGCAGGCAGAAGAGACGGCGCATACGCCAGCAGACTGGCAGCGATAGCCATGACCACAATGCCATTAGCCGCCATATACCCCCATTGACTGCCTTCAAGCATCAAGCTGGGTGCAAAAGGCAAGGCAAAAAGGGCGGCAAGGAGCCCAGCCAGAGCCGGTGACGTGGTCAGGTTTAAACCACTTTTGCGGGTGAAAACGATGGCTGAAGCCAGGGTAAAAACCGCCAGCATCGCCATCACATCACCATAGAAACTCAAGCTGCCAAAACTGTCCTGAATAATGATGGCAACACCAAAGAAGGATACAGCGATGGCTATCCAGGTCGGAATATCTACCCGGTCACTCAAAAACACCAGCGAAAGCAGCGCGCAAATCAGCGGGTTCAAGGCGAGAATTACCAGCAAATTGGCCACAGACGTATTGTGCAGAGCAATCACAAAAAACACGTTGCTCAAGCCATACAACAATGAAACAAACATCCCCCACCGCCCCATCAGGAACGATTGCCGGTTGCCCTTGCAGTGACGGCGCCACAGCCACCAGGCGCCCAGTGCCAGGAATACAAAAATGCCGCGCCAGAACATCACTGTCCACTGGTTGCCGTCAACCAGACGCAACAACGGCGTATCCAGCGAAAGCAATAATACTCCGAAAATTGTAACCGCCAGGCCTTTGCGGTAATCAGATGAGCGCGCTGTTGAAGGCATTAAAATTCAGACTTTTTAAAATCGACCAACTCTTTAAGCCTGATCACGATGCCAGCCTGTCGCATCCAGTCGTTCTTGTGGAGAAAAACGTGATTTATAGTCCATTTTTGACGAACCGGGAACCCAGTAACCCAGGTACAAGAACGGCAATCCCATTTTGCGGGCGCGCTCAATATGATCCAGAACCATATAGGTTCCAAGGCTGCGATTGTCGTATTCCGGATTGAAAAAACTGTAGATCATCGAAAGACCATCTTCCATAATATCACTGAGGGCAGCACCAACCAGTTCACCTTCTTGCCCATTTGACGGATCCTGCGACAAGTCCGGCCTCAATCGGTATTCGAACAACCTGGTATCAACGAAGGTATCTTCAACCATGGCAGCAAAATCCAGAACCGTCATATCGGTCATGCCACCGGCAGTATGGCGCTGGTCAATATAATCTCTGAAAATCGAATAATTTTCCGATGTCGGCACCGGTATTTTCATCGAACCGGTTATGTCGGTATTTTTTCGCATGATGCGCCTGAACGATTTTGTCATCCTAAACTCATCAACAATTACCCGCACGGAAGTGCATGCTTTACAGTCTTCGCATGCCGGACGATAGGCAATATTCTGGCTGCGGCGAAAACCACCCTGGCTCAGGGAATCGTTTAATTCCCGGGCACCTTCGCCAATGAGATGGGTAAATATCTTGCGCTCGAACTTATCCCCGAGATACGGACACGGCTGTGGTGGGGTAATATAAAACTGCGGGATATTTTTGCCGTGTATGCTCACCGTTCAATCCGTCTTTAAAACATCGTCCGCGTTGCCTGTAACGCTGCCCCAGTATGGCAATTCTTTGCGCCCACCACAATGATTGTTGTGGCCGGGTGAAAAATTCCGAGAATCGGGTTAATTTGTTGGCAAATAAGTTTACCGGAGAATTAAAAATGGCTACAGCCACACAAAAACCAATCGAATTATATTATTGGCCGACCCCAAATGGCTACAAAGTGTCAATCATGCTTGAAGAATGCCGCCTGCCTTACGAAGTAAAATTCATCAATATCGGCAAAGGCGATCAGTTCAAGAAATCATTCCTCAAAATCGCCCCCAATAACCGCATGCCCGCGATCACCGATCCTGCCGGACCGGGAGCAAAACCGATTTCGATATTCGAATCCGGTGCCATACTCCAGTATCTCGGCAATAAAACCGGAAAATTCTATCCCAAACGCACCCGTGCCCGCGTTGAGGTCGAGCAATGGTTATACTGGCAAATGGGTGGCCTCGGTCCCATGTGCGGCCAGACCCACCATTTTCGCAACTACGCCCCCAAAAAGATCCCCTATGCCATTGATCGCTATGTCAACGAAGTCAACCGGCTCTATGGCGTATTAAACAAACAGCTTAAAGGACAGGATTTTATTGCCGGAAGCTACTCCATCGCCGATATGGCTTGCGTTGGCTGGATCAGAGGATGGGAAAATCAGGGCCAGAATATCAGTGATTTCAAGAATTTGAATAAATGGTTCGAACGCGTCATGGCCCGCCCCGCCGTTGAACGCGGCATTGCTCTGGGTCAAGACAAGCGTTCCCAGCTCAGTCTCGCCGATGACAAGGAAGCTCAGAAAATTCTGTTTGGCCAAAGAGCGCGCTAGATTAGAACTGGATGGTTCAAACTCATGCGCACCATCGCGATCTTGAGTCGGGGTCCGTCGATTTTCACTCAAAATTGTCGGCGGGTTCTGGAGAATTTATTTCAAATTATTCGCAACGCATTATGGATCAAAGTTATCAAAAGATTACCACGTATACGGATTATTTTATTCATAATCATTGTAAGAACCTGTTATTGTTCGTTTCTTTTGAACAATAAAACATTAAAATAACCATTCCTTAGAGTTTTATTCAATCAAAATTAAGCCTCTTGTTTAACGCGCCTTTGAAGATCCTGTTGGCAATATAGACCCAAGGATCACAAAGGTCCGACGGATTTAGATAATCCATTCAAACCGTAGCGTTGCAAGGCAACGGCGGTTGAGAGAAAAACAGGAGGCAGAAATGGCACGTATAGAAATAGCCGAGGCAGAACTGGCACAGATGTCACCTTCAGGTGGGCAATGCGAGGCATTGTTCAATCTGGGGTTAAAATATTCGATCGGTATTGATGTTGAAACCGACATGATTACGGCTCACAAATGGTTTAACCTTGCGGCAATTTCAGGAAACGACCGGGCAAAAGAATACCGCCAGGAGATTTCCCGTGAATTATCCAGCGAGGAAATCATCGAAGCACAAAAGCTCGCACGCGAATGGGTCAGCATAAACTAGTGCCCGCGCAATTAATCGAGCCCATCCAACCCGTCATCCTCGGGCTTGACCCGAGGATCCATGCCGATGAGCTTTCGAAACAAAGATACGGCTTTTTTTGGCTGAGAAAATTGCGCAATGGATCCACGGGGCAAGCCCGAGGATGACGAAGAAGTAAGGTTTGGTAACCCATTAAATGCAATGTGTCTTAAGGCACAAATGCCTAAGCCAGTCCGCGTTTTTCCAGCAAGGCATCGATTCCGGGCAAACGGCCGCGAAAAGCTTTATAAGCGTCTGCCGGATCTTCGCGGCCTCCGGCTGAGTAGATGTGGCGAGCGAGTTTTTCCGCCAGGCCAGCGTCAAACACATCGCCGCTGTCTTCAAACGCCTTGAAGGCGTCGGCATCCATAACTTCCGACCACATATAGCTGTAATAACCGGCAGAATAGCCGTCGCCGGAAAATACATGGGCAAAATGGGGAATACGATGCCGCATGGTGATTTGTCTCGGCATACCGATTTTTTCCAGGGTTTCACACTCAAACTCAGTCACGTCAAGCCCATCAAATGGCGCCAGTTGATGCAATTCCAGATCCACCAGCGCACTGGCGATGTATTCCACCGTGGCAAACCCCTGATTGAAGTTTTCCGCTGCCAGCAACCGTTGCAGCAGATCATCTGGTATGGGCTTGCCAGTCTTGTAGTGAGTGGCAAATTTGCTCAAAACCTGTGATTGTGACAGCCAGTGTTCGTACAACTGCGAGGGTAGTTCGACAAAATCACGCGCCACGCTCGTGCCGGAAATCATCGGGTAAGTAACATCCGACAACAACCCGTGCAGACCGTGTCCGAACTCATGAAACAAGGTGCGCGCATCATCAAACGTCAGCAACGAGGCTTCGCCCTCACCGCCCTTGGAAAAATTCATAACGTTGACAATTATCGGGCGAATAGTGCCGTCGAGCTTTTGCTGGGAGCGAAAATTACTCATCCACGCCCCACTGCGTTTGCCGCTGCGGGCGTAATAATCACCTAAAAATATACCCACATGCTCACCGGATTTGTTGCTGACTTCAAATACCCGCACATCTTCATGATAGGCGGACACAGTATCGAGTTCGCGAAATCTCAAGCCAAACAGACGGTTTGCGGTATCGAACGCCGCCGCTATGATCTGATCGAGTTGCAGGTAGGGCTTGATTTCGGCTTCATCTATGTCGTGATCGCGTTTGCGCACTTTTTCCGAATAATAGCGCCAGTCCCAGGCCTCCACATCAAAGTTGCCCCCCTGCGTACTCACCATTTTTTGCAGGTTTTCACATTCTTCCGTGGCGCGAACAAGAGCTGGTTGCCACACTGACAGCAGCAAATTTTCAACGGCATCCGGTGTCCCGGCCATTTGATCATCAAGTTTAAAAGCTGCATAAGTATCGAACCCCAGCAGTTTTGCCCGCTCGCTGCGCAAGGCAAGCGTTTCAACCACGATCTTGCGATTATCACTGTCGCCACCGCCCTCACCCCGGCTGACCCAGGCGCGATAGGCCTGTTCACGCAAATCACGCCGCTGCGAAAACTTCAGGAATGGTTCGATGCTGGAACGCGACAGGGTGATGGCGTATTTGCCCTCATGACCACGCTCGGCAGCATTGCGCTTTGCCGCAGCAATCAAAAAATCCGGCAACCCGGCAAGGTCCGGCCCTTCTTCAAGGATAAGCTCGTAGATTTCTTCGTCTTTGAGGATATTTTGCGAAAACTGGGTGCCAATCACAGCCAGGCGCTGATTGATCTCATTCATGCGCTCACGATCATTGCCCTGAAGCTTCGCTCCGGCGCGTACAAACATAGTGTGATAACGCTCCAGCACCCGATGTTGCTCCGGCGTCAATCCCAAATCATCTTTGCCGGTAAACAAGGTTTCAATACGTTCAAACAACCGGGCATTCAGCAGTGTTTCCATACTGTGACGAGCAAACAGCGGGGCCACATTGCGTTCAATCTCTTGCAGGCCATCGCTGGTGTCGGCACCACAAAGATTAAAGAACACGGATGCAGATTGACGCAACAATTTGCCCGCGCGTTCAAGCGCATCAATGGTATTGGCAAAATCGGGCTCAAGCGGATTATCAGCAATTGCATCAATTTCCCGGCGTTGGGTAATAAATGCTTCATCAAACGCAGGTTTGAAATGCTCCAGTTTGATGTCGCCAAAAGGCGGGACGCCAAAAGCTGTGGTCCAGTGCTGCAACAGCGGGTTATCGGTCTTTGTCATTATATTAGAAGCCCAATCGGTAAAAACTATCCTGAGCATAGATAGGCATTCTCACCGGCCAGGTAAAGGCCGTGTTTCAGCCACTTGGACATCCCTAACGCGAAGTTAACTTCTGTGGTCAATATTATCTCATCGGTGCCGGGTTTTTGGCATCATAGCTATCGAAGAAACCGCCAGGAAAAATCATGCAACCAGCCAGTATTTACAACCTTGCTCTGGAAAAGAGGATCCACCGCCGTGTCGATATTTCACTCAGCGGTCGTTACATGCTGGCCAACAGGCAGGAATACCGCTGTCATACGCTCGATGTCTCCCTTGGTGGCCTTTCCATTCGCGGTTACGAAAAGGGCAATCTCGGCGACAGGATTATTCTTTATATTGACGAGATTGGCCGCATTGAGGGCACCATCGTCCGCCACATTGATAAAGGTTTTGCCATTTCGTTTTCGCCCTCGCCCGCCAAACGGCAACGATTACTCGAAAAGCTTACCTGGTTGATGAACCGGGGTGTGATTGAGGGTGACGAAACCCGGCGTTTTACCCGCCAGCTCCCCCCGGGTGCAGAAACTTCCTTCTTTTTGCCCGATGGCCGCGCTTATCCCTGCAAGATAATAGATATGTCGCTGTCCGGTGCCTCAATTGAAATTGACGTCATACCCGCCGTTGGTGCTGAAATAACGCTCGGCAAAATGAAAGGCCGTGTCATCAGACATCATTACAGCGGCATTGCGGTTGAATTTACCGAAATTGAAGACACAACAACTCTGGCCGATCATTTCGGCTCAGAAGCGTCAAAGGCACTGCATTAGAGCGTGTCACCGATAAGTGGGTACCGGTTATCGGATAAATGACGCGCTTAAACAAAGAGTTAGAGCACTTTTCGATTATTTTGAAAAACTGCCCTCAATAATGCGCACCCCCACCTCCTGACCCGAATAGGAAATAAACTCGAAATTCAAGGAATTGCTCTCAACGAATTCATAAAACGCCTTGTATTCGTGCATTTCAAAACCGTGATAATTAAAAAATTCATCGAATACGATAATTGTTCCCGGTGCAATTCTATTTCCAACAAGGTCAAACACCTGCTTGGTCGACGAATAGATATCACAATCAATATGGACAAAGCCAAACGGCTCCTGGTTTTTTGAGAGAAACTCCGGCAGGGTTTCGCTGAACCAGCCGACAATGAGTTCAACGTTGTCTTCTACTTTAGGTGGCTTTCCCTTACGGTTAAAATTCCGCTTTGAATATCGATTACCCGTCCAGTGTTCTGGCAACCCCTCAAATGCGTCAAACCCGTATATTTTTTCACCTGGGCACTGTTTGGCCATACTGTTGATGGTGGTTCCCTTGTAGACACCAAATTCAACGATTAAACCATCGCCTTTCAGCGAAAGCGCATATTCCAGGTGGAGCAGCTTCGTCGCGCAGAATAGTGCCCTGGACATGCGTTCCTGCACCAGATCTGCGGATTTGATCATGGCGCGATGGTGCAGTTCATGGCGCAGGGAATCGGCTGGCCGGGACAACGGAAACCGCGCAAATCCCAAGGCAAAATCCTTGGCCATTGATTGAAGTAAGTTTTTAAAGATTTGTCTCATTACCGTCCTGTCTGAAATTGAAGCCCGAAACTGGCATGTTTCTCTTCTCATTTCAAATGTGTTGTTACGTGTTCCCGAATAGATAAGTATGTCGGGTTGATGCGGTTTTAGCGTGTTGTAACTAACCCGGGAGAGCCTCGAAAAACCCCAAAAACTGGCCCGGAGCCGTAAGAATCGATTGTTAAAGCCGCCGTTTTTTGATTTATTTCCAACAGTATTCAAATAATTTTTCATATAAATACTCTAAATTTTGATCGATATTTTTCTAATTAATTTGGCTCAAAATCAAAGCTTTAAAACCCGCCCCCATATAACCTATTGTTTTAACTGGATTTTACATTTTCTCAAATCATTCAAATTTTACACAAAATTGAATTTCTAAAATTTGAAATAAATAATACTAAATATAAATTTACAATTGATTTAAATACTATTAAATAATTTAAAGTAATTTCAAATTTTATACTGCAATCTGTTCCTATGTTTTACTAATGGGGACGACAAGATGACTTTAATTAAAAAACTGATTACAACAACAAGCGCAATCGCAATGATCGTACTGGCAACTCCAGCCGTGGCCAGTGAGAGCGTCATTCAAAAGAGTGCGGCATCAAATTCCGCCTATATGAAGGTCTACAATGAAACTCTGCCACCTATAGGGTTTGTACAGTTTTGCAAAACTGCGCCTCAGGATTGTGGCGGAACGTTAGGTGAGGCCGTCCGCGTGGTTATGAATAAAGCCCGCTGGAACGATTTGAATTCGGTCAACCTCAAGGCCAATGAAACGGTTGAAGCCATCATGGATATCGACCTCTACAATGTTGAGGAATACTGGACCTACCCTGGTACTCAGGGCGATTGTGAAGATTTTGTTCTGCTCAAGCGCAAAAAGCTGATGATGATGGGTTGGCCTTCGGAAGCACTTTTGATCACTGTTTTACGTGATGAAAACAATGAAGGGCACGCAGTTCTCACAGTTTCAACCGACAAGGGTGATTTTATTCTGGACAATCGCCGCGATGAAATACTGCCTTGGGCCGCAACCGACTACACCTATTACAAGCGCCAGTCACAAGTGAACCCGTGGCGCTGGGTTTCGCTCAAATCAAACAAACTGGCATTGCGCTAGCCAAAACAGTTTCCCGCCGATCCACCTGGCCCATTGGTGGATTGCGCATCAAGAAGAAACCGGTCCTGCTCCCCACAGGACCGGTTTTCTCATTTCTGGTTGAGAAAAACCGGCAGCACAAACAATCAGGTTTTATGGAAAATTTATCTCGAGCGATATGCCTCGAATGCAATACCAAAGCAGCACGCGTGCCGCCGGGCAAACAGCCCACGCCATCGCAGGCTTGAACGCAGGGAATGCTGTGAGATCGATTATGGTACGCCCTAGGGGAGTCGAACCCCTCTTTCCAGGTTGAAAACCTGGCGTCCTAACCGATAGACGAAGGGCGCATATCAAAATCGCACCGATCTATACGGTTGATTGCCACCAAATGCAACCCGGTGCTGTGCAAATGTTCCTCAAATCACATCTTTTTTTCATGGAATTCTTCTCTTGCCTATTCACAGCTTTACACCTGGCAAATTATCCGTATGAATCTCCCGGATACTTCGCGCAAAAAACCGGTAATATGAAAGAGAAAAACAATGCCTGATGGGATGGTCATGCCACAAACAGCGTTCTATGGTCCCATGGTGGCGCTGTTAATTTTCGGTATTATCATTGTGCTCGTTGTCGCACTGGTGCGGTGGCTGCATAAATTACGCATGGCAAGGTTGGAATTGAAAGACGGTCCTCTTACACAACTCAAAGAGCAACTCGCCAAAGGCGATATAACCACGCGCGAATTTGAAAAACGCCGACGTCGGTTGTAAAAATTTTACACCCCCTCAAGACGTTACCGGCAGGGCAGCATCTTCAATGATCATCTGCACGTCGCGACGCCCGCGCCATTCGTTGAGTTTCAGTTTGCCTACGATATGCACCGGCGTGGTCGGCCTATCAAGAAGAAATTGATCCAGCGCTGTTCCCCGGGTACGAAAGGCAATGGCGTTAATACGCACACCTTCGCCGGAGACGAAAGTGCATCGCACATGGTCTTCACCGACGCGCGCAGCATAGACGATGCGGTGAGCAGGCAACACAAACCTGGGCTCGGGATTGCCGCTACCAAAGGGTCCGGCGCGTTCCAGCATAGCCAGCAATTTCAAATTGGCACCGCTGGCAGAAACCGCACCATCAATCAAAAAACCCAGATGTTTATGCGCTTCTTCTACCTGATGCTTTAATCGTTGATCGAGAAAAGCTCTAAAAGCCCCGAGTTGTTCGCGTTTAATGGTCAGGCCCGCTGCCATTTCATGGCCACCGCCTTTTTCCAGCACATCCGCCTCAACAGCAGCTTTTACCGCCCCCCCGAGATCAACACCGCTTAAAGAGCGCCCTGAACCAGTGCCAACGCCCTTGTCGTCAAAGCCAATGGCGAATGCCGGTCGTTTGAATTTATCTTTGACCCGTCCCGCAACAATGCCAACGACACCGGAATGCCAATTGTCGCCGCTGCAAATCAGAACTGTTGGCAATTGCCCGCCCCTGGTTTCAGCTTCTGCCTGAACAAATGCCTGATCGAGTACACGGTGTTCAATTTCCCGGCGTTGACGATTGAGTTCGTGCAACTCAGCTGCGATGTCGGTGGCAACAATCTCATCATCCGCCGACAGCAGGCTTGACCCAAGTTCGGAATGCCCCAGTCTTCCAGCGGCATTGATGCGCGGGCCTAAAATAAACCCGGCGGCATACGTATCAGGCCGTTTTTCAAGACCTGCAGCATCTGCCAGAGCCCGCAGGCCGATATTTTGCCGCGCACCCAAAACCTTAAGCCCCTGGGTTACATAAGCGCGGTTAAGCCCGACCAGTGGTACCACGTCGCAAACGGTCCCCAGAGCGACCAGATCAAGCCATTTCAACAGATCAGGTTCGTTACGTTCCTCAGTGTACCAACCATCCTCACGCAATCCCCGGTTGATTAACACCACCATTAGAAAGGTAACGCCAACGGCGGCAAGGTATCCCAGTCCGCTAATATCATCACGCCGGTTGGGATTGACGATGGCATGCGCGCGGGGTAGTTTTTCATCCGCCAGATGATGATCTATAATCACCACATCCATTTGTTGATGGACATCGCCGATAACATCATGACTGGTGATACCGCAATCAACGGTGATCAATAATTGTGTACCCGAATTCGCCAGCTCTTCCAGTGCGGTCTTATTGGGTCCGTAGCCTTCGGTCAGCCGGTTGGGAATATAAATGTCGGCATCACCACCCACGGATTTGAAAAACAACTTCAAAAGTGCTGAAGATGTGCCGCCATCAACGTCATAATCACCAAATATTGTTATTTTTTCAGCTGCGGTAATGGCTTTGACAATGCGGGCAGCCGCCTTTTCGCCATCACGCAGGATTGACGGATCAGGCATGTGGGCTTTCAGGGTTGGTTGCAAAAAAGCTTCGGCCTGCGCAGCATCAATGTTGCGTCCAGCCAATACACGGGCAAGCAATTCCGGCAGTTCACAGCGCAGCCCGAGTGTCCTGGCCCTTTCGGGGTCATCAAGGCGTGGCCGCCACGCCCGCCCGGTGACAGACTTTTCAATTCCTAAAAAACAACCATTGTCCCACACGTGCAATAAAAACCCTAAAAAGAGGCAGCACCTGGATCATTCAAATTTTGTTGTATACGAATGTTCCGCCTTGATCCAGCGCACGGTTCCAGTCGACGAGCGCATGACCACGGTATCGGTGACAATCTTGTTTTCACCAAACTTGACGCCATCGAGAATTGAGCCATCGGTAACACCGGTTGCCGCAAACATGACATCACCGCTCGCCAGCTCATTGAGGCTGTATTTGCGCTCAAAATCCTCAACCCCCATTTTAACAGCACGCGCACGCTGAGCATCGTTGCTGGTTACCAGCCGGCCTTGCATTTGCCCGCCAATACACCGAAGGGCAGCAGCGGCCAGAACACCTTCTGGCGCACCACCAATGCCCATATAAATATCAATGCCGGTGTCAATAGGATTAGTCGTGTGAATTACACCGGCTACATCACCATCTGAAATCAATCGCACGGCAGCACCGGTGCCACGCACAGCTTCGATCAGCTTAACATGGCGCGGCCGGTCAAGAATACACGCGGTTATATCGCCGACGGATACACCTTTGGCCTTGGCCAGTGCATTGAGGTTTTCTTCCGGTGTCGCATCGAGATCGACCAGCCCATCGGCAAACCCGCCGCCAATGGCAATTTTATCCATATAGACATCAGGCGCATGCAGCAGTGTGCCACCTTCAGCCATGGCAATGACAGCAAGTGCATCAGGCATGTCCTTGGCCGTCAACGTGGTGCCTTCAAGTGGGTCAAGAGCAATATCAACGCCGGGCCCATCGCCGGTACCCACTTCCTCACCGATAAAGAGCATGGGCGCTTCGTCGCGTTCCCCTTCGCCAATGACCACAATGCCCTCAATTTTCAACGCATTGAGTTCCTTGCGCATGGCATCAACAGCTGCCTGGTCAGCTGCTTTTTCATCTCCACGCCCCCTAAGCCGGGCAGCGGCCACAGCGGCACGTTCAGTCACACGGGCAATTTCTCCGGTCAGCACTCTATCCAGAATCATTTTCTTGTCGGTCATATTAAATTCGCCTTCCCGGCATTAAATCAAAGTGTCAAAAGGCTCTAAATCGTCTTTTCTATTCGTATCATACGCGGACGATCAGCGATATGACCGTCTGCCTCAATTGAAGCAAGTGCCTCTCTCAAGGCGGCTTCAGCGGTTTCATGGATGATCAGCACCACCGATTGTTGTCCCCCACCCTCTGCATCTTCACCACTTTGGGTATCAGTCCCGCGCTGGATGATACTTTCCAGTGAAATTTCCTGTTCACCAAATCTTTTGGCAATGGCGGCAACGGCACCAGGTCGATCATGAACCGCAAGACCAACATAATATCCGCCTTCATGAGCCCGCATGCGCGCACGTTGATAAGGTGCCAGCTTTGCCACTTCGCGACCAAGAGGATAAAGCGCATTCACTCTGGCAATGTCGATAATATCGGCAATCACCGCCGACGCCGTCGGCTTTTGGCCCGCACCGGCACCTTGCAGGATGATTTTGCCGGAATAATTACCCTCAACAGCAACAGCATTGAAGGCACCGTCAATGGCTGCCAGTGGTGAGGTTAACGGCACCAGTGAGGGGTGGACACGCTGTTCAATACCGCTGTCGGTTCTGATCGCCACGCCCAGCAGTTTGATGCAATATCCCAACTCGTGCACAGCTTTCAGGTCGGCCTGGGTAATCGCCTCAATACCTTCAAGATAGATCGAGTTAAAATCTATCCGCGAGCCAAAAGCAAGACAGGTTAAAATCGCAAGCTTATGAGCGGTATCATGACCGCCGATGTCAAAAGTAGGGTCGGCTTCAGCATAGCCCATTTTCTGGGCGTCACTGAGCACATCGGCAAATTCCCGGCCTTCCGACGCCATTTTTGTCAGAATATAATTGCAGGTGCCATTGAGAATACCGACCACACTGGACACATTGTTCCCGGCAAGCCCCTCGCGCAGGGATTTGACAATCGGGATGGCACCGGCAACCGCGGCTTCATAATTCAGCGCCACATTGTGCTTTTCAGCAATGGCCGCAAGTTCATTGCCGTGATGAGCCAACAATGCCTTATTGGCGGTAACAACGTGTTTGCCGTGCGCTAACGCGGTTTCAACCGCCTCGCGCGCAATACCCTCTTCGCCACCGATCAATTCAACAAAGATATCGATATCATCGCTCGATGCCAGCTCAACGGCATTATCCACCCAGCGCACACCCTTGAGATCAATACCTCTGTCAATATCGGCATTTCGTGCGCAAACGGCTGTGATTTCAAGCTCGCATCCAGCATTGGCAAAAATGCGCTCGCGATTTTCATTTAAAAGCTTCCAGACCCCGACCCCGACGGTGCCGAGACCTGCAATGCCCAGTTTGAGCCTATGTGTCATCCAGTCCAAAATCCTTGGCTAATCGCCGTAAAAATTACATCAGGGGACTGTTTAACTCAAGAAATGGTAAAGCGCTCTATAATTCTGACACACAGAGCCCTCGAATGGTCTTTTCCACAAGCTCATGGATAAGATCAATAGGCCCTAGTTCTCGCTTTCAGGTGGCTCAAAGGGAGTGGCCTGGAAAATTCCGAAGGTAGATTTTCGTTTTTCCTGCCTGGGCTCGGAAATCTCTGCTTGCTCCGCCAGCTGGGAATTTTCGAAATAAACGTCAACACGCCGTAATGTTGCGTTGCCCTTTTTGCCTGTTTCCTGAATTTCGTCAATGATCTGCACCACAACCTGGTCGGCGGCAAAACCACGTTTCCTGAGGCCATTAGCCACTTCATTGGCGCGTGATATTGCCAGATCCTGACTTTCGATATTCGCTTCGTTATTGCCCTCAGGAACCACTTGCGCAAACCCGAGTACGTAAACATTCATACCGTCATTGTTGTTAAACTTGGCTATCTTATCGAGGGGCTTTTGTTGTTTTTTTGATAGTTTCCTCGAACCGTTGGAAAACTTTATCATTATCGGTTGTTGCGCCGTAGGCCGGTTTGCCACATCCGCCAACGAGGGCGCTTTACCATCACGAGGGGCGGTCTTCTCAAGCGACGCAACTCTGGTTGCGGGCGGCTTTCTCTCCGGCACGGATGGAATAATTGGCTTGGTACGCAGACCGGTCCTTACCGGTGAAAGGTCAGGTGTGGTTGAAGCGACAGTATCTGGTGAGGTGTCAAGATCGCGGTTGGAGGCTTTCTGGCGGGACAGTCGCAATTTTTCAGGAGGGGTCAAACCATCCGTATCCGACCTTCGTACTGTGCTGTCATCACCAACCAGCCAGCCAAGGCCAAAAACACCGCGGCTTGCGGGTTTGTTCTTGCGCGCGGATTTGGTCTTGCGACTTTCAAGGTCAGCTTCGCGTTGCTGGACAATCGATTGACTGGAATCCTGCAGCTCCTTGATTTCCTGGTCTTTTTCTTTCGCACTTAAAGTTTTGCGGGGTTCTGCAGGTTGATTATTCAAAGACGGATAAGATTCTGGGTTGGAAATTTTTGTTGGTCCACGATTTTGTGCAGGGTTTTTCCCATTAACGGGGCTCTGGCCACCGGGAGCCGCAGCCGTATCAACCGGGGCTGTTGGTCCAGGACCACTCAAATCCAGTAATTGAGAAGTTTCACATGCCGAAACAACAGCACTTAAAAGCACCACTATTGCGGCCACAGATACCCGTTTTTTTTGATGTATTTCCATGTCAGTTTTGTTGGTTTTTAAACCCTCATTTGATATAGCCCCGGTTTTTGTTACCGAATTATTCCAGGCTCTCAAAAAAGCTTGTTTCAACAGACAACCAATCCTCTATCAAGCATCTTTAGCTGATTTTGATCAACTAATCTCTCATTATGACAAGAACGAGGCAAAAATCCCTCTTATACATTGATATAATGACAGATAACGCTAATTACACCCCTCGCCATGCCAATTATGCATGAACACTATGTTGTATCAATATATGGCCGTTTAGTCGGTTTAAGAGTATAATTCAAAAAACATGGTTAAATTCGGTTAAGAGGTTTCCTATGCCAGACGTCCCCCAACCTGACGAAAATCACTTTCAAATTCGTGATTCCGAGGAGTTTGCCCAAAATCTCACAAAGGTTGCCGAGCGCACCGGTGACCTCATGGCTACCTTCCTTTCACCTGAAAAACCCAGCGATGAAAAATCCGCACTAGGTAGTGAGTTGCAACGCATGGCGATGACTTTTTTCGACGTCGGAACACATATTGCCACCGATCCCAAATTGCTTGGTGAGGCTGGTATGGATTTCTGGCAGCGACATATGGCTTTATGGCAGTCGAGCTTGAAGAAAATATCCGGCGATGAAGTCACTCCGGTGATTGAACCACAACGCAGTGACCGTCGTTTCCGCGATGAGGACTGGCAGGAAAACCCTGTGTTTGATTTCCTCAAACAATCCTACCTTCTCACTGCTGATTGGGCTCATGAGGTTGTCGAAAGTTCAACCGGTATCGATGAACACACACGGCAAAAAGCTGATTTTTATACCACCCAGATTGCCAACGCACTTTCTCCCAGCAATTTTGTTTTCACCAACCCGGAAATCTTGCGCAAAACTCTTGAAACCAACGGCGCCAACCTGGTGGCTGGAATTGACCACCTGGCTGAAGATATCGAACGCGGCAAGGGTAAGATTGCCATCAGTCAAACCGACATGGATGCGTTTGAGGTCGGCAAAAATGTAGCCATCACACCGGGAAAAGTGATTTATCAAAACGCTTTGATGCAACTTATTCAATATTCACCTTCAACTGAAAAAGTGTTTAAAAAACCACTGCTGATCGTACCGCCGTGGATCAACAAATATTACATTCTCGACCTCAATGAAGAAAAATCCTTTGTAAAATGGTGTGTCGATCAAGGCCACACAGTGTTTATAATCTCCTGGGTCAATCCCGGACCGGAGCTCGCCGACAAAGGTTTCGAAAATTATATGGACGAAGGCATCATCGCTGCTTTGGACGCAATCGAAGCAACAACCGGTGTCGATGAAATTAATGCCATCGGCTATTGCGTCGGCGGCACATTGTTGTCGATGACGCTGGCCTATATGGCTGCCACCAACGACAATCGCATTACCGCTGCAACTTTCTTTACCACCCAGATTGATTTTGAACTGGCGGGCGAATTACTGGTTTTTGTCGATGAAGAACAGGTCCGCGAAATTGAGGAGGAAATGGCCGAAAAAGGCGTGTTTGAGGGCCGTAAAATGGCCAACGCCTTCAATCTGTTGCGCTCAAACGATCTGATCTGGTCTTATGTGGTCAACAATTACCTGCTTGGCAAAGACCCCTTCCCTTTTGATCTTTTGTTCTGGAATTCTGATTCAACCTCCATGCCCGCCGCAATCCACAGCAGTTATTTGCGCAACTGCTATCTCGACAACAATCTGGCAAAGGGCAATTTTGCTCTCAAGGGTATCCCCATCGATTTCAGTAAAATTAAAATCCCTATCTACAATCTCGCCACCAGAGAAGACCACATAGCGCCAGCCAAATCAGTCTACAAAGGCGCAAAACTGTTTGGCGGCTCGGTAAAGAACGTCCTAGCAGCCTCAGGCCACATTGCCGGAGTGGTCAACCCGCCTGATAAGCAGAAATACGAATACTGGACCAATACCGCCAGGCCCGCCACCCTGGAAAAATGGCTGGAAAAAGCCCAGTCACACCCCGGCTCGTGGTGGCCTGACTGGCAAAAATGGATATCACGCAAATCCGGCCCGAAAGTAGACGCCCGCCCGCCCGGCGGCCCTCTGGGTGTTATTGAAGACGCACCGGGTTCTTATGTAAAAAAGAAGGCTGAGTAGGCTCAAAGAGGCTGACTATGCATCAGGCCGTAACCACAAACTGCCCCATCATCCCGGCATCCTCATGTTCGAGAATATGGCAGTGATACATGTAAGGTCTATCCGGGTCAGTGTAGTCAGAAAAGTTCAACAACAGCTTCACAACTTCCCTTGGAGCAACTACCACAGTATCTTTCAAGCCCATTTCACCCGGTGCCGGGGGTACGCCATTGCGGTCAAGTATGCGGAATTGCACATCGTGAATATGTAACGGATGCGGCATCATTGATGTATTCTCAATTTGCCAAATTTCAGTGGTGTTGACGCGCACGGTCTCATCGATACGGTTCATATCCATTGTTTTGCCATTAATTGAAAAGGAGCCGCCACCCATCATCATCATGCCGCCCATTTCCAAAACAAACCGCCGCGTGCGCACTGCCTTTGTCGCATCGGGCTGATCCAGGCTGATAAGGCGGTCGGGGATTTCAGGAGATTTGGCACGCTGGGCATTGGGTATGATATCAAGCACCTCAAAGGCTAGGTCATCCCCCATCATCCTATCCATCATCATACCGCTATTGGGCGTAGCGAAGGTGCGCAATCGAACCGGCTGGCCATCGGACACATCAACGATGATTTGCGCCCGCTCCGCTGGAGCAAGAGTGATTTGAGTTGTTTTAAACGGGCTTTCCAGCAAGCCGCCATCTGAACCAATTTGCTGGAATGTGCGGCCATCGTCAAAACCGATGGTATAGAAGCGGGCGTTGGATCCGTTCAACAGACGCAGGCGCACCTTATTTGTACGCGCCTCAAAATAAGGCCGCACCGTACCGTTGACCAGCAAAACATTGCCACGCATGCCCATCATCAAACTTGGCATCGAGGTGCTGTATAGAAACGATCCATCGCCATTAAATGCGCGATCCTGCAGAACCAGCGGAATATCATCGACACCATACTCAACTGGCAGATCAAGACGAGACGTTTCCTCATCCTCCACGTAAATCAGTCCCGCCAGCCCCTGATAGACCTGAGGCCCAGTACGAGGCACCATATGGGAATGATACCAGAACATCGAAGCGCGCTGTTTGACTGTAAATGTCGTCGACCAGGTTTCCCCTTCGCCAATGACCTGATGAGGTCCACCATCTGCTCTGGCCGGCAAATGCAGCCCGTGCCAGTGCAGTGTGCTGGGTTCACCGATCTTGTTAGTGACGTTCATTTGCACGTTCTCGCCTGCACGCATTTTCAAGGTAGGCCCAAGATAGGCGCCATTGATGCCGAGTGTTGCAGTGTCAACGCCGTCAAAAAACTGGGAAACTCCCTTTTGCAGACCAAGGTCGTAAGTACGCACACCATTGCGCATCTCACCCGTCAACACCTTGGGAATAGCAAGGGATTTTGGCTCGGCTGCATTGGCCGAAAATCCAAACAACCATTGTCGGGTGTAGCGATTTGTCAGCACACCGGCTGTGGCCACACCACCGCCTGCCAGCAATCCGGCAAGAGTTGCTCTGCGCGAAATCATTTATCTGCCCTCAACTGGGTTGAGCGTTCTTCGAGTTCAGCTGCATCAATTTCGCCTCGCGCATAGCGCCGCTTTAGAATATCAAGAGCATCCTGGTTTGAATTTTTCCGCGACGAGCCACTGATCCATCTGAACAGAAACACTATCAATGCAACAATCAAAGCCAGCCAAAGTAACATCATAATACCTCCAAAAGCCATTCCACCCCAGCCCCAATTGCTCATGTATTCCCATCCGTCCATCATTCCGTAACCCATAATATTTCTCCTTTGTCAGTGAGTGCAGACCGTTCAACGATCATGTTACTTCAAATTAGGTATGGTTTGTTACCGGTTGATATCCAGAATTTGGAGATTTGTAACCCAATGTTTCAATGCGTGCCTGAGTAACAATCTGTAACTAAATTTCTGCGCTTCAAGATCTTCTCGTCTTTATCATCAAACTCTATCAGAACAATTGGGCGTATTGGAGATCAGTGTTGCCCCCGCATTGCTTGTTCAAATCTCTGAGGTCGGATTACGCTGCAAAAGATCAACCACATTTCGCGGACCAAAAAGTAAAAGGTGAAAATCATAAAAATAGCGATAATGATTTGCCATAATCATTTGTTGGTGAAGTAGAAAGAAATTGTATCGCATGAGCCGGTAAGATTTTTTTTCGACCATTCTGGAAAACCGCACCCGCCGTGAAACAACCACATTGGCAGACTTGTTATCGATCACACTTTCCGAACCGCATTTACTGAAACACACAGGATCATTGGTGGCATATATTTCAATCCATTGAATATTGCTGTGCCCCAGAATAAGTTTAATATCATCGCGCAACCATTGGCACCGTGTCATCAGAGCATTATGGAGCAGACTGGAGGCAATTGCGGTAAAATATAACCTTTTACCCTTCAGCAAATCTGGATTGTCTCTTATAGCTTTGGCAAGCGAAGACACACCATAGACACTACCCATACTGTAAGTGGTTATGGTGATCTCATCAGTAGTGTGGGCTTCAATCTCTCTGTTTAAAATTGAGGAAAATACAGTAAGCCGGGATTGAAAGGTTCCTTTGTCTGGAAAAGATATGGCATAGGCGTGGTGAAAATATTCCAATAACACTGGTAATGCCCAGCGTTGGCCCAAAAATCTGAAAATCACGAAAAGCAGCACCAGGCCAACCAGTAAAAAAGCAATAACGGGCGGATTTCCCTGAAACTGCACCGTCGCCCACACCACCAGCATTGCTGAAAAAGACAGGGCAGCGGCCAGTAAAAGGGTCAAAATAGGATAGATGAATGTGAGTCCATAGCGCCAGTTTGCCTTGAAATATCGCCACGGTGCAAGGGCTGCGAATTGATAAAAGTAAGGCAGTGCACTGAAAAAGACCCTCGACCAGAAGGTTTGTTTATCGGGATGATTGAGCAAGCTACACCATTCCATCAAAACCAATCTGGTTGAAACTGACCAACCGTTTCCAAGTGTTTCTGTTTGCCAGTGCGATACACTTTCTGTCTCAATAAGGGGCCCAATTTCTTGTTCGACACCCCATAATTTTCGGAACTGACCGCACTCCCGAACAAACTTCAGGTAATGTATTCTTGACGAAACAGGCTCAAAACCGGGGAAATGTAGCACCAGTCTGTCGTAAACGCGGTTACTCGATTTATTCATATACGCCTCTACATGCTGACCGGGTAAAAACACTACGGGAACATTGGCAATTGTTCCAGACCCGTTGTTTCTTCAATGCCAAACATCACGTTGAAATTCTGTAAGGCCTGACCGGCAGAACCTTTTACCAGATTGTCAATAACGGCAATGACGATGGCACGACCGGAAATTCTGTCACCGAAAACACCTATGTGGCATTGGTTTGAACCGCGCACATGCTGGGTGGCGGGATAGGTGTTTTGTGGTAAAATATGCATGAAGGGTTCGTTTTTATAATGCGTGCCAAGTGTTGAGCGCAGATCATCAGCGCTTGCGTCGTCAGCCAGTCTGACATGGCAGGTCACCAGTTCCCCCCGGCTCATTGGCACCAAATGCGGGGTGAAATTCACCATCACATCAAGTCCACCAACTTTGGTAAGCTCCTGTTCAATTTCTGGCGAGTGACGATGCACAGCAACACCATAGGCACTAAGCCCCTCGCCTGCCTCCGAAAACAACGTGTTCTGTTTTAGCCCGCGACCTGCTCCGGTGACGCCGGACTTTGCATCAATGATGATATCGTCAGGCGAGATAACTTCACTGCCAAGCAAAGGAGAAAGCGCCAGCAATACGGCGGTAGGGTAACATCCTGGACACGCCACCAGCCGGGTATTTTTGATGTCGGCACGGTTTAGTTCCGTCAGACCATAGACCGCCGATTTCTGCAACTCGTTCGCCTGGTGAGGTTTGCCGTAGGTCTGTTCGTAAGTCTGCGCATCACGCAGTCTGAAATCAGCCGACATATCGATGATTTTGACAGTATCGGGCAACTCAGCAATGATTTTTTGAGTGGTGCCGTGTGGCAATCCGCACACCACCGCATCAATCCCGGAAAAATCAACTTCATCCAGTGTGGTCAACCGTGGCAGGTCCAAAGTGGCTAAATGCGGAAAGACTTCCGCCATTTCCTTGCCCGCATGAGAATGAGCTGTCAATGCGGATATGTTGATGTGAGAATGGCGCGCGGCCAGGCGAATAAAGTCCGACCCGGTATAGCCCGAAGCGCCCAGCACACATGTATTTATTTTTTTATCCGTCATCACAACACCTAAACTAAATTGATTTTCTTAAAACAGTCCAAACGAAAAAAGCGGAACCCAAAAGGCCCCGCTTTTTGTAATTCTCGTGAAAAACGCTTCTAACGTTTGGAGAACTGGAAGCTCTTGCGGGCTTTGGCCTTGCCGTATTTTTTTCGTTCGACAACGCGCGAATCGCGGGTAAGAAACCCGCCTTTTTTCAAGGCACCACGAAGTTCAGGCTCATACAGTGTCAGGGCTTTTGAAACACCGTGACGCACCGCTCCAGCCTGTCCTGACAGACCGCCACCAGACACCGTGCACCACACGTCATACTGATTTTTGCGCTCTACACATTCAAACGGCTGTTGCAACAACAGACGCAGAACCGGGCGGGCAAAATAAACTTCCTGCTCACGTTTGTTGACGATGATCTTGCCCGAGCCAGGTTTAATCCACACGCGCGCAACTGCATCTTTACGCTTTCCCGTGGCGTACGCCCGGCCTTGAGCGTCAAGCTTTTGTACATAAACAATTGGCGCATCTTCTTCGCTGCCAATGGCTTCTTTTAAATCTTCTAAAGTTACACTTTCCTGATCAGCCACGGCTTAAGCTCTCCTGATATTCTTTGGGTTCAAAGCCCCAACATCGGTAATTTCGGGGTTCTGTGCTTCATGAGGATGTTCTGAGCCCGCATAAATACGCAGGTTTTTAAGCTGCTGACGCGACAAAGGCCCACCGGGCATCATGCGTGTCACTGCTTTTTCCAAAATCCGCTCAGGAAACTTGCCATCAAGGATCTGATGCGCCTTGCGTGATTTGATGCCGCCGGGATGGCCGGTATGCCAGAAATATTCTTTGTCATCACGCTTGTTGCCGGTAAAGGCAACTTTTTCGGCATTGATAACAACAATATTATCGCCACAATCCATATGAGGTGTAAACGAGGGCTTGTGCTTGCCACGCAAACGTTGCGCGATAAAAACAGCAAGCCGGCCGACCACGAGGTCAGAAGCGTCTATCAACAACCACTTTTTGTCGATATCGCTCGGTTTTGCAGAAAAAGTTTTCATAATTCCAGTTTTCAAATGCAGGGTTTAAAGGGGTTTGTTTTTGATCACAACCACATTGATCATAACAATTGGCGCATTTCTATGCTGGAATGCTGCCAACGTCAAGTGTATAAATTGAATTTATCGGTAAAAATTCAATGACTTAACAATACGGTATCATAATACCGCACATCACATGGGCGGGATCGAATAGGTCGCCGTAATATGGGCAACGGGTTGGGCAACACCCACTGAAAATATACTCACCTCACCAATTGCCAGCCTGCGCCCCAGCTTTAACAACCTGCCCTCGGCAATCAGGTCGACCTGGCCCGGACGGTTGAGAAAATTGACATTAAGGCTGGTGGTCACAGCACCTGGCACCCGGCCAAGGCGCGCCAGCACCATGATCCACACAGTGAGATCGCCCAAAGACATAATTGAAGGCCCGGAAAACGTGCCCCCTGGTCGCAAGTGGCGATCATGATATTTCAGGCGTACCAGCGTTTTGTCAAAATCCAGTGAGTCGACAAAATACTGCTGCTCGCCATCGGCATGTATTTGCGGAAAAACCTCCAGAAGATAGGCTTCCATTTCTGCAACATTGAGAGCAGGATCAGTTTTTTTCATATCAATCTGGCATTATTAAAAAGTCTTACTAGTGAAATTTTTTGACCACAATTAGATAACAGCAATGTATATAAGACACCGTAACCAGTTTGCCAATCCGCAGCCATAAAGGTCAATGTTGAATGAATCAAAATGCTCCCCTTCTTTTTAAGAAAACAACAGACGGAATTTTGCGCCTGACGCTCAATCGACCGCGTGTGGGCAACTGCTTTAATCTGGCGTTATTGAAGGAGTTGACGGACGCACTATCTGCTGCCGGTGAAGACCCGCAGGCAAGAGTTGTGATAATTGCCGCCAACGGCCCCCTGTTTTGTTCC
The DNA here is from genome assembly GCA_021775475.1 of Hyphomicrobiales bacterium. GTDB lineage: Bacteria > Pseudomonadota > Alphaproteobacteria > Rhizobiales > JAJFHR01 > JAJFHR01. Next base: position 49,352 of record JAJFHS010000043.1, read on the forward strand.
GGCCACGACCTCAAGGAGATGACCGCAAGCCGCAGCGATGAAGATCAAGGCCGGGGATTTTTTCAAACCACATTCGCTGCAAGTTCTGCTGTGATGCAGGCAATTTTAGATTGCCCCAAACCAGTCATTGCCGAAATACACGCCCCGGCACTGGCCGCCGGTGTTCAACTGGTTGCCTCCTGCGATATGGCAATTGCATCGACCGATGCAGGTTTTAGCCTGCCCGGCGTTGACATCGGCTTGTTTTGCTCAACGCCAATGGTCGCGGTCAGCCGCAATATCCCGCGCAAGCACACCATGGAAATGCTGCTTACCAGCGATATGATTTCTGCCCAACGCGCCTATGAAATGGGACTTGTCAACCGGGTTGTGTCCGCTGACAGCCTCACGGCAGAGACAGAAGCGCTGGCCGACAAAATAGCATCAAAATCTTCTGCTGTTCTCAGTCTCGGTAAACGGGCGTTTTATGAACAAGCCAGGATGGACATGAAATCAGCCTATGAATTCACAACTAACGTCATGATCGAAAATATGCTCAATGAAGATGCACAAGAAGGTATTGGCGCATTTTTAGAAAAACGCAAACCCATCTGGCCGCAAAATTAATGTCTGATTTCAATCACGATAGTTACAGTGACGATTATATTCGCGCCATTTTGCAGGAAAGCAAAACCATAGCCATGATCGGCGCCAGTGCGCGCACCAGTCGCCCCAGCTATTTTGTTTTGAAATACCTGCTGCAAAAGGGATTTAAGGTTATTCCCGTCAATCCGCGCGAGGCCGGGACCAAAATTCTCGGTCAGGAAACTTACGCCGCCCTTGCCGATGTCCCTGTTAGCGTTGATATGGTCGATATCTTCAGAAATTCACAAGCCGCTGATGCCATCACCGATGAGGCCATTGCAATCAACGCCAAAATTGTGTGGATGCAGTTGAGTGTGCGCAACGATGAAGCCGCCCACCGGGCGCAAGTCGCAGGATTGAAGGTCGTCATGAACCGCTGCCCGAAAATCGAATACGGACGCCTTTCGGGTGAAATTAACTGGATGGGAGTGAATTCGCGCACCCTGTCGAGCAAAAAACCGCATCTTAGCGGTACCCGCGTCCAAAGCTTCGGGCTAGGTCGGCCAAAAACCTGACATTTCAAATGCTATTGTCGGCAATTGCCACAATTGAGCCTTTTTTGAAAATGTTTGTCCATTATTGTCAAGGATGTTTTACCACTTCGTGAACCGGCAAGAGTAGACCTTGATCGCGTGTGATTTACTTTTTTCAACCCGCCATTAACACATTGATAAACATCAATTTATACCCCATCCACGATGTGTTCAAACGTTAAGTGCACACATCCGGGTTCAGGCCTATCTTTACAGTAATCCGACAGACCGGACCGGCGTTAGGTTCTCTAGAAAACGGAAATCGACGTCGAACTCAAAGAAAGGAACTGGAACCATGAATACTCGTAAAATCATCCTGGCGGCCGTATCGGCCATGTTTATCTCCGGCCTTGCAGCGCCTGCATTCGCCAAGGACCATGTTACCACCAATGAAGCGCTTTTTGCGCCCAAGACAACCACACAGATCGAACCTGTTGCTCTGCCGCAATCCGTTACTGCGACAAGCACAAAAACTCTGGCAGAACAAGCATTTGACCTGTCAGATGGAAGATAGGCTCCCCTGACCTGTTTTTCGAAACTGCCGGCGTTGTTTAATCAACGTCGGCTTTTTTTGTTTCTGTACTGACATTTCGTCTCTTGTCAGCTAACCTGCCCGGCCAGTGCATTTGTTTGTATTGGTTTTTTGGTTTTCGGATAAAGAGAAGGTTTTGACATGAGTGATACTAAATCCCCCGGCTTTGACACGCTCGCTATTCACGCAGGTGCCCATCCCGATCCGGCAACCGGTGCACGGGCAACACCTATCTATCAGACCACTTCTTTTGTTTTTGACGATGTTGATCATGCCGCCTCGCTGTTCGGGCTGCAGGCATTCGGCAATATCTATACCAGGATTACCAATCCGACCACTGCGGTTTTAGAGGAAAAACTGGCAGCCCTTGAAGGCGGCACAGCAGCACTTGGCGTGGCTTCAGGCCACAGCGCCCAATTGTTGATTTTTCACACTCTGCTTTCACCCGGTGATGAGTTTATTGCCGCACGTCAACTTTATGGCGGCTCCATCAATCAGTTCAATCATTCCTTCAAGCAGTTTGGCTGGAACGTGGTCTGGGCCGATGGTGATGATATTTCATCATTTGAAAAAGCCGTCAGCCCCAAAACCAAAGCTATCTTTGTAGAATCAATCGCCAATCCCGGCGGTCGCGTCACTGATCTTGAAGCGATTGCAAAAATTGCCAAAAAGGCCGGTGTTCCGCTCATTGTCGACAATACCCTTGCCACACCATACCTGTGCAAGCCAATTGAATTTGGCGCCGATATTGTCGTTCATTCGCTCACTAAGTTTCTCGGTGGCCATGGCAACTCCATGGGCGGGGCCATTGTTGATGCCGGAACTTTTGACTGGTCGGCCAATGATCGTTATCCGATCATGTCGCAACCGTGTGCGAGTTACAACGGCCTTAAAATTCACGAGACTTTTGGCAATTTCGCCTTTGCCATCGCCTGTCGCGTATTGGGATTGCGCGATCTTGGACCGGCTATTTCGCCAACCAATTCTTTCAACATCCTCACCGGAATGGAAACTTTAAGTTTGCGCATGCAACGTCATTGCGACAATGCTCAAAAGGTGGCCAAATTTCTGGCTGATCACGACAAAGTCTCCTGGGTGAGTTATGCCGGTCTTGCTGGCGACAGTGACCATGCGCTGGCACAAAAATACTGCCCCAAGGGTGCCGGGGCAGTTTTAACCTTTGGTGTCAGCGGTGGTTATGAAGCCGGTATTGCGATGGTAAGCAAGGTAGAATTATTCTCGCATCTGGCCAATATCGGCGACACACGAAGCCTGATCATTCACCCCTCGTCTACAACTCACCGGCAATTGACCGAAGATCAACAAACTGCTGCCGGTGCCGGAGCAGACGTTGTGCGCCTGTCTGTTGGCATTGAAAATGTAGAAGATCTTATTGCTGACCTTGATCAGGCACTTGGGTAGGAACTGCACGTTTAAGGCAGTGCAAATGATATATGGCAGCAGTAAACAGGACAAGTGCACCTGATTGATGCGCAATTGCCAATTCCAGAGGCACAATGGATAGCAGGGCCCAGATGCCCAGCAAAACCTGCAACACCACAGCGCCAACCAGTATCAGGGTTGACGCCACTACAGGCATTTGCAGCCCCGTCTTAAACACCTGCAGTGCCTGATAGGCCACCAGAACAACAATCAGGTAGGCAGCGATGCGGTGATCAAACTGCACGGTCACGATGTTTTCAAAGAAATTGAGAATGACCGGAGATTTGTCCAACAACCCTTCCGGCACCCAGTCTCCATCCATCAGCGGCCACGTGTTATAAGAGCGTCCGGCATGAATACCGGAAACCAGTGCGCCAAGCAGGATCTGTAAAAATACGGCAACAACAATGACAAGCGCAAACCGGGCTCTGCCAGAGTTGTCAGTTGTGTCCCGATTGGGTTTTCCCAGCCCCAAAAACGTCCATATAACCACACCAAACAGCAAAACAGCCAGGCCCAGGTGTGATGCCAGTCGATACTGACTGACATCAACCCGGTCAACCAGGCCACTTTTCACCATATACCAGCCCAGCGCACCTTGCAGACCACCAAGAATAAATATGATGATCAGGCGGCCTGTCAGCTGCCGATCGAAGGCGTTTTTTAACCAGAAGAAAACAAAGGGTACAAAAAACGCAAATCCAATGAAGCGACCTAAAAACCGATGCCCCCACTCCCACCAGTAGATAGCTTTAAAGGCTGCCAACCCCATGCCTTTGTTAACCAGTTCATATTCAGGAATTTGACGATACTTGTCAAAAGCTGTCTGCCACGCCTCATCACTTAGCGGTGGCAGAGCACCGCTGATCAACTGCCATTCCGTAATCGATAAGCCGCTGTCCGTCAGCCGCGTCAGACCGCCAACGACAAAAATAGTGGCAATTAAAGCGGCAACGATTAACAGCCAGACACGCACGGCAAAATGATAGCGCTGCTGGTTGTCGCCAGCCTCGTCACTCCCATGTTGTTTTGCAAGAGTACCCTGTAATGGCATTCGATTTGACCTTCCTGTTGAACACAGGATCAATCACGATCGCACCAAAAAATCAACCTCAGGCCGCATTGACCTTGTTGAATTTATTGTAAAGTACAAAAGGTGCGCCACTCATATAAAGATCAATATACTTGATTTGCTGATAGCTGCCATTGAGCGAAACCCGTGGCAGCGCATAGAGATGATCGCGATGCTCGGGGTAAATCATGCCCTTGCGCGTGGTCACCGCCGCCTCAAACCCAACCTCTTTGGCGAGGCTGAACTCACGTTGCCCCGCCGTTGTTTCATCCCCATAGGGGTAACAGAAAAACGCTGGTTTTTCGTCAATTTCCTTAGTTATCCGGTCCCGGCTTTCTGCCATTTCATAGCATACATCCAGGCGGGACAACTCCTTCAGGCTCGGATGCGATATAGTATGAGCACCAATGGTTACGAGATCGTCCTGGTTCAGTTTGCGCACATCATCCCAGGTCATCGCCAGTTTGCGACACAAGGCGTTGGTATCTATGTGATAGCGCTGTGCCAACTGTGCGACAGTATGGCGCAACTCGATTTCATTGCCGCCGCGCAATGACCAGTAGATATGATCCCAGCAGTGTTTCTTGGCATCAATTGACGATGTGTCAAAGCCGACAAGCCGGTTTTCAAGGATAATTTCAATCCTGTCGTTTTCTCTGATCGCCTGCTCCAGTATCAGCCACCATAAACACGCCTTACCGTCAATAATGTCAGTGGTAACGAACACCGTGAAGGGGCAGTCATATTTTTTAAAAACCGGCCAGGCGTGGTCAAAATTATCCTTATAACCATCATCAATGCTAAAGGCGGCAAAGCGGGAAGATGTATCTCCCTGTTTAATTCGCGCCACGGCCTCACCCAAAGATACCAGGTCGAACTTTTCATCGACAAGGTAGCGAATTACCTCATCCAGAAACGTACCCGTAATTGCCAAAATTCCATTGGGATTAAACCGGTTTTCCTGATCACCATCAGCGCTGGGGGCAATATGATGGAGATTGAATATGGCCCCACTGCACTGCCACAGGGCCGCCATCACGCGATGTGCCCCGGTATAATACAATGTTTCGAGACCGGTTTTAAAAGCTCTGGTTCTCAGATCAACCATTATTCAACACACCAATTCGCAAAGAAACCTAGGAGTTTGCAACCAGTTCGGCGCACAGATCTCCGGTAATTAGCCCTATGATGTCAGAAACTTATTGAGGATTGCTTGATGAAATCGCAAAATCTGTTCAAGCAGCTGTCTCGCGGCCAAACAGTTTCAACGATTTTAGAGCATCAATAGCGCTTTTGTTTTCGACACTGACGATACCAAGTCGACTATCGCCAGAACGCTCATAGACCTGCCGCACCAGATCACCGACAACCTCTTCGGTCTCGCTATTGGTCATAAACACAATATTACAATCATTTGACGGCACTAAAGACCACATTGGGGCACCGGGATAAGCCATGCCACCATCTATAATGATATAATCATAAGCATGGGCAAATGCATCTACTACAGCATCAAGGCGCATATCCACATCATCGCCCGCGCTGAATTCCGTCTTTTCCCCGGCAGATATAATATGAGCCGTTGAATGCGTGTCCTGGATAACAACATCGCTAAATTGAACTGAACCGGTGATGAGATCGGCGATACCGTCAAAAGCCATCAGATTAAGGGAGCGCGACAGGTTCTGCATCTGAAAATCAGCATCGATCAACAAAACCGAGTGATTTTCCGCCGATAGTTTTCGGGCCAATGCCAGGGCGGCCATCGATTTGTCAAAATTGTGCATATTCGACATGGTGAGAATTTTCACTCCCCTGCCGACAGGTGACGCGGAGGAAATGAATTTCTGTAGATTAACAATACCTTGCCGGTAGTTTTTGTCATCGAGAATTACCCGCCTCAACACTGTTTCAACCTCGACCTGTTGTTGATTCTTGTGCAAGATTACCGGCAGTTCCGCAATCACCGAAACTTCGATTGCCTCGTCTTCCGGCATTTCTCTTTCAACTGATGCAGTGAAATCCTCGAAAGCGGCAAAAGACCTGTCTTTGACTGGCGTATGGGGAGCCTCCTCATAAGCCAGAGCAGTGGCTTCACGCGGCAACGACACAGGTCCGGTAAATTGGTTTGTTCGTACATTTCCGGTAGCCGCCAATGCCGGGCTGATTGAAAAAATTTCCAGCAAAAAGGCAATCATAACGCCAAGCACCAGACTGCCAACGCCAAGCAAAAGCAAAATTGGCCCCTTTTTGGGGTAAGATGGCGTTGTCTCCGCGTAGGCTTTTGAGATAATGCGCGCATTAGCCGACTGGGTTTCAATATCAGCACGCGCACTGGCTTCGCCAAACCGCTGCAGATAGGTTTCAAGAAGCTGACTGCTGGCCAGCGCATTGCGCTCCAGTGCTTTCAAGCCCACTCTTTGTCCATTACCCTCTTCAGCCGTTGTCTTCACCCGCTCCAGACTGGCATTAAGAGAAGCAAGGCGAGCAGTGGCAACATCCACCTGACCTTGAAGGCTGGAAACGATTTTACGCATTTCACCACGCACCTGCCGTGACAAACCGGCAATCTCAGCCCGCAACCGCACCATACGGGGATGAGACGGCAGATATTTGGCCGACAGATCAGAAACCAGACGTCGCAAGGTTACCTGCTGTTCGCGCAACCTGCTTATCAAAGGTGATTGCAACACTTCGCTGGATGCATTGATATCTCCGCCACTTTTAAGCAGTTTTCGAATATGTCTGGCCCGCGCCAAAGCCTGGGAACGGTTGGCTGAGGCAACAATTATCTGACCTTTAATGCCGCTAAGCTCTTCAGCCGTTAAGGTGTTGGTCGTCCCCTGCAATAACCCGGCGCGAGCGCGAAACCGTTCAACTTTAGCCTCAGCTTCACGCGCTTTTTCCTGCAAGTTTTTAATGCGGCCCGACAGCCACTCCGTCGCCTGTTTATTGCTGCGCGATTTTGCCGCTTTGGATTCATTTAGATAGGCCTGGGCCATACCATTGGCTATGTCGGCTGCCAGCACCGGGTCATAGGACCAGGCATCAAGAGCGATGACGCGACTACCTGGCAAAGGATAGACTACTATACGTGAAGACAGCGTGTCCCAGGCACGCTCTTCCGGCGACATCATTTGCGAATCACCGTCAAAGCCCAAAATGCCAAGCAGTCTATCCTTCAGGCCCGACTTGACGCTCGAGGAAACAAATTCGGAATTCCGCGTCAAACCCAGATCCGCGATGACCCGAGCCATCAGATCACGCGATTGCAGCACATGTATCTGACTGCGCACCAGATCCGGGTCGATCCCAGGCCGTGCATTCAAGCGATCGGTGTTCAAAACTTCAGCTTCGGTATTCCCAAACAGAATTCTCACACCAGAAGAATACCGCGGCTGGGTGAACATCAAAACCACAGCACCGGTAATAACAACAAACCCCACCAGGGCGGCAATCATGCGCCAGCGCGCGGCGATCCCGCTTACCAGTTCATACAGATTGATATCGCGCTCGGGACCGGCCACTGGAACACGCGGCGCGGATGCAGTATTCGGATTTAAGCCAGCTTGTGGGTTTTTCATATAAAAAGTGCCAAAAATTGTGAGTCGTCGATGTGACTTACAATAAATGGGTTTTTGGTAACCAAAGTCTTAACAGTGTTAAATTGGGCAAAACCAACATGGTTAAGATTTGTTAACCATACCAGGTTAGGGTGAATCACCAATATCAGTAACACAGTTGAAGAACCGGTAATGTATAGCTGCAAAAACCCTTCGATTTTTATTCTTGTTTTGACCTCACTCCTGCTAGTTGGTTGCACGGCCAAGACAAAAAGCAGGTGGCAAACCTCTGTAAGCAGCTTTTCATCGAAATCATCCCCAGTCAGAAACACATACTCGCACCAAAACTCAGCTTATACGGTGGGTCAGGGTGACAGGTTGCAGGTTGGCGTTTTTGGCGAACCCACCTTAACCGGCGAATATGCAGTTGACGGCACCGGCACAATTTCCATGCCCTTGTTGCGTTCTGTGCGGGTTGCGGGTCTGACCACCCGTCAGGTCGCCCAGCGCATAACCATCAAATTACGCAAAAAATTCCTGCGTAACCCCAATGTTTCAGTGGCGGTTACGACTTTCCGACCGTTCTATATTCTCGGCGAAGTTACAAACTCCGGCCAATACCCTTATGTTGATGGTATGGATGTTCAAACAGCGGTGGCAATCGCCGGTGGTTTTACCCCGCGCGCGCGTCAATCGCGTTTTAAAATAACGCGCAAAGATGCCAATAACAGGTCCCGCACCCTCACCTTGCGCCGAACCGCGATTTTACAACCCGGCGATACAATCGTGGTGGAAGAACGCTTTTTTTAGACAATGAGTGACAATCCCCCCCCTGCTTTATCGGTTATCCATGTCCTTCGAACTCCGGTGGGAGGACTGTTCCGGCACGTCTGTGATCTAACAAAAATGCAATCAGAAGCCGGGCTTCAGGTTGGCATTTTTTGTGATTCTGAAACCGGCGGGGAAAACGCTGCAGGCATTCTCAAGCTGCTGGAACACAATTGCTCTTTAGGCATTCACAGGTTCCCGGTTGGCCGCCTGCCGGGCATTTCGGATTGGACCACCATTCGTCGCTTGCGCAAATCTCTTGCCACACTGTCCCCCGATATCCTCCACGGCCATGGTGCCAAGGGCGGTGCGTATGCACGCATACTCGGGCATTCGATCAATGCCAAAGCCTTTTACACACCCCACGGTGGCAGTTTGCATTATAAAACCGGCTCACTGTCAGGCTTTATCTTCTTTCGGCTTGAAAGCATGTTGAGTCGGCGAACAGACGGAATAATTTTCGAATGTGCGTTTTCCCAGAAAACCTATCGACGCAAAATAGGAAATCCTTCCTGTGCCATGCGGATCATTCACAACGGTATCAGTGACGACGACTTCCAGCCCCGCCAACTCGATGGCAAGGCAAGCGATTTCGTATTCGTTGGCGAGTTACGCCACCTCAAGGGCGTCGATATTCTTCTCAAGGCTTTGGCCATCCTGCAGCAAAAAGGCCTACAATGCAGTTGTACAATTGTTGGTGAGGGGCCCGATGCCGGTGAATTCAAAAAAATGTCGGGCCAGCTTGATTTGAAAGATTGTGTCAAATTCACCGGTTTTCAGCCTGCATCAAAAGGATTTTCACTTGGCCGCCATCTGGTTATTCCTTCACGCGCCGAATCCTTTCCCTATATCATCCTGGAAGGAGCTGCCGCCGGCATGCCCATCATCACCACCCGGGTTGGGGGAATTGCCGAGATATTCGGTGAACAGGCATCGTTACTGGTAACTCCAGACAATGTGGAAAACCTTGGCAAAGCACTGGAATTTGCCCTCAAAAACCCGGACAAAATGACATCTCGCGCCGAAATTTTGCACCAGCGGGTAAAGCAACGCTTTAAAGCATCGACCATGGCGGCTGCGACGATCGATTTTTATTCCTCGGTTTAGACCGTAAAACCCTCTTTTTCGATGCCGGGTAAACATATCCTTAACTTAAAGTCGTCATTTTAATTCAAGGTCATTGATAGCTTGTGGTCGTGATTCTTGACATCTAGGAACGCGGTCTAGTTGACCATCTTACCGGTCAGTATTTTGAGATAGAAGACTTAATGGATTCGGCAAATCACGATACGGGCTTTGGACGCAGGGGAACTTCATACAAACCTCGAAGCGATACCAAGAGCCAGGCGACACAGGAAACCGTCGAAACATTCGTCGTTGGCTCCAAAATAGCGATCGACACCTGGATTTCCAGCAAGGTCATTTCCGGGTCGGTACGTTTTGTTGAATTTTTGACAATCGCGGTTTTGGGGTTTCTGATTTACTACGGCTATGTGCTTGAAAGAGATAAGATTTTTCAATGGGGATACATCTTCACCATCGGCGTTACCACAACCGCAGTGATTATTTCCTTTGAGGCCGTCGGCATGTATTCCATTGCTTCATTAAGGAATTACATCGCCAGCACCAGCCGCCTGATATCTGTCTGGACTATCGTCATCGGTGCATTTACCGCACTGGTTTTCATATCAAAATTTGCCGATGTGTTTTCCCGTGTCTGGCTGGCCTCGTGGTATCTGTCAACTCTGGTTGTTCTGGCCGTTGAGCGTGGCATCCTTGCCGGTTTCATTCGCACCTGGAATGAACAGGGACGCCTGCAACGCAACGCCGTTATTATCGGTGGCGGTGAGGCCGGTGGTGATTTGATCCATGCACTTGACGCCTCCACCACCTCCGATATTCGCATATCAGGGGTTTTCGATGACCGTTCGGATGATCGCTCACCGGGTGTTATCTCCGGCATCCCCAAACTGGGTACCGTCAGTGAGCTGGTTGATTTCGCCCGCAAGGTACGTGTTGACCTTCTCATCGTAACTTTTCCGGTCTCGGCTGAAGCAAGATTGCTTGAAGTTTTGAAAAAACTGTGGGTGTTGCCGGTTGATATTCGCCTCAGTGCTCACACCAACAAACTGCGTTTTCGCCCACGCGCTTATTCATATATCGGCAATGTGCCGTTTTTAGATGTGTTTGACAAACCACTGGCTGATTGGAGTTATATCCTCAAGCGTCTCGAAGACCAGATAATTTCAGTCATTGCTCTGGTGTTTGCACTTCCCGTCATGGCCGCTGTCGCCATCGCCATCAAACTCGACAGCCGCGGTCCGGTAATTTTCAAACAAAACCGCTATGGCTTCAACAATGAGCTTATCGAAGTTTACAAATTTCGCTCAATGTATACAGATCAGTCTGACGCAAAAGCGGACAAACTGGTTACCAAAGATGACCCGCGCGTCACAAAAGTCGGACGCTTTATCCGCAAGACAAGCCTGGATGAGTTGCCGCAATTGTTCAACTCCCTCAAAGGTGACCTTTCTTTAGTCGGCCCCCGCCCTCATGCGGTTTCGGCAAAGGCTGCTGATAAGCTTTATGGCGATGTTGTTGATGGCTATTTTGCCCGCCACCGCGTGCGCCCCGGAATTACCGGATGGGCGCAGATCAACGGATGGCGCGGTGAAACCGATACGGCTGAGAAAATTCAACGCCGGGTCGAGCATGATCTTTACTACATTGAAAACTGGTCGATTCTTTTTGACCTTTACATCCTCGCCATGACCCCGATTTCCCTGCTCAATACCGAAAGCGCTTATTAGCCAGATGATTGCCGCCTCCAGACCTCGAATAGCCATTAATGAGCGTCTTTTGTTATTGGCGATGTTTGGCGTCATCTCTTTAAGCGGCATCGTTTTTATTGAACCCGCCCCTTATGATATCGCCTTGCTCGCAGTCGGCACATTTGCACTGCTATTCGGCTTGCGCATCCCGGCAAAAGTGGTGCCGCTGCTTTTTTGCTTCACACTCATCATCATATTTGGTTTTATAGCCTCGCTTTATGCCACCCGAATTACCGAGGCTGCATTACACATCGTAACCACCGCCTACCTGATTGTCGGTACAATTATTCTGGCATCTTTTATTGCCGCCATGCCGCTAAAAGCCATCAGCGTTGTCATGAATGGCTATATTGTCGCCGCCCTCATTGCCACATTGGCGGGCTTTGTTGGATACTTCGACTTGATCCCCGGTGCCTATGACATTTTCACACTGTATGGTCGGCTCAGCGGAACTTTCAAGGATCCAAATGTTTTCGGTCCGTTTCTCATCACCCCCCTGCTCTTTTTAATCTTTCAGTTCACCACCCGGCCCGGAAAAGATCTGCCCGCACAACTAGGTGCTGCTCTCATTTTAACTGCCGGAATTTTCCTCAGTTTTTCCCGCGGTGCCTGGGGCCACCTTGTCGTCTCCGGTCTGGTCTTGTTGCCGATGATTTTAGTGGTTTTACCGAATAATAAATCGCGATTTCGACTGTTGTTTTTTGCCCTCCTGGCACTGGTATCTTTAGGCTTGTTTTTACTGGCTCTGCTTGGCTCAAGTTCAATTTCCGAAATGTTCAGCCAGCGCGCCCAGTTAACCCAGGCCTATGATGCCGGAGGGCGCGGCAGATTTGACGGCCAAAGACTGGCGCTTGAATGGGTGCTGTCCAATCCCTTAGGGGTGGGTTGGGGAGAGTTTTCACGTTATTGGGGCGAACAGGCACACAATGTCTATATCAGCCAGTTCATGTTTGGCGGCTGGATCGGTGGTTTTGCCTATATTGCACTGATCATCGCAACATTAATCAGAGGCTTTGTGTTTATTAGATACAATCTTGCAACCAGACCCTATCTAATGGTTTTTCTGGCAACATTTTGTGGATTGATTTTGCAAGGCTTTATTATCGACACCGATCACTGGCGCCATTTCTACCTGGTAATCGCTGCCATTTGGGGCCTAACCTGCGCGCCCTGGTCCATCCAGGAAGTTGAAAGAAATTCTGGACGCTCGATCTAAAACGTGAGAAGAAAGCCTCAATAAAAATCAACGGAGCGTAGCGCAGCCTGGTAGCGCACTTGACTGGGGGTCAAGGGGTCGCAAGTTCAAATCTTGCCGTTCCGACCAAACAAATCAACGGGTTAGCATTTTAATATGCTGGCTCGTTTTTTGGTTAGCAACCATATAGCAACCAACTGAACTGATTCCACCGATACTAAGGCCTTAATTTGGTTTTTGGAATTAGTGATTGCACCCGCGATTAAACCACACAAGTGACGCCGGCAACGCTGCAGCCGTCACAGGCATATATGGTCAGAACGAATACCTGCCTGAAAAGCGCCGCGCATTGGAAACCTGGGCGGTATTGCTGCAAGGGATCGTGTCCGGCAAGAAGGCTGGCGATAACGTGGTTGGTATCAATTCAGCAAAGCAATAAAAACACAAGATTGAGGGTGCACCCCTGCTACTATTGCTACTCTGCTACTCTTATTTGGTTGAAACCGTCTGGAATACGCTCAACTTCGGACGGAGGTGTGGCCAACTCTGTTGGTCTCAAAAGTGCCAAAAGCAGACGTTAGTTGACATTGCAGAGAACGGCAATTTAGAGCCCATTTTACTCAAAGTCGCGCTCGCTCCGAAAGACCACTTGAGGTGCTAAAGCCGCCATCAATGCCAGCCTCTAGTTAGTTCGAATTTTTGTCAGGTCGTGCTTGTCCGGGCGTAATACCGAAGAATTTGCGAAACGCTGCACCAAATGCAGGGAGACTTTCAAAACCAGCAACGTCGGCGGCACTGGAAGGGCTTTCACCAAGAGATAGAGCGCTCAATGCCGCAGTCAGGCGAACTTGTTGACGCCACTGCCGAAAACTCATGCCAGTCTCTTTCCGAAAAAGCCGTGCAAGCGTTCGATCTGACGCACCTGCAATATCGGCCCAGTCTTCGAGACTTCTTGGGTCAGCAGGTTTAGCCAGCAATCTGTCAGCCACTCGACGAATTCTGTCACTGATGGGAGAGGAATTTCAAGTGGTAGGAACGATGACTTCTCAATCTCATCCAAAGCAAGCGCAGCGATATGATTGCCCCGCCCTGCGATGTCCCATTCCAAAGGCTGTGAGCAAGCCGCGAGGATTAGTTCGCGCAAGAGCGGGGTAACTGTAATAACTTTGCATTTTGAGAATGTCACAGGGGCTACTGACTGTTTCAGAAACAGAGTTCTCATCGCAACAGACCCATCCATGTAAATCGTATGCATCAAATCTGCTGGCATAACCAAAGCTGTGCTTGGGGGTATGATGTAACTAGAGCTTGCTGTTTCCACATGCATCACACCCGATACCGCATAGATAAGCTGAGCCTTTGGATGTGAATGTGCCTCAGCAAATAGATTAGCGGGATAGTTCTTCGCATAGCCAACCAACGGGCGATCTACAGCCTCAACAGGGGTGTAGAAGACTCGATTTAATCTGACACCGTTCCCTTTCCAGCGAACTGGATCGGGAACGGCATGGCTCTTGCCAGAGCCGATGGTTACCGGTTTTGATGGTGGTGCAAACCAAACCTCAAAACAAGGAAACCACAATGTTGAATACTACAGACAAGATCATCAAACACAAAGTTGGCCTTTTAAATCTGGCTGATGAGTTGGGCAATGTATCCAAAGCTTGCCAGGTGATGGGCCTGTCGCGCGACACATTCTACCGGTACAAATCGGCGGTTGAGGATGGCGGGGTTGAAGCCCTGTTTGAGCGCACCCGGCGCAAGCCCAATTTGGCCAACCGCGTGGATGAAGTTACCGAGCAGGCTGTCATCAAAAACGCCACCGACTTCCCCGCCTATGGACAGACACGCACGTCAAATGAGTTGCGCAAGCTGGGTGTGTTTGTCTCACCATCAGGTGTACGTTCTATTTGGTTGCGTCATAACCTGGCCAACTTCAAGAACCGCCTGAAAGCCCTGGAAGTCATCGTTGCTGCAGACGGGATCATTCTGACAGAAGCTCAGGTGCAGGCGCTGGAGAAGAAGAAACTGGATGATGAGGGCCTGTGGCGAGATTGAGACCGCTCACCCAGGCTATCTGGGCTCTCAGGACACATTTTATGTCGGCACTTTGAAAGGCGTTGGCCGGGTGTACCAGCAGACCTATATCGACACCTATTGCAAGGTGGCCCATGCCAAACTCTATACCACCAAGACACCGATCACTGCTGCGGATCTGCTGAATGACAAGGTTCTGCCCTTCATGGAAGATCACGATCTGCCGGTGCTGAGAATTCTCACTGACAGAGGCACGGAATATTGCGGCAGGGCTGACAAACACGACTTCCAGTTATTCCTGGCCATCAACGACATTGATCATACCAAAATCAGAGTGAAGCATCCGCAAACCAACGGCATTTGCGAGCGCTTCCATAAGACCATATTGCAGGAGTTTTATCAGGTCACATTCAGAAAGAAAGCTTACAGTTCCATTGACGAGCTGCAGACCGATCTTGATCAGTGGATTGACTTCTACAATAATGAACGCACCCATCAGGGAAAAATGTGTTGCGGAAGAACACCGTTTGAAACCATGATGGAAGGCAAAGAAATCTGGAAGGAAAAGTTCATAAACTGAACTTCGCCTGACAGACTCCAC
>JAJFHS010000044.1 GCA_021775475.1 Hyphomicrobiales bacterium
AGCAGTGAATCACAGAAATACCCGTTACGCAAATTGCAAGAAAACTACCTGAAGGAACCTAAAAACTTGCAATAACGAATACTGGATCAAGCTCGTTATTTAAACAAAATCAACGCCTTGAGAATTCTTCACAGTCGACTATTCAGAATCTCCGCACCGTCCCGGCCTTGAGCCGGGATCTATTGGAGTTCGTCCGGAAAGCTGGTCGGTCCCGGCTCAAGGCCGGGACGGTGCAGGAATGGGTGGTTTCCCTGTTGGGTTTTATCCGATCCAATTCCGCTTAGGCGATCAGCGTGCCGACACCGTGCTCTGTGTAGATTTCCAGCAGGACTGCGTGGGGAACACGGCCATCGAGAATAACAACAGCTTCAACACCATCTTCAACTGCGCGAATGCAAGTTTCAAGTTTGGGCACCATACCGCCGGAAATGGTGCCGTCACGCTGGAGTTTGCGGGCCTGATGCAGGTCAAGCTCAACTATCAGATCACCATTGCCGTCCAGGATGCCCGGCACATCTGTCAGTAACAACAACCGTTTTGCTTGCAAGGCTGACGCTAGTGCGCCGGCAACCGTATCGGCATTTATATTGTAGGTTTCACCCTCTTTTGACACCCCGATTGGGGCAATAACCGGAATGATATCGCTGCTGATAAAAGTATCAAGAATGTCGGGATTTATTTCTTCAGGTTCACCGACATAGCCAAGTTCCAGAATTCTCTCGATGTTTGATCCCTGATCTTTTTTTGTCCGCCGCAGCTTGCGCGCCACCACCAGATTGCCATCCTTGCCGCACAGTCCAGCCGCCTTGCCACCGGCTTTGTTTATGGCGACAACGATTTCCTTGTTGATCGAACCAGCTAGAACCATTTCAACAATCTCGACGGTCTCGCGATTGGTTACCCGCAAGCCATCGGCAAACGTGCTCTTGATCCCGAGCCGCTCTAGCATGGCACCAATTTGCGGGCCACCACCATGGACAATAATGGGATTAACACCGGTTTGTTTCAGTTGAACGACATCGCGGGCAAAATCCTGTGAAAGCTGTTTGTCGCCCATGGCATGGCCGCCATATTTGATGACAACGGTAGCGCCATCATAACGCTGCATAAAGGGCAGGGCTTCTGAAAGCGTACTGGCTGTACGGGTCCGCTCACTCAATGATGTGACGGTTTCCGGTTTTTTGTTATCGCTATCATCTTGCGTCATCATGATCTCACTGGAAAGAAAGTTCGCGTGTTTTTGTATGTCCGATAAGTCCTGAAGCCAGCCCGCTCCTCCGCCCAACCACCCGATAAGGATACCCTGGGGTGGTTGGGCGGAGGAGCGGGCTGGCTTCAGGACTTTCACACTAAGACAAACACTTATAGCGAAGTTTTCAACTTTGGACCAGAGCGGTTATTTCCGCACGCAAATGATCGATGCCAGCGCCGGTTCGGCTTGATGTGGGAATAATCAACGGGTGTGCAGCCACGTGTTTAGCGCTAACCGTTGCGACGCTTTCCATAAGCCGGTCCCAGTCGGATTTTTTGACTTTATCGGCCTTGGTCAACACCACCTGATAAGACACAGCTGACGTATCCATAAGCTTCATCACCTGAGCATCAACATCCTTGAAACCATGGCGCGCATCAATCAGCAGATAGACCCGCCGCAAGCCGACGCGGCCATTGAGATATTGTTCAATCAGTGTGGTCCATGCCTGAATTTTGGTTTTTTCAGCCCGCGCATAGCCATAGCCCGGCATATCCACCAGATAAAGCTGCTCGGTCAGCGAAAAGAAATTCAATTCACGTGTACGCCCCGGCGTGTTCGATGTTCTGGCCAGTGATTTGCGATTGGTAAGCGTATTGATCAGGCTCGATTTGCCGACGTTGGAGCGACCGGCAAAGGCCACTTCAGCCCGGTCAGGTTCAGGCAGTCCTGAAGGTGCAACAACACTTTTGAGAAAAGTGCACGGTTGGGCAAATAACAGGCGACCGGCTTCCAGCTGGGCAGCTGGGTAGGTTTCATCTGTCGCAATCGGGCTGATCATCCTTGTGCTTTCAAAAACCACCTGCCAAGTCCTGAAGCCAACCCGCTCCCCCGCCCAACCACCCGATAAGGATATCCTGGGGTGGTTGGGCGGGGGAGCGGGTTGGCTTCAGGACTTGGCAGGTGAAATACTAAGTGCTCTTGTCTTTCTTCGATCCCTTGAACATTGCCCTGATATTGCCAAGCAGATCAACTTTAACGCCTTGCTGGTTCATGATGTACCATTGCTGCGACACCGAAAGTGTATTGTTCCAGGCCCAGTAGATAACCAGTCCGGCGGGAAAGGAAGCCAGAAGGAAAACAAAGAATAACGGCATCCAGTTGAACACCATCGCCTGAACAGGATCTGGCGGGGCAGGGTTGAGCCGCATCTGAACAAACATGGTAATGCCCATGATGAGCGGCCAGACGCCAATCATGGGTATCAGTGCTGGCGGGGTCCAGGGGATAAGTCCAAAGAGGTTAAACAATGTGGTCGGGTCTGGTGCGGCAAGATCCTGAATCCAGCCAAAGAAAGGCGCATGGCGCATCTCAATGGTGCCGAACAGCACTTTGTAGAGTGCAAAAAACACCGGTATCTGCAACATGATTGGCAGACAACCCGACATCGGATTGACCTTCTCTTTTTTGTAGAGCTCCATCATCGCCTGTTGTTGTTTGGCGCGGTCGTCACCAAAGCGTTCTTTCATCTTGACGATTTCAGGTTGCAACTTTTTCATCTTGCTCATCGACACATATGATTTGTGCGCCAGCGGGAAGAAGATCAGTTTGATCACCACAGTTGCTGCAAGAATAGCGATGCCAAAATTGCCAAAGAATTTGAAGAAAAAGTCGATCAGCATAAACATCGGCTTGGTGATGAAGTAGAACCAGCCCCAGTCAATCAGCAGATCAAAATTGGTAATGCCCAGTTTTTCGTTATACCCATCAATTATCGACACCACCTTGGCACCGGCAAACAACTGGTTTTCGATTGTTGCACTCTTGCCCGGTGCAGCGACAATGGCCTTGCCGAGATAATCCGTTTGATAGGTAACGATATCATTGCGCTGACTGGCGCTGAAACGGGCAGTTATTTTTTTCTTCTGGCTGGGAACCAACACAGCTCCCCAGTATTTATCGATGATGCCGAGCCAGCCGCCTGTGCTCTCGAATGTCAGTGTATTGCCGTCAATCACGTCATCATAGTCAATTTCCTGCAAACCGTCTTCACCGAGTACACCGATGAGACCTTCATGCAGAATATAAAAGTTTTGAATGTCCGGTTTGCCGTGGCGCGACAACAGGCCATAGGGAAAAAGGGTCACCGCCTTGGAGGTGCGGTTTTCAACTTCCTGGGAAATTGAAAACATAAAATCCTTGTCAATCGAAATGGTGCGACGGAAAATCAGGCCTTCGCCATTGTCATATTCCAGCTTGACCGGTGTTTCAGGCGTGAGTTTCGTTCCCGATTTTACGGTCCACAATGTGGTTGAGGTGGGCGTTTTGATCTTGGCTTCGGGATCAGACGTCCAGCCGAATTCGGCATAATAGGCCCCTTTGATACCTGAGGGGGAAAACAGGGTGATAGGATCGCTTTCAGGGTCAACGGTCTCGCGATAGTCACGCAACAGCAAATCATCTATTCGACCACCTTTAAGCGAGATCGAGCCCATCAAACTGGGCGTATCAACCTTAATACGCGGACTTGAACTCAGTGCTGCTTGACGTGATATCGCCGGTTTGGCAGCGCCTGTGCCGGGCAGCGGTAGATTGCCGCCGGTCTGCGTTCCAGTCGATGGCTGAGGAACCGATGAGCCGCCGATTTCGGGCTGGGGCGTAGGTTTTTTCGTCTCGGTCGCCTGTTTTTGCTCTTGTCTCAGGCGTTCGCGTTCCATCTGCGGTGCGCCGACGAAATACTGCCAGCCGAACAGGACTATTATACTCAGAGCAATCGCGAGAAAAAAATTCTTATTGTCACCCATACCTTATTTCCTGCCAGTCACCGGATATCGAAAGCTGTTAAAGCATCCGCGGTTAATCTTTTTTCACATTACCTTCAAAACGCATCACTTTTCCATGAATGCCACGAAAAGCGCCGCTCAAATCCTGCTCAAGTTCGCTAAAGCCGCGAGGAATTGTAGATTTACGACCGATGACAACATAGTCAAATCCTGTCCGCCCATGTGCTTTATCGTGTCTTGCAACTTCTCTCAAGCGCCTTTTAACGCGATTGCGCACCACAGCATTACCAACCCGCTTGGTAACAGTAAATCCAATTCTGGAACAATCGTCATCACCGCGGTGCCAGCATTGCAGGATGAGGCCAGGCGTAACCCATTTTACACCACGGGCAGCCCGAAGAAACTCCTTACGTTTCTTAAGACGTTCCATTGTGATCTCGCTCTCCATTAGAGGTCTGATTGCAAGGGGTGTATGGGCTGTGACATTAAACCGCTTGAGCGTTGGTCAGGTCACAAACTGCCGGGTATCGTTTAAGCGGATAAACGCTTACGTCCTCTGGCACGTCTGCGGGCAAGCACACGCAAGCCGCCAACAGATGATTTGCGTGCCCGAAAGCCATGACGGCGTTTTCTGACCAGCACACTTGGTTGATAAGTCCGCTTCACTTCAATTCTCCAACTACCGGCGGATTTCCCGCCAAACTAACGCCACTATAGCCGCCGCCAGGGCGCTCATGTGGCCACATATAAATTAAATGGTCGTGCGGGCTTATAAGATCAACTGGCGCCCAAGTCAATGCACTGGGGAATATACAGTAAATTGAGCCAATGCAACAGTTTTTTCACCAGCGATATCCCGGACCACCACAGGGTTTCCTGGGCAATCAATTGCTCGTTCGGGCGACGAACTCGCCGTTTTGCGGACTGCAGTCTTGCGCGTTGTATATGACCGTTCGGTTGCGCCCGCCGGTCTTGGCCTGATAGAGCGCCTGATCTGCCTTCTTCAGCAGGGAGTCGATATCTTCGCCATCACGCCGTTCGCTGACACCAAAGCTGCAGGTGATGGCAATTGTGGCATCGCCCGCCGGTATTGCCAGACCGGCAATTGTAGTGCGCATCATCTCGGCGGTCTTATGGGCCATCGCCGCTGGTTGATCGGGTATGAAGGCAGCGAACTCTTCGCCGCCGAGCCGTCCAAATATCATGGAGGTCGACCCGATCGCCGCGCTGACATCGCGCAAGACGGCATCGCCAATATCATGACCGAATGTGTCGTTGACAGATTTGAAATGATCGATGTCGAGCATGATCACCGAATGCCGGTCACCAGTCTTATCTTCATCGAGCATTGCCGTGGCGCGTTCAAAAAATGATCGGCGATTGCACACACCCGTCAACGGATCGGTCGTGGCGCGCAACATGAGCTCGCGTTGCGCCGATCGCACGCGCTCGGCGGATCGCAAGCGGGCGCAGAGTTCCTCCGGAACAAACGGCGTTTTCAGGAAATCATCAGCGCCGGAATCCAGCGCTTCGACAAGTTTGGCCACATCGCTCGAGGAAGACATCACGATGATGTAGATGGAAGATTCCCTGTTCGAAACTATCTTTGTTTCCCAGCACAACTCCAGCCCCGACATTGTGCTGAGTTCAAGGCTGGTAAGCAAAACATCCACCGTGGGGTCGGATCGGATATGGTTGAGTGCGCTGAGCCCATCGGTAAAAACATGTACCGTGTCACCCCGTTCGCGTATGGGCCGACAGATAATCTCGTGCATAGCACGTCCGCGAACGGCCACTACAACATGCATGGTCTGGCATCTCCTTTATTGACGTATTCATTAGAGAAAAATGGTTAACTTTTGCTGAAGTTGATGGCTGTGCCAGTTCTTATCTGCGATACTGGTGCGCTAATATGAGATTGCCCATCGATTAAGGTACTCAGAGGTTGCAAATGCCAGTTTTTTCACAGGATGGTACGTTTGCTTAAAAGGAGTAAAACACAGCTTTTACCATTTTCTTGCACTGGAATTTTTAGTTACCGCTGGTAAGCTGGCGATGACATTTTATCACAAATAATTGAAGACCTGTTCTTTACGGCGAAAAAACCTTTAATTAAGAGCAATATTCAAGATTTCATGTATCTGTTTGGCAATGGTGTGGGTGGTATGTCTGAATCATTCAAATGTACAAAGTGCGCACGCCCGAAGTAGTATCGAAAAGGGTGGCGGGTGCAAATCCGTTCAATAGATGGGAACAATATGAGCGACGAAGAAATATCAGCGGCCGGTGACAGCAAACCCGGTCGTCTGAAACGCTTTTTGCCTTTAGGCATCCTCGTCGCTGTCATGGTGCTGGTGGTCTCCCAGGGCTGGCATAAATACCTCAGCTTAGAAGTTATTGCCGATAACCGCGATTGGTTGAACGCGATGGTTGGCGATCGCTTGCTGCTTGCCCTCACAGCCTATTTCCTTATTTATGTTGCCGTTATTTCAACATCGTTGCCCGGGGGTGTTATTTTGACAATTACCGGCGGGTTTTTGTTCGGCCCCCTGGTGGGCGGAGGCATTACGGTTGTTGCGGCAACAGTGGGCGCGTCTTTGCTGTTTTTAATTGCCAAAACCTCGTTCGGTGAAACGCTGGCTGCAAAAGCCGGTCCGTGGTTGTCAAAACTTTCTGCCGGATTTCAGGAAAATGCTCTTAATTACCTATTGTTTTTAAGGCTGGTCCCGGCCTTTCCGTTCTGGTTGGTCAATCTTGCCCCGGCCTTGTTAGGCGTTCGCCTCAAAACCTTTATCATTGGAACCTTTGTTGGAATTATTCCCGGCACCTTTGCTTTTGCCTTTGTAGGTGCGGGTCTAGACAGCATTATTGATGCCGCCCAGGCTGATTATCAAAAATGCCTCGATACAGCTGGCAGTGCTGCTGATAAAAGCTGTTCTTTTGCCATCAGCCCCGGCTCTCTCGTGACCAAAGAATTGCTTTTCGCCTTTGCCGCATTAGGCTTCGTTGCCCTTATTCCCGTTGTTTTGCAAAAAATCAGATCGCGGAAGGGTTAAGCCGTGCCGCAAGTTCTGGAAGTTGATATTTGCGTCATCGGAGCAGGCTCAGGCGGCCTGTCGGTAGCCGCAGCCGCAGCCCAGCTTGGCGTCAGTGTGGCCTTGATCGAAAAGGGTAAAATGGGGGGTGATTGTCTCAACTACGGTTGTGTGCCTTCCAAGGCAATGATTGCAGCTGCCAAACAGGCCAAACTGATGTCATCAGGCGAGAAGTTTGGCATCACGGCGGAAGAGACAAGTGTTGATTTTAAAAAAGTCCATGATCATATCCACGGCGTCATTGCCGCAATAGCGCCAACCGATTCGGTTGAACGTTTCACTGGCCTGGGTGTCAAGGTTATTGAAGCCGAAGGAAGTTTCAAAGATGCTCAAACTGTGGTTGCCGGAGACTATGAAATTACAGCACGGCGGTTTGTGATCTCGACGGGCTCATCTGCCGGAATACCGCCCATCAGCGGTTTGCAGGATGTCCCCTACCACACCAATGAAACCATCTTTGACAATAAACGCAAACCAACCCATCTGATTATTATCGGTGGCGGTCCCATCGGCATGGAACTGGCCCAGGCCCATCGCCGGTTGGGCGCTGAAGTAACAGTTCTGGAAATGTTTGCTCCCCTGGCCAAGGATGACCCTGAACTCACCGTAATCGTCCTCGATCAGATCGTTCGCGATGGTGTCAAAATCCACAGCGGTGTCACGGTCAAGCAGGTGGCCAAAAAGGGCAGGGGTATACGCGTAACAATTGAAGCCGCTGACGACGTGATTAAAATTGATGGCTCGCACCTGCTGGTGGCAGCCGGTCGAAAACCCAATGTAACTGGTTTAAATCTGGAAGCTGCGGGCATTAAATATTCACCGCGCGGCATTGAGGTAAATAAAAAACTCAAAACATCGAACCGCAAAATCTATGCGATTGGCGATGTCACCGGATCTTTACAATTTACCCATGTGGCCAACTACCATGCCGGCATTGTTATCCGCTCGGCAATTTTCCGTCTGCCGGCAAAAGTCAACACCGACATTATCCCCTGGGTAACCTACACCGATCCTGAGCTTGCCCATGTGGGGTTGGATGAGGTGCCCGCGCGCAAACGCTATGGCAAAATCAAAATTCTGCGCTGGCCTTATGCCGAGAATGATCGCGCCACAGCAGAAGGCAAAACCGATGGTATGGTAAAAGTGATAACCACTAAAAATGGCAAGATCGTAGGTGCCAGTATTGTCGGTCAAAGTGCCGGGGAACTCTTGCAACCCTGGGTGCTGGCAATCACCAAAGGCCTAAAAATTGGCGCAATGACGAGTATTATTGTACCCTACCCAACATTGAGTGAAATAAACAAGCGGGTTTCATATGGATTTTACACCGACAGCTTGTCAAATCCGTGGCTCAAAAAACTAATCAGATTTCTGGCCCGGTTCGGTTAAGACAACCTTTGTAGTTGATGAATGTTATGAGCGAAAAACTGAATAGTGATCCAAAAGTGCCGCCACGATCCGAGCGCAAGTTGAGTTTGGGTTTGTCGGCCAAGCTGTTGATTATGACAGCACTTTTCATCATGATTGTCGAAGTTCTCATCTTCGTGCCGTCGGTGGCAAACTTTCGTAAAAACTGGCTCGAGAACAGGTTGGCATCGGCCCAGATTGCCAGCCTGGTGGTTGAGGCTGCTCCCAATCAAAAAATTTCTGATGAACTTATGTACGCGCTGCTCGAAGCCACCCGGGTGAAAGGGGTGGCCACCCGCAACAATGAAATTCGCCAGATGATTTTGAGTAAAAACATGCCTCCCGTGGTCGATGGTTCGTTTGATTTACGCGATCCCACCATGTACAGCCTGATCGTTGATGCCATGAATACGTTGTTTTTTGAAGGCAATCGAAATATTCGCGTTATTGGTAATGTTAAGGACAAAACAGGCGAGTTTATCGAAGTCGTACTGGCAGAAAAGCCTCTGCGCAAAGCCATGCTGACCTTTGCCCTCAATATTTTTAATCTGTCGTTGGTTATTTCAGCATTCACGGCAACCGCGGTTTATTTCATGCTGATCTGGATTTTTGTCCGGCCCATGCGCCAGATCACTTATAGTATGGTTCGTTTCAAGAAAAACCCGGAAGACCGGGCGCGGATCATTGTGCCGTCTTCGCGCGGCGATGAAATTGGTATCGCTGAAGTTGAGCTGGCCAGAATGCAGAATGATCTTACCCAGATGCTGCAACAAAAAAGCCATCTTGAGGCACTGGGGCTGGCGGTCAGCAAAATCAGTCATGATCTGCGCAATATGTTGTCCAGTGCGCATCTGATCTCCGACCGCCTTTCCGGTGTCGAAGATCCGACGGTTAAGCGTTTTGCGCCAAAACTAATCGCCTCCCTCGACCGCGCGGTCAATTTTTGCACCCAGACCCTAAAGTACGGCAAGGTGCAGGAAGACCCGCCAAAGCGCAGCCGCTTTTTGGTCAAACATCTGGTTGATGAAGTGCACGGCACCCTAAATCCATTTTTCGAGCGCGGTGTATCGTATGTGGCAGACATCGAACCAGACCTGGAAATAGATGCCGACAGGGAACAACTGTTTAGAGTTCTGTTTAATCTTCTGAAGAACGCCTGTCAGGTGCTTGATATTTCGAAATCAGCCGATCTGGAAGTTCGCACCTCAGCCTGGCGTGATGGTTCTGTGGTAACAATTGAGATTAAAGACAACGGACCTGGCATGCCTGAGCGTGCTCGCGAACATCTCTTTGATGCCTTCAAAGGCTCTGTGCGCAGTGGCGGTACCGGTCTGGGCCTGGCCATCGCCTTTGAGCTTGCCAAGGCCCACGGTGGCTCGATTGATTTGATTGATACGCCCATTGGCGCAACATTCCATGTCTCTATTTCAGACCGCATCACGTCTATTCCCCAAAGTGACCAGTATTCCCAGGCTGCTTCTTAGATAAGATTTCAAATCGGATGAAGAAATTGCCGAATAATTACGATGCCATCATCCTTGGTGCCGGCGGTGCTGGCCTGATGTGTGCAGCCATCGCCGGGCAGCGTGGCAAAAAAATTCTGCTGGTTGATCACGGCGCTGAGCCCGGCCGCAAAATTATTATTTCAGGTGGCGGTCGCTGTAACTTCACCAACATTGAAACCAGTCCGCAAAGGTTTCTCAGTGCCAATCCGCATTTTGCCAAATCAGCCCTTGGCCGCTACCGGCCGCAGGATTTTATTGCCCTGGTTGATGCCTACAATATTGCCTGGCACGAAAAAGAACTGGGCCAGCTGTTTTGCGACAACTCGGCCAGACAGATCGTCGCCATGCTTCTCGATCAATGTGAAAAAGGTGAGGTGACGCTTAAGCTCGGGCAGGAAGTGGGGGGCGTTGCCTGCACCGATGGCGTTTATTCTGTCGATCTTGGTCACCTGGCAGCAACCGCCCCTGCTTTGGTGGTTGCCACCGGCGGGGCATCAATTCCCAAGATGGGGGCAACCGATTTTGCCTACCGGCTGGCGCGGCAGTTTGGTCTGAAAGTTGTGGAGCCGCGACCGGCTCTGGTGCCGCTGAAACTGGGGCCGGATGAAGCGCTGTTTACGTCATTGTCAGGGGTTTCAGCCGATACAATTGTCTCCTGTGGTAAAGTGAAATTTCGTAACGCTACCTTATTCACCCATCGCGGCATGTCGGGCCCGGCAATCCTGCAAGTATCTTCGTATTGGCACAAGGGCGATCAAATCGGCATCAATTTTTTACCCGATCAAAATTCCGGCTGGCTGTTGCAGGCAAAACACGTAACGCCAAAACTATCTCTGCAAACAATATTGAGCGCGGGCCTGCCAGCCAGACTGGCAACAGCGCTGGCGCAGCGTATTAATCTTGAGGCAGAACTTGCCAATGTGCCGGATAAAAAACTCAACGAGGTCGAATGCAGACTTGCCGATTGGCGTTTTACACCTACGGGATCGGAAGGCTTTGCCAAAGCCGAAGTCACCGTTGGCGGTGTCAGCACCGCTGATCTGTCATCGCGAACTCTGGCAGCAAAACGCGTCCCCGGTCTTTATTTCATCGGCGAAGCCGTAGATGTTACCGGCTGGCTTGGCGGGTACAATTTTCAATGGGCCTGGGCCAGCGGTTGGGCCGCCGGGCAGGCGCTTTAGGGCGTAATATCAAGATCGGCAGACTGTTGGCTACATCTGCATATTGCCCATATCCATCGCCCTGCCTGGTGTCGCTATCTGGCCCATCATGCCCATTTGCATATGATATGGCAGCATGCACATGAACATCCAGGCGCCATCTTGTTGGATTTCAGCAACGAAGGAGAACTTGCCTCCTGGCAGAACAAGAGATTTTTCAAATAACGCTTCATGCTCCAGCAGATTCCAGTCGGCCCGTTTTGCCCGATAATTCACCGCCTGCATTGCCGCCATCGACATGAACATGAATTCATGAGGGATTTTTCCTTCATTGGTGATGGTAAAACGAATTTTTTCACCCTTTTTCACATCCAGACTTAAGTCGGAAAATTTCCATTCGGCCATTGTCAGCGTAACTTCGCGATCAAATTTACCCTCGTCTGTAATTTTCAAGCCACCTTCGACTTTCTCTTCATCACCATGTGGGGCATCGCCGTCACCAGCCATCGGCATATTCGCGGCAGCTTCCTCGCCCATTTTCATGGCGGTTTTAGCTTCATCCGCCATGGGCATTTTCTCGGCGGCTTCCTCGCCCATTTTCATGGCGGTTTTGGCTTCGTCGGCCATGGGCATTTTCTCAGCAGCTTCCTCACCCATTTTCATGGCGGTTTTAGCTTCGTCTACCATGGGCATTTTCTCGGCGGCTTCCTCACCCATTTTCATGGCGGTTTTAGCTTCGTCGGCCATGGGCATTTTTTCAGCGGCTTCCTCGCCCATTTTCATGGCGGTTTTGGCTTCATCCGCCATGGGCATTTTCTCGGTAGCTTCCTCATCCATTTTCATGGCGGTTTTACCTTCTTCCGCCATCGGCATTTTCATGGAGCTCTCGCCATCCATCTTCATGGCACCTTCGCCATCCATTTTCATACCGCTCATGTCCATGCCATCCATATTGGACATAGCCATCTTGAGTTGACGTTCGTCTTCTTCCGGCACCTCAAATATTCCGTGTTCGACCTCATCGTTTTCGACAACGGCGTTGGCGTCGGGCATCAGGCCTTCTTTTTGGAATTTCGTATAGAGGCTGGTCGATGGTGACATTTGGTAATCAGGCCCCTGGCCAACAGTGGCAAGATAGGTGGCAAGGGAAACGCTGGCAATTCCGATAAATACAAATAATTTAATCATGTCTGCGTCCTTTATTCAGCAGGTACAGCGGAAGGGGCTGCATCGTCATGTTCAACTGGCCATGGCTCATCGGGTGCTCGTTCGCCGCGCGTTGCACTGAGTGCCACATTGAAAACGAAAATGAGGAAACCAAGGCCGATAAGATAGCCGGCAGCGGTAATCATCATTTGTGGCATTACCCATTCCTTGAGCGGCAGATAGTCATATACCCAGCGTGGGAAATAGGCATATCCGGCGACAAACATCATAGTGATCTTGGTGAACAGGCCAATCTGCCACAACCAGAAATGACTGTTGGCCATGCGCTGGTTATACATCCGCCCGGTAAAATACGGATAGAGGTAATAAAATCCGGCAAAGGCCATCTGCCCGGCAAAGCCAAAGAACATGGCGTGGAAATGCGCCGGTATCCAGTAGGTATTGTGGATGAAATCACTATCGGTGGCTATCTGCCCGTTGACGTAGGCTGTAGCGCCGCCATAGATGATGAAGGCAATCGCCGATATCATGAATTTGAACGGAACACTGGCCTGGGCTGACTTTGGAATTGGATCCCCCCACAAAGTGGCAATCCAGTTAAACACATGCAACACGCTGGGAATAAATACCAGCAGGGTAAATATCTGGATCATGCGTTCATACCAGCCTGATATTGTATAGAGCGGCTGGAAATGATGCGGGCCAATCGGCATGGCAAACAGGCCCAGAAGCAAAAACGCTATAACACCCGACCAGTAACTCCACATCGGCCGGCCCAGAATGCGCGGCATCAAGGTGTACAAAATGGCAATTGCCGGAACAAACGGCAGGTAGACGGCCGGATGGCCATAGGTCCAGAAGACATAGAGGAAGAATTTGACACTACCGCCGCGAGCGGGATCAAACCAAGCCGTCATTTCCAGCCAGTCGGTAAGCAGCCCGATGCCAATAAACCCGAGCGGAATAGTTGAAACGATCATCAACAGGCCAACTACTGCTGCTCCCCAGCCCATCATTGGCAGTTTTTTCCATCCACATTTGGCAACACCCATCATCGCGTTGCGCCATAACACCAGACCGGCAAGAAATTCAGAAACCGCAACCAGGAAAATTGCCACATAGCCCATCCATACCAGATCACTGCCAACTCTGAGTGACATGGGTGCATAGGCGGTCCAGGTGAAATCCGGGCGGCCGATGATCAGCAATACTGCTGCCAACATCAATATCCAGTAACTCAAGTGCGCTACTTTTGGCCATTCGAGGCGTTCAGTGCCCAGAACCTTCGGGATCATGTAATAACAGACCGAAATGGTCAGCGGGATGAGAAAGCCGAACACCATCACCATGCCGTGCAATGTCATCAGGGTCATATACACCCGGGCACCAAGAAACTGGGCACCAGGAACCGCAAGCTCAGTGCGGAAAATCAGGGCAAACGTACCGCCAAGGGCCAGCATAATAAATGCGGTTAAAATACCCTTGAGAGCAATGCAGCGATAATCATCAGAAAACATCAGGGTTTTCAATGGCATCGTGCCAATAAGATTCTCAGGCTTCCAGTGTGGAGCCGCGCCAGTGCGCGAGTGATCCAGTTCATGCGCCATTGGTTTTCTCCCCGCTGTTTTTCAATTTCGCTGTAGGTGTATCGCCTTCGACAACCAGCCATGCCTTCATCTGTGCATGGCCAACGCCGCAGTAATTCACACATTGAATCAGATATTTCCCTGGTTTTTTGGGTGCACGTATCCATAGTTCGCGCACGTCACCGGGATCAATTTCCGCGGTAATTCGGGCAACAGGAATGTTGAACCCGTGGATCACATCATTGGTGACAACCTGAAATAAAACCCGCTCGCCCGGTTTGACGATAGCGGCGTTGCGGCTTATCTCTTCTTCAGCGGTAATAAAGGCAAAGCCCCACTGAAAGGCAACAACGCGCAAAATGCGGTCAAATTTCTTGTCGCGATCGACATCTTTGACAATTTCTCCAGACACCGTTTCATTGACCCGCAGATCTTCCTGATAGGCCGTGTAGACGCTGGTGCTGGCATAATCGCCATAATAAGCCATGACCAGAAGTGCTGCTATAAAAAGATATTCAATGCCGTATGTCAGCTTCCAGCGCTTTTTCATTAGCAGCGCCATTGCTAATCCGACCAGTCCGAGCAGAGTGATGCCGATCGTAATCGACATCAGTAGCGTTTGCCCGCCGGACAATCCCAGTGCGTTTTCCACAGTGTACCCTTTCCACTAAAATGCCCCAGTGCATTTACAGCGCAGGATGTCGGAGGAAAATCTCCCTGTGCCGCAGTAAACATATTCGATAAACAGTATTCATTATCTCGGCGTCATGTCAACGCCAATGAGGCATTGCCGCATCATGTTTTCACACTTCGGAATTTAACGGTTTTTGTAACCCATCACCACACCTTCGCGGCGGGGGTCAGCGCCACCTTCCAGGATTCCGGGCGAAATTTTGGCGATACCGTGCAGACCGCTTGTTAAGGGGCGGATGCGAATCTTGTGTCCCAGCTTTTCCAGCCCGGGCGCTATTTTTTCCAAAACCGTTGCCTGCTCAAGATCTGTTACACCATTGCGGTTAATCACATGGGGTAGGGCAATGGCGTCCTGCATTGGCAGTTTCCAGTCAATCAATGCGATAATTGTCCGGGCGACATAACCAATAATACTACTGCCGCCGGGCGATCCGATGGCGGCATAAAACTCACCGTTTTTATCAAGGATTATTGTCGGAGACATGGAGGAGCGCGGGCGCTTGCCCCCGGCCACACGGTTAACCACTTTTCGATCCCCAGCGTCCGGCACAAACGAAAAATCAGTCAACTGATTGTTCAACATGAACCCCTTGACCATCAAATGAGAACCAAAAGCGCCTTCAACCGATGTGGTCATCGAAACCGCATTGCCGAAACTGTCGACGATGGCGAGATGGCTGGTCGATGGCAAAGATTGATCCGGGCTGCTGATCTGATTGGCCGCGAGTGTTTTGGCCGGAACCCCGGCACTGGCTTTGGGCATTGCCCTGGCCGGACTAATCAGGGTTGCGCGTTTGAGCAGATAAGGTTTTGACAAAAGCCCTTCAACCGGCACGTCGACATAATCACTGTCGCCAACATAAAAGTTGCGATCGGCAAAGGCCAGTTTGCTGGCTTCGCTGATGAGATGGGCGGCCATGGTCGAATTAGGCCGCAACCGGTCAAGTCTGAAAGGCTCCAGTAGCCTGAGAATTTGTAAAATCGCTATTCCGCCCGACGTTGGCGGCGGCATGCCGCAAACATTAAAGGTGCGATAGGGACGACACAGGCTTTTGCGTTTCTTGGACCGGTATTGCTCAAGGTCACTGTCACTCAAAAGTCCTTTGTTGGGGTGGGCATTAACAGTTGCAACAATGGCTTTGGCAATCGGCCCTTTGTAAAAGGCATCTTCACCACCTTTGGCAATAAGCTTGAGGGTTTGCGCATAAGCCGGGTTTTTTAACAGATACCCCACCGGCAGCGGCTGGCGTTCGGATTTGCCATCGGCCGCTTTTACATAGAAATAGTTGCGGGCATTTTTTTGTGTGCGCAATAACGGGTTGCGTTTGATTAATGCATTAAGCCGCGGACTGACTTCAAAGCCATCTTCAGCCAGTTGTATGGCCGATCGGAAAAGTCGTGGCCATGGCAATTTGCCATGATCTTTGTATGCTCTGGCCAAAAGTGCGATAACACCGGGAACACCGACCGAGCGGCCGCCAACCACAGCATCTTTAAATGCCATTTTTTTGCCTTCAGGCGTCAAAAACAAACTTTCGGTGGCCAGAGCAGGTGCGCGCTCACGGCCGTCATAAGCATCGACTTTCCTGTCTTTTTCGGCCCAGTGCAGCATGAAGGCCCCGCCGCCAATGCCGGAAGATTGCGGTTCAACCAACCCCAATACCAATTGCGCCGCAATAGCTGCATCAACAGCGGATCCCCCGGCTTGCAGAATTTCAAGAGCAGCTTTCGAGGCATGGACGTTGGCCGTGCTGACCATGGCAGGCGCTTGCGTCTGGCCACAGGAACTGAGAAACAAGACCAATAGGCCCACGAGAAAAACTTTTGGTTTTTTAGCCAAATAACTGTGCCAACGCATAGTTCAAACCTTCAAATTAACAAAAACCAGACATCAAGAGGTAATTTACCCCTGGAATGACGGGAGATCAATTGACGAAAGCTTAAGCGACGTACTAGCGTCATACCCAACCAGGTGAAAACCCATGATAAAACACATAAAACCGGGAAAATGCAATCTCATCACCGATGTTGAGGGCATCAGGGTCGGCCACGCTCATGATGATGATGTGCTCAGCGGTGTAACAGTCATCCTGCCCGATGATGCAGCGGTTGCCGGGGTCAATATTTCCGGCGGAGCGCCCGCCACACGCGAAACCGATGCGCTGGACGCAACCTGTCTGGTTGATGCCATCCATGCCATTGTTTTTTCAGGCGGCTCGGTATTCGGGCTCGATGCAGCGTCCGGTGTCACCAGCTGGCTCGCAGCGCGAAAGCGCGGCTTTGCCTTTCGTGACCAGCCGCAAGTCTGCCCAATAGTGCCCGCCGCCTGCCTGTTTGACCTTACCAACGGCGGCAACAAGGCGTGGGGAGACGTCCCCCCATATCTAACATTGGGAAGTGCTGCGTGTGATGCCGCCGCCAGCCAGTTTGAACTCGGCAATCATGGTGCTGGTCTGGGTGCCTTGTCGGGGATTTACAAAGGTGGCACAGGCTCGGCTTCACTCATAATCGATAACATCACAGTGGGTGCACTGGCGGTGGTAAATTCATTTGGCTCAACAACTCTTCCCGGCACCGGCACGTTTTGGGCAGCTCCGTTTGAATGTGACGGCGAATTTGGCGGCGATGGTAAAACAATCGACAACCTCGATGCGCAATTGCGCCAAGCCACCCATTCGACCAAGGCTTCTGCCCTCAAATCAAGCGCTAACGCCGGACAAAACACCAGCTTGTGTATCATCGCCACTGACGCCATCCTTGACCCGGCCCAAGCCCGCCGCATTGCCATTATGGCCTCAGACGGCATGGCCCGGGCCATACGCCCGGTGCACACGCCTTACGATGGCGACATCGTGTTCGTGTTGTCCACCGGCAAACAGAGGCTGGAGGAACCACAAGCCCTTGCCCTGTCCAATCTTGGTACCTACGCCGCAGACGTTTGCGCCCGGGCCATCGCCAGAGGCGTTTACGAAGCAAAAACCGTGGGCCCATGGACCTCCTATCGCCAGACCCACGATCAAAAACCGCAAAAATAAAAGAAACATGGCAAGTTTCCCAATCCAACTCTTGCCTTTGTCAAAGGGAAGCATTAGTAGTGTCAAACTCAAGCGGTCGTAAGCCAAAAGCCAAGACCAAAAAGACAGCACACCAATCCTGTCAAACAAGCACCGGTAGCTCAGCTGGATAGAGCACTAGACTACGAATCTAGGGGTCGGGAGTTCGAATCTTCCCCGGTGCGCCATAACCCCACGTAAACTCTGGTTAACCCCATGATATCCAATGGTTTTCTGTTGGAACTCATTTGGAGGGTAGACCAATTGGTAGACCAAAATTGCCCCTACATTTACACCAAGCGGCGTGTGTATTACTTCTCAAGACGTGTCCCTGAGGACCTCAAAGGCCACTACAAGCGCAATAGGATCGTTCTGTCACTGCGAACAAAGTCCCTTAAAGCAGCCCAGGCACGGACTGTTTCTCTTGTTGCTAAATTGGATGAAGACTGGTTGACGTTAAGGTGGCGGTCTTCCAATGATCCATTCTCACGGTTCTTGGTAGACGTTGCTGCTGCAAATTTAACCATTTCATCTGCGCCATCCCTGTCGGAAGCCAAAGAACTCTATCTCCGGGTTAAGGGGGAAGGGCGTTCTATAAGGTTTGCCCAGGCTGCCGATCGAGCCGTTGGTTACATGATCAAGCTATTGGGAGACCGGCCTATTGATACCTATACAAGGGCGGAAGTGAACCAGTTGAGGGATGCTTTGTCCCAAAGAGGTCTGCGCAAGACCAGCATTCGGCGCAACTTCAGCACTATCAGAGCTATTGCCAACTTCTCTGCACGTGAGCATGACCTGAAAGACATCCAGAGCTTCTCAGGTGTCTACCTGGGTGAAGATGAGACATCAACGCAGACCAGGCGTCTTCCTATTCCTCTTGAGGATATTCGTCGTATTCAAACCCTGTGCAAACAAATGGATGATGAGGCACGTTGGTTGATTGCCTTGATAAGTAATACCGGAATGCGCCTCAGCGAAGCCACTGGCCTATTGAAGTCAGATGTAGTCTTGGATGCCAAGCACCCCCACATAACACTCAAAGCACACCCTTGGAGGCGTTTGAAAACGAGGGGCAGTGAACGGGTTGTTCCGCTAGTGGGGGCGTCACTTTGGGCAGCTGAAAGAGCTGTTAATTCCTCTCAGGGATCATTCATGTTTCCCAAGTACTGCAATGAGAAGGTATGCAAAGCAAACTCAGCCAGTGGTGCCTTGAACAAATGGTTGTCGCCACGAGTTCCAAGTGGTTGCGTGATCCACTCCTTCAGACACAGCCTCAGAGATCGCCTGAGGGCCGTTGAGTGTCCACCGGATATTATTGACCGGATTGGTGGCTGGGCTGTTGGCGGTATAGGCGAGGGGTATGGATCGGGTTATCCCGTTAGTGTGTTGCATAAATTGTAGAAGTTCAGACCTGATCTGACAGTTACCGGGTTTTCCGGTGGAGTCTGTCAGGCGAAGTTCAGTTTATGAACTTTTCCTTCCAGATTTCTTTGCCTTCCATCATGGTTTCAAACGGTGTTCTTCCGCAACACATTTTTCCCTGATGGGTGCGTTCATTATTGTAGAAGTCAATCCACTG
>JAJFHS010000045.1 GCA_021775475.1 Hyphomicrobiales bacterium
AGCAGTGAATCACAGAAATACCCGTTACGCAAATTGCAAGAAAACTACCTGAAGGAACCTAAAAACTTGCAATAACGAATACTGGATCAAGCTCGTTATTTAAACAAAATCAACGCCTTGAGAATTCTTCACAGTCGACTAAGACAGTACCATTGTTTTCGAGAGATTTACGGTATAGATCCTCGGGTCAAGCCCGAGGATGACGAAAAAGAGGGTTATGAATCCAATTAGATTCAACGTACCTCAGGCATATTGCTGCACCGGGGTTCCGGCAAGGGCGGCGATGTTGATCAGGCCTCTCACCGAAATTGACGGGGTGACGATGTGGGTGCGGTTGCCCATGCCCATGAGGATGGGGCCGACTTCAATGCCCTGGGAGACGGATTTGAAGCTGTTTCTGACCGCACTTGCAGTTTCAGCAAAGGAGAAAATCAGGACGTTGGCGGGGCCCTTCATTTTCGAATTGGGAAAGATGCGGGCGCGCAGTTCGGGTTTGAGAGCGGTATCAAGCTGCATTTCACCTTCATAGGTGAAGTCGCAATTGCTATTGTCCAATATGGCAATTGCTGCACGCATGCGTATGGCTGATTCAGAATTCAAATCACCAAATTGGGAATTGGAACACAAGGCGATATTGGGCTCAATACCGAAGCGGCGCACATGGCGCGCAGAGGCTATAACAGTGTCGGCCACCTGCTGTGCGGTGGGGTGAGGATTGACCTGAGTGTCGGCAACGAAGAGCGGGCCTTTCTCCAGAATAATCAGCGATAGGGCACCAATCGGGTGCATTTCTTCGCTGCCAAGCAGTTGTTCGACATATTTGAGATGCCACAGGTAATGGCCAAAGGTGCCGCAAATGAGGCTATCGGCATCGCCGAGATGAACCATGACGGACCCAATCACCGTGGTGTTGGTGCGCAGGATGGCCTGGGCGAGGTCTGGGGTAACGCCATCTCTTTCTCTTATCTGGTGATAGCTCTGCCAGTAGGTGCGGTAGCGGGGATCGTTTTCGGGATTAACAATTTTGAACCGGCTGGTGATATCCTCGGGCAAACTGAGGCTCTGGCAGCGCTGATGGATAACTTCCGGGCGACCAATAAGAACAGGTATATCGATTGTTTCTTCCAGAATGGCGACGGCTGCGCGCAATACTCTTTCGTCTTCTCCTTCGGCAAAGGCTATTTTTCGCGTGTTGGATCGTGCGGCCATAAACACCGGGCGCATGATCATGCCGGAGCGGTAAACGGAGGTGTTTAATTTGTCCTCGTAGGCCTGAATATCCTCAATGGGGCGTCTGGCGACCCCGGTTTGCATGGCTGAGCCGGCCACAGCGCTGGCGACAACGGCCAAAAGGCGCGGATCAAACGGCTTGGGAATGAGATATTCCGGGCCAAAACGCAATTTCTCATCGCCATAAACCGCTGCGGTTTCGGCGGCAGAGGTCATACGGGCAAGCTTGGCGATGCCTTCAACGCAGGCGATTTCCATCGTGTCATTGATTTCAGACGCCTCAACATCCAGTGCGCCGCGGAATATGAATGGAAAACACAGTACATTGTTGACCTGGTTGGGGAAATCTGACCTGCCGGTGGCAACAATAGCGTCGGGTGCTACCTTAAATACCTCTTCGGGCATGATTTCGGGGTTTGGATTGGCGAGGGCAAATATGATGGGTTTTTCTGCCATCTTTTCAACCATATGGGGTTTGAGCACATTAGCGCCGGACAGACCGAGGAAAAGATCCGCGCCCGTTATGACGTCATCCAGGCCCAATGCTTTACTTGCCTGGGCAAACTGATCTTTTTGTGGCGTCATTTCCTCAACCCGGCCCTTGTAGACCAGACCGGCGATATCGCAGAGCCAGATATTCTCGCGCTTCACGCCCAGTTTAACCAGCATATTAAGACACGCTATACCGGCTGCACCCCCACCGGTTGATACGACCTTGATGTCGGCAAATTCACGATTGGTCAGCACAAGTGCATTTTTGGCAGCGGCACCGACGACGATTGCCGTGCCGTGCTGGTCATCGTGAAATACCGGGATGTTCATTTTCTCGCGGCAAATCTTTTCAACAATAAAGCATTCAGGCGCCTTGATGTCTTCAAGATTAATGGCGCCGAACGTGGGCTCAAGGGCGATGATATGATCGGCGAGTTTTTCAGGATCGCTTTCGTCAATCTCAATGTCAAAACAATCAATATTGGCGAATTTTTTGAACAAAACCGCCTTGCCTTCCATGATCGGCTTGGAGGCGAGCGGGCCAATGTTGCCAAGGCCAAGGGCGGCTGAACCATTGGTTACTACTCCTACCAGATTTCCCTTTGCGGTATATCTGGAGGCTGTGCGGGGGTCTTTTTGAATGGCCAGGCTTACGTCAGCAACACCAGGCGAATAGGCCAGTGACAGATCTCTGGGGTTGGCCAGTGGTTTGGTTGGCCTGATTTCAAGTTTTCCGGGCTTTGGAAATTCGTGATAATGAAGCGCGGCCTCGTTAAGCGGGTTTTCTGTTGTATTTTTCTTGCTGGCCATTGTTGAGGCGTCCGTCATTTTATTGAATCAGTGTTGAGCCTAACACGTTGACAGGTTAAAAAAATATTCTTGCGATTTTTTTTCATTTCCCTGACAGATGTAAAGAATTTGCTCGTTAAGCGGAGTTTCAAATTAGAGGTTTAGCGCTTCAATCAGGGGCTTGAGGTGAGGTTCGTATTTGCGCCATTTTTCCACGGAGGATCGGTAAATCGGCTTGTTGGCCTGGTTGAAACTGGCGGTACCCAGACGCCGGCGTTTTTCATAATAATGTTCACAATCGCGGTGCCATTCGAGGTCGCAAAAATCCAGAATTCGTCTTATGTTGGCATCAGTATCGCGCACCACGTCCTCATATTGAACCGTCAACAGCCGATTTGGGGCGATTGACTTCCAGTGGTCACATAACTCTTCAAACAGATTATAAAACCCGCCAATCATTTTCAGGTCATTGGTGTAATCCAGGCCGAGACCAAAGCAGGCCTGATAACAGGACAGGCCGATATCGAGCGGATGGCGCTGCATCAAAATGATCCTGGCATCGGGCATTGCTGACCAGATGGCGCCGATATTGAAAAAATTATGCGGCATCTTGTCGGTGGCCCGGTTCTTGCCGTTGGCCAGACCTGAGATGTTTGTGCGATAGAGATCGCCGATTTCCGCCCAGTCGACTGAGGATAGATCAGTTTCGACATTTAAAAGTTTGGTCGACAGAATATGGGATAGCAGTATCAACTCGCCGCAAGGAGTGACATTTGGATGAGCGCCAATTATTTGCTCCACCAGCGTTGTGCCGGAGCGCGGCATGCCGAGAACGAAAATTGGTGAAAGGGTATCGTCAGGCACTGGCTCCAAGTTTTCATTGATGCTTCCAATTGGGAATTGTTGCTTCAAACGCCTGACGCGATCCTGATCTGACTGGAGAGAATAAGGTCGCTCCACTTTGCGTAAATCATTTCCAATGGTTAAATGATCGAAAACGCGTGTCGTATCTCCCAGGTCAGCAAACGCTTTGCCCAGAGCAAAATGCACAAATGCCGGATCCGTAAAATCACTGTCCAGGGCTTTCTCCATTTCTGCTATATAAGCTGCGTCATCTGCCGATTGGGGAGAAAATTTTCTGAGCTGGCTCAGGCTGAAGTATACTTTGGTAAGGTCCGGTCGTATTGAAAGTATCTTACGATAGATTTTTGAAGCAGCGTCGCTATCGCTTGAATCAATGTAGATAGCGGCGGCATCATTGAGGATTTCCGTGTCATCGGGGGTTTTGGCAATTGCGCGCTCAATTGTTGTTATCGCCTCTTCCTCGCGACCCATCTTACTGTAAAGAAGTGCTATACGTGTCTCCAGATCAGCATCATAATTGCCAATGGCCTGGGCATTTTCAAGGGCACGCAAAGCCTCGGGGATATCGCTGATGCTGACCGCTACTTCGGCAAAATCGACCCAAAAATCCGGGTCTGTATCCTGAATTATTGAAGAAAGCGTGTACAGGTACGACATTGCCTCGAAAGGGCGCAATTGCTGACGACGTATATTGGCAAGTCCGTGCAGCGCGCGCGGATGATCCGGTACCAGTTCAAGTGCTCTGGAATATTTCTCTGCCCCGCTCTCAAAATCGTTTTCGGCAACCCGGCAAATAGCCTGACCCATAATGTGGTCTGGATTGAGGGGCTCGTGTCTCGTCGCCTGCCGATAAGCATGCCCGGCGCGTTTAAAGTCGTCATTTGAATAATAAACATAGCCGAGATCGGACCAGTATTTGGCTACTTTGGGATAGTATTTGACCAGTTTGGAATAGTATTTTTCAGCTTCTTTGTGATCCCCCAGATTGACAGCGCAGGTGCCGCAGAACTGAAGTAATATGTCAGATTTTTTATTGGAACGAAGCAGGGTTTTGCCCATCCGCAATGCTTCGTCACTCCTGCCATTTTCCAGCAGTTGAGCAGCTGTTTCGAAATTTAATTGCATACTCTTTGACCAGATTTAGCGGAGTTTAAATTTAGGCACGTTTTATCTGATATCATCCAATCGGGTCAATAATTAATCGAATGAGGCAGCTACAAAGCATAATTGTGTTTTCAAATCACGCAAAACCGGAACTGTTGCCTGGTTGACGCCTATGTTGTCCTTGAGTCAGTATGGAAAAATAGGTACAGTTTGTGCTGTAGTTAAGAATCAAACGGGGAAATTGATTTTACAGGTTTTAGGGGAGGACTTCTATCAAAGTCTGGTTCGTTCACTGAGGCGGTGGGCGGGTAATACCAGCGCCGAAGGTCCAGATAGTGATCGTAGCATTAGTTTGCCCGAGCTAATTTACCAATACGTTATCCTTTTTCGCTATGCGTAATTCGCCTTACCCGGATGTTAAGTCGGGATTTGAGTGAGCAAAACTTGCTTGGAATTATGGCCTGTTGAAACTTATTGATCGGTTTGGTGCCGTCATTATATGGAGAAAAATCTCATGATTGTAGATGGAAAACCTACATTACCTTGGTTTTTGAAACTGATGTTGCTTGTGGCAATCGCGTCGATTACCTCTTCTGGTTCAGCATTTGCTGCATCGGACCTTGCCAATGTTGTCGGTCCCAATGCCTGTGCTGAGTGCCATAAAACCGAAACAGCCAATTGGAAATCAACTCTTCATTTTCGTACTTTCAGGGAAATGCCACGCCGAAAGAAAACCAAGGAAATCGCCAAGAAGATGGGGATCAAACGGGTGAAGTCCGATGCTTTGTGTCTGGATTGTCATTTCACCTCGCAACTTGTGAAAAGCAAACCCAAACCGGTCGCTGGCATATCATGTGAATCCTGCCACTCTCCGGGTAAAAACTGGGAGAAAGTCCATAGCAAATATATGGGTGGAAAAGTCAAAGAGCCTGCGGGAGGAGCAGCCATTCGGTGGAAAGAATCCGAAGATGCCGGTATGATCAGGCCTTCCAATCTCTATAATCTGGCCAAAAATTGCTATAACTGCCACGTTGTGCCGAAAGAAAAACTGGTCAATGTGGGCGGTCATCCTGCGGGAAGTGCTTTTGAACTGGTATCGTGGTCTCAAGGCGAAGTTCGCCATAACACCTGGTATACGAAGCAAAATAATCCAGCCAGTGCCAAAAGAAAACGCATCCTCTATGTCGTTGGTCTAGCTGTTGAGCTGGAAACTTCCTTGCGCGCCGTTGGTAAAGCCACGCAGAAAAAAGCCTATGCTGTCTCCATGGCCAGGCGGGCGTCTGCGGCACGTAAGAAACTGATAAAAGTCGCCAAGGCGCTTCCTGAGGCGCCAGAATTGATCGAAATTATCAAGGCCAGTAAATCTGCCAAGCTTAAATTGAACAATGACGCCGCATTAAATGCCGCAGCTGACAAGGTAGGCAAGGCAACCATGAGTGTCGTTAGCAAATATGATGGTAGTACATTTGCTGCGGTTGATGCGCTCATACCGGGGGCGGATAAATACAAAGGCAAACCGTCGCAATAAAACAAATATGGCCTGTGCCAGGACATTTGTCCGGCACAGGTTGGGGAGAATTTTGTGGGTCAGGTTGAGCACGTCGGCAAGCCGCAGCGTTGGGATAAGCCATTTGGCCGCCAGCGTATCCATGGCGATGGTATCAAACACATATTATCTCTCCCGATTTTTAAGGCTATAGATAAAAACGATTTCCCCGGAGATCTGGCGCTGGATGATATCATTGCCAATGACGGACGGATTACCAGATATCGACGCGGGGATATCATCGTTCGAAAAGGCGATTACGGGAACTCACTGTTTGTAATTTTAAAAGGCTCGGTCAGGGGCTTTGTCACTCCGGATGGCGAAGAAGCGGTTTTCCACCTCAGGCAGCGCAAAAAGAAATCGTGGCTCAGGTCCTTTTCTCAACTTTGGCGAAATTCTGACATACCGGAATACCTTGGCGAAGGCGCCCACCGCTGGTCGGCTGGAAATGAGGATGGGGATGTTCATCTGGCCTCAGCATCTTCTATATCCGTATCGTTACACGCTGCCGATATCGAAAACCCCGATGAAGTTATCGAAGTGCCGGATCAAACGGCCTCAACGGAAACCTGGGTGCCGCGCATAGAAAATGTTGATGAGCTTACCGCTACCTGTGAAACCTTTGAGCTGCTGGCACCAAATATGTTCGGCGAGTTGTCGGCGCTGGCGCGCAGCCCGCGAAACAATACTGTATTTGCCGACACGGAAGAAACTGTTTTGCTGGAGCTGCGATGGCAGGGACTAAGGGATATTCGTCAGTGGTCAGACAGTGTTCGCAAGACGATTGATAGACTTTATCGCGAACGCGGGCTGGAAACCCGGCTTAGAGAATCTGCGTTATTTAATAATGTCGATGATGCGGCAATGAAAATCATAGTCGAAAACTCATTATTTGAAACCTATGGTAATTTTGAATGGACGCATCATTTCAAACGTGAACTGGGAAAAGAAAACGATGGCTCGGTATTGGAGCATGAGCCGATTATCTCGGAACAGGACCACTACCTTGATGGCCTGTTGCTTATTCATTCAGGCTTTGCGCGAGTTAGCAAGAAATTTGACCATGGTGAAAAGACACTTGGGTATTTAACCAAGGACGATGTTTTCGGGCTGGATGAAATAATTGATAGCCTAAAAAACGATGGTGACAGAAGGTTACAGCGCAGCTTGCGCGCGATTGGCTATGTGGATGTTATCCGCATTCCAACGTTGATCGTTGAAGAGCATTTAATTCCTACTTTACCGCAGTTTTCGCAAGCCGACCCGACGTCGATCCATGAAGGAGAAACCGGTCTTCAGCAATCGATGCTTGATTTCCTGGTGGATAACCGTTTTATCAACGGCACCAAGGCCATGGCCATTAATACAGATAGATGTGTGGGCTGTGACGATTGCGTGCGTGCGTGCGCATCTGCTCATGATGGTAATCCGAGGTTTGTACGGCACGGGATTTCCCACCAAAACCTGATGGTTGCCAATGCCTGCATGCATTGCAAAGACCCGGTTTGCCTGATTGGCTGTCCCACCGGTGCTATTCACCGCGATATTGATACCGGTTCTGTGATTATTGACAGTGTGACGTGTGTGGGGTGTGCAACTTGCGCCAATTCGTGTCCTTACAACAATATCCGTATGGTTGAAATTCGCGGGCGCGATGGCACATTTTTAACCGATGCTGAGGGTGCGCAAATTTATAAAGCAACAAAATGTGATTTGTGTGCCGGCCAACTTGGCGGTCCCGCATGTGAGCGTGCGTGTCCGCATGATGCGTTGACCCGGGTTGATATAAAAAATATCGAGAAATTGTCCGACTGGCTGGAGCTTTCATAAACGCCATGCAGAAAATTTTTCGAAACTCACTTATAACCGTCATTGCCATCGTGATTATGTACGCGGTTTACTGGCTGTACGACACCAGCTTGCGTGACGTCAGGTTTTTCGATGGCTGGGTTTTGAGTGGTGGAATTGTGTTTCTGGTACTGTTTAATATCCGGAAAAAACTGCCCATGATGCCGTTTGGCCGGGCGGCAATCTGGATGCAGCTTCATCTGTATGTCGGCTATTTCGTGGTTGCTGTATTTTTAATGCACACCAAAATGTCTCTGCCCGACAGTATACTGGAATGGGCATTGTGGTCGGTGTTTATCCTTGTGGCTTTGAGCGGAATTGCCGGGGCCTATCTGTCACGGACAACTCCGGCCAGGCTTGAACAGCATTCCGAGCGGGTGATCTTTGAAAGAATACCGGCCTTTCGTGTTGATCTGGCTGAAGAAGCTGAAGCTTTGGCAATTGATTCCGTAGACCAGGCAGGTTCTCTGACAATTTCAAACCTTTACGTCAATACTCTGCATGGGTTTTTCAGGCGGCCGCGAAATTTCCTGTTGCACCTGAGAAGTTCAAGCCGCCCGCTCAACCGTATTCAGGGAGAAATTGACAGCCTCAGGCAATACCTTGACGATGCCGGTAAAGAGCGACTGGCAAAAATCAAAGACCTTGTTCAGGCGAAAGATAATCTGGATTTTCACTATGCCCATCAAGGGGTTCTCAAGGCATGGCTGTTTATCCATGTTCCCGCAACCTACGGCTTGATCGTGCTCATCATTGCTCATGTGGCCATCATGTATGCCTACTCATCGGGAGGTCCATAGGTTGAAAGTATTACAGTATTTTGGTTTTCAGGAAAGTTCCTATGAACGCCCCAACCAGAATTGGGTGTGCGGTCATCGAGATGCGGGTAATCCGTGTCCACTGGGGCCAGATGGCCGGGGCGTATGTCAGGCAACGTTCGAATGCCAGCCGCATAAATCGGAAACTGAAGAACGATGGGAATGCACACGACCGGCAACACGTGGCGGGAGTTGTGAGCAGGGCCCGCTGCCTGATGGCACGTGTTGCAAGGCGCTTGCCAAATGTAATCCGCAGTTGAGCTTACGGGCAAAACGAGGACGCGCGGTGCGCTGGGCAATGGCTTTGGCGGTCGGGTTTATTGTGTTTCTGGTAGCCTTTAATGGGGATCAGAGATTTTTGTCGCCGGGACCTTTGAGTTCTGTGCACAGCTCTTT
Organism: Hyphomicrobiales bacterium; assembly: GCA_021775475.1. GTDB lineage: Bacteria > Pseudomonadota > Alphaproteobacteria > Rhizobiales > JAJFHR01 > JAJFHR01. The sequence goes on from JAJFHS010000045.1 coordinate 9,088, forward strand.
GAATAGCTGTCAAAATTGTCATGCCAATGTTGCTGCCGGTGATTTTAACTGGATGCAGTCCATTTTTGTGTCCGCAGATGCGCCCAAAGACAGTGCGGCGTGCAGTGACTGCCATAAATCCGGTAACGAAGCGCTTAAACCGCACGGGTTGGCTGAAAGCAAGTTGCAGGCCATAACCAAACGCCATCAAGCTGTGTCACCGATAAGCCCTGAGCCGATATTGACCAATTTCCGCAATGCCATGTTCCCGGTTGAAGAGGCCGTTAAGAACGGTGTTACCTGTGCCACCTGCCATAAAGAGCACCAGGGCAAAAAGAATGATTTAAAGGCCATGCCCGATACTCAGTGTCAGACGTGCCATGTAAAACAGTTTAACAGTTTTCAGGATGGTCACCCCGAGTTCACCAATTTTCCTTTTGAGCGCAGAACCCGTATTATCTTTGATCATGCCGCTCATTTTGCCAAGTACATTCCCAAGACCAGGACGGATGGCAAAGTCTCAGGCAAGCTCCCGGAAACCTGTGCCAATTGCCATAAAATCGATGGCAGCAAGGGGCTGATGGTTGTTAAGCGCTACGACACCATGTGTGCGACATGTCATGCGGGGCAAATTGCCGGTGCGGAACGCGCTTCCGGGCCCAAGGGGGTCACCTTTTTGACTTTGCCTGGTCTTGATCTGACTGTCTTGCGCGAAAGGAATGCCGACATTGGTGAATGGCCTGAAGATGCTGAGGCTGAAATATCGCCGATGATGAAGCTTTTGATTGGCTCGGATGACAAGCGTAGAGAAATTCTGGATGCTGTAGAAAAACTTGATTTGCTGGATCTGACGGATGCGAGTGATGATGACATTGCAATGGTGGAAAAACTTGTCTGGGAAGTGAAATCCCTCATTTATCAGTTCACAGCCGTAAAACCGCGCGATGCGATGAAAATGCTGAGCCCGGAGATGGGCGGAAATATTAATACCGGGCTTTTGGCCAGACTTACCGCCAATATGCCGCGCGATGTGATGCAAGGTGTTCAGCGCGACTGGTTGCCGAACTTGCCAGCTGAGGTTTTGAGGCGTCTGCAAGGACAACGGCTGGAGCCAATTGAACCTGTTGCAGCTGATGGCACGGTGGCGGAGACAGCCAAGACTGACGGTTCTGATACCCCATCTCAAGACAGTGCGGATGGGGCGGGAGACGACATTCTCGCCGAAGATAAAGGCGACGATATTTTATCCGGTGGTGATGATATTCTCGCCGAAGATAAAGGCGACGATATTTTACCCGGTAGCGAGGACATTCTAGCCGAAGACAAAGGCGACGATATTCTGTCCGGTAGTGAGGACATTCTGGCTGAAGATAAAGGCGGTGATATTCTGGCGGGCAATGATGATATTCTGGCGGATACCAATGAAGGTGACATTCTTTCCGGCGATACCGGTGCCGAAGAAGTGACGAAAGCTGCGGAATCTAAAAGCAAGCCGGAATTGCCCGAACCATTGGACGCTGAGGCCTGGGCTGAAACCGGGGGGTGGTATAGACAGGATTTTGCTGTTCTTTACAAGCCAGTTGGTCATCGCGATGACTTTATGCAGGCGTGGCTGGATTACAGCGGTACGCAGTATGGCAAAGACACCGCCAGACTGGCGGCTCCGGTTTTTGATATGTTGAGCGACAAACAGGCCCAGGGCCAATGCGCCAAATGCCATAGTGTTGATGGTGCCGGTGAAGAAAGTCGTCGTGTTAACTGGAAACCGTTCAAGGTCTTGAGGTCTTCAAAGAAGTTTACCAAATTCTCCCACGAGCCACATTTTGGTCAGTTCAAAAACAAGGGATGCCTTGCCTGCCATGTGGTTGATAGTGACGCGAAATATACCGACACCTATAAATCACTTGATCCAAAAGTGTTTGTGTCAAACTTCAAGCCGGTTAAACAGCAGCAGTGCAGCGCCTGTCATCAACCCAAAATTGCGGGACAAAGCTGTGTTCTTTGTCATGTTTACCACATGGATAATGTCATAACACCAATCCTGACCACCAGAATTCCGGACAAATGAAAACCTGAACCGCTCTAGAGCCTGTCCGTTTTTAATGGAAGCGTAATAAAACCACCCACACCCGTCCAGGCCTTGAGCCGGGCCCCAGCTGTGTTTGACTGGTACGCTGGACAGGTCCCGGCTCAATGCCGGTACGGTGGGTGGATAATGGCTAACCCTGTTCGATTTTGCTCTGGTGGATCTTGTATGAAAGCAATTTTGTTAAACACGGACAGGCTCTAGATATCCAATACCAGATTGCTTTTCGGTCGGGTGATACAGGTCAAACATGAGCCGGCCTCGGGTTTTTTTCCGGGTTTTGACAGGTAATCAACATCACCCTGTTTGAGGGCGGTGAGACAAGTGCCACAGTTGCCGGCACGACAGCCCGAACGCGCCTTGACGCCATTGGCCTCGGCCAGTTCAAGTAACGTTCCCATGTTGGCTGCCCATTTTACCTTGAGTTTTGAGCGTGAAAATTCAACGTCAAAAGTTTCTGCATCAGCATCAGGTTCGGCTGTATCCGTGCTGGATGTTTTTTTAACAGTGGCAGGACCAAAAGCCTCGAAATTGATATCTTCTTCGGGAACTCCCCATTCCTCCAGATCCTTTGTCACCATATCCATCATCGGTGGTGGACCACAAATGTAGAAAACATAATTATTTGACCGCAGTTTGGCCTTCATCAGATCAACCCCAACGAAACCCTTGTGATCGTAATCCACGCCCTCTTTGCAAGTGTCGGAGGGCTGGCTGTAGGCGATTACCGTATTTATGTTGGGGTGTTCACGTTCAATTTGTTGAATGTTTTCATACATCGCATGTTCATTACGGTTTCGGGTACCGTAAAAAAACCAGATTTCGCGATTGCTGTGGGTAGAGGCCAGCCAGTTCAACATGGAGACAACCGGGGTTAAGCCAACGCCGCCACCGATTAAAACAACGGGGCGGACGGATTCCTGATTAAGATAGAATTCTCCGGCAGGGGCGAAAACCTCGACGATATCGCCTTCCTGCACATTATCATGAAAAAAGTTGGACGATAGTCCCGGCGGCGTATCTGCGGGCGCTTTTGGCGGCGGTCCCAGTTTTTTTATCGAGACGCGATATTGTGCTTCTTCAACCGGGCCATCCGAGAGCGAATAACACCTTATGACCGGCTGCGCCTGTCCCGGGATTGGTAGTTCGAAGGTTAAAAACTGGCCGGGGAAAAAGGGGGGAACCTGCTTGTTATCGTGCGGGTGTAAATAAAATGAGCAGATGTCCTTGTTGGGGTCTTCATAGACGCGGCGGGCGACGCGAAACTTTCTTTTGCCATTCCAGGTCAATTCAAGCTTGGCACGGTCTGCTTCGACACGTTTTAGAATTACTGATGCCCGGTCCTTGAAAAGTGCCAATCGGGCGCGATCGAAGCGATTGGCGGAAAGTGTTCGGGCGGTTATGGAATAGAGGCCTACAGCGGCCTGCAGCGAGGTTGCAGCGATGATCAATAAGCCACTTACAATGATGATGGTAGTTGCCATGGATATTCCTGTTGCCTGTATCCTAAATCACAATGGAAAATAATTGCTCCTGCGCAATGGCCTAAACGCTGCCGTTGCAGCATAGAAGTCAAATATCCCCCGATATCAGATTTTGAATATACCTTATTTTGACGTGGATACGTAACAGTTAATTTTCAGGATTTTTTTACAGGCGATTGGGTTGCCATTCTTGGGTTTCCGATGGGTAAAGCCTATCTGGTGTTCAGGCTTTTACTGCGCCGGGCGGGCCGGTATTTATCAGGTGTCAGGAAAATATACCTTCCCAGCATGAGTGGTATTTGATACGTTTTTAGACGCATAGCGGGATTGGAAAGAAATGTTGCAATGTAAGATTGCATATTAAAAATATTTAATTTTTGAATGAGGGGCGGCATGTCAAAAAAAGTAACATCAGCAAAATCCAAAGAATATATGGAGCGGTTTTATTCAGGTTTGCAACGGCGAAATCCGGGAGAAACGGAGTTTCATCAGGCGGTTTATGAAGTGGCCACCAGTGTCTTTCCCTATATTGCCGATAAGCCGCATTACCATGAAAAGCAGATCCTGGAACGTATGGCGGAGCCTGACCGGGTTATTATTTTTCGCGTAGTGTGGGAAGATGATGAGGGTAATGTGCGCGTTAACCGCGGTTACCGGGTGCAGAACAATAACGCTATCGGACCTTATAAGGGGGGGCTGCGATTTCATCCCAATGTCACCTTGAGTGTTCTCAAGTTTCTCGCTTTTGAGCAGACTTTCAAAAATTCACTGACCGGGTTGCCGATGGGCGGCGGCAAGGGCGGGGCTGATTTCAACCCCAAGGGTAAGTCTGATGCCGAAGTCATGCGGTTTTGCCAGGCATTTATGTCAGAGCTGTATAAGCATATCGGCCCGGATATGGATGTGCCGGCCGGCGATATCGGGGTTGGGGCGCGTGAAATCGGTTTTCTTTTTGGCCAGTACAAGCGTCTGACCACTCAGTTTGTTGGCGTTTTGACCGGCAAGGGACTGGAATTTGGTGGTAGCCTGATCCGCACCGAAGCCACCGGCTATGGCACTGTCTATATGATGGAAAGCATGCTGGCCCTGAAGAATGATGCGATTGAAGGCAAGACCTGCGTCGTCTCGGGCTCGGGCAATGTGGCGACTTATGCCGTTGAAAAGGTCAATCATTTAGGTGGCAAGGTTGTCACCATGTCTGATTCCTCGGGTTTTATTCATGACCCCGATGGCATTGATGCTGAAAAACTGGCGTATATCGTCGACCTCAAAACAGTCAGGCGCGGACGCATTTCAGAATATGCAGACAGGTTCAACGCGACATTTCATCAAGGCCAGAGACCATGGAGTGTTGCTTGCGATTTGGTTTTTCCCTGTGCCACGCAAAATGAGATTAATAGTGAAGAGGCTCATACGCTTATCTCCAATGGTTGTATTGGCGTTTCCGAAGGAGCAAACATGCCAACCGAACAGGCTGGTGTGGATGCTTTTGTGGAGGCGAAAATTCTGTTTGCGCCGAGCAAGGCGGCCAACGCGGGCGGCGTTGCTGTATCGGGCCTGGAAATGAGCCAGAACAGTGGGCGAATTTCCTGGAGCGAAGAAGACTTGCAGGGATTGTTACGAAAAACCATGACAGATATTCACGACCAGTGTGTTGAATTTGGCCGTGAAAGCGACGATTATGTAAATTATCTTAAAGGTGCCAATGTCGCGGGCTTCGTTAAAGTGGCCGACGCCATGCTGGCCTACGGAGTTTTGTAAAATACGGTTTTCAAGCAAAATCAAAAAGGGTAGGTGTTTAAAAAACACCTACCCTTTTTTTATTACAAATCTGCTCTAACCCGTTTTGACCCGACCAAGAAGCGCTTCTAATAAACAACCTGAATTTCAGCGCGAGCGCCTGAGCCATCCTGACGATCTTCATTCAACGTATAAAAAGCTTCAAAGGTTAACTGAACATACTGACCAACAGCTTGTTGGAGCTGAAAACCAAAGCCAAGCTGATCAAACCCATCATCATCATAGTCATGGCGGGCAGCAACTTCCATAATAAGATTGGTGCGCTGTTTATTGAAAAATGCCTGATAGCCGAGAGCTCCGCCAACGACATTGTCGGTGAAGGGATTAAGTTCTGATAGATATGTACTCAAACTGGGTGAGGCGAATAGTATTCCCATGTTGGCAAGAGGGCCGCCAACAACAGCTTCGCGACCAGCCTGGGTGAAGTTGCCGATGCCGACAAATGAGTTGAAATAGAGAATGTCACTGGATCCGGCCACAGTTTTAGAAAGTTCCAGAGATATCAGCGTGCCATCACCGACAACATTGCCGGGTATTTCGTTTTCCAAAGCAAAAGAGCTGTTGATGCGCAATGCTGTGCTCAAATTGCCCAAGGAGCGTATGCGCTGGATGGCGGATGCGCCAACGTAAAACCCGTCAGCGCCGCGATTATCTGCAATGTAAATTAAATCCAGATTAAAGGTGCTGACATGGGTGTCAGCGGCGACGAACAGTCCAAACAGGTTTTCATTTGAATCGCGCGGGCCATCATTTCTGTCAATGCGGTTCCAGCCCCACATGGCTGAGACACGTAAATTCGACGTGCCGGGAAACACAATATTGTTGCGGACGATACCGATCGCGTCAATGGTATCATTGATCAACATGCCTTCCTGGAAGGTGATAGACTGGCGACCAACGGTAAAGCCATAATCAATCGGTTTGATGCCGGCATTGTCAAGATTGGGGAAAAGGCTGCCGAAATCACCTTCAAAAAACAGCGATTCAACCCTGACCGTGAGGTTGTTGTTGAAACCTTCATTACTGCCATCAAACGTATAACGGCTGAATTTGCGCGGATTGTTCCTGTCCAAAGTGCGCAACCCGAGAAGGATTTTTTCAGTACCAGTTAGCTGCAGATTGACGAAAACATCCAGTCGATTGGCCCATTCCGTTTCTCTTTGGCTCGCTGGCGACCCGTTGTTATAGGTCTGTAATGTGGTACGGAAAATCAGATACGTCCATAGTCTGGGCTGCCAGACAGCACCGAGAACGGGAACTTCAAAACCGGCATTGAGATTACCAACGCCGAGAAAAGCGTCACCCTCTTCAATCAGGAGCTTCGGTCGGGCAACGAGATCGCCATTCTCTTTACCCGGATTTACCGTTTTAAGAGGGACATAATAATCATTCAGGGTTTTAACTCCTTTTGACTCACCAATGGGCCAAAAGGATGAATAGGATTTAGCATCGGACTTCTTTGCTGGGGCGGAAATCGCAGGAGACGATACCAGAACAGACAACAGCACGATGGCTATTGTGAGTACGCCTGGATTGGAACTCTTTCTATTTTTACCTCGCATCCGGAACATCACTTACGAGTCTCCCCCACTACTTTATTTGTTTCTCTGTTACTTTTGTGACGAAAAAAATCACCCCTTCGTCGGCTAACTATTTCTCGCCGGTTGTTTTGCCACTAACGCTCATCGGTGAATGACTGATTAAAAACACTCGATGGCGCGGCATTGCTAATACTATCGTTGATGCCCACTGCCAAACCAGCTGGCGTTACCCTGGTGTCAAACCTGATTTTCCTGGTCCACAAAACCTGCGCTCCAGCAACCAGTGCCTGACCCGCCTGTTTTGCGGTTAAGCCATAATCAAAACCAACACTCTGCATGGCGATCAAAAGGTTCACCGGTGCCGGTTGCGAAATTAATTTAATGGTCGCACGATAAGGGCCGTTACCTGTGAGTTGGCGTTGGTTTACTTTATAGGTAGCCCAGCGCTGGCCCAGGGGCTCAATGCCTTTTTTATGGTTTCGTTCCGTTGGTGGTTCGCCGGTGAATATCAACGAGGTTGGTGAGGGCAATACCCGCGGTAGAGCTGTTACCGGGAACGGAATGGGTATGACATGTTCAATTTCACCACCGCGACCATTCTGGGTAACAAAAATTGACTGCAGGCTGAAGAGCTGTTGGTCCAGAGCCGTTTTTCCGGCAGAAACATAATATGAATGCCCATCTTTGAGGTCACCATTGGGATCACGGTCACCGGAGCGCATGACTATCTTGCCGGTGCGATCTCTAACTGTGACGTCGAGCCAGACAAGCCTTTCTCCAGTGAAGCCAGTAGGAACATTGTGTCCATCTGTACCGTTTTTCACCTGAACCCGGAATTCTATGCCGCCTGTATCTGATCTTTCAGTGACAATTTTCCCGAGAAGATAACCGTTGCGTAGCACTTCAAGGCGTTTCGTGCGGGCAAATTCCAGAGTTTCCAGTTGTTTGTCAATGATATCTCTCGCGTCATATCGATCATCAATTGATTCCCATGTTTTGGGAAACTTGAAGTTTTCCGATACATTGTCTTCGAACTTATCAGTGCCCCAACCGGCTTTAACATTGAATTTCAGCCATTCACGCAAGGTCTTGAATTCGGCAGCTTCCACATTGTGCGGGAAAATGCCGGGATGAATGACGGAATAGTCCGGGCCGGAGAACAGATGGCTGGCGAGCTTGCGGTTTTTGGTGGGAGCATCGCCTACAATTGCGGCAGGACCATACGCGTATCCCGATTCCTTGCCCTGGATTTTACCCATATGACAATCCTGGCAGGTAACGCCGCGGGCAGCTGCTGGCGAGGTGCGATACTCACTGAATGCCTCTTCGAGCCGGAAACCGTTGAACAGGGTTACATCATGGCAGGTGCCACAGAAAACCGGATCCGAAAGGGTTGAAAATAATTTGGCCTTGTTATGAACCTGTCGACCTTTTTCCTTGGGGTCGGTTACCATCCGATATTCTTGTGGTTTGGACAGGGTTCGCTTCATCTCCTGATTACCCTTGGGACCAAACACTACAGAGGTCAGGGGGCCTTCATTAAGGGCAATGCGACCACTGGCCTTATTATAGTTCTTGTTAATACGGTGACAGACCACACAGGTTATGCCTTCGCGTGAGGTCGGGTTGCGGTCAAGATTTGATTCGGACGGTGTTTCGCCAAGATTGGCACCAACGGGGCTGTGGCAGCGAAAGCAGAAATCGCCGTTTGAGCCATTGGCCAGTTCATTGATTTTATTATTTAAAGAAAGATAAACCGGGCTCAATTGAGCATAGGCGTGCTGAGAGACCGCCCATTCTTTATACTGCTTGGGATGACATGCAGCACAGGAATTAGCGGAAGGGTATCGGTTTTCGGTATAGAGCTGAAGATGTTCGGAATCTGCGTCGACGGCTTTTTTCTTTTTCTTTGGCACCGGCTCAGATGCAGCTTTTTTGGTTTCTCCTTCGCTTTCATCCAGAAGAAGTTCATCGCTGCCATCTTTCTCGCTGCCTTCGGCTTCGAGAAGCAGTTCGTCACTTTCACCAGCATCGAGAAGTTCGTCTTTAGTATCGAGCAGATCGTCGGTATTTTCCTTTTTGCTTTCCGGTGCGGATGTTTGGGCAAGAAGGGTTTTGCCATTCTTCAAACTATCAAAGTTGGTATTATTGTTCTTCACTATCCCCGGCACCAGGGCGCTATGAGATTTGGGCAGGCCGCGCTGTTCCAGAAAAATCCGCAATCGATTTTCTTCTTCGGGCGTATTTTGGATGAAACGGCCTTGTCCGGCAGTGAAAAAGCTGTTGCTGCGGACAAAGGTTGAATCTTTGGAAGCCAACGTTGGTGATAATGACAAGACTGTCAGAACCAAAGCCATCACGACGCCCGCTACCAGGCCAGACCGCAAAATTACACTAAATTTACCCATTGCTACCACACCACCCCTGACTCAAACCTCGACCCAACATAGCTCTGCACAGACTATTCGAGAGTCACTTTGTTAACTAATGTTAATTTAATCTTAAGGTTTTATCAAGCGAACTGTGTTGCAAAAACCGCACGCGAACAGGTTTTCTGGCTCCGGTTTAAGTTTTTTGCCGGGTTCTTATTGATATGTCGTAAGTGTACTGACTTTAGCCTGTGCATAAGTCGGGTTTTTGAATTCTGTAGCGTCCCTAGAGCAGTTTAAAAATTTCTATTGCGCGATTGTGGCCTTTGAGCCTGTATTCACCGGCTGAATCAAACTGAAATTCCTCCCCCAGCTCTTGCACGGTTTTTTGGCTGACCAAAATCGAAACTTCCGTACCAGGCGGATAGGCCCCTTTGCCCAGCTGTTCCAGTCGTTGCCCGGTATTTACGGTGTCACCGATTATTGTGTAATTCAATCTGCCGGAGGAGCCGATATTGCCGGCAATTGCCGGGCCGGTGTGAATGCCAATGCGAATGTGAACGGGAGGTTTGCCATTTGTTTGGCGCCTGGCATTGTCTTGGTGAATTTTTGCTCGAATGGCCAAAGCTGCCCGGCAGGCCCGCTCTGCACTATCCGTTTGAATATCAGGAGCTCCCCAGAAGGCCATGACCGAATCACCTATAAACTTGTCGACAATGCCGTCTTCGGCCTCAATGCATTCAGCAAGTAGGGTAAAATGTTCATTTACATAAGAGGCAACTTCACTCGCGGTCATATTTTCTGAAGCAGAGGAAAAGCCTACTATATCCGTGAACATGACGGTGATTTCCTGCGTTTTCGAAATGTCGTCTCCCACTTGAATATTTTGTTTTATGAGGCTTTCAACGATTTTCTTGGGAACATAAAGTTCAAACCAGTGCAATGCTCTCAACATAGCATTGAATGATTTGGATTGATCATCCAGTTCACGAAAGATGCTGTGAGGAAGGAATCCGACTTTTTCGACTTCCAGATTTTGGATACGGTTGGCCACAGCCGAAAAACGAACAATCGGACGGGCGATACGGTGGCCGATAAACACTATGAAAATTAGCGAGACCACCAGGGCCAGTAGTCCCGCCATCACCGAAAACATCAAGCGTTTGATTTCCGTGTTAACATCACTACCGCGATAATATACACCGGCTATAATTGGCTTGGGGCCATACCCCTTCAAAGATTGATAAATGAAAACATATTGTTCCCCGAGCACGTCCAAAACGTGCCCCATGGTGCCTTTGGGTAATGGAAGCTCAAGGCCATAACGCCCTTCTGGTTGCCAGATCGCCGACAATACCGGGTCGCTGAATTGCGATAGATGGGGAAGTGGATGTTCACCGGACTTGTTGGCAAAACCATTTTCGAGTATCCGATGAGCCATAACGTGTTTTTTGCCGTAGAGCAGAAACTGCTGACCATTGGCATTCAAATCGTTTTGACTTACAAAGCCCGATAATTGTCGGGTGGAGACAACCGCCACCATGGCTCCGATGAATTTACCGCCGACGACAACTGGGTAGGCGTAGTTGAGATATGTTCTGTTGAATTTTTTACGCCAGATAGGTGGTCCCCAGCCAGCCTGAATGGAAACATCTTTCATAGCTTTGATGATATAGGGATCGGTTGAATAGTCAAAATTGTTGACACCGGTTCTGTCATTGTCGCGACCGGCACCGAAGGACTTAAGATCGGTATTGATAAATAACAAGGCTTCTATCTGGGGAGCTGCAGCGAGAGCTGCAATTAGTATGTTTTCGAATTTCGGCTGGTTTTCAGGGTTGATGTTGTCACGGGAAATCCAGTCGGCAATGAATTTTGCCTGAAATTCAGCAGGTTTGAGATGTGCTTTAACTTTGTCAGATTGTGATGTTACAGATTGGTCAGCGATTTGAGCCAAAAGATTGAAGGTGTTTTTTTGTGCTGTCCATACGCCAATACCGAGAACCAGTCCGACGGTTACCAGTATCAATAGCCCCATGGAAATAACCAGAGCTAAAGTAATTGGTATGCGACCGTGCCAGCGTGTAGATTTGTGGAGCTGGTTGTTGGTTTTGTCCCTCATGGCTGGCAATGATCCGGTTCAGGTACAGACAAGACCAGTCTACAAGAATTTTTGACAGTTGTATTTATTAAGAACCACAAGGCCAATGGGCAGGACGTTTAAGGGTTGGGGGAAGGATGGTGTCGTCGTCTCCGCATGCCATATCCACCTGCTCCTGCTTCAGACCGGAGACGAGGCTGAGGTCGGTGCCGGACAGTCTGGTTTTGTAGGTGAAGGCGCGACTTAGATTGACGCCCTTCAAGTTGGTTTTTTCAAAAGTTGCCCGCGAGATATTGGATTTACTCAGATCTACGTTTGCCATATTTGCACCATCAAAGATGGCGCGGAGGAAATCTCCCTTGGCCATATTTACGCCTTGCAAATTCGACTGCCTGAATGTGCTGCGTGAAAATTCGGATTTGAATAGTGTGGCGCCGGTAAGGTTGGCTTTTTCAAAATTGACTTTGGTGCCATAAGCGCGTTTGAGATTGGCATTGGTGAGGTTGGCATTTTTGAAACTGACCCGGAAAACCTCGGCATTTTCGAAATTGGTATTCATCAATTTGGCATTGGTGAAACTTGTGCCCGACAAACGCGCGTCTTCAAAAACCGACCTGGTCATATTCATGTTCTTCAGGATCAGGCGTTCCTTGTAACATTTTGTCCAGTTGATATTGGCACCGGGATTAATGTTACATTTAGCCATTGCCTGGGTCGGCATGAAACCAATCAGAACAAGCAACAACATCAGGAATATGGGGTTTAGCGGGTTCATGGTGAATTGCTCCTTGTTATTTGGACCTTGTACCCAATATGGACTTGAAATCTGAATATACAATGTATGCCAATTCACGAAATAGACTGAGAGATTAAAATTCAGGTCTGCCGCTCTCGGTAAAAGGTAAACGCACCGGTTGCAACGATGATAATGGTGCCGGAAATTGTCCAGGCATCGGGAATGTCACCGAAAACAATATACCCCAGAATGATTGCCCAGATCAGTACCGTATATCTGAACGGAGAGACAAAACCGATATCGCCTGCGCGCATGGCTTTGACGGAAAACAGGTAGCCGAAAATTATGAATATTGCCGCAACCAAAAGCAAAAACAATCCATCAGCCTCTATCGGTTTCCATTCCTGAACCGGAGATAAGACAGCACCGGTTAACATAACCATGAAAGCAGCCAGAAATGTCACCAGAACCGACGGTATGCCAGGTGATAATTGCCGGGTAGAAAGGTCGCGCAAAGTGACAAAAAGGACGGCGGCGATAGCCGAAACCGAGAAGACATTAAAGCCTTCAGCGCCCGGGCGCACAACAATCAAAACGCCAGAAAAACCAATGATGATAGCAAGATAGCGCCGCCACCCGACCGCTTCACGTAAAAACAGGGCAGCCGCCAAAGTGACCATCAGGGGCAGGGCCTGCAATATCGCCGTGGCGTTGGCCAGGGGCATGTTAAACAGGGCATTGAGAAACGTTAAAGTTGCCCCAATTTCACCAATAATACGAACCATGAGAATGCGCCGGTCTTTTCTCGAGATGGTGTACGAGAAGGCGTTTTGATGCCAGGCAATTAACCCGATCAAGGTAGTGGCGGCAATCCCGCGCAAAAACATTGCCTGAAACAGGGAAAACTGGCCAGCGGCCATCTTCATCACTGTGTCATTTAATACGAAAAATGCCATGCTTACGGCCATGAAAACAGCGCCACGAACATTGTCAGAGCTGAAATTCATATTTTAGCCTGTTGATTATACGTGATCCAAAGAAGATTGTGAGATTGGTATTTCATGGTAAGGTGTTTTTGAAGAGTAGACTGGCACTTCTTGAATTTGTCAATCGACCATAGAAATTCCGCAATCTGAAGATCATATTGCGGCATTGTTTTTCCTGAAAAGATGTTGTTTGCCATGAAGTGTTCCAAAACCTCTCTGATAATTATGCTGCTGGCATTTGTTGCCGTTGGCTCAGGCTCGACAACTTCAGTCTTTGCCCAAAATACCGGTGGCGCCAAAGCTGCAACCGGGGATGTTACCAAGAAACCCCAAAAGAAATCCTCGCTGGTGAGCGTTGATGCTGTGCGGCTGGAGCCCTTGTCACAAACCATTGCGATTATTGGCAGGCTGGTGGCGCGTCAGGCGGGCCAGGTTGCAGCTCAGGTCGCCGGGGCCGTTGTTGACATGAAAGTTGAGGTCGGCGACCGGGTTAAAAAAGGCCAGGTATTGGCCCTTCTTGACACCGCCTCGCTGGCGGCGCAATTGAGTGTGGTGGAAGGTGAGCTTTTGCAGGCGCGGGCGCAGCTTGAGTTTGACCAGTCGGATTTGCGCCTGGCCGAGTTGGGATTAAAGCGGCAGGAAGATCTGAAGCAGTCCGGTGCTTTTTCCAAGGCCCAATATGAAGACTGGGTGCAAAAAGTTGCCCGCGCAAACGCCAGTGTGACGCGACGCGAGGCGGTGGTGTCAACCAGACAGGCGTCCTTGCGGGTGAGCCAGATTAATCTTGCCAAAGCATCAATCACCGCTCCCTATGACGGTGTTGTGACACAAAGAATGGCGGAAACCGGCTCCTACGTGCGCGTCGGCGATCCTGTGGTTTATCTGATTTCTGACGGCACTTTGGAAATTGAGGTGGACGTGCCTTCCACACGTGTGGCGGGACTTGAACCTGGAGCAAAAGTTGCGTTTGAACTTGACAACGGTCAAAATTTTGAAGCCCGGGTTCGTGCTGTTCTGCCGTCTGAAAACCCCTTGACCCGAACCCGTATGGTACGGTTTGAGCCGGATTTTTCACGTAATCGTGAACGTCTTGCCGATGCTCAGTCTGTTATCGTGCAAATACCGGTTGGCATTCAGCGCGATATATTATCCGTTCATAAAGATGCCATCATAAAGCGTGGAAACGAGAGTATCGTCTTTGTTGTTGCCAACGAGGAAGCTCAGTCACGTGTCATTAAACTGGGTGAATCTGCAGGCAACCGGATTGAAGTCCTATCCGGCCTCAAGCGCGGTGAGCAAGTTGTCGTGCGTGGAAACGAAAGATTACGAGGCGGGGCCTCCGTCAGAATAAATTAGACCCATGAACCTGATCAAAATATCCATTGAACGCCCTATCGCTGTAATATCAGCGGTTTTGATGGTGGTGATGTTTGGCATCGTCGCTCTGCAGACTATACCGATCCAGCTGGTACCCGATGTCAATCGCCCAGTGATTTCGGTGCGGACAATCTGGCCAGGTGCAGCGCCGGCGGAAGTCGAGCGCGAAATTACCAATCGGCAGGAAGAAGTGCTCAAGGGCATTGGCGGTCTCAACACAATTGAGAGCCGCTCCGAACAGGGGCGTTCGCGCATAACGCTGGAATTTGATATTAACACCCGGATGGACAAGGCCCTGTTATTGGTCTCCAACCGGCTGGACCGGGTTACCGGATATCCTGAAGAAGCTGATGAACCGAGTTTGCGCCTAGCAAGAGCCGACAGTTCTGCCATCGCCTGGTTTATCATTACCCGGAATGAGGGCAATACCAGACCAATTCATGAATATGGTGATTTGATTGAGCGCACGGTTCAAGACCGGATTGAACGCGTTCCCGGCGTCAGCGAAGTTACCGTTTATGGTGGTAGTGAACGTGAGATTCAAATCGTCGTCGAACCAACCGTTCTAGCGCGTTATCGCCTGACCATCTCTGACATTGCCACCGCCTTGCGCCGGGCCAATGCCTCGATCAGTGCGGGCGATGTAGAAGAGGGCAAGCGGCGTTATGTTGTGCGCACGCAAGGCGACCTGAATACGCTCAACCAGATGAAGAACGTGGTTCTGCGTTCCTTGAGAGACGATACCACGGCGCGCCTGGCGCGGGTGACGGTCGGTGAGGTTGCCGAGGTCAAATTTGCCTACAAGGACCCCACTTCCAACATTCGGGTTTTGGGCGAAAATGCCATGGCATTCAACGCCAAACGCGAAACCGGGGCCAATGTAATTGAGACCATGGCAGGGATAAAAGCAGCGGTTAAAGAACTGAATGAAGGACCAATACCGCGCGCCGGTCTTAAATTGCGCCAGGTAACCGACCAGACCGTCTATATCAACGCCTCGATTGATCTGGTGCAGGAAAATATCTGGGTTGGTGGTGCATTGGCGGCGCTCATCCTGATTTTGTTTTTGCGTTCTTTTCGCGCAACTCTGATCATTTCTGTGGCTATTCCGGTATCCGTTATCGGATCATTTGTGGCGATGGCAGTTCTTGGCCGTTCGATCAATGTGATATCACTGGCGGGCTTGGCCTTTGCCGTTGGCATGGTGGTTGATGCAGCCATTGTGGTGCTGGAAAACATCTACCGCATGCGTGAGCGCGGCATGTCGGCGCGCGATGCTGCCTTCAAAGGGGCATCGCAAGTGTGGGGTGCCGTTCTGGTATCGGCACTAACCACGGTGATGGTGTTTATTCCCATTTTGATAATGAAGCTTGAAGTTGGTCAGTTGTTTCGCGACATTGCAGTGGCCATTTCGGTTTCCGTTCTACTTTCGCTGATTGTATCAATCACTGTTTTACCGGCCCTGTCGAGTCGTCTGCTTTTGAGCACAAAACCTGGAGCCGGGGATGCGGTCAAACGCTGGTCTATCCCCGGAGTTGATCATTTTGCCGATGGGTTTATGCGGGTTTTGATGGCGTTCACCCGTCTTGTTGTAAAAAGCAGGGTGCTAGCTATCCTGGTTGTTGCTGGATGTTCAGGGGCGGCCAGCCTAGTTGCCTATAATTATTTGCCCAAGCTTGAATATCTGCCCAATGGCAACCGAAACCTGATGTTTGGGATTGTGATTCCTCCGCCGGGTTACAACCTCAAAACCATGACAGAAATGGCCAAGCGCATAGAAACCGCACTGAAACCAAACTGGGTAACAGAAACCGGAGAAAAAGCCGAAGAAGGCGGTCCGCCAAAAATAAAACGGTTCTTTTTTGTGGCTTCCCGGGCCAACACCATTTTGGGGGCAATTGCACAGGATCCTTCCCGCACCAAGGAGTTGAAATCTATCGTTAGTGCACCGATTTTCCGTGAACCCGGCACCTTTGGCATTGTCAGCCAGTCGTCGCTGTTTGGGCATGGTATTGGCGGCGGACGCAAGATAGAACTCGATATTGCCGGGCCCGAACTTGAGACAATCCTGGCGGTGGCCGGGAACGCGGCTTCTAAAATCTTTACCGTGCTGCCACGCGCACAAGGACATCAGTTCAGGCCCCGCCCCGGGCTGGAGCTCGGAGCGCCTGAAGTGCGCGTTACACCCAATCGCTCACGACTGGCGGATGCCGGCGTAAGTGTGCGCGAATTAGGTCAATCGATTGATGTTTTTAACGATGGTATGCGTGTGGCTGAAGTTACCGTGGGCAATGATCGCATTGACATGACATTAAAAGGCCGCACCGGCAATGTGACGACGACGCAGGGTATTGGCAGTCTGCCCGTGGTGACCTCGCGCGGCCAGGTGTTGCCGGCATCTTCTCTTTCCGACATTGAGCTGACGTCAGGGCCAACTGAAATTCTTCATCGCGAACGCGAAAGAACCGTTATTCTGGAGGTCAGTATAGCTGACAACCTGCCGCTGGAATCAGCTGTCGATCTGGTTAAACAGAAAGTTATTGCCGAACTTGAAGCCGAGGGCCTGCCGCCGGGTGTTAGTTTGCGCATTAAAGGCACGGCTGAAAAACTCAAAGCCACCTGGGAAGTGATGCAGAAGGATTTGCTGATTTCCCTGATTATTGTTTTTCTGGTGATGGCGGTATTGTTTGAAAGTTTTATCTATCCGCTGATTATCCTGTTGTCGGTGCCGCTGGCGGCTGCTGGCGGGGTTGGGGGACTGGCTGCGCAAAATCTGCTGACGGCACAACCTCTGGATATGCTCACCTTGTTGGGATTTGTTATTCTCGTGGGGATTGTTGTTAACAACGCCATCTTGCTGCTGCATCAAACGCTGTTTCATATTCGTCAGGAAAACATGGCGGTGAATGATGCGATCATTGAGGCCACGCGCAACCGCGTGCGGCCGATTTTCATGTCGACACTGACATCGGTCTTTGGCATGTTGCCGCTGGTGCTTTTTCCCGGTGCGGGATCAGAACTTTATCGCGGGTTAGGCTCGGTGGTTGTCGGTGGATTGGCGCTTTCAGCCATTTTGACCCTGGTGATTATCCCGCCGATGATGTCATTGATTGTCGGGACGGTTGAAGAACGCTCGCGTAAAAAACGACAGGCCCTTAACACCCCGCCGCTACCGGCAGAGTAAGAAGCCGAAACAACTTTGGAGTACGATGATTGCGCATTGAAGAAATTCCGGTAGGCGATGACGCCCCCCACGATATAAATGTGGTGATTGAAGTGCCCTCGGGTGGTGAACCGGTCAAATACGAGATGGACAAGGCTTCGGGTACCCTGTTTGTCGATCGCATTTTATATACCTCGATGAGATATCCCGGTAACTACGGCTTTGTGCCGCATACGCTTTCGGGCGATGGGGATCCTATTGATGTGTTGATTGCCAATCAGCGACCCTTGATGTCCGGTGCCATCATAAACTGCCGTCCGGTGGGTGTGTTGTACATGAAAGATGAAGCGGGCGAAGATGAAAAGATTGTGGCAGTGCCGAGCGTGAAGGTTTCGGCGATGTTCAATAAAATCAACACCGTTGATGATCTTCCACAAATTCTGCTTGAGAAAATTTCCCATTTTTTTGAACACTACAAAGATCTTGAAGAAGGTAAATGGGTTGAAATCGTGCGGTGGGGCGATGCAGGCGAAGCGCGCCAAATGATTAATGATGCGATTGCCAGAGCCAAAGCAGACTAACGAATTTGGCGGATCAGCTTTGCGTCGGGAAAGCACGTTGGCCTAAGGCTGTTTTGTGATTGCCAGGTGCCAACCGCTGTGCGGGTTTTGAAGCCGATGAGACCATCGGCACCACCGACATCAACATTGCGCTTTTCCAGCCTTACTTGCATCGCCTGGACATCGCGTTTTGAAAATCCGCCCAGTTTTGACCACTTGGTAACGAAGGGTCGATTGGAGACATAGCGATCGGCAAGGTGGCCGATAAACAGGGCGTAGAGATCGCTTTCGTTGAATTTTTTCAAAACATAGAAATTTTTCGTGGCGATAAATGCTGGTCCTTTGCGGCCAGCGGGCATCAGCAAGAAGCCCTGGCGGTTTAATTCTGCACGCGGGAACGATTTACCCCTCACTCTTTTTGCCCCTTTGCCTGCCCATGTGCTTATGGGGAGGCCTTGCTCCGGGCCTTCGAGTGCGCAGGAAATGCGGGCTGAAATAGCGGCTTCATAACCCCAGGTGCGGCCCGATTGCCATCCGTGTCTTTTTAGAAAATTGGCGATAGATGCAAGCGTGTCGGGTACGGAACTCCAGATATCACGGCGGCCATCCCCATTAAAATCCACTGCAAATTTGAGGAACTTCGAGGGCATGAACTGGGGCTGTCCAAGCGCACCCGCCCATGAGCTTTTCAGTAGTTTAAGTGGAATGTGACCCTGTTGTATAATCATCAGAGCGGCAATCAGTTCTTTGCGAAACAGGTGCTTGCGCCGTCCCATAAAGGCTGAGGTGGCGAGCACCCGCAATGAATTAAAAGGGATTTTAACGCGACCATAACCGGATTCTGCCGCCCATATAGCCACAACAATGCGGCGGGGGACGCCATAGCGTTTTTCAATAACATCCAGGGTTTTTCGCCATTTTTTCAAGCGCGCCCGACCCAGTTTTACCAGAGGTTGCAGGCGATTTTCGCTGAGGTAACGTCCGGGGCTTTTAAATTCGGCCTGGGAATATTTTTTGGGCGAGCGCTTCGCTGAACCCGGTGGCCGCAAATCGGGCACCTTCCAGTTTAAGGTTATACGTCCCAACCCGGCATTAAAGACTTTTCGCGATATGCCGCGCTTTTTTGCCAGTGGCCAGATTTCTGATTTGAGCCATGATTGGAACTGCCGCTCAATTTTGGCTTTGTTGACAGACTGGGCCGAGACGCGGACAGGAAAAAACGAGAATGTGACTATGAAAATAGAAATTATGACAAATTTCATGGCCCGAAAACTCCTTTTTTAACGACTCAAACCTGATTGAGCTTATAACATGGGTTTTAATTTATTTTTGTAATTCCCAAGGAAATCTCGGCCTCAGGCGTCTAACCTTTATAACGATGGAAAAGATAAGCGATCAGGAACTGGTAGGCTTGGCTGTGTTGGGGGACGCGGCAGCTTTCGCACGGCTGATTGAACGCCATTATGATATGATTTTTCGCATCGCATTCAAGTGGTGCGGAGACCGCGATGATGCCGAGGATGTTGCCCAGGACGTGTGTGTAAAACTGGGCTCGGTGATACACGGGTTTAAGGGCGATGCGGCTTTTTCGAGCTGGCTTTATCGTATCACGCTCAATGCTGTGCGTGATTTTCAACGCGCAGCAAAACGCCGGGCGGACAATATTACAGCTCTAAGCGTGGTGGTGCAGAAGGACCATCACCCGGACCCGGCAATGGCGATGACCCAAAGCCAGATGTGGCAAAAGGTCAGGCAATTACCGTCCAAACAGCGCGATGCCATGTTGCTGATATATGCTGAAGATTTGAGCCACGCTGAGGCTGCGAAGGTTTTGAACTGTGCGGAAAGTACGGTTTCGTGGCATGTGCATGAAGCCAAAAAACGATTGAAACAGGAAATGCAGGACTGATCTGATGAGTGATGATGATTTTTCAGAACTGAGGAATATCAAGGTTCCAGCGGCCAATCCGGCAGCGCGCGAGGCAGCTTTGCAGGCATCGCTGCTGGCTTTTGAGCAGGCAAAACAAAAAAAATCAACTCAACTCCAAGGATTGTCATGGGCCGCGCGTCTTATCTCCATCTTCACCTTAAACCCATGGAGTTGGATTATGGATCATCGTGTAACAGTCGGCACAGTAGCTGCCGCATTATTGGTACTTCCCCTTGCTGCACAATTGATGTTGACCACGAACCTTACACCGCTGAGCTGGCAGACATCTGAAAATGAAACCGATGCTGGCGCAATTATTGACAGCCAGTCGTCGCAAAATAAAGACTTTGATGACAAGGTGATTGCGCCAAAGAAAAATCAGAAATTAAAAGGTGAGTTAAAGGAAACCCGGCGTCTGACGCTTGAAAATGCCGCTCCTGCTGTTGAAGGCCCAATGGCTGATGCGAGCCCGCAACCGGCGTTGCCACCAGTTTCCAGCCCGGCGTTGCAACAGGAGGCTGCTAAAGTTGATGGTTATGCTGCGGCAAAAAGAGCATCGGGGCCCAAGCTCAAGAAGCGGATGGCTGTCGGTGGTGCAATCTCACAGTTGAGTGAAAGTTCGATTGCTGTCTCCTCTCCGGCCTCGCCTCCTTTAGAGATCACAACGCGGGAGAGATTTGAAAAATTCGCTTCTGGCTCGGTGCAATCGGTACTTGAAAATCCGGTGTCGACATTTTCGATTGATGTGGATACCGCATCTTACGCCTTTGTGCGCAAATCGCTCGAAGGCGGGCAATTGCCCAATCGCGATGCTGTGCGCGTTGAGGAGATGATCAATTATTTCTCTTATGATTACCCTTATGCCGAAACCAAAGGCCAGCCGTTCAAGCCGAGTGTTGCGATTTATCCAACACCGTGGAACAGCAAAACAAAACTGCTGCATATTGGCATCAAGGGCTATCAGATTGTACCTGAAACCAAGCCAAGATCGAACCTGGTGTTTTTGATTGATGTTTCAGGCTCGATGAACGCGCGCGACAAATTACCGTTACTAAAGAACGCCTTCCGCTTGCTGGTCAATCAGCTGGACAAAAATGACACGGTGGCTATCGTCACTTATGCGGGCCGTGCAGGCACGGTTTTGGAGCCAACGAAAGTGGCTGACAGGCAAAAGATACTGGCGGCACTTGATAATCTCAATTCAGGCGGCTCAACTGCCGGGGCGCAAGGTATCCGTCAAGCATATGCGCTGGCTGAACAATCTTTCGATAGCCAGGGTGTCAACCGCGTTATTCTGGCCACCGATGGTGATTTTAATGTCGGCATCAGAGGCGATGAACTCAAACGCTATATCGAGACCAAGCGTAAATCCGGCGTTTTCCTCTCGGTGTTGGGTTTTGGCCGTGGTAATTACAATGATGCCCTGATGCAGAAGCTGGCGCAAAACGGCAATGGCACGGCAGCCTATATCGACAGCCTCAAGGAAGCTCACAAGGTGCTGGTTAAAGAAGCAAGTTCAACGCTGTTTCCGATTGCCAAAGACGTCAAAATCCAGGTTGAGTTTAATCCCAATATGGTGTCGGACTATCGCTTGATCGGCTATGAAACCCGAGCCTTGAAGCGTGCTGATTTTAATAATGACAAGGTCGATGCCGGTGATATTGGTGCCGGTCACACGGTGACCGCGATTTATGAAATCACTCCTGCTGGCAGTGACGCCAAGTTAATTGATGACTTGCGTTACCGGAAAAACAGCCAGGCGTCTGAGACAACTAAATCTTTTGGCGGTGAATATGCATTTTTGAAAATGCGCTATAAGCTGCCACAAGAGAACACCTCCAAACTTCTTACCGTGCCGATAACAACGGCGATGGAAAAAGACAGTATTGAGGCTTTGTCCAAAGACATGCGCTTTGCTGCAAGCGTTGCAGCCTTTGGCCAGAAGCTACGCGGTATCTCGTTTCTGGAAGATTACAGCTATGACGATATTTTGACGCTCGCAGCAGAGGGGCGCGGGAAAGATGACTATGGTTATCGCGCTGAGTTTATGAGCCTGGTACGGCTGGCTCAATCTTTGGCTGCAACATCACAACAGCAATAATCCTCACATTGACACCATGCGCATCTCAATCCAATCAACCTTTTACCCAACCTGAAAACTAAATAGGAAGTAGAAAATGAACAACAAACAAAACACCTTACCCAAAATGGCACTTTTTTCCGCAGCGGTATTATTCTTTGTATCTGTAGCCAGTCCAGGCATGGCAAAGGAACCGTACTATTTCGTGGATGGCAACGCTAATACACAGGAGCTTTACACAAACACATCTTGTAATAATGAGGAAAATAGCTGTGTAAGTTTCGGTAAATACTGTGGTATTCGTTTTTATTCATCCTCATATTCCCTTAAACAGGGAAAAAAGCTCTGGAAAAATAAAGGCTATATCAATATCCGGGAAAACTCCGGAAATTTTAAAGTCATCTGTAGATTGAAGAAAAAGTAGATTGATGCTTGGCTAATATCCCTCAGATAAGGGCCGGCCCCGAAAAATTATTCAACATAACAATGCCTTGCAAGTCTGCGCGTAAGCATTCTGATATGGACACGCTTGTTAAAGGCGTCGGTGTGAGGATAGCCGGTGGGCTGGGCGACGTCATTGAACAGTGGCCCGTTCACGCCCTACCGGTTTGACCTTTTTTTCAGCACGGTGTTCCTTCTCTGGGGCCTGTGGATTATGGCCGGGGCGTTGTGAGTGTTATTTTCATCGACAAAAAAAGCAGCACCTGAAGTGTCTTTCAAGTGCTGTTATGTTGGTGGAGTTCAGGTTTTTTTGCGTCGATTGCGTTTTATACCTTCACGCAGGAGATTGAGGTTGGCATTGACGGCGACGTTTTTTGGCTCCAGTTCGTAGGCGGCCAAAAACTTTTTGCGGGCTTCAGCAACGTTGCCCCTGAGCAGGTAGGAATAGCCCCAGTTGTTGAGAATTGTTGGTGTGCGGCCGCCGAGCTTTACCGATTGGCGGTAGGCTCGATTGGCCAGATCAAAGCGTTTTAACTTGTCGTAGGACGCAGCTAAACCGAGCCAGGCATCAAGGCTTTTGGGGTTTTCCAGGGTGGCCTGACGAAACAGTTTTTCTGACAACCCATATTCGCGTTGATAAAAATGCCGTTGAGCTTTGACCAGCGGTTTGTCGCCGGGAATTGAGGTCGACTGGGTGATATCGGGGGATGTTTGAGTAGCTGTATTGGATGCCGGTAAAGTGGCGGTGTTGGCAGAGAAAGGTTGCAGGTCCACAGGCGTGCCAATGTTATTTCCAATTTTTTCTATCGATGCGCATCCTGTCACTAATATCGAAGACAGAATGCCAATCGCCAATACGCGCAAATTACTCTTCATTGCCCCTGCTTTCCTGTTGCCGCTTAAATTTATTCTGTAATGTGAGGCAATTTATAACATTAAGATTAGAATATTCGGCTAAACTTAAGGGTCAAATCTAGGGCAAATTACATTCAAATTTTAGCTATTTAACAAGAAAAAAACACATGGATTTACCCATGCTTATCCGTATTATCGCGGCGATGGTGGCTGTAGTGAAAAGCGCAAGGATAAGGTAGCGCCAGCGTTCCATTGGGAATTATAGCGCGTCGGGGCATTTGTGTTGGTTTCAACATCAAAGCCCTCAAGCCAGGTGGCATAGCCGTTGAGCCATATATCAACACCGGGCATGAGCATATAGCCCAAACCGCCATTGACGTTGAACATGGTCGTGGTTTGGTTGCCGCTGATAGAGCCGGTAAGGTCGGTTGCATCCAGTTTCTGGAAGGCGACACCACCGCCAGCTCCGGCGCGCCAACTGATATATTCGCTTAAAGGCCCACTTAAAGTTACCCGCGGGAATATGCTGAAGGCCTGAGTGGTGCCGTTGAGTGTTACGGCCCTGCCTCCTTGGGCAAAGTTATTGACGATTTCCTGGTTATTGGTGTTTTGAAACTGACCTACAATACCAGCACTGACACCAACACCGCCAAAGACATTGTTCCACTTTACGCCAACCTCACCAAAACCTGCACCGCCCAGTTTAGCGTTGATGGATTGGTCGAACTGATCAAGCTCGCGTTCGCCTTTAGGGAAGTTTAGGCCGCCACCGATTTCGAAATATGGCTGAAAACCATAAAACATCAAACCATTGTCAACCATCCTTGTTGGCGGTTGAGGGCGGTGATCAGGTGCTTTGGACCTGTTGTTTTGAAGCGTGCCATCCGGCTTTTTAATTTGTTCATTGCCTAGCCGTGCATCACGAACCTGTAATGTGGCGAACAGGTTGCTCTTGAGCCCGGGCTCGTTACGCAATTCCGCTGGAGTCTTGTCAATCAGACGCGGGGTATCATTGGGGCCGCTCATAATATATTTTCTGGTCGTACCCACCGTGGCCAGATTTACCGTGGCGATGACGGTGTTGGTGCCTTTCCTCAACATCAAATACTCGCCGGTTTTGCCGTCGCGTTCGGACATGATGGTGAAAGAGGAGAGGGCAGGCGTTATGGCAACCCAAGGCTGGGTGCCGCGTATACCTAACAAGGTGACACGGGTTTCTATCTTCATGTCGCCGGTTGAGGCGATCTTGCCGGCAAGAAATACGAACGTTCCTTTGGCCAGATTAATCAGCATTTTGTTTGCGTTGCCGCCGGGGCTGTAGACAAGGTCGTCAATGACCATTTTTGCGTTGGCTGACAGGGAAAATACCGTTTGATCGAGAAAGGTAATGCCCAGACGCGAGTTGGCACCGGTCTGAACGGTATCGCCGTTAAAAACCCGTGTGCCTACCCGCAAGGTGTCGACGCCACCGCCGGCGCGGATGGCTGAGGCACTGCCTGTTAAGGTTTCCACCTGACCGATGGCAGCTGATGTTTGGGCTTGCGCACTGGTGGGCACAGTGATGGATAATGCTGCTACAAAAGCGATGGCCCACAACACGATTATAAAACTGTGGGCAAGAGTGTCGGGAAAACCCCAAGGCATGAAGCGATCCCTGGAGACGCAGATAACGGGATTTTCTCTATATTTGTGTATTTTCACCACTACGAACTCTTCACTATCAAAGAAGCATTAATGTAAAAAGGGCCAAATTCTAAGCTCAGACGTTTAGTGTGAGTATACTTATACAAGATAACCGATGTCACAGTCCAACAATTTTCCAGGTTATCCGGTATCGCGGATATGGGAGACGAATTCGGCGACGTAGTCATTGGCCGGATTGGCGATAATATCGTCGGGGCGGCCATGCTGGACAATGTGACCGCCGTCCATGATGGCGATGTGGCGGCCAATCTTGATGGCCTCGCCAAGATCGTGGCTGACAAACAGGATTGTTTTGTTCACCTCAGCCTGAAGATCGATCAACTCGTCTTGCAGCTTGGAACGGATGAGGGGATCAAGGGCAGAAAATGGTTCGTCCATCAACAGGATATCGGCGTCAGTAGCCAGAGCACGCGCCAGGCCTACGCGTTGCTGCATGCCGCCGGAAAGTTCATCAGTTAGTTTACCCGCCCATTGCGACAGGCCGACGGTGTCGAGCTTTTCTTCGACAATGCGGGTGATATCGTTAGCCGGGGTTCCACGGATTTCGAGGCCCAAGGCGATATTCTCGCGTACCGTTCGCCACGGCAACAAGGCGAATTGCTGGAACACCATGGAACAATGATCGCGGCGAATTTTGCGCAAGGTTTTCGCGTTGCAGGTGGTGATGTCAATATCACCAGTTTTGGTGCCGACCAGAACGCGGCCACGGGCCACCGGATTGAGACCATTGACGCTGCGCATCAAGGTTGACTTGCCCGAACCCGACAGCCCCATGAGGACGCAAATTTCGCCACGTTCGACTTTAAGCGATACATTGGAGCAACCTAACACCTGACCGGTCGTCGCCAGAATCTCATCGCGGGTCTTGCCCTGATCAACCAGCGGCAGGGCTTTTTTCGGGCTGTCGCCAAAGATGATATCGACATTTTCAAAGGATATGGCGGTTTCAGTTTGCCTAAGCGATTGTGTCATTTGCGGCGCCCGGTCTGTTTGTGGCGAAAGACGCGATCAAGCAAGATGGCGACAATGACAATGGCGAGACCGGCTTCAAAGCCGCGCGCGATGTTGACGGTATTGAGTGCGCGCACCACCGGTTTGCCCAGACCATCAGCACCGACCAGAGCGGCAATTACCACCATCGATAAGGATAACATGATGCACTGGGTGAGGCCAGCCATGATGGTTGGCATGGCGGAAGGCAGTTCAACCTTCAACAACAATTGCCGTTTGGTGGCACCAAAGGCCTTGCCCGCTTCAATCAGATCCTTTGGTGTAGCTTTGATGCCAAGTGTCGTCAGGCGCACCGGGGCAGGCAGGGCGAAAATCACCGTGGAAATCAATCCCGGCACCACGCCGAGACCAAATAGAATCAGCGTCGGGATGAGGTAGACGAAGGTGGGGATGGTCTGCATCAGGTCTAATACGGGTCTGAGTGCAGCTTCAAGCCATGGCCGGTGTGCAGCCATTATGCCCAGAGGCACGCCAATTGCCATGCACACCGTGGTGGCAAACACCACCAGGGTGAGGGTTTCTATAGTTTCTTTCCAATAGCCGAGATTGACGATCAAAAGCAAAGACAGGGCGATGCCAATCGCCAAACCCCAGGAACGCTGCAACCAGCCACCACCAACGGAAAATATAAAAATCAGTACCAACGGTGGCACCCACAACAGCAGTGCCACCATGCCTTCAATTGTGGTGCCGAGACCAAGGGAAATTGCGTCGAAAAACCAGGCGGCATTGTCATTGAGGCTGTCGACCGCAGATTTCATCCAGCGGCCAAGAGGAATTTTATTATCGGTTAGCCACTCCATGACATCTCACCTGCCCTGCGATTGATGCGATTTAGAGTCCGAGAGCAGATTTAACAGCAGCCAGTCCGTCAGCGTCTTTTGTGGTTTTGACACCTTTCAACCATGTGTCAAGAATAGCCGGGTTGGCCTTGATCCAGGTTGTCGCAGCCTTGTCGGCTTCGGTACCATCATTGAGAATTGCACCCATGATCTCGTTTTCCATCTTGAGGCTGAAAACGAGATTTTTAAGTAGGGCACCAACGTTGGGGCATTCGGCGGTATAGCCCTTGCGCACATTGGTATAGATGGTGGCGCCGCCAAGATTAGGGCCGAAGAAATCATCACCGCCTTCAAGGTATTTCATGTCAAAATTGGCATTCATCGGATGCGGCTCCCAGCCAAGGAAAACGATATCGGCTTTTTTTCGTTTAACTCTGGCGACCTGGGACAACATGCCTTGTTCAGAGGATTCAACCACGCTAAAGCCTTTGAGGCCAAAGGCGTTTTTGTCGATCATATCCAAAATCAGACGATTGCCGTCATTGCCAGGCTCAATGCCGTAGATTTTGCCTTTGAGGCTGTCCTTGAATTTGGCAATATCGGCGAAAGTTTTTAATCCGGCATCATAGGTGTATTTGGGCACGGCAAGGGTGTATTTAGCGCCTTTGAGGTTTGCGCCCACGGTTTCGACCGAGCCATCTTCGCGGTAAGGTTTGATGTCAGCTTCCATGGTTGGCATCCAGTTGCCTAAAAACACGTCAATGTCGTTGTTTTTCAGCGAGGAGTAAGTTACCGGCACCGAAAGCAGCTGGGTTTTGGGCGTGTAGCCCAGCGCTTTTAAAACCACAGAAGTTGCAGCGGTGGTGGCGGTAATATCGGTCCAGCCCACATCTGAAAAACGCACCGTTGAGCAGCTTGCCGGTTCGTTGGCGGCAAAAGCGGGTGTGGAAAAAGCTATAAGTGCAGCGGTGGTCAGTAATATTTTGCGAAACATGGTCAAGTTCTCCCCCGGATGCATTGAGACTTTTGGGCCAATGCAGTTGTGATTTTATCCAATGTTTCAGACTACTCCTATTTGTCGACATCAATCAACCAGCACGAATAGCAGGGGGAGCAGAATCTCCTCCACAGTCATTCCCGCGCAGGCGGGAATCTTCCCTGAGATTGGCAAGCTACCGACAGAAGATTCCCGCCTGCGCGGGAATGACGAAAAAAGAGGGCTCGGGAATGACGCCAGAATGACCGGAATGGCGTGAGAATCCGGGCGCGGAGTTCTACAATTTACCCAACGCCGTTCCCTTGACTTTCGATGGCGCGGCTTTTGACGGGGTTTCGTAGGTTTTCATAGCGTCATTCAGGCGGGTGCCATTGAAGTGGAGGTGGCGATCTCGAGCCCGGTTGGGGGTAGGGTTGATGGTCTGGATGGCAATGTTGCGCGCTGCACTGTCACCGGCAAAGGAGTTGATGGTGTCGGTGCGTTGCAGGTTTTCGGCAGCGCAGCCCGATAGAACCATCGCGCAGGCAAGGCTCAAGCCAAATTTTCTAGCGTTCATTGGAATAAACCTCATTGTAAAAGGTGTTCTGGCTTACGTTGGTCAGGCGAAAGGGGGTTTGTGGCCGGGCAAATTGTTTGCCATCGAGGATGTGACCGGCAGCGGACGCACGCCCACCATTTTCAAAGTACTCCAGCGTGGCTTTGTTGATTTCCACATTGCCGAATAAAAAGAAATCAATATCATTTGACGGGCTGGCACTGTCCAGCGGAGACGCCAGTTGCTGGCCGGGGGCGGCAGGTGCCACCAGGCGCGGGGTTATGATAATGACCAGATCGGTTTGTTCTTTTTGAAACGATGATGAGCGAAACAGGGTGCCGAGCACCGGTACGTCGCCAATCCATGGCAGTTGACTCTGGGCCTTTGTATTGGTGGATTGCAACAGTCCGGCAATGGCAAAGCTTTGACCATCGCGCAGCTCGACCGTTGTATTGGCGCGCCTGACAATGAGACTGGGAATATCAAACCCGTTGAGGCGCAAGGTGTTGGTGGGATCAAGCTGACTTACTTCGGGTTCAATTTCAATGTTGATGATACCGTCGGGCAAAACAGTGGGGCTGAACGAAAGGCCGACGCCGAATTTTTTGAATTCAATGGTTATTTCACCGTTGTTCGCTCCAACCGGGAAGGGAAATTCACCACCGGCGAGAAAACTTGCGGTGTCACCCGAAAGAGCCACCAGATTAGGTTCGGCCAGGCGCCGAGCAAGACCGCGGTCTTCAAGCGCATTGATGATAATATCGGCATTGACGCCACCGCCAAGAACTTTGCCTAAAAATGTGCCAAAAGGGGCTGAACCTGATAAAAGGCTGACGCCGGTAGAGGCCAGAATGCCTTTACCGTTGGCGGTAAAATTAATGCCCAGTTCACGACCGGCGGTGCGTGAGGCTTCGATGAAGCGGACCTCGAGCAGAACTTGTTGCGAGGAGGAAATAGCGATGGAGGAAGTAACCGCTTTGGGGGCAAATTGTTCGGCAATCAATGTGGCCTGTCTGACATCAGACGCACTGGGGGCGGTTCCGGTCAACAATATGCTACCATTGAGGGAGGATACCTTGATTTTTGAATTGGGTAGATTTTGCCTGATCTGGGATCTTAATTGCGGAATGTCATAGGATATTTCCACATCCATAACAGCAATCAATTTGCGCTCGGTGTCGTAAATCGACAGGTTGGTGGCGCCGATTTTTTTGCCGAGAATATAAAATGATGTGTCGGAAAGCGGTAAAACATCGGCAATTTCGGAATTGCCGAGCTGTATTTCCGAAAACGCACTATCGATTTTCACTGTCTCGGATTTATTGACGACAATGCGCAGGCGCTTGACGATATTCTGCTTGGACAGGCTGATAATTTTTGCCTTGGCCTGGGCTTCGCCATACCCCCCGGCCAGTGAAACCATGTTCAGGGTCAAAGCCATGATCAGGGCTAATGCGGCCAGAAAAACAGTATTCATTGCTGCGTCGAATAGCGATTTTTTTAAAGATCTCTGCA
Source organism: Hyphomicrobiales bacterium (assembly GCA_021775475.1). Lineage (GTDB taxonomy): Bacteria > Pseudomonadota > Alphaproteobacteria > Rhizobiales > JAJFHR01 > JAJFHR01. The sequence continues at coordinate 39,120 of JAJFHS010000045.1, forward strand.
CTTGATTGGGTGTTGATATCTGTCTCATGCCCTTGGTCCTGACTGGATTTTTGGATTTCTCGCGGGGTGGGGCTCGATCACCGTTGTTTTGAGTGATCGAGCCGGCTTTGCTTAAAGTGTTGAGTTGGAGAGAACTTCGTATTCCTGGCTTACCAGGCCGCGGGTGATTTTTACTGTGTTTGGATGCTTGTCATCGGATGGCTTGCTGGTGCTGGCGGTCACATCATTGGGGTCAAACTTGTATTCCTGAATTCTTGCCGGAACTGTCAAGGCCGCGGGTGTCGCTACGGGAATGGTTTTTATGCCGCCGAAAAATGACCCGGATGATCCCAGATTGCTCAAGCTCACGCGTTGGAATGAAACATTTTTGTTTTCCTTGTTACCAAAGCTTCTCAATGCCAGGTGCAGCTTGCCGGTTTGAGAGCCAAGAGCTACTTTTTGCGCCTGACGGGTATCAACTTCGATGGTGACAGCGCGGGCAACACGTTTTTTGCCGGAATTTTCATTGACCGTTTGATCAAGAGCAAGAACACGAACACCGGGAATGAGCATGGCGGTAAAGGGGTCTTTGTTGCCTTCGTCACTCTTGGGCTGATTGGTCCATAGAATGTCGACCCGGTCATTGGGAACAATCAGGCCACCGACACCGAGTACATCATCGACGCGGATTGTGACCGCTTTTTTACCCGGTGTGAGCTGGGCTGACAGGGAGGCACTTTTGCCAGGCGCGGTGATTTTTGATCCAAGAATAGGCTCATTGGGCTCGATGGCATTCAAAGCAAATCTTTTGCCTTTACTGGAAAACATCATGTCAGCGGCACTAAAAGCGCTTGGCGGCAGATCCTCGGAAGCCCAGTTGATAATTTTGGTGTTTTGCGTGGTCAGTTCCTCGCCATGTTTAATCGGCTGGGAGGCGACGACAATTTTCCTCATTGTGGGTGCCGGAGCAACGTCCTTTATCAGGCTCAATTCATAGCGGCTGCGCTGGTCATCAAGCCAGCTGCTGGTGAGGTTGGCAGCATAACCACCAGAGCCAATGGCAACGACGATAGCAATGGCGATTTTGCCGCGCATGCCACCCTTGATACCTGAACTCCAGGAACCTTCAGGTTCAGTTGTAACGGCATTGAAGCTTAAATCTTCTCTCAAATTGTGCATCGGACACCTCGTTTAATCATTATTGTTCCCACACTGGTTTAAATTATTCTATATTTGAAGTCATTGAGTGAATATTTAATACCATCAAAATGTAAATTGATTTATATGAAAATAACTCCAGTATTTACTTTATTATACTATTATTATATTTATTGTTTAAGTTGATTTTCATATATTTATTCAAAACATTTCCACTAATTTTACTTAAATCGCAGTGTTTCCTTTTGTGAGATGCGGCGAAGGCAAAAAGGGCTCGTTCTTTGTGAAATGATAAACTCACTGGACGCGGTCGCAAATCCAATGATATCAACGGGTCCAAGAAGATTTTGAGCAACAAAGGAAGACTGAAATGGACGAATGGAATGTATATCTTTCCGGCGAAATACACACCGATTGGCGCGAGCAGATTAAGGCCGGGGCAGAAGCAGCAGGGTTGCCGGTCAGTTTTTCGACGCCGGTAACACACCATGAATCAAGCGATAATTGTGGTGTTGATATTCTTGGAGCGGAAGAAAATAATTTCTGGAAAGATCATAAAGGTGCCAAGGTCAATGCCATTCGCACCCGCACGCTGATCGAAAATGCCGATATTGTCGTGGTTCGATTTGGTGACCAGTACAAGCAATGGAATGCAGCATTCGATGCAGGCTATGCCGCTGCCCTCAACACACCGTTGATTGTAATGCACGATGGATCACTAACCCATCCGCTCAAGGAAGTGGACGGGGCTGCATTGGCGGTGGCAGAAACTGCAGACCAGATTGTGCGCATTTTGCGCTATGTCATTAAAGGTGAGCTGAAAGACTAAAACAGGACCAGATTGTTTATCCTTAACCGCACCGTCCCGGCCTTGAGCCGGGACCAATCGGTGTTTGGCATGATATCAATACCAGTGGCGGTGAAGTTAGGTTTGATCCATTATCCCGTCATACCGGCGTTCGCCGGTATAACGAAATTGAGTAATCGTTCAAACGTTGGCTCCTTTAGCATAACAGGTCCCGGCTCAAGGCCGGGACGGTGCTTTGAAAAATGAACCGCCGTTGAAAATACCCGTCAAGCTTTGGCAAGGCGTCCTTCTATTGGATAGGCGGGGTCTGAGTAGAACTGGGTGGAGGCGTGGCCCGGGGCAACGAGCGTATCGATGAATTCTTCGTCTTCGCGGGTGCAGGTATATTCAAGGGCGGGGAAATAATCGCACCATTGTTCATAGGTGCGCGGACCGGCAATAGTTGAGGTGACGGATTTGTTGGAGAGCACCCAGGCAAAGGCAAACTGGGCCAGATTGATGTCCCTGTCCTTGATGAACTCCTTTATCTTTTGGGCGATGTCGAGGGATTCTTCACGCCATTCCGATTGCATGATGCGTTTTTCGTTGCGTCCAGCACGCGTGTTCTTGCCGGGTTTTTCACCGGGTTGGTACTTTCCAGTCAAAACACCACGGGCAATCGGACTATAGGGTACGACACCAATATTATAGTGGCGACAGGCCGGCAGGACTTCAACTTCGGGGCCACGATTGAGCAGATTATAGTAGGGCTGGCAACAGGCGGGTTGGGGAATGTTGTGTTGGCGGCACAGATGCGTGAGGGCGGCAATTTGCCAGCCGCGCAGGTTGGACACGGCAAAATGGCGGATTTTACCGCTGCGGATCAAATCCCCCATGGCCATTACAATTTCCTCAAACGAGGCTCTGAAATCCGGTTTGTGGAGGTAGTAGATATCGATATAATCGGTGTCGAGGCGCTTGAGGGATTGATCGATGCCATCCATGATGCGTTTGCGCGACAGGCCTTTGCCGTTGGGATCATCATTGACAGGATTGCCGAGTTTTGTCGCCAATATCCATTTGTGGCGATTTTTTCGAATGCCTTTGCCAACGATGATTTCCGAGCGCCCCTCTTCATAGACATCTGCGGTATCAATAAAATTGACCCCATGATCAAGTGCGTGATCAATAATCCGCAAGGCTTCCTTGTCAGGCGTTGGTCCACCAAACATCATGGTTCCGAGGCAAATGGGTGAGATGGCCGTGCCGCTGGCACCGAGTATGTTGTATTTCATTTGAGTGTTCCGTTATGGTTTTTGATTTTCGTTCAGGAAACGCATTTCCTTTGCTATAAGCAAGGCTAAATTTCACGAAAGGGTACTCAATGACCGAAATTCCTGAAAGCGCCTATTCACTTGACGCCGACGAAATCGATCCAAGAATCATTGAACGTGCTTTTGAAAGCGGCAACTATCCATACGCCAAAAAGATCAAAACCAAAGTATATGAGCGCGAACTGGAGCTGTTGCAGATAGAGCTGCTGAAGCTGCAAACCTGGGCACGCGAGACCGGGACACGTATGATCCTGATTTTTGAGGGCCGTGATGCTGCAGGCAAGGGCGGTACGATAAAACGCTTTATGGAACACTTAAACCCGCGCCATGCCCATGTGGTTGCCTTGTCGAAGCCAACGGACACAGAACGCGGGCAATGGTATTTTCAACGCTACATCAATCATTTTCCGACCAATGGCGACATAGTGCTGTTTGATCGCTCGTGGTACAATCGGCCCGGTGTTGAACGCGTTATGGGATTTTGCGACGAAGCCGATGTGACGGAATTTTTTGCGCAAACGCCTCGGTTTGAAGATTTGTTGGTTGAGTCAGGCACGCATATGTTCAAATTCTGGCTGACAGTTGGCCGCGAAGAACAATTGCGCCGCTTCCATGGCCGCAAGAATGATCCGCTAAAGCGCTGGAAACTCAGCCCGATTGATTATGCCTCCTTGAGCAAGTGGCATGAATATACTGCGGCGCGCCAGGAAATGTTTGAAAGAACCCACACGCAAGCCGCCCCGTGGACAATCATCCGCTCCAACGACAAAAAGCGTGCCCGCCTCAATGCCATTCGCGTGGTGCTGACGCAGTTTGAGTATGCGGATAAGGACCATAATGTGGTTGGCTCAGTAGATGAGAAAATCGTCCATAGCGGATTGGATGAATTTTAAGGTTGCGGGTGGCGAAGACGTAAGGCAATTAACGTGGCAATGGCGATTGTCAACGTCAGAAGATAGAAAACCGCTTTCAAACCCCAGGCATCGGCGATCATGCCACCGAGCAGGGGAACAGTGAAAGTAAATGCCGATTGGGCACCGAACAAAACGGAGATGGCGGTGCCGGACATATCATCATCGGCAATATCCATCACCCAGCTGTGGATGACCGGGCGCAGTGAAAACAGCGCAAAGCCGAGCAATGATACCAGAACAATGAATGGAATTATGCTGCTGGTAAAAGTCAGGCTGAGCACGAGCAAAGACGTTGCGGTCAACCCGGTCAGGATAACAGGTTGCCGGCCAATTCTGTCTGACCATGCGCCAGCGAGCGGTCCGGCGAAAACACCCCCGGCCTGAAAGGCCATTAATGCAATCCCCAATGTAAATGGGTTGGCTTTTAAATTTGCCACAAGATAGAGCGGCAAAAACAACAACAGGCCATTTTGTGTCATGGCGCGAAACCCGGACATGACGCACAGACCTATGAGAGACGGGTCGCGCAAAAGTGTGGCGACAGAGGATAGGTAATCTGTTTTGCGACTTGAACCTTTTGGTTTTTTTGGCGGGAGATTAATCTCTTTCAACACCAACACTAAAGTTGCGGCGATAACAAATATGGGCACCGCATTGAGCATGGCGGTTTGTTGCCACGGTATTGATAACAACAGGCTACCGGCAACAAGCGGTGCCAGAATATCACCAAAACTTGCCCCTAAAGTGTGGATAGACAAGGCAAGTCCGCGCGAATTGGGAAATTTTCGCGATAGGTAGCTGATGGCTGCGGGGTGCCACAGATTGTTGGTGATGCCGATAATGATGACTGGCGCCAGCAGCCACACAACGTTCGTTGCCAGCCCGATAGCAGCCAGCGCCCCCGCGCCGATGGCGACGGCGGCAGCTTGTACCAGCACCCGGCGCCCGGTGATGTCAACGACTGCACCACTGCCAATGTTGGCGATAAAAGACGAGCCGTGAAACAGGCTGACGAGGCCACCGGTCTGGGTATAGCTGAGATCAAGCTCCCTGGCCATGAAAGGCAACAGCATGTAAAACGTGGCAATAATCCAGTGGGTGGCACCATGACCCGCGCCAACCAGAAATGCCGGACCCTGCTTTTTCCAGTTCATAGCGATCATTCACCTGACGTTAGAAAGCACCGTTAAAAGCACCGCCGTCTATCAGCAGGTTCTGGCCGGTTATGTAGCCTGCTTGCGCACTGCATAAAAAAGCGCACGCCTCGCCGAACTCGTGTGGATCTCCCAGACGGCCGGCGGGGATGGTTTCACCGCGCTGGGCTTTTGCTTCTTCAATGCTGATGCCGGCAGCTTTGGCGCGTTTGGCAATGCTGCCTGCCAGTCGGTCGGTGTCAAAGGCACCGGGCAGGAGGAAGTTGATGGTAACATTATCTTTGGCCACCGAGCGCGCGACACCGGCGAGGAATGCTGTCAGACCTGCGCGCGCACCACTGGACAGATCAAGACCGGACAGTGGCATTTTTACCGAACCTGAAGTGATGTTGACAATGCGGCCGAAATTTTGTTCGCGCATATGATCAATGGTGGCTTGAATGAGTTCGATCGGGGTCACCATATTCTGGGTAACACCCTCAAGCATGGCGTCGCGGTCAAGCTCCTTGTAATCGCGCAACGGCGGGCCGCCGTTGTTGTTGACGAGAATGTCGGGATGGGGACAGGCCTCAAGCACCAGCTTTTGTCCCTCGCTTGTGCTGATGTCAGAAGCTACAGCAGTCACGCTGACGCCGGTTAAATCGGCAATTTCTTTAGCCGTGGCATCAAGCGTTGATTGGGTGCGTGAATTGATGACGAGGCCGACACCGGCGCGTGCCAATGACAGGGCGCAGGCCTTGCCCAACCCCTTGCTGGCGGCACAGACGATGGCTTTTCTGCCTTTTATTCTCAGATCCATAATTTTTGTCTCCGTTATCTATGATTTTACGACCGGTTATGTCGCACTTTCGAAAAGCTTAAACGCAATTTGGGTCGTTTGATGATGAATTGTTGATCTTTCCACACCTTGAGCATCTATACAGATATCAGGTTCGGTGGTTTTGCCAAGCTCAGTTGATTCCCCTAAAAATACGTAATGGCCGACATCTTTGCCCAGCAAAGTCATCTGGCTGTTGGCAAGGTGCGTTTTCAGCCAGGATGCGCACGTGTCTGGAGGCGCTTCTTTGTCTGCTGGTCCGACGACAATGTGGACCGGTATATTTATGGCTCTCAGGCTTTGAGGGGTAAATGCCCTGATTGGAGGAGGTGGTGCGAGTGCCAGGACAGCTTTTATGCGACTGTCGCCATAATTATCATGTTGGCGCGTCTGCGATTTATTGAATTCGACACTGCTAGCCATGAGTCTTGGAATATGATCACTTAAATCCGGGAATTCTTTAGGGCCATTGGGTCCTTTGGTGGCAATAGTCTGCTGAAAAAGCTCAACGTCGGTTATGGCGCCGGCCAGAGCCAAAACTGTATAAGCGCCAAGAGAAAACCCGGCGGCAAATACTCTGGAAAAATCTATAGCCCCTGCCAGAACGCCTTCAATTGCCAGCCTGTCAAGGGCCAGCTTGAGGTCATCTGCCCGTTCCCACCAGCACAAAAACCCTTCTGGCAAATAGGCTTCCATGGCGGTGTTACCATGGTGGTTGACGCTGATGGCAATGAACCCTGACGCTGCCAGACGCGCGCCGAGCCAATCCATGCCAAGGGCTGAGCCGCCGGTACCATGAGACAACAGGACAACCGGCCAGGTATTGCAGGAGGTATTAATATCAGCGTTTAACACGCCACCATAGATGACAAAGGCAGCGTTTGTTGCCGAGAAATCTACGCTTAGTTTTTCCCCCTGCGCAGTGTCATCAACCGGATACCATGTAACCCAGGCCACTGGCCGGGGCCCGTCGCCGGTCCAGTTGTTGCGCGTTTTGTCTTCAATAAGTCCGCGGGCGAGCCCTACCTGGTACATTTTCCAGCAATCTTCAATTCATTGTGCCGATTTTTAGCATTATATTACAAAACTCACATGACCAGATAGCCTAATGATGATAGAGGGAAATTCTCTTCATGTTTCAAAATCAAAAGAGATGAGTAATCATGCCTGATCTTAGCCCACCGCCCACACTTGACGATATCAAAGCTGCAGCGATGAGAATTGCGCCGTTTGCCCATCGCACGCCGCTGGTTGAATCGAAGATGTTGAACGAGCGGGTTGGCGGGCGGTTGTTGTTAAAATGCGAAAATCTTCAGTGCACCGGATCGTTTAAATTCAGAGGGGCGTACAACCGTATTTCGCAATTGAGTTCTGAGGAACTTGCCCGTGGTATTGTTGCTTCTTCCAGCGGCAATCATGCCCAGGGGGTGGCGGCGGCCGCCGGTCTGTGTGGGGCAAAGGCAACCATTGTGATGCCCCATGATGCCCCTGCCATCAAAGTTGATAATACCAGAGCTTTGGGCGCGGATATTGTGGTTTACAATCGTGATACAGACAACCGTGATGAGGCTGCAGCGCGGGTGGTTGACGAGCTTGGTGGGGTGTTTGTGCATCCTTATGAACACCCTCATATTATCGCAGGTCAGGGCACGTCGGCGCTGGAAGTTGTGCAGGAATTGCAAAAAACCGGCGATAATCTAGATGCCTATCTGGTGTGTTGTTCCGGCGGCGGGCTTACTGCGGGCAGTGCCATTGTCATGAGTGAATTGATGCCGGGTGCGGATATTTATGGGGTCGAACCGGTTGATTTTGACGATACCGGGCGCTCGCTTGTTGCGGGCAAACGGATGAGCAATCCTGCAACAACGGGTTCAATTTGCGATGCGCTGCTGGTTGAAATTCCCGGTGAATTTACCTATTCGATCAATTCGCGACTGCTTAAAGGGGCGTTGTCGGTGAGTGATGACGAGGTGCGTGAAGCTGTGGCCTATGCCTTTAGGACATTGAAACTGGTGGTCGAGCCCGGTGGTGCGGTAACGCTGGCTGCGTGTTTAGCGGGTAAAATTGACTGCAAGGACAAGATCATCGGTATGACACTTTCTGGCGGCAATATTGATCCCGCATTGTTTTCTGACATAATATCAACACGTTAAATTTGACGGTGATGCAAATGGATGATGAAGAACGTGGTTTCAGGCAGTCTTTGTGGCAGAAAACAGCTGTTGGGAACTCCCCATACCCTGCACTGATTTCGGATGCTACAGCCGAGGTTGTCATTATTGGTGGTGGCTTCACCGGCTTGTCAGCAGCATTGCATTTAAGTGAGCAAGGTAAATCCGTGGTGGTGATGGAGGCCAACGAGATTGCCTGGGGGGCTTCAGGGCGCAACGGTGGTCAGGTTAATCCGGGATGGAAAATTTTGCCTGCCGAAATCGAGGCCAACTATGAGGCGGGCCGGGGGACGCGCGTTCTTGATCTGATTCATGGCGCGTGTGATCTGGTTTTTGACCTGATTGAACGTCACAAGATTGAGTGTGCACCACGCCGGGCGCCCTTTTTTCGTGCAGCTTACGGTGAGAGCGGGAAAAAAGAAGTAGACGAATGGGTGCGTCAATGGGGAGCTGTTGGTGCGCCGGTAACATTAAAAGATGACACGCAAACGCATGGCCTTATGGGCAGCACCTTTTTTCATGGTGGTTTTGAAGATGCCAGAGGGGGCAGTCTGCAACCGTTGTCTTATGCGCACGGTTTGGCCGGGGCGGCTGAAAAGGCGGGTGCAAAAATCTTTACCAATTCGCGCGCTCGCCGGATTGAGCGCAACGGCAATGACTGGGTTGTTGTTGGCGAAAACGGCGCAAAGGTTCAGGCACAATATCTTCTTGTTGCCACTAACGGATATACGGATGATCTGTGGCCGGGGTTAAAAAAGCAGATCGTGCCGGTGGCGAGCCTGCAGGCAGCAACAAAGCCGTTGCCGAAAGAAATTCTGGCGACACTTTTGCCGGGCGGACATCATTTGTCGGATACGCGTGCGGTGATGATCTATTGCCGTATTGATGAAACCGGGCGTTTTCAGATTGGCGGGCGCGGCAGTGCGTTTTCACCAACAGTACAACAGGCGGACACCAGGCATTTGCAGACAGAAGCGATCAGAATCTTCCCGCAACTTGAAAATATCGAATGGGAATTTGAATGGGGCGGGCTGGTGGCAATGACCAAAAATCATCGGCCTAACCTGATTGAACTGAGCGACAATGCCTACGCTGGAATGGGGTATGACGGCCGCGGCATTGCCATGGCAACCACATTAGGCAAACAACTGGCCGAACTTGTCGGTGGAGAAGATGTCGCCTTGCCGCGGGAAAGACTATCGCCTTTTGCCTTGCATGAGTTTCGCAACCTGGGAGTTACCTGGCATATGATAACCGCCGGTCTGAAAGACAGATTTAAGTGAAAAGCGCCATTTTGTCGGTCTGACTGAGGTCGTCAATGCTTGAAGCCGTAACTGAACTTTGAACTTCCTCTGCGATAACTTCAGTATCTTCGATACTCACTACGGCAACTTCTGCAACTTCCTCTGACTGCAAATCCGCATTCAGTTCAACTTCATCCGAAATAATGATTTCGGGCTCCATCGCGCTTACGGGTTGGGCTACGGCGTCAAATAACTCGTCTTCATCAGCCAGCATCAGGTCGATATCATCCTGATCGACACCTTCACCGTCCAGCGCCGGGCCATTGAGAAGATGGCTGTCACAGGTAAACGTTTTTTCCTCCGGCACCGGTTTTAAATCAACGCTTTCAATACCCCAAATCTCCATCATCGCGATGATGCGACTTTCGAGGAACTGTAAGACGCCAACGACTTTCGTGGTTCTCTGACCGGTTATATCCTGGAACGAACAGGCCATGTAAATGTCGGTGGCGAGAGCATCAAGCCTATCGAAATCAACGTCCCTGGCGCCGTCTTCGCGCATGGTCCAGGCAACTTCCTGAATGCTTTCAGCGGCGCTCAGGATTTCCGATGTAGCGGTTTCGGCGGCAACAACAATGGCGTCAAGCTCAGCGGTGGCGCAATCGAGTTTACTGTCGTCGCCGTTACAGGATTTAATTCCGGCGATTTCCTGCTTTGTCAATGCAATGGCATTGGCCATATCAACGATGTCAAAGCGGATTTTTTCGACATCGGGATCAACGCAGGCTACGGTTTCCTTTTCCGCCACCACGGTTTCAAGCTTTTTGATGGCTTCAAGCAATATGGTGGTGTCGGCAACGCGGTTGCGTTCGGTAAATTCGCTCAAAAACCAGCGACCGGTTTCGGTTTCCATCACCGCTGCCTGAATGGCTTCATAGTCGTCGGTGGCGACAGAAGGGGTTTTTTTATCCTTGGACATATCCAATACCGCACCTCAATGGGCAAAAAAATACAGGGTTTCGTTTATTTTCAACAACCATAGGTGGAAATAGTTATGGATTGGTTATAGATGGCAAAATTGACAGATTTGCGGCTTTTTTCAAATTTTTGACCCGGGCAATCCCGCTTCTTCCTGCTCTCCGTGCCACCTTTTTAGATCAATCCAAACAGATAATAAATCAAAAATTTCCAGTAACTCACCATCGGGTAGGCAATAATAGATAAAGGCCCCGCGGCGTTCCGGGCGCACAAGTCCGGCTTCCCGCAATAATCTGAGATGAAATGATACGTTGGTCTGGGTCATACCGGTTGCCTTGACAATGTCTGAAACCGGGCGGCATTCCATCCCAAGGCTGGTCACAATGCGCAATCGGTTAGGTTCTCCAAGAATCTTGAAAATTGTAGCCAGCTTATTGATTTTATCCCCAGACATGCGTATATACTCATATGTGTTGTAGCTCATATGAATATATAGTGTAATTTTCTTAATTCGGCAATAAACAGGAAAATATTATGTCTGAAGATACAAAAAAAGATGATGAACAAAAAAGAAAATCCGGCACTGGCCCGATGGAAATGGGCATGGGGATGGCAAAGAAAATGATGGGGCAGATGGATGGGGAGGGTTCAGGCCCGATGAAAAAGGGCATGGGCATGGCGAAAAAGATGATGGGGTCAAAAAGCGGCAATGAGGTTGAGGAAAAGACCGGTGATTCTGAGGGCAATCCGATGATGAAAATGTGCAAGAAAATGCTTGGCACCATCAAAAAGACGTCGGACATGGCGGTTTTTGCCACACCTGAATTACACGGATTGTTTGCCGAATGGCTGGAAGTTCTCGAAAATGATGCGGTTGAAAAAATCTCAATCGGAGATAATGTGACGATTAAAGGCTTGGCTGATACTCTGAACATCAGTGAGGAAAGCGTTACTTTTCTTATTTCCAGATTGATAAAAAGCGGAAAAATTGATGTGACGATGACAGTGAACAAATCATCGGCATCGGCATCGGCAAAAAAATCGTCTAAATGATTGAATTTGCTGGTTTATAGAGGTATTTACTATGCCATATTGGGGACAGATGTCAGGCTTTGGGTTTATATTCTTTCCAATTATGATGATTATCGTGTTTGTCATTTTCATGTTTGTTATGAGGATGTTTGGCATGGGTATGGGGTGTTCATCACATGGAGAGCATAAAGATGTGGCCATTGAAAAAGCACCTCTCGATATTCTTGAGGAACGTTTTGCCAAAGGTGAAATTGACGCAAATGAGTTTCAGGATAAAAAGCGCCTGCTTTCAAAATAAGCCGTGAGTAAAAACTTTGATTATCCCCAAAGATCGGGCGAAGGAAGGTGCATGAGGCTGCCTTCGTAGTGAACGGCATTTTCGCGGTCTTTGGCTAATAACAATGGTCCGTCGAGGTCAACGACCTTGGCGCTTTGGGCAACTACCATTGCCGGAGCCATACCCAAAGACGTGGCCAGCATGCAGCCGACCATGATTTCAAGGCCCATTTCGTTGGCCTTTGTCGCAACTTTTAAGGCTTCTGTCAGACCGCCGGTCTTGTCTAACTTGATGTTGATTGACTGATACTTCCCGGCCAGTTGCGCCAGTGTCGCGAGGCCATGCGCGGATTCATCGGCGCAAATCACCGGCGTATTTTCCAGCCCCAGCAGGTCGTCATCACAATCAGCGGGCAGGGGTTGCTCAATAAGCTCAATGTTGGCATCGATGCAGGCGTCAATATAGGGCTTGAGTTGGTCGCCGCTCCAGCCTTCATTGGCATCAACAATCAGGCGCTTTTCCGGCACTGCAACTCTGATCGCTTTCAAGCGTTCAAAATCACCCTCACCGCCAAGTTTTAATTTGAGCAGAGGTTTGTCGTGCGCCTCATGCGCTGCTTTGGCCATGGCGTCGGGGGTGTCGAGGCTGATGGTGTAGGCTGTGACAAGTTCTGTCGGGTTGGTGATGCCGGCCAGTTCAAAGGCGCTTTTACCGCTGATTTTGGCTTCCAGATCCCAAAAAGCGCAATCGAGCGCATTGCGGGCGGCACCCGGTGACATTATCGATTGCAATTCTTCGCGGGTGAGGCCATCGGAAATTTGATTGGCCAACGACATGATGTCTTTTATGACACCGTCGACGGTTTCGCCATATCGCGGGTAGGGGACGCATTCACCGCGCGCGATGATACCTTCAAGCTCAAAAGTTGCCACAACCACGGTAATTTGCGTGCGGCTGCCCCGCGCAATGCGAAAAGTGCCACGCGTTGGCCAGGTCTCGGCTCTGGCGGTTAAAACAGGACCCATGTTTACCGATTTCCCTGTTGAGAAAATACGCGCTGTATTTCATCAACAATCGGCCCGGCACCATAACGAACCGGATCGGTTACGGGCAACGCGTGCCGGGCTGAAAGCTCAGACATATAGGCGCGGGCTTTTTCATCCTCTAAGGCCGCTGAGAAAACCGAAATGCCGACACAGCGAATATTGGGGTTGGTCAGGCTGCCTTCGAGGATTGTGCGTTCAATCACCTGTTCAATTGAGGGGATGGGGTGTTTGACATTGCGCATGGTGGTGCGGGTTGGCTCGTGGCAGACGACAAAGGCATCAGGTTGTGATCCATGGAGCAGGCCAAGTGTGACGCCGGCAAAAGAAGGGTGGAACAGGGAGCCTTGCCCTTCAATGATATCCCAGTGATCCGCGTCATTTTCAGGGGCAATCCATTCTGCCGCCCCGGCGATGAAGTCTGATATAACCGCGTCAATCGAAATACCACGGCCGGAGATCAAAATACCGGTCTGGCCGGTCGCCCTGAAATCGACATTGATATGACGGCTGCGCATTTCTTTTTCAAGTGCCAGCGAGGTGTATTTTTTGCCGACGGAACAATCAGTTCCAACGGTCAATAACCTTAAGCCTGCACGTTTAAGGCCACTGCCGGTGGCAAATTTTTGATCGGAATAACGGATGTCATGCAATTGCCGGCCGTTGGCTTTTGCCGCTTCAGTCACGCCGGGTAAATCGCGCAACCTGATATGGAGGCCGGTGGCAACATCAAGACCGGCTTCCAATGCTTCGATGATGCTTACCACCCAGTGGTCGGGAAATTTGCCACCGGCATTGACGATACCTACAACCATGGTTTTTGCGCCGGCTTTTACCCCTTCTTCAATCGTCATGTCCGTTATGCCAATATCAGCGCCGCAACCCTCGAGACGCAATTGACCCAGACACCACTCAGGCCGCCAGTCTTTTATGCCAAAGGCTGTTTTTGCCGCCAGTTGATCGGGGGCGTCGCCGAGGAACAATAGGTAAGGTTGTTTGATTTCCATCGCTTTTCTCCGGCAGTGATAATTGAGTCGAAAGATTGAATTTAGATAAAATGCAAGGGATCGGCAAGGCAGATCAAAACTCTTAACAGAAAAAACCCGCAAACGATGTTTGCGGGTTTTTGTTTTTGATTATGAGTGCTGGATATCAATCCAGTCGGCCACTGGCGTGGGCCAGCATGAGATATACTTTGCCGGTTTCCGATGTGAGGTAAGTTTCCGACAGCATATTATCACGATCTGACTGGGCGATAGAGTTGAGCAGGTTTTCAAAATCAAGAATGTAGCGATCGACATCACTCTTGAATTCGTTGTCTCCTCTGTATTTTTCTTCAATCTCATCAAAAATGCGTTGTCCGCGCAATGTATACAAACGACGGGTAAAGACATTGCGTTCGCCCTTCTTGTAGCGGTGCCACAAGTCAATCGGTGCCTCGTGATCCAATGCGCGTGCCAGATCAACGGACAGTGAGTTCAGGTTTTCGATAATATGCAGAGCTGGACGCTCTTCTTTGCCTGAGCCCGTGGTGACTGAGTTTGATGCCGCGAATGATGCCAAATCACCGTCCTTTGCGGGCTTGCCGATGGCAGCCAGCAGGTCAGGCAGAGCCCAGCCATCAGCATTGTTGCCTGTTGCCGGTGAGGATTTGATTTCTGCCGCCGGTGTCTTTTTTGTTTCCAATGGGTTAGGCGACAAAGTGAAACTGTCGTTGGAAGGGGCAGGTTGAGAGGAGGTTGATTTTGGCAGCAGGCTAGGCACCGGTGCTGCAGGTTGCGCCGATGCAACGGCTGGTTCTGCAATGTTGAATTGCGTTGCAGGGGCAATATCAGACTGATTGCTGTGCTTTTTCACGACCATCGATAGGGTGGTGAGAGCACCGATCTGATCAGCAATAACCTGACGCATGGCGGCGGCACTTTTCTTTGTTTCATCAGGCAGCTCCAGAATTGTCCGCCTTAATTCTTCGCGGGTATCTTCAAGCTGTTTGGTGGCAAGATTGGCTGCCTTGCCCATATCTTCAGATGTGTTGCCAAAATGCTGACGGGTCTGATCGAGAGTACCTTTCATCTGCGCCAACACTTCTTCGTACTGCTTTTTAATCTCATTGGCAGTTGCTTCGGTTTCTTCCTTGGCAGTGGCGTTTATGTGGGCCAGTTCTGCCAAAACCGCTTTTGAAGCTTCAGCTGTGTTTCCGGTCAGATCCTTGGTGAACTCATTGGTGCGTTCATAAGCATCCTTGATTGCGGCATCCAGAGCTGTGGTGTTGCGGCTGAGGATTTTATCCATGGTAGTCGCTTCACGTGTCAGTTTGCCAACCAGATCAGCCAGGGCAGTCTCGCGGGCATGCAGGGCTTGTTCGATCTGCTGGTCGACGTGGGTTAACTGGCGATCAATATCGGAAGTAGCTTTTTCCAGTTTGCCCTGAACCGAGCTTGAGGTTTCTTCCAGTCTGCCGGTCAGATCCAGTGAAGACGTGTTGAGGACACCTGCTACATTCTCGGCTGATGAGGTTAACTGGCCAGTCATATATTCTGACGCGGCGTTAAGCTGTTCGACAATTTCCTTGGTTGATTGATCGAGATGGGCTGAAATTGCGGTTGCACCCTTGTCCAGTTTGGACCAGGTACCTTGCGTGGTAGTGTCAAAGACATCGGAGATTTTCGACATGGCAGTTTCGATCTCACCGGATAGAGCGCTCGATGTGGTTGTCAATCGTGTGGTAATTTCTGAACTTGCAGTTTCGAGGCGATCGGCCATCTGTTCAGTTGTTGATTGCAACTGACGGCTGATTTCCGTGCCAGCATTATCAAGACGGCTGGCAAGTCCACTGCTGGTGCTGTCGAGGCGTTCTGATACTGCAATACTGGCGTTTTCAAGTTTGTCGGTGACTTTGGTTGCCACGTTCTGGAACTGATTGGTGGCAATTTCGCTGGACGCTTTAATCGAAGCATTGACACTGTCGGCAGTTGCTTTGAGCTCGTTCAGGGTTGAAGCGCTCGATGCCTCAACCGTGGCACTGACGGCTTTTGCAGCTGTTTGCAATTCTCCCAGTGCCGTGGCGCTGGTGTTGGCAACGGCATCGCCCACATCCTGGGCGGCGATGCGAATGTGATTGCTGATTTCAGCACCGGCACTATCCAGTTGCTCTTCGAGTTTTCCACGCACGTTTTCGAAGTTTTCCGAGATATTTGCGGCGGTGGTTTCAAGCTTGGTGTTGATGCTGTCCGCGGATACCTGGATACGCTCTGATGTTTGCGCACTTGTGGTCTGCAGGGTTGTGCCAACAGTTTCGCCCAAAGCCTTCATCTGCTTGTTAGTGTGAATGGAGACTGTTTGTACAGCAT
Source organism: Hyphomicrobiales bacterium (assembly GCA_021775475.1). Lineage (GTDB taxonomy): Bacteria > Pseudomonadota > Alphaproteobacteria > Rhizobiales > JAJFHR01 > JAJFHR01. The sequence continues at coordinate 55,358 of JAJFHS010000045.1, forward strand.
CAGCAATCGTATCTGCGGATGAACGCAACTGGTCTTTGGTTTCTTCGCCGGCAACCTGAATGACGGAGGCAACGGTATTGCTTGAAGAGCGCAGTTGCTTGTTAACCTCGGATCCGGTTGACTGCAGCAGTGAAGATACTTCGCCGGCAGCAGATTTAAGGGTGTTTGTGGTATTGGAGCCGATGTTGACTATGGTTGACGTGGCAGCTTCGGTTACGGCTTTGAGCTGTTCGGCCACCTCAGCACTTGAACTTTGCAGGGCACCAACTGTTGATGACGATGTAGACAGCAGGGTTTCATTGATTTCCGTGCCGACAGATTCAAGTGTGGTGATGGTTGCACTGGTCATGGACTGGAGCTGTGTGCTGGCGTGGCTGGTTGCATTTTCTAAAGCCGAGGCAACCAGTTCACTGGTCTGGCTTCCAACTGCACTAATGGTGGAACTGGATTGATCAGCTACAGCTTGCAGTCTATCCGCGACCTGACCGCTGGATTTCTGCAGGGCGTTTACGGTGGAGCCAGCGGTCGATTTCAACAATTCATTGACTTCCGTGCCAGCTGAATCAATCGCTTTCAAGGTTGATTGCGTAAGTGTTTTTAAAGTTTCATTCGAGTTTGAAGAAGCTGAATTAACCGCTGTGGTCACTTGGCCGCTGAGGGATTTAAGATTGTCAACCGTATCAGAGCAGGCAGATTCCACCGAAGATGTTGCCGCTTCCGATGATAATTTAATCTGTGTTGTCGCCTGGGTGCTGGCGGTTTTGATGGTTGAGGTGATCGCCGTGGAGATGGATTTCAACTCACTGGTCGTATTGGTCGTTGCTGAATGCAGGCCCGATCCAATATTATCGGCTGTCGATTGAAGCTCTTCAGAGATGATTTTTGCCGTTGATACCATCCGCTCGGATAAAGACGAGCTCGATAAGTCGAGACGTTCGGTGACAGCCTCTGATGTTGCCTGCAACCGTTCGGTCAAATCTGTACTGGATGTGTCCAGACGATCGGTGACCGTCTCGGAGGTCGACTGTAACCGTTCGGTCAAATCTTCGCTAATTGAGGATATTTTCGAATTCAGGCGCTCACCGGTTTCTTCCAGTTCGGTGATCATGCGCATGTTGCTGCTTTCCAAAACTGAAGTGAACCCCTCAATTTTAGAGCCTTGTTCGGTCAGGCTTTCGGTGAAATTGCGAATGTCGGACAGGATTGCCGTCGATACCTGGTGCAGGCGTTTTGTATGGGATTCAATATCCTGGTTGGTGACCGTTGCTTCAGTGGTCAGGAGCTCAACTGAGTGATGCAAACCGTCGGTGCGGTCTTTAAGCTCACCCTGGAGACTTCCCAGGCTTTCTGTCGCGGTGCCAACAATTTCTGACATGCGGGTGATTTCACTGTGAAGCTCGGAGACCACGGGGACGACAAAAGTGCCCAGGGCCTGGCCGGCTTCTTCAATGGCCTGGCGCTGGCCTTCCATACCGTCGAGCAAAGAGCGAATGCGATCCTCGTTGGAGCCAAAGGCGCGCTCAATAGCATTAACTTCGTTGTGGACAACGGCTTCAAGCTCACCCACACGATTGAAAGCATTCTCAACACCATCTGCCATGGAGGCGACTTCGCGGCGCACAGCGGCGGCGACGGTTGTGACGGCTTTTGTGGCATTTTCTTCAGGCTGCATGAGACGGAAAGCTGCCTGGGCAAGGGCGTTTGAGGCCAGGCTCATCTGCTGAGCGCGCCATACCATATAAGCAACAGAGAAAAAGAACGATACTGGTAAAAATGCGACGACGGAAATTGCGGCAATTTGCGGTGCATCGAGAAGTTTTGCCAGTTCTCCGCTTTTGATAAGTTCAGGGCCGTAATATCCCCACAGATAGGCGGTACCAAAGCCAAGCCAGACCAAAGACAGAATGAAGGCAACCAAAAACGGCATTTTTGACGCTCTGCCGCGCAAGGCCTGTCGCAGTGCAGCCGATGTCGGCTCATCGTCGTTAGCTGGAATTCGTCTGCCTGATACATCTGGCCCCGGTGCAGATATTTGACCGGGTCCCACATCAAGCTCCGATATATGATCGTCGGCAGCATAGTTACTTGCAGCGCCGCCCTGCATCTTGGATACTTTTTTCATCGTTTTGCCTGTCGATCTCCCAGTCAACTTTTCCGCCATTTTTGAAACCACTCGTTTCATTGGCAGTTCTGCTTTTTTTCGTGCCATTGCCGCCACCTGATCCTTAAGGTTCATACGCATTACAACTGCTTTTTTAATCTGCAGCCACTTTTTTTGGTCTATCCGAGTTTGTTGTCAGCACTTCTTTCAGCAAAGAACTATCAAAATATATAGTCTGGCGCGTTCTGCCAAAGGTGAAGATCCGGTTAATAAATCCCACTTTTGCGCCTGTTTTTGTCGTTCTTTCTTTTAATCCTTGCTGTAAGACGTTGGTTTTGGCCTCCTGGATAGAGCCGTAGTCTTTTGAAAATACCCGAAAACGGGCTCTGAATAAATACACAAAGTGCAAATTTACCAGACGATTAAGATTTATCGTTAACGCCCGTTAAGTGGCACTCTGGCTTATACGGGTTTTCTTTGTCTATTTTTAGGCAGGATTAATGGATGGCCTGATCAGACTGAAACCAAAAATAAACCTTGTCAATTAACATAAAAGTATCGGGAGTTTGGTAAGGTTTGATTGATTTTAAAAGCTGTCAAGGAGTTGAAAATGGCCGGATCTACAGAAGTAGGTACAAATAATATGGCGTACGGTGGTGCCAGCGCGGCCGCTGGTGCTGCGCAAAGACCAATTGATTTGGTTCATCTGTCTAAATTTACCATGGGTGACAAGGATCTGGAGCGTGAAGTGCTTAATCTGTTTGCAACTCAATCTACAATTTACCTGGATCGCCTGCGTGCGGCAGAAGATGACAGGTCGTGGCTCGAGGCGGTACATACCTTAAGAGGGTCTGCCACCGGCGTCGGTGCCTGGCGGGTGGCAAGTTATGCCGGTGAAGTTGAAAGACTTGAAGGTGAAGACCGTAGCGCTGTTTGTGGAGCCGCTATTGAGGAGTTGAGCCAGAGTGTGGCCGAAGTCAATCAGTATATCCATGATCTGACAGTAGAATAAGCACTGCTCAACCTCATTGATGGGGATTTGAAGTTTTTAAAACGCGTGCGAAACATTTTGTTTCGCACGCGTTTTGGTTTTCAAAAAGATCGCAAGCGCATTGCTATTGAATTTAGTTTCCCGTATACGAACAGCCGAATTCATAATGCGGGATCACAGGCATTTTAATCGATCCGGTTCAGGGCTCGAGCCTTCGGAGATTTTTGTGCCTGATGACGGTAATTGAGGTGAAAGGCGCTATGGCCAAAATAACTTTTGTTGAGTTTAACGGTACCGAACGGGTGGTGGATGCAGTCGCAAATTCGACTGTTATGGAGACAGCACGTAACAATGATGTTCCTGGAATTGAAGCGGAATGCGGCGGATCTTGTGCATGTGCGACCTGTCATGTCTATGTCGACCCTGAGTGGCTGGAAAAAGCCGGCGAACGCTCCGAGATGGAAGAAGATATGCTGGACTTCGCATTTGACGTGCGTGAAAACAGCCGGTTATGTTGCCAGATTAAAGTCACAGATGAACTTGATGGCTTGATTGTGCGTACGCCGGAACGGCAATTTTAATTTAACCACCTTTTGCCTCGGAATTTACCATGAGTGATGTTGCGATTAAAACCGATGCGGTAATAATTGGTGCGGGCCCGGTTGGTCTGTTTGCTGTGTTTGAGCTGGGATTGCTGGATATCAGTTGCCACGTGCTCGATATTCTCGACAAACCCGGCGGACAATGTGCCGAGCTTTATCCTGAAAAACCGATTTATGACATTCCCGCTTACCCGGTAATCTCGGGCCAGGAGCTGACGGATCGTTTGCTGGAACAGATTGAGCCGTTTTCTCCACAAATCCACCTCAATCAGCGCGTCGATAGTTTGCGCAAAACGCCTGAAGGAACATTTGTCATTACTACCGATGACAATCTTGAAATTGAATCAACACTGATTGTCATTGCCGCTGGTGGCGGCAGTTTCACTCCTAAAAAACCACCAATTCCTGGCATTGATGAATATGAAGGCACCTCGGTGTTTTATTCGATCAAGCGCATGCAGGAATTTAGAGACAAGAATATTCTGATTGTCGGTGGTGGTGACAGTGCGCTGGACTGGACGTTGAATTTGCAGCCTCTGGCCCGCAGTATGACGCTTATCCATCGCCGCGATGCCTTTCGTGCAGCCCCTGACAGTGTGCAGAAAATGCGCAACCTGGTGGAACAGGACAAGATGACTTTTACACTGGGGCAAATCAGGGAACTGCATGGTGCCAACGGCCAGCTGGAAGCCGTCAGCGTCGAAGGCGCGGAAGGGCTTTACCAGATTGAATGTGATACAATGCTGCCGTTTTTCGGCCTGACCATGAAGCTGGGACCGGTGGCAAACTGGGGTCTCAATCTCAATGAGAACCTTGTTCCGGTTGACACTGAAATGTTCCAGACCAGCACGCCGGGTATTTTCGCTGTTGGTGACATCAATACGTATCCGGGCAAGTTAAAGCTCATTTTAAGCGGCTTTCATGAAACAGCCCTTATGGCACAACAGGCTTTCAGGCTGGTTCATCCCGATGAAAAACTGCGGTTCCAGTACACTACGTCAAGCAGTAGTCTGCAAAAAAAGCTCGGTGTTAAGTAGTCGAACGTGAACTACGCGATTTTGGCTGATTGACTGACTATCCAGATGATCCAGATTTTGAGCCAAAGAAGCTTGATCCACTTGAGGATGAGGCGGAAGTTGTATCCTGCTGCTGCGAGGATGGGGTTGATGGCATCG
>JAJFHS010000046.1 GCA_021775475.1 Hyphomicrobiales bacterium
CTTGCGACAAAGCTCAACAGCCGTCATGCCAGCCTGATGTTCTTTCAATATTCCGATAATCTGTTCTTCGCTAAACCGTGATCGCTTCATTGTCCGTCTCCTGATTGAAAACAGACTAACTTAAAATCGAGGAGCTTTCAGGGGAGCACTTCACGTTATTTAAACAAAATCAACGCCTTGAGAATTCTTCACAGTCGACTAATACCAGTGGCAGCTTATCCCGTCATACCGGCGAAAGCCGGTATGACGGGATAAGGCGGGCACGACGAAAAAAGAAGCTTTATCTTTTCTTACCGGCATAGGGGTTTTTGCCCTTGCGCAAGTGTAACCGAATGGGGATTCCCGGCATGTTGAATACTTCACGCATGCTTTTAATCAGATAGCGCACGTAAGATTTAGGCAAATCATCTGGCAGGGAACAAAAGGCTGCAAAGGTTGGCGGACGAATTTTGGGCTGGGTGATAAATTTAAGCTTAATTCGCCGACCCTGGATCGCCGGTGGCGGATGACGCTCGATGGCTTCGCGAAACCAGGCATTCAGTTTTGCGGTGTTTACGCGCTGGTTCCACAAAGCATAAACCTCAAAGACAGCCGTCATCAGTTGCTTGAAGCCGTGGCCTTTGAGGGCTGAAATTGCCACCAGCGGGATGCCGCCAAATTGTGGCAGGATGCGCTGGGCCTCAGCACGCAGCTCCTTCAAACGCAGGGCCTTGTCTTTTACCGTATCCCACTTGTTTACCGCTATGACCAGTGCGCGACCTTCGCGCTCAACCAGATCGGCAATATGGATGTCCTGTTTTTCCAGCGGCTGATCGGCATCAATCATCAACACCACAACTTCAGCGAACTTGACAGCACGCAAGCCATCGGCCACCGACAGTTTTTCCAACTTGCCGCTGACGCGCCCGCGCCGCCGCATGCCGGCGGTATCGAACAGTTTTAGCGGTTTGTTGTTATAGGTCCATTCAACCCCGATCGAATCGCGCGTAACGCCCGCTTCAGGCCCGGTCAACAACCGGTCTTCACCAATCAGACTATTGATAAAGGTGGATTTACCGGCATTGGGCCTGCCGATGACGGCAATGCGAAGAGGACGGTTTTTGCCACCTTCTTCATCATGGTCAAGCGCATCAATCTCGGCATCGACGGCGATATCGTGATCATCAATCACGCCGGTATTTCTGATAGCCTCACCCAGGTCGACCATGCCTTCACCATGTTCAGCTGAAAGTGCGATGGCCTCACCCAGTCCAAGTGAAAACGCTTCATTGAGACCGGATTTTCCTTTACGGCTTTCACACTTGTTGGCGACAAGAATGATCGGTGTATCTGATTTGCGCAAAAGTTCGGCGAAACGGTTGTCGAGCGGTGTTACCCCGGCTACGGCATCGATCACAAACACAACCACATCGGATTGCTCTATGGCCATTTCGGTTTGCGATTGCATGCGGCCTTCCAGTGTCTGTTTGGAAGCAACTTCTAATCCGGCGGTATCGAACACGGAAAACCGCAAGGCACCAATGCGTCCGTCGCCTTCGCGCCGGTCACGGGTGACACCGGGGGTGTCGTCGACAAGGGCCAGCCGTTTGCCAACGATGCGATTAAACAACGTTGACTTACCGACATTGGGTCTGCCGACTATGGCAACAGTAAAACTCATGGTTTGGAGCCTGTTTGGTTTTTAAAGGCCTGAAGGCCCTAGCGCATAGCGATCAAGTCAGCGCTGTCAGTGAGAAAATAAATCGTGTTATTGGCAACAATGGGCGCAATAAACATTCTGCCGCCAACCGAAATCGACCCGAGGCTTTTTCCACTTTGGGGCGAAAGTGTCAATGCCTGACCTTTGGAGGATACCAGCCATAACCGCCCACCGGCGAGCACTGGTCCACTCCATTGCAATTTGCTGCCCCCTTTGACCACGTCGTCGAGGGAAACTATCCACCGGACTTTGCCAGTGTTGCGTGACAGGGCCATTACTTTGTTTTCAAGGCTAAGAACAAATATTGCGCCTCCAGCAACCCAGGGCGTTTGCACCCCGGTGATATCTCGCCCCCACACACGAGCCCCGGTTTTCAAGTCCAGTGAGGAAAATCGGCCGCCATGGCTGATGGCATAGACTTTACCGTCATAAACCACCGGTCTGCCGGAAATATCATTCAACTGGGCAAGAGAACTCAAGCTGCCGGTTTTGGTCAGACTATCTGTCCATACGGGAGCGCCGTCGGCTTCGCGAAATGCGACAATATCGCCGGAAGAATACGGAACAATGACATAGCCACCACTAACGGCCGGGCTGGTACTGGCCAACAGGCCCGCACTTTCGCTAACTCCACGGAATTTCCACGCGGTTTCGCCATCGCTGGCATTAAGGGCGAAAATTTCATTGTTGACAGTTGTTGCGTAGACGCGACCGCTCTTTGCGGTGGGTGCAGAGCGGATGGGTACGCCAAGTTCGCGGCGCCAGATAATCTTGCCACTTGCCATATCAAGAGCAACAACCGAACCAAAACCGGTAACAGCAAACACTTTGCCATCACCAGCGGCAACACCGCCACCAAAACCCTCATCATCTTCTTCGTCTTTGGGTGTCAGTGCAACACTCCACAAAGCACCACCGTTAGTCGCGGAAAATGCCCGTACGGTGGCTCTGGTATCGAGCACAAAGATAAAATTGCCAACCACAATGGGACTTGCGGTCAAACGACCACTGCTGCTCGACCCGCTACCGGCATTGGTTCTCCATAATCTTTTGGGCTGGGCACCCAGAGCAGGATGTTCAACGGCATTGCTCGGCACGCCACCAGGCTGGGCCCAGTTGGTATTGACATAAGCCTGGGGGATAATAAACGGTGAGGTTGAGGCTTCAGCATCAACGCCAAGCGAATTGGACGCGTTTTTCAGTACCGCACGGCGCTCACCCACCAGTGGCGCTTTTTCCGCTTTGCCAGGCAGAAGATCGCTGACGGCGTCAGGAACAAGATCATTCACTGTCGAACAGGAGGAAAGGATCAAACCGGTCAGCACCACAACGATGAAACGTCTGAATTTCACCTGAATGCAAGCGCTGCTGTGCTTTACGTTTAATTCTCCAGGCATGCTATTGAGCATCCGGTTTGGTTTCCTGTGTTTTTGGTGCCGAGGCAGGCAGCTGAGGTGTGATGATAGAAAGCATCGCAGTTGCACGCGTCCGCATATCGTTGGGAGTTTCGGGATCGGTGCTGAGGACAACGAAAATTTCCTCGGCTTTGATAAGGTCGCCGGTTCTAAAAGCGGTTATTGCAAGGATTTCCTGAGCAGACTGACGCCACGGGTTACCGGTTGTGGCCAAATCACCAATTCGGTCTTCAACCTCCTTGAATGAGGCGGCATTGGATAACAAGAGTGCGGCACGAAACCGCGCCAGATTGCGAAGACTTGCATCCAGAGATGAGGTGCCGGCAAGCTCATCGTAAACCGCCACGGCTTCACCATCTTTACCCGCTTTGGCCAGAAGACCTGCTTCCTGAAATTTCGACAGCAGATAAAATCCTGTAGAGCCTTTTTGCGCCATGGCGCGAAAAGCTTCCAATGCCTTTGCATCTTCGCCATTATCCACCAGAACCATATTCTCAAGATAGGCAACACCGGCTGTTTCAGCCTGTTGTTGATTATAGTACTGCCAGGCTTTAAAACCGCTGACAGATACGACAACCAATGCGGCCACTGCGATGATGTAAGTACCGTATTTCTTCCACACATCTTTAGCGCGGTCTTGACGAACCTCTTCATCTACTTCGCGAAAAATATCACTCAAAAAATCACTCCACCTTTGAAATTCGATGTCTTCCAGCGCAACTGCGTCCAGAAGTTTTGCGTAAAATAGACTGCAAACACCAAAATCGCAATCATTCAGATTATGACGGTTAATGTGTGGGCCACATTGAAGTCTGACCTAGTCGTCTTTCATGGCATAAGTGTGTTCGCAAGCGGGGAATTTCCGGGTGCTTACCTCTTGCGCATAGGACTTAATGGCAGCTTCAATAGCGATGCCTATCTGCCCAAATTCCTTGACAAACTTTGGTACTTTGCCGGTCAAGCCCAACATATCCTCCATCACCAGTATTTGACCATCACACGCTGCGGACGCTCCAATACCGATTGTCGGTATGGCAATCTGTTCTGTGATGCGCTGAGCCAGCGGTTCGGCCATCGCTTCGAGCACAATGGCAAAGGCACCGGCGTTAGCCACTGCTTTGGCGTCATCTTCAATCGCAGCCCAGGCGTCTTTGGTGCGGCCTTGGGTTTTAAACCCGCCCAAAACATTGACGGACTGTGGTGTCAAACCGATATGCGCCATCACCGGAATACCGCGCTGGGTCAAATAATCAATGGTTTCGGCCATGCGGGTGCCACCTTCGAGCTTTATCGCTCCACAGCCGGTTTCCTTCATCACGCGGGCGGAATTTTTAAAAGCTTCAGACGGGCTTTCCTCATAAGTTCCAAACGGCATATCAACCACGATCAGCGCACGCTGGCTGCCGCGCACAACAGCGCGTCCGTGCATGATCATCAAATCCAGCGATACTCCAAGCGTATTTTCCATGCCATGCATGACCATGCCAAGGCTGTCGCCGACCAGCAAAAAATCCACAAACGGATCGGCAATTGCAGCGGTGTGGGCATGATAAGCCGTGAGAGAAACAATGGGTTCACCACCCTTGCGGGCAGTGATTTGCGGCGCGGTCAGGCGGCGGACAGAAGGTTGAACAGACATGAGGCAGGCCACTTTCGCTTGTGCATGATTGCATCGCAACAAACCTATTGCAGTGCGGTATTTTTAAGCGAAACAGGTGCTAAAGACAAGACAGGCTTTAATTTGCCAGCGAAACCCCGGCAAACCATTCGTGACTGTGGATGGCACCGACGTAAACAACGACTGCCACGGCGACAAAAATGATGTCATTGAGAAACTTGCCTCTGCCACCAACCGGCGGTTTGCGGCGGCTGGCTGAGGCGAAGGCGACTAAGGCCCACAGGAAGAACGCGCCAAAAAACAGGATGGAAGCCAAATCCCCATTGACCATTAAATGAGCGATGGCCCACAATTCCACCCCCAGTATCATCGGGTGGCCCAAGATGCGGCGAAATGAATTTTGCGGGCCAAACGCTGAAATAACCAGCAACACCGCAGGAAACATCAACATGATGGTGGCAATGCGCGACCAGCCAAAGGGTTGCCAGATTTCGGTAAATTCCATAGCCCCCCTGCCCCAGACCATCAGTCCAAGCCCAAGGAACGACACCAACGCAAACCCCACCTGATAGGTAATCATCCCGAACCGGTCGATCAATCGGGTCCGGGTTTCGACCATCATTGGCAGGCAATGAGCGGCAATAAAAATCACTATACCGCCGATAAGATAGAGCATTTTCTCAACCTTTTAACTGGATGTGGAAAATTTACCTTATAGCGCGTCCCCGCGATATTTTGCTACAATATTTTTCAGTTTACGGCGGCTCAGGCGACGCAGTTTTTCCATATGGGCGAAATTCTGAAAACTGTCAAAAGATCTGCTGGAATCTGCACACAAAAGCAAATCCCCCACGCGGATGGAACTGTTCCACAGACTTTGGATGACATGACCGGTGGTTGTGACGGCTGAATCAAAATGTTCAACCCAACGGGTTTCAAGGAAATCTTCAATGATTGCAAGCTCCAACAGCAGGCCCGGACTATAGGAGCGATAGGTTTCATCATAGGCGCATTTGAGCGTAAAGGCGGTTTTGCCGGTATAAATGGACAGGCTTACGGCAATGGGAAACTCATCAAGGTAGAGCACGTCTGCACGGGCAATCGATTTGCCGTCGCTTGCGCCAAATGCCTGGCGGGCAAAGGTGGCGCTGTTTTTGTCGCAAGCGAGAGCGGTGCCCTGCTGGCCTTTCCAGCCGGATGATTCGATGGTCAGAAAATCCTCCACCGCTGCATTGAGTTCAGGGCCGGTGGTGAAACTGCGCAGTTCAACCTTGCCGCGTTCACTCAGTTTATCGCGGGCGCGCTTTAGGTTTTTACGGCGTTTTTTTGACACATGATCGCGCATATGTTGATCAAACGTGGAACCCTGATTAAGGCCAGGCCGATCAAACTCATCGAAGATTTCGCCAGCCAGGCTTTGGGTTTTGAGGCCATCTGAAAAAAGCGTTCCCACCGGACCTTCAAGGTTGAAACTATCAAACAACCAGAAATTTCTATACGCACCGTGTTCAGCCATGGCGCTCAGCAAGGCGGTGACGACGTCGCGCGGATAACGACGATCCACCAGAGGGATGGTCAAGGTCGAGTATGGATTTATCCACGCGCGGTTTAAGGAGCATGCGCCCAGCCAGAGCCATTTATCGATGATAAAGGGGCAAAATCCTACCAGGGTTTCATCTTTGAAAACCGCAAGCGCTTTTAGATCGCTATTGGCTTCGAGGTTTTCGAGAGCTGCGCGCATGAATATAGGAGAGTAGTATGGATTTTCTTCCACCGCGTTGCGGCTCAGTTTTTCCCAATCTTCGCCCAGGGCAAATATCCCCTGTCGATCTAGACAGGTGGTTGAAAATCCATGTTGCTGTCCTGAGGCTGATATATTCTGTGCCCGGTACTCCAGCGGTTTATTCATCCCTGTCTCCTTCCGGCTCTTGCTCGTTCAAAAACCCGGAAACGGGAAGACTGAAAATGATGTCCATATTCAACCGCTTCTTCACCAGCCAGGCCAATAGAAGACTGCGCAAACCGATGGAAACAGCGGTGGCGATTGCCGCACCCAGTACGCCGTAAACAGGGATGAGCATTAAATTGAGAATAATATTCAAACCCAGAGACAGGGCCGATGATACAGCGCAGATGCGTTCATGGCCGAGCATCGTGAGCAAATCTTCACCCGGTCCGGCAAAGGACTGAACAATCAATCCAATCATCAATACCAGCAAAACCGGCATCGCCTCATCAAAGCCCGGCCCGAACAGATTGAGCAAAAAAGGCGCGATCAGGTAGATGAAACCGGCGGCAGCCAGGGCGACGATAAATGTAAATCTGGTGGTGTTGCGAGCAAGGTTCCGCAAACCTGCCTGATCATCGAGGGCATTTAACGCCGAGAACCTCTGGGCCGTCGCCGCCGTTGCTGCATAAGGTACAAAGGCCACCAGTTGCAATATGCGTGATGCGGCGAAATATACCGCTATCGCCGCAGGATCAACGAACAGGGCAAGAATTAAAATATCTGCATTGGAAAACAATATGGCGGCGCCATCGACAAACACAAACGGCAAGGCGGTTTTGAGCCAGGTCGAGGTGGTCTTCTGCCGGGGGCCGGATGGTACCAGTTTTCTGATTCTTCTCGAAACCAGAAATGCCTGAACAGTCAGACTTATCAGGGTGGCAGCAAAGGTTACACACACCGCCACCCAGGCTGTGGCAGGCAGACCGCTTATGCCAACGCCAATCATGCCCAGACCGATTAATCCGTGGCGCACAACATAGGGTGGTGCAATCGCCAGCATTTGCCAGTTAAAGGCGCGGGCAAGATTTTCAACATAATCCTGAAGGGCTATCAGCGGGAATACCAATAGAGCAACAACAAAAGGTAACAGATAAATATTGTCCAGCCACGGCCTGGCAAACCAAAGAACCGTGGCGCCAAAAACAGCCGCGATGGCAGCAAATACAAACACCAGCATCGAGCTTGAGGATAAAAACCCGCGCAATAAATCGTGTTGATCGCGGGCAAAATAATGCGGCACATAACGACAGACGATCTGGGTAACGCCTAAGGGCGACAAATGCCCCAACATCAAAACCCAGACCCACACAAGCGCGAAAATACCATACTCACTTTGTCCGAGCAGACGGGCCAGTATCACTTGTGAGGCATAGGCTGCGAGTGCTCCGGTGCAACGTATGAGGAGCACTTTTATGGCGGCAAGGCCTGATTCAAGACTATCACCGCCCATATCCAAACGATGTAATACCGGTTGTAAAAACCGCATTGTTACGGAGCGGCCTTGAGGGTTTTCTGTTTTATCCGCAACGATTTCGACCATAAGTATACCCGGCTGGAATTGGTATTCTCTGGTTACATACGCCAATTTGGTTTAAATTTAATCAAGCCGGAGACTGCACTGCCCAGTCTGGTCAATTTTTAATCAAATTGCGCGATTTAACACTCCTTTAGGTACGTGGTGTTAAGCTGTTGCGATATATTGATAATTTCAAAACGGTGAAGACAGTGGCAACTATCGCACAAAATATAAAAAAACCCTGGAGCAAGATGGGCCTGATTGCACTATCTTCGGTGGTGCTTGCAACGGCTTTTATTACTGTGTTTTTTTACAGAAACGGCATCAATGTGTCTTTTGATGCCTTTTCAAGCAAAGACAAATATCGCGCTGAAGCTTTTGTCAAAAAACGTAATGGGTTGAATTCGCGTTCACAGGAAGGCGAGCTTCCCGGATCCAGCGGTTCAGTTCGCGGCAGCCTTAGTGCCAAAATTGAATTCGATGCCAAAAGTAAGAAGGCCCGGCTTTTTATTAACGACAAGAATGGCGACCCGGTGTCACGCCTTACTGTTACCGGCAGGCTTGCACGCGTCGGGGAAACGGGCAAAACCCGGGAATTTAAAATGGCCGAGTTTGCCAAAGGTGATTTTCGCTCAACCCCTCTTGATCTTGAAGAAGGCGGTTGGGTTTTAATGGTTTCTGCCTATGATCCTTATACGCTCAATAAAGATAAACTCGTGTCTTACACGGAACGCCCGATATATTTGGGACGGAAGTAAGTTAGCGGTTAAGTCTCGTGCGGTGACAAAACCCGTTTGACTGCCTGTTGCCAGCCATCATAACGCTGGTTGCGCTCATCGTTTGCCATTTGAGGTTCGAAAGTTGTGTCCGCCTGCCAGTGTTGCTCAATGTCGCCAAGGCTGGAATATATTCCGGTTTCCAGCCCGGCAAGGTAAGCTGCACCCAATGCCGTGGTTTCATTAATCCTGGCGCGGTCAACCGGCATATCAAGAATGTCGGCCAGAAACTGCAAAAACCAGTCGTTGGCGACCATTCCGCCATCGACACGCAATCGCGCCGGTTCTCCCAAATTCGCCAATGCCATATCCGCACCAATGGCGATCATCAAATCCCGGGTCTGAAAGGCAACGGCTTCGAGGCCGGCGCGGACTATTTCAGGCTTGCCAGCACCACGGGTAAGGCCAATCAGGGCACCGCGTGCGTGCGCATCCCAGTAAGGTGCTCCCAACCCGGTAAATGCGGGAACAAGGTAAACGCCTGAATCTGGATCGGCGGCCTTTGCCATTTCCGCAGTTTCAGCTGCATCGTCAAACATTCCCATTTGATCACGCAGCCACTGCATAGTGGCACCGGCCATAAATATGCTGCCCTCAAGCGCATAGGTGGTTTGATCTCCCAATTGATAGGCCACCGTAGTCAGCAGCTTGTTAGCTGACAGGGTTTTGTCCAATCCTGTATTGGCGAGAACAAAACAGCCGGTACCATAAGTTGATTTAATCATGCCGGGCTTAAAGCAGGCCTGGCCGATGGAGGCCGCCTGCTGGTCGCCGGCCACTCCTGAAATGGCTAAGGATTTGCCAAACAGCTGGCTTTCGGTGGCGCCGAAATCGGCACAGCTGGGCTTGACTTGCGGCAGTACTTCGCGTGGCACATCCATTGCCTGCAACAGGTCATCATCCCACTGGCCGCGCCCGATGTCATACAGCATGGTGCGTGCGGCGTTGGTGGCATCAGTGGCATGAACGCTGCCGCCGGTCAGTTTCCAGATCAGCCAGCTGTCAATCGTGCCAAAGCAGATGTCGCCCGCCCTGGCAGCGATGCGACCAGGGTCGACCTTATCCAGTATATATTTCAGTTTGGTGCCGGAAAAATAAGGGTCAAGCACCAGGCCGGTTTTTTCCCGCACCACATCATTGAGCCCTTTGCTACGCAACTGCTGACAGAATTCGGCCGTGCGCCGGTCCTGCCAGACAATCGCCCGATGCAGGGGTGCGCCGGTATTTTTATCCCAAACGACCGTGGTTTCGCGCTGATTGGTAATGCCGATAGCGGCGATATTTTCCACACCACCAGCGGTTTTTATGGCCTGGCGGCACACAGAGACCACGCTTGCCCAGATTTCAGCGGCATCATGTTCAACCCAGCCGGGTTGGGGGAAATGTTGCTGCAACGCCTCGCTGCTGGTGGCGACAATGCGCCCGGTATTATCAAATACCATCGCCCGGGTGCTGGTTGTACCCTGATCAATGGCTAAAAGAAATTGTGCGCTTGTCATGTGCTTCAAATCCTCATTTCACTTAATACCAATTACCGATTGTCGCATTCTGGTCAAAAGGCGGTATAGTGCAAGTTAATATAACGGAGCCTGCCTGAATGTCGTACGAGAAAATCGCCTTTATTGCCAATGGAACCAACCGGGCGACTTCCGCCAAAAAACGGCTGGCGCATGTGTACGGCAATTCCCCGGTGGCCGAGGCCGATGTCATTGTGACTTTAGGCGGTGATGGGTTCATGTTGAATACGTTAGAAAAATACATGGACATCGACACACCTATCTATGGCCTCAATCGGGGCTCCGTCGGTTTTTTGATGAATGAGTTCAAGGAGGAGGATTTGATTGAGCGGCTGCGCCAGGCCGAAATGGCCAAAATTCATCCTTTGGATATGACAGCGATCGATCATGAAGGCAAAACCTATCAATCCATTGCCATTAATGAAGTATCGTTTTTGCGGCAAACTTTTCAGGCCGCCAAACTGAGAATTTCGGTTGATGGTCATGTGCGACTGGAGGAGTTGATTTGCGATGGTATTATTGTGGCAACACCGGCTGGCAGTACGGCTTATAATCTCTCGGCGCAAGGTCCGATACTGCCGATCAGTTCGCGTCTTCTGGCTTTGACACCGATTAGCGCGTTTCGGCCACGGGGCTGGCGCGGCGCTATTTTACCCAGCGAAGCTGTCATTAGAATTGAAGTGCTTGAGCCTGAAAAACGGTCAGTAAGTGCAGCCGCTGCCCACAATAGTGAAATTCGCCATGTGATTGATGTGGAAGTTAAAGAAAAGCGCTCGGTATCCATCAACATGTTATTTGATAAAGGTCACAGTCTCGAAGAACGCGTCTTGCGCGAACAGTTTCGCTATTGATTTTTTGCTCTTGAGAGCGATGTAAAGACCGCTTCCAGTGAGGGTTTCACACTAGAGTTGAATGGCATAGGCACAATTCGACAATTTGCATGAGTATTTATAAATGTTTTTTGGCTAGTATGTTTAGCATTGAGAAACGTTTATATTTTAAAATACTCTTTTTAGTTGAAATCGAGTGATGTAAAATGTCTAGAAACAAACGCAAAGATACTACCGTTGAATTGATTATCGCTCCGGGATCCCTCAGAGATAAAGTCAAGGTTACCGGCAGCGGGCCAGTTGATACGGCACCAATTGAGCGGGCTGAACGTGCGCTCGAACAATTATCGGTAGCTTTTGACGGTTGGCTTAAAGAAGAAGTGGACGCGTTAACAAACGCCCGCGAAGTGGTGCGAAGCAAAGGTCTGTATGAGGAGACGAGGAAAGAGTTGCATCGCGCGGCACACGATTTAAAAGGTCAAGGTGAGACTTACGGCTATCCGCTGATTACCTCGGTGTGTTCAACATTGTGCAAACTTCTCGAATCAGCTCTCGAGCCCGACCTCATTCCCCTCGATATCATCGATCACCATGTGGACGCTGTGCGCAATATGATGAAGATGAAGATAAAAACCAGGGACCATGCCCAAAGTGTTGCCGTCAGTAACAAACTGTACGATGTGGTGATTGAGTTCGCCAACCGTGAAGACGAAATTCGTGAACAGAAATCATTAAAAAAGGGATAGATTAAGCACCCTCCTGGAAGGGCTTTAAGCCGCTTTATCCAGAGCTTCTATAACTTCCTTAGCCAGGGTTTTGTTGTCGCCTTCACAAAAGCGCTCGATCAAATTGAGTAATTCCTTTTGCTCGACCGCATTAAGTTCCGTGCTTTGAATGAGCACTCTTTCAATCAATCTCCTGGAGAACCAGTCGTTTCCACGATCCTCAGTAGAGTGCTGCAATTCTTTATGCACTTCAAAGGCAAGGGTCAGGATTACAGTTGACGCCTCGTCAAAATCAGCGCGCATGGCAATGGCCCCAATTCCCATTGGCCCCGAATAGAGCAGCTCCATCACCCGGTCGGTGGGAAGATTGGCGGCTTTGGACATAGCATCTTCAACAAAGCGCATATTGTTGCTACATGCCGCACGCACGATCAGTGAGGAAGTTAAACGTTTAGAATGATGCAGGGCCTGAACCAGTCTTGTTCCTTCTTCAGCACTATGTTTTTCGGCAATTTCCAGGGTGAATTTTTCCCGCAGATCCTGCGCCATTTGCTCAGCAACGGTTTTTTCCATCCAGCCACGATCAATCGCTGCATCACGCATGCGGTCTGTGGCCAGTGCCACCAGCATTTCGGATACGACGGCGGGTAATTTTGGCCGTTCTCCAATAAGTTCGCAAATTACCGCGCTATCGGAAAATCTCTTTAGCAAGTGTCGATAGCCGACTTCGTCGATATGAGCTGAAACATTGTGCAAGAGATGCACCAGCACTTCTTCATCACACTGTTTAATTAACACCAGCGTTAAACCGGCCGTCAGCCCCGCCCTGCCAACAATACATTTATGACGAAACTGGTCATTTTTCTGGGCGAGGTATTTCATCAGCTTGGCGCTGATCAACGGCGATTGTCTGAGTAGTATACCCGCGGCTTCCTGACAGCCTTCAGCCGCCATCCTGAATATGATACCGCGTGGTAAAACATATTTGCTCTGGCAGATTGCCTTGGCCAAAGCCACCTGGACTTCGGGCGCACGATCACGGGTGAGAAGTTCGAAAACCTGACCTAAACATTCCTTTTCCGGTTGCGAATTATTCTGTTCTGCAACGAAACATCCCAGTTCGTGCGCCAGGTTTTTGCGGACGGATACATCTGGGGACGATGCTACTTTAATCAGATAGTTCAATTCGGCATCGTTGCTTTTCTGCTTGCGCCTGAACCAGGGTAATCCGAACCTCATGTTGTCTCCTTAAACGCGATTTGCGAGTCGTTTTATTGTTTCGACCAGACTAGCCGCAAAGAGATTAACGTTTCGTTTACCATAAATTTGAGAGGGCGATTTATCCGTTTTTTTCATCGAGTTCATTGTGGGTATCTTCTTCGGCGTATTCAACGGCAGCCCAGGTAGCGACATGGGACGCACGCGGTGCCACCAGGACAAAATCTCCGCGATCTTCAATCGGCACGGCCTGACGCTGGGTCATGCGGTAAAGACCAAAGCAGCCGATGAAGGCATAAACAGTGGCAAGATAGACGAAAAAAGCCTGCGGGCCGAACAAATCCATGGCCAGCCCCGCTGTCAATGGACCGAAAACAGAGCCTAACCCAAACACAAAAACCAGTTTGCTGCTCGCTTCAAGCATTTGATCCAAACTTAGATTGTCATTTGTATGCGCTATGGACAGTGAATAAATCGGCATGGAAATACCGCCAAAAACTGTAAAACTGAGGCCAATAGCAAAAAATGAATAGTCAAAGGCAACAATACAGACAAACGCCAGCACAGTGCTTAAAAATGCAGCGATACACAAAATGACCCGACGGTCAAATCTATCCGATAAAGCGCCGATGGGAAACTGGAACAATACCAGCCCCAGCAAAGGCAGACTTAAAAGCAGAGAAAGTTCGCCAATTGAAAAGCCGCTGAGTTTGCCATAAACCGCCCCCATGCCAAAAAAGGCACCGAGGGCAAAACCCGAAAACAAACACCCGATAAAGCCCATTGGCGACAGGTGGTAAAGCTGTTTGAGGGAGATAGCCTGAGGCGTTTCAATTTGCGGGGCGAAAGTACGGGTCAAAGAAATTGGCACCAGAGCGAAAGAGACCAGCACGGAAATCAGGATAAACAGGGGAAATCCCGCCGGGTCTGCCACATTGAGCAGCAGTTGGCCAAAGCCTATGCTGGCATAGCTAATGACCATATAAATCGACAGGAGTTTGCCCCGGGTCTCGTTGGTTGCAGCCTGATTGAGCCAACTCTCGGCGACAACATAAAGCCCGGAAAAACAAAAGCCGGTTACCAGTCTGATGACAAACCAGACAGGGGCGGTTAAAAACACTGCATGCAAAAGCACAGATGCTGAGGCCAGTGAGGCAAGGGCAGCAAAAACCCTAATGTGGCCAACGCGCAGGACCAGCCTGGGGGTAATGGCCGCACCAAAAAGAAGTCCAATAAAATAGGCGGACATGACAATCCCGGTAACCCCGATGCCAAATCCTTCCAGGCTTGCCCGCAATCCCAACAATGATCCCTGTAAACCATTGCCAAGCATTAACAGTGCAAACCCGAAAAGCAGCGCCCATACGCTTCTAACAGCTGACAGCATGAATTATCCCGCAAATTTTAGAAAATACCGTTTCCTGCAGATTATTTCAAACGCCGGAACGTTTCATCTTTGGGTGTTCGGTGTCAAAAAAACTTCCCCAAATGCGACCGTATGAGAGCTAATTGCGACCCAAGAAATATTCGTCAGGACTGCACTATTGTGGTGGCGGCGGGGTCAATTTCCAGGCGTTGCAGGGGGATTTCCTCACCGGTTTTAATGCAATAGCCGTATTCACCTTCATCCATGCGCTTGAGAGCTGCTTCGATTTTTTGGATTTCAACCCGTCTGCGGCGTTCGGTTTCCTGCGCCATGGCTTGGCCCTGCATGGCATCCATGCGTGACAATCGCCCCACTGATGTCTGGTCCAGCACCACCGGTGAACTTGCATCGTGAGATAGCTCAAGCAGGCCCTGCAGCTCTTGTTTAAGGTGCAAAAGGCGCTTTTTAAAATACTCTATATCGATGTCTGACCGGCTCATTTGATGAGAACCCTAGTTTTTCTTGCCGCGCATGGTGAAAAATGATCCCGCCGCATCAATGAATATCTGCCCGGGCCTGAGGGTTTTGGCAGGTTGGTTCTGGGCTGTCACCAGGCGATCGACCTTGTCATCAGGTATTGGGCGCAAATTGTCCAGCACCGTTGGTTTAATTGAAATTTGTGCCCGCGGTTGCTGCTCCACATGCGCTTTAAGCACGTCGGTTACCTTGGAAAAAGCTGCAAACGGACGCGTGTTTCGACTTACCAGTGATCCGTTACCGGACACAGATGTGGCAGTCTTTGTGTTGCTATAGCCCATACTGCCGGGCCCAGCTGTCGGATATCGCACCTGTTGCACCTGACCGGGATTTTCCAAACGTGTTTCTTTGACCGGGTTTTGCGCATTTGATCTGGCGTATTGTGTGGTTGCAACAAGCGCATTTTCCACCGGGCTGGGGCGACCGAGGTTTTTCAGCAAGCCCTCGTTAAGCTTTAACGGTTGTCCCGGCACGCGTACCAATTGTGGTCTGTCCACCCTGTAACTGGCAACGTTGCTGGAGTGTTTAGATACCAGGCCATAATAGACCTGACGCAAGGTGCGTTCTTGACCACGTTTGTCGTAGAAAATTGACGGATTGGATTTTGCTGCCTGGGGGAAAAGTGCCGCCGCACTGACACCGGGTTTTTTCGAAGCCGCTGAGATAAACTCGCCACCGCCTTTAAGGCCGAGGAAATGGGCGATATATAATTCGCCCTGACGGGGCTCACGGCCTAACAGTTCCTTGAGATAGGTGGCACTTTTATTGGCATAGGCCCCTGCCATCACAGCCGAGATATCCGGGTCATTACGCAGGGCAAGAATTTCCCTGCTGAGAGCGGAGTTGGGAACTTTATACCGCCCCGACGATGTGGCTTCAATGGCGTCAGAATATTGTTTCAGACCGAATTTCGGGCCAAATTCCTTTAACGTCGCCAGCCAGGTCTGATCAATAAACTGAAACAGGCCTGTTGCACTCGAAGTCTTTGCTTTTGCGTCGGTTTTCAGGTTGCTTTCGCGCACCGCCGTATCAACCAGATACTTGAAGTCAATGCCGGTTGCCTTGCTTGCACGTACAAGGGCTGCTTCAATTTGCGGACGTATTGAAGTATTGTTTTTTGCGGTAAGTGCAGTCGGGTTACTCATGATACCACCTTGACAAGCAAGACCCGGGCCAATTGAAAACAGCTAGCGTCAAATGACACCGGACTGCTGCAGTTTAAAATCGAGTATATCGGCATCAAACGGTTTTACAAGGCATTCTGTAGCCCCGCTCCACACTGCCCGGCCCATGGCTTCCACATCTGTCTTATCCAGGCAAAACAGAATTACCGGTGCCTGGCTGTAACGGGCACGACGTAATATTGCCAGGCGTTCAAGAAACTGCTGGCCATCCATTTTTGACATTTTACAGTCCACCAGAATAACGTCAGGCATGGTCTGTTCACATAAAGACAGAGCCTCTTCACCATCCGATGTGACGTCGACATCAAATTCATATGCCGACAGGTAATCGCAGGTGCTGTCACCGGCAATATTTTCGTCATTGAGAACCAGGCATTTTTTCATCACATTACTTTCACCCGACTATCGGGTTATCTAGATAACGGTGTTACCGAATTTAATTTCGGACCTCCTGTAATTTTCCCCGCACCGATGGTAAAGAGTCGTAAGACGCCAATCGTTAACGGCCGGTTAATGGTTATCAACACTTATACACACAGGTTTTTGTTGAGACTTTTCAATACTATAAATGAGTTCTATGCAATCTATCCACAGGTACCTGTGGAAATCTTGAGAATCATTTCTGTCATTATTGCGCCGGAAGAAATCCCCGCCATTTGCCTGTGATTATCAACCTAATTGCATTTGCCGGGTCTAACGGGTTAGTTTGACTTCGAAAATTCTGGTTTTAAACGAGAGGCAAAACGATACTATGTCGGGATTGTATTTTGAGGAATTTGAGGTTGGGCGGGTGTTTCAACATCCGTTGCGCCGCACGGTTACGGAAATGGACAACATGTTGTTTTCCAATATGACGCTCAATCCGCAACCACTGCATATTGATCGCCATTTTTGCGAGACCGAGACCGAGTTTGGTCAGCCTTTGATGAACTCCCTGTTCACGTTAGGGTTAATGATCGGGATTTCGGTGAGTGACACCACCATCGGCACGACAATTGCCAACCTCGGCATGAGCGAGGTTAAATTCCCTCACCCGCTGTTTCAAGGCGACACCGTACATGTGAGTACCGAAGTGATGTCAAAACGCAAAAGCAAATCGCGACCTGATGCGGGCATTGTCGAGTTTTTGCACCAGACGTTCAATCAGGACGATGTGCTGGTTGCCCTGTGCCATAGACAGGCGTTCATGCGCTGCAAGCCCGAGGCATAGTCTCATGCGATCAGCCCTGTTTATCCCCGCCGACAATGAGCGCAAATTAGAAAAAGCCCCGGACTGCGGCGCTGATACAGTCATCTTTGATCTTGAAGACAGTGTGCATAATGAGCGCAAGCAGATTGCCCGTGAAATGCTCGCCGATTATCTCAAGTCAGTGGACAGATCGCCGGATACGCCACAGCTTTACGTGCGCATCAACGCGCTCGACAGCGGTTTTGCCGGTCGCGATCTTGAAGCGGTTTTATCTGCCAATCCCGATGGTATCGTCCAGCCCAAAACAAACGATGGCAATTGCGTCAAAACCCTAAGTACCATGATGACGCAAATACGTCAGGAGACCGGGATTTCCATCGCGATGCCTAAAATTCTGGTAATTGCCACCGAAACGCCTTTGTCGCTGTTTCATCTGCACACCTATGGCGGTGTTTGCGACCATCTCAACGCCATGACCTGGGGCGCGGAAGACCTGAGCGCCGAGCTGGGCGCGACAACCAACCGCGATGAACACGGTGCCCACACCGGCCCGTATCAGCTGGCACGCTCTTTGTGTCTGGCTGGAGCCGTTGCCGCCGGTTTGCAACCCATTGACACGGTTTACCCGGATTTTCGCAACGAGAAGGGCTTGCGCAAGGAAGCACAAGATGCTGCCCGCGACGGTTTCACCGGCAAGCTTGCCATTCACCCGGCACAAGTTGCCATCCTCAACGACATCTTCACACCGTCAGCACAAGACATAGAAAAAGCCCGCGCCGTCATTGCGGCTTTTGACGCCGACCCGCAAGCAGGCGTCGTCAACATAGACGGCGAAATGTTCGACATTCCCCACCTCACCCGCGCCCGGCGATTATTGGCCCGTGTGCCCGGTGGAGAGGATTAAAGATACCGGAAATCCGGGGGATTGTGTAATGAAGAGAAAATTATTACTGCTGGTTGGAATTGTTGCGTTGATTGCACCAATAGCGTTCTGGCTGTACCTCTCTATGCTGGCATGCGCATTTGTCACCTATACAACTAATTGTAGCCCCTCTTTGGGAGCGTTCTGGGATCGGGAGTTTCTCCAGATAGCCGCCCTGCCGTGGATAATATCCCTCGGCTGCTTCTGGGGGGTTAAAAAATCAGGCACGCGAAAGCAGACTTGAGTAGTCAGGCTATTGAATTACGGTAATAGTAGAATTGGGTATTTTCGCAAATTTGGTTGATATAAATCAATATTCTTCTTCCGGGTTCTGTTATTTAGTCGACTGTGAAGAATTCTCAAGGCGTTGATTTTGTTTAAATAACGAGCTTGATCCAGTATTCGTTATTGCAAGTTTTTAGGTTCCTTCAGGTAGTTTTCTTGCAATTTGCGTAACGGGGATTTCTGTGATTCACT
>JAJFHS010000047.1 GCA_021775475.1 Hyphomicrobiales bacterium
ATTAAACCGCACAAACCGGCCTGCTTCGCTTGAGCTACGCAAGGGCTCCACTCCGCAGGCCTTGACGCCAACCAAAATAACGGAAATAAACATGAACGGATTCTACACCTGAATAGCCCGGATCAGGGGGCCGGGTCACCAGAGACATAATAATTTTTGCCAAAAGATTCAGACTATGAATTTCTAATTTGTACATACCAAGTTGATCTTGCTCTACCGTGGCGAGTGATATGCCCCGAATTTACAAGGTCGCGTAGTCGCACCTTGATGGTGTTTTTGTTTGCGCCAGTCAGGCTTTCAATCTTTGATAGATTTAGCCGTTCATTCTCATCAAACAGTTTCAATATCTGTAATGATAGTTCTGGCAGATCAGTATCACCAACTTGCGCCTGTTCGCGGTCAAGGCGTTTTACCAGATTGTCTTTCTGCTTTTTCAGGCAACGAAGAAAAAAGCCAATCCAAGGACTCCAATCGGGAGCATCGTTTTTGAGTGTTGTCTGAGTGCGACGCAGGCTTTTGTAATAAATATCCTTGTTCACTTCGACGACGCTTTCAAGTGAGGCGTATGGGACATAGATATAGCCAGCCCTTAAAAGCATTAGGGTCGTGAGAACGCGGGACAGCCTGCCATTGCCATCTTGAAATGGATGAATTGCCAGAAATTGCACGGTAAATACGGCAACGATAAGCAGAGGGTGCAAAGTCTCTTCATCGATTGCTTTTCTTGTCCAATGCACCAGCTCTTCCATGAGGCGTGGCGTATCGAAAGGAGTGGCTGTTTCAAATACGATGCCGATCTCTTTGCCATCAGCGTCAAATGCCACCACATGATTATTAAGTTTTTTGTAATCACCGCGATGGCGTTCATCTTTGGTGCTATGGCGTAATAGAATCTGGTGCAATTGCCGGATATGATTTTCTGTGATGGACATATCTTCAAAGGCCTGAAAGATAAGGTCCATGGCCTCTGCATAACCGGCGACTTCTTGTTCGTCACGGGTTTCGAATTTTTGCATCTTGATATTGGAAAGCAGAGTTTCAACCTGCATATCCGTTAGCTTTGCGCCCTCAATTCGCGTGGAAGAACCAACGCTTTCAATAGTAGCAACTTTGCGAAGGGCATTGAGGCGATCAGGTGAAAGATTTTTTAGTGCTTCCCACCGGCCTTTGAACTCATCGACTTCTGCGATCAGTTTTACAAGGTCTTGATTCAACGTTATATTGGGTTCTCTCATGTTTCCTGACATTCAAATATTCGATTTCATATCCGATTATACCCGATAATATCCGATTTGTCGCGTTGAAATGATAATTATCAGGTAAAGTCGCGTGAGCGCCGTTTTCTGCGCCTGCGGTCAGTATTCTCTATCGTCTCTCTGTTGAAGGCATCAATTTGATGACCTGGCGATAATTTCAAATATGAGCCTATATCGCGATTGAGCTTTTTGACCCTGATGCCGTGTTGATGACGGAGAAGACGGATTTCATGTTGCAACTGCCTGCGTTGACGAAGTTGCTGATCAATTAGCTTTTGGCGTTCAGATTGATCGCGCGTTTTGCATTGCGCGGCGTTGGCTTCATTTTCGTTCTTGATGGCACGGTATTTTCCTGTGACGCGAAACCAAAGGGCTTTTAAGCCAGTAGGTAATTGGGAAGAACGGGCAAGCGTTTCCTGTTGTCGTCTATTTTTCTGCATTTGTTCTAATTGGGCGCGTTCTTGCCGGTTGCGACTGGCAAGCGTTTGGCATTTTTTCTTGAGAAGTTGCTCTGCTTTGTCATGGGAAGAAATTGTTTCATCGACAAATTGCTGGAATTTATCAGTGAACTTTCCAGCCAATTCCTGCCGAGTTTTTTCAACCGAAGATAACTCATCCGGATTGCCAAGCTTTGCTTTAACGTCTTTGGCCTTAACGCCAACCCAGCGGGAAATGGCATAGACTTCACCACGCCAGTCAACGGCAACGAAACCGCGTCGATCTCCTTTGGCGAGATAATATCCGCGTTCTTCCAAGGCACTCGCAAAGGCGGCTTTTGAATCTGAGATCGCCCAACAATCCTGAAACGTCTGTTTAATCATGCGTGGGTCTTGTTTGATACGTTTCGCTTGTTGCCACTCAGCTTGCGTGAAGTTGAGCGGATTGCGCTCAATACTATTCACCAGGCCGCGTGGCATCTGCCAACCATGCTCCAGATAAAGTTCGCGGGAAACATCTCTCAGTTTCAATTTGAAGTGGGGGAGATTGATCGCCTTCATTTTTTCAACATCAACCCGGTCGCGTATCCCCCGGTGCGCCTCATCCAAAACGAGGTATAGGGTCAAATCAGGGTCTTCGATGGTGTTTTGGATCGTGTCCCAGATTGTATGCGAGCGCATGTCGGGCATGATCTTCTGCCCCTCTACAGTCTCTAAGGCGTTATCATCCGTATCGTGCCCACGGACAAGAAGGCTTTTTTTCGAAAGCTTCTGCGTATTCAGGAAGTAGATTTTTCCGGCCTCGAACTTTTCACGGGAAAAGGTATTCCCGACATTCAAAAGATCAGAGATTGTCAGCTTGTCTGCGGCCTCCATCAAACGAAAACGGGACTGCTCATTCAGGGATGGATCATCACTGAACCAGATTACAACTGCGCCCGGATCGGGTTCAAAATCATAATCATCATCGCCAAAGAACAGCGCTTCAAAAACGGCAGCAGCCATAACAGTTTTACCTGCGCCTGTTGTCGCAGTCAGCGAAAAGGCGTGTTTGTCGCCATCTTCACGCCAGCGTTTCTGAGCTTTCTTGAGGTTAATAAAAACGTCTTTGACGGCTTCGTCCTGATAATCTTTGAGTGTAAATTTCATATCTCAGCGCCCCATAGAAAAACGGAAGTTGGTGAGGTAGGATTCACAAAGGCGCACAGGCTCAACCCCATCGGGCAGGCGGCGTGTAACGGATTGGAAGCGGCGATCATCGTCCGTTACGATATAGGCAATACGGATGGTGCCTTTGGCTTCAACCTCTTCGCTGAACGGGGTAGCCTGATCCAGATTGGTGAGCAGGCCATAAGTATCAGCCACATCCCAGCCCTGTTTGGGAATATCCTCTATCCGTCGCCCTTCACTGCCAGCCCGCATCCATAGGAGTGGGGCAATCCGTGCAATGCCGCTAATCTGTCCCTTAGGCGCTGACGTTAGACAGTTTGCAGTTTGCAGTTTGCAGTTTGCAGTTTGCAGTTTGCAGTGACTTCGATCTGATCGCCAGATTTGGCAAAACTAATGCAATCGGAATTCAGGCGTATATCGATATCTTCATTTTCAAGTATCTGGCGAACAGCCGCGCTGACCTCCTCGTCTTCGCGGCCAATCAGCCTCGGCCCCTTTTCGACCACAGTCACCCGGCTGCCAAACCGGCGATACATTTGTGCAAACTCCAGACCTATATAGCTGCCACCAATAACAATCAGGTGTTTTGGCAGGTAATTAACATCCATCATGCCGGAATTTGTCAGGTATTCCACATCCCCGATACCAGGCATATCGGGAACAAATGCCCGCCCACCGACATTGAGAATGATTTTATCAGCGCAAATCAGGTCGTTATTTACACGAACGGTATTTGGACTCTCAAGGCGCCCGTGACCTTCAAACACCGTCAGATTGTTCATGTTCGTGAGCCAGTTGGTTACGCCATCATTTGACTGTTTGACGATTGCATCCTTGCGCGCTTTGACCTGTTTCATATCCACATTGATTTGACCTTCAATATTCACGCCAAATTCTTTGCCACGTCGCGCCATGTGGGCGGCCCGAGCGCTGGCAACAAGCGCCTTGGTTGGAATACAACCAACATTTACACATGTACCGCCAAACAGCTTCCGCTCGACAATTGCCACTTTCATTCCTTCTTTGGTCATGCGCTGGGCCAAGGATGGTCCCGCCTGTCCGGTACCGATGATGATCGCGTCGAATTTCTCGGCCATGCTTTTTCCCTTTGTTTTCGCGTGTGTGGTTATTTCCGTTTCCGGTGCCTGATATTGCAAAACTAACTGTGGCTCACTACACCAGTAAGATTCATGGTCAACAAAGCCCCCTTTTTTGGCAAACCTGATACCCCAATAGTGGTTCGGGCCGGGCGGTGCCTTCCCATTCTTTGCGCATATGCGCTGTTCATCTGCTCAAAACTATCCATATTCAGGAGAAACACGTTTATGTGCACCACATGATCCAGATCAGACCCCACCGAGCCAAGCATAATTTCGAACGTATCAAAAATCTGATTTGTTTGTGAGGTGATATCAGGCCCGGCCAGCACGCCGGTAGCCGGATTTACCCCTGCGGTACCAGCAATGGTAATCCAGCCGCCAACTTTGGAGATGTGGCTGTAAGGCCCTACCGGTTCCATTGTATCGGCAGGTGTGAGCAGTTCGATTAGCTGCGGCATGGCGATTTATCCTGACGTCTGATTGGCTCAGAATTTAGCAACACCGCACCGATGATTCCAATATCTTTGGTGAATTGAATTTATAGCAGGAATCTATGGCTTTTTGTGGTAATAAAAAATTATCCAATACGAGCGCTGATATTCATCCGACTAGAAAATTATGGAAGCTTTGAATGGCGATCAACAAAAGCCTCACCGATACCTTGTTACAACAAATCAAGACGTTCGAAGATGAAAAGCCAGCTGTTGCCCAGGCGTATGAAAGGATTGTCGAAAGACTGACAAAATCACAATCCGGTAAACCCACCCTGGCTATTGGTGACACGCTGCCGCCGTTTCGATTGCCCGATGAAAACGGAATTTTGCGAACATCCAACGACCTTCTGTCTACGGGTCCCCTTGTAGTGAGCCTCAATCGAGGCCACTGGTGCAAGTTCTGCCAGCACGAACTGCGCGCACTTCAGGCCATCAACCGGGACATCCAAAATTTGCAAAGCAGTATCGTTGCCATCACACCTGAAGGACAGAATTCCGCCAAAAAACTCAAAGCTGACCGCGAACTGGGATTTCCGGTAATGTGCGACGTCGACAATGCCTATGCTCTACTGCTTGGCTTGGCGATTTGGTGTGGCGAAGAGATTCTGCTCATATATGCCAATTCTGGCATTGACGTTGGGAAATACCAGAACAATCGTGAATGGCTATTGCCAATACCGGCAACGTTTGTCGTCTCACAGGATGGGAAAATTGCTGATTGCTATATCAACGCGGATTTTCGCGCCCGCATGGCACCCGAAGATATCCTGGCTTCAGTTCGCAAGGTAGTTTAGAGGTTTGCAATTTGCACCCAATCGGCAGAACGAAGTAAATTCATGAACGCTGAAAGGGCTGGCGATCTTTCACGACCGGAAACCAGATAAAGCTGTATCGTTCGTTTAACCTGCTTCGTCAGCACTATTTTCCTGAGGTCATCACCGGCTCGCGTACTGGAAGGAAGCAGCCCAATACCAAGTCCAGCTTCAATCAAACGGATCGCATCGCGGTCGCAGGTGACTTCAATTCCATGGGTAACGTCCACATCGTTTTCTTCAAACAGAGTTACAAAATGATCCCACAGTTCACAAAACGGTCGCGCAATCATTCTTTCGCCCTTGAGTTTGCGGGGCTCAACACTGTTCATCTTCGCAAACGGGTGATGCTTGTTAACGAATACACAAAATTCCTCGGCAAATAGTGGCGAAGAATTCAGCCGCTCCCATGATTGATCAATCGGCCCGGCGATTGCCAGTTCAGTTTCTCCCGAGCGCAGGTTTTCAAGTATTTCAGCCGAATTACCGCGCTTGCAAGAAAGCTGCACACCCTTCGTGGCGCGTTCCAACTCGCCAAGAGATTTGGCTACCAGATCGATGTCGGTAGTTTGTGACAGTGCAATACGAATGACGGAATTTTCCCCAGAATTTACAGCTACAGCATAAGATTTGGCTGCAATCGCACTCTCATGGCACTGGGCCAGCATTGGCAGCATGGACTTGCCAAGATTTGTAAGATGGCTGTTTGCCCGCTCGCGACGAAATAATTCGCCGCCGAGTTCTGCTTCGAGATTTTTGATGGCCCGTGTCAAAGAAGGTTGCGCGACAAAACATTCCTCTGCCGCCCGCGTAAAATTTAATGTCCTTGCTACAGCAAGAAAATATCGAATCTGATGCATTTCCATAGGTCAATCACCGTCAACTCGCGCTTTCGCCGTGGTAGACGATGCTGTATGGTTAAGGACACAGAATACACGTTATTTATCAATTGAGAAACCTCAAAAAAAGGGCGCTCAACTGAGCGCCCCGCCGATCTTTGTTTCAATGCAGGTTATTTGACGTCAACGCTCACCACACCCTGTGGCCGGGAGCGGTAAAACACACCATCATCTTTCAGCCCGCGTGAACTGACAAATTTCAGTTTTCCGTCTTTGATAATTCTGAAAGTATGTAGAACATTGCCGACATCCGACTTGTTTGCATCGCTCTGGTTGACGCGCTGGTTAATGATATACAAAACCTCTTCCGCATCATCCAGGGTAAACTGGAATGCTGTGCTGTTGGGCTGCTCGGCAACACGATTGTTGACTGCATAAAGACGCGTCCCGGCCTTGTTGGTTCGCAACCAGCAAATGTCCTGACCGCTATTTGGCACTGCTGAGACGAAGGTCAGGACACCATCGGCTTCATAGCGATAAACACCGAGTTGGTTGCGGGTCACCATACCAACATATACCAGATTCTTTTTCGGGTGATCCCAAATACCAAGCGGAACGATTGGTACTTCAGGCGTAGGATTGGCAGTTTCATTCAATGCGGTCCGGGCAGACTGTATCAGCTTGCCATCTTTTGTGAGCCTGAAGGATTGCAGTCGTCCGCGCACAAATTGCTCTTTTGCGAACAATTGTGACACGTCACCATCGCCATCAAAATCAGCATCAACCTGGAAATCGTTACCAAATGCCAGGCCATTATTAAATGAAGAAAACATGATCTGGGTTGATTTTTGACCATCAGCATTTTCTATTTTTGACAGGAATTTCAAGCTGCCGTTATTTCCAATTCGAAATGAAACGTAGCTGGAATTCTCGGCTCCCTGAAGTGCAGCCAGCTGGGCTGGATCTTCGTTGCGGTTGGCAGCCAACAAGATATCTCCGGATATAGACAGGCTGACCGGACCGGTTCCCATTGATGAGAACGGGGAACCTTGCACAGGTGTCAATGAGCCGTTTGATTTGATATCAAAAACGGCAATGGTATTGGAGTTGCCATTAACGGCAAACAGGCGTTTGCCGTTTGGTCCGGCAATAATAGGCGTATCATTGTCATTGGGGCCGAGTTTGCCGTTAGTAGGATTATCGATGCCGGTGCCACCGGTTAAAAATGGCCCGCCTGAAAGCAGTGTCAAGCCGCCATCTTTACCGCGCTCATATGCAACAATCGAATTCTTGCCGCTGCGAATATCGTTACTCTCGACATAAAGGTATTTTCCGTGCGCATCGGCCCGACCGGCCAATGTCGAGAGTGAAGCGGCAAAAATCAATGCCACAGCCAGGCAGTTGGCAGGTTTCAGGTTGGACCAGCACTGGTGTGCTTCAATAGCCGGTTTGTTGTTCAAGGTCATTTCAGTCTCCATCGTTAATATTGGAGACACAAAAATAGGGGCAGGCAGAATTTAAGGATAATACTTTAGCTCTATGAAATTGATATGGATTGGCTATTCTCCACACGGCAGATTTTTTCAACAATCCGCCAAAAAAACGCCGCGTAAATCAAGTACGCGGCGATCAAGTTGGGGGAGGAATATGTGGAAATTATTTATCGTAACCGGCTAGCCCGAGAAAATTGTAGGCTCCCGGGCCAGTCTCGGTTGCCGCTTTCACCTTAAATTCCTGTGAAAATGTCAACGAGCCCGTTGCCGAGATATCCAGTTTCGACACAGAAAAAGTTTGATAAGCGCCCAGAACATACATGTATTTACCGTCTTTGCTCAAATACATGTCTTTGGTATCGCCCGGCGGCGTACCAGCCTTTCGTCGGGTGAAAACAGTTTCACTGCTATTGCCGACCTTTGTTACCTTGCCAGACATATCGACATTGAATTCGGAAATCAGGTTGCCGCCGAAGCTTGAAACATAAAGCTTTTTGCCGTCGGCACTGGTAATCGTCCAACAGGCTTCATCAATGTCGACACCATTTCCAGTACCGAAATTTGCGGTTTTCGCGACGCTGGCACCGTCATCAAACAACACGGTCAAGCTGTTGTTGCGTTTATCAGCCACCAGATTGAAGTTAGATACAAACAGTGAATCAGTGTTTTTGTCCCAGCTGAAACCGATGCTTCCAGCGATTCCTTCTTCTTCAAAAAACCGCTCACCGCTTACGCTACCAGACGATTTGTCAAAATCGTAAACGTAAATCCGGCTGGGCCTCAGTTTCGTCGGAGTTGCGGTGCCAAAGTGGGCGATGCCCCAAGTTGCAACGGCAAGTTTTGTTCCATCACGATTGAATGAGACGGTCGTTGGTCCGCCGTTGGTGCCAGAGTAACTGTCCAGCATTTTTTCCGCGGTCAGCCTTCCGGTTGCCGCACTGAAAGAAAACAACTGAATGTTTCTTTCGTCCAACACCGCTTCGTGGTCACCACCATTGGTGAAAAATTCAGCGTTGGGATACATTTCAATTGGCCCCTCTCCGACGCCTCCTTTTTGAATATTCGGATTATTCCACTGGTTTCCAACGACGACCCAATAGTCGTCACCACCACCACTTTTGTTTATGTAGCTGATTGTCACGGGCCGTGTGCCACCTGAAGCAACATTATTCTGCAGCTTCAATCCACCTGAATCACGGTCAAGTGCAAATACCGAAATCGTATTGCCGCCAGCATTTACAGCCAGCAAATAGTCTCCGATGATCTGCACAGCACCCTGGGAGTCAAAATCACCCGCAGCATCACCGCCGGCATCACGGTTTGCACCGCCCATAGAATCGGTGAAATAGGCTGCTTGCTCTCCAAGGGTACCATCTGCGTGCCGCTCAATCGAAATAACCTGATTTGTCGCCTCGCCATTGAGAGTTGTGTAGAGATACCCGTTGACTTCACTTGCGTTCGCAGCCGATGCCAATAAGGTTGCGAGCACTGCTGTATAAATTGTCTTTCTCATTATCATCTCCTGGATTTTCAAAACACAGAAATTCCTGCGCCAAGCAAATCTAGAAACAGCGTCGCAAATTCTCCAATATTGATTGTCGATTGTTTTGATAGCGTGAAACTATCATGGGGAATAGACTAACTCGCTGCGAGGCGCAGGTTCTCGTTCAGCCACATATTGCGGGTAGTCTTACCATCGCGCACATCGCCCATGAACCTCTCAACCGTTTATCGATCTATTGAACCCACTGGTCGCTTACCAAGCAAGGGGTTGATGTGAGTTTCAATACGACCAATGTCGGTCAGAATGGTTGATTGTTTCTTTGGCCGATTGAAACGGGTTTTGTAACGACCGCTTGCGACATCATCGATATATTGATCACACAACTCCCGGATAGTCATATCAGTGCGTTTGTGGCGTCTTTCTTCCGAAGGGTTATTACCCATCCGAACAGAACCCAATTGCTTCATGGCTTCTGTTCGTGCCTGGTCCGGAGTAAGGTGTCCATACCGACCAAGTGTGAACCGTCTGGTTCGCTCATGCTCATCACGCACCAGCATCTTGCGTATCAGAGCAATCAGCGGCATTGGTAAACTGTTTTCGTGATGTGGAAAACGAGCCTATTAAGGAATACTTCGGCAAAGTTGATCAAATATCGTGGCGCGGATCACCGTGTACAAGGCTCTGGTCGACTTGAAATGGTCAACCTCGGCCATGGTCCAAAACAAACTTTCGGGCCTGGACTTTGATTATTTTAAATATGGTGTCTGGAAACATATGAGGGCACGTTTTATGATGCTCGACCCAGGGTGGAGTGAGTGGTTAAAGGCCGTTTGAAGACGACACTATTTCAGATATTAGAATTGAAATCGTGCGAGCGAACATTAAAACTATGGGTGCTGACGCGGCACGGCGTGTCAGCATCCGGTTCATTGTTCAGCCTACGACTTCAGGTGAAAGGGCGAAATGTTCCAACTGCGGACATTTAACTCTGTTGTCAACGTGTATAGAATCTCTATTCCCCCGTCTTTAAATTTCACGACAAAGAGGATTTCGATGGTACGTTGGCTATCTGCAACAAGGTCACCCGCCCAATAAACGCATCATTCCAAAGTCGCGCAATTTTCACTGAGCTTTTGAATGAACGGTTAAGGAATCCTCTGGAGCTTGATCGCGTTTTGACATTCCATAATCGCGATCAACTGTTGCAATACGCAAATGATAATCGGAGAAAATAATATTCCGGCCTTTTGCCTGGGCGTGGCGGTGTTTTTCAAGATTGCGCCACTGGGCAATCGCTGCTTCATCGCGCCAGAATGACAGGGACAAAAGTTTACCGTTTTCACTCAGGCTTTCAAAGCGCTCAATTGAAATGAAACCATCAATTTCCAGTAATAACGGTCGCAACTCAGCGGCGATGTCGAGATATTCCTGTCGATGCTGAGGATGCAGACAGACTTCAAAAATTACAGCGATCATGGGGCGAAATTCCGAATATGGTATTGAATCAAACCCTAGGTTAACAGAAACCCGAGGGGACAAAACTTTAATTATCAACCATAGATGTATTTAGGCAACCACAGGGCGATTTGCGGGAATGCCAAACTACAGAAGGTTGATTTCCATCTTTTCCAGCAGCGGAATCAAAATCGGTACGATGATCAAAATGATCAGCACCCATTCCAGCAGCCAGCCGAGAACAAAAATAAGAGCCATGATGATGAGTAGAACCTGAATCTGTGGCAGGTCCATGTCGAGTAGCATCTGGGTGAGCAAAGTGGGGGTGGTCCAGCCAAAAAGAATGCTGCCAAGGGCAAAGCCTACCAGCAGTGCCGGGGGACTAGGCCGAGAAAAAACTCGCGCGCAACGATGGTCCAGTTGTTGGGTCGTTGATCTTCTGGCAAAGCAGGGTCGAGCGGGGGGCTATTTTGCATCTGATCAAAGCGTAAGCGGTGTACATGAAGGCCAGCATGATACCGGTAACGATGGCGGCTGCAAACAGGTCGATTATCATTTTTTCCAATCCGATCAAGCGCATGAATCGGAAAAGAATTGAAAAAATTCTCACGCCCTATGAAAATTTTGGTTACAAAGTTGTTTATAAAGAACAAAACACCCGCCCAATCAAATTAAAATAAACCAGAATTCTGACATTTGAATGATGAAGCACCCTGAAAACAGCATATTCAGCGACCAAAAATCCAAGATCAGACCGTCACAAAAGGACAAGTTTTACGGTAGAATCAAAATTTTCTAATGCTAAATTGTTGTTCGGGCTTGACAGAAATTGAAAGCGCTTACAAAAATACAAACAACTTCCACAGTTTTGTCGGGGATAGGTTGTTACGCCTTATCGTCGCTAAATACTGATCCCTGTTTTGATGAGAAAAATTACAGATATGCATCCTGGTTCAGATTTTCAGGCAGATTACGTCATTATTGGCGCCGGCTCAGCCGGGTGTGTGCTGGCCAACAGATTGTCAAAAGATCCCAGAAACAAAGTCATCCTGCTAGAAGCCGGTGGTCGCGATATAAGTCCGTGGATTCACATTCCAGTCGGCTATTTCAAGAATATGCACAATCCCAAAGTTGACTGGTGTTATCAAACAGAACCGGATGCAGGGCTGAATGGCAGACGTATCTTGTGGCCGCGCGGCAAGGTTCTGGGTGGATCGAGTTCTCTTAACGGACTGCTCTATGTGCGTGGCAACAAAACCGACTATGATCATTGGCGCCAATTGGGCAACAGCGGGTGGTCCTTTGATGATGTGTTGCCGTACTTCAAAAGCGGAGAAGACCAGGTGCGGGGGCCAGATGCCTTTCATGGTTCCGGGGGGCCGTTGGCGGTGAGCAATGGTGCCCATGTTGGCGAATTATGTGAGCTTTATGTGGCAGCCGCGAAAGAAGCGGGCATTCGCGAAAACAACGATTTCAACGGGGCTGAACAAGAAGGTGTCGGCTATTTTCAGGTAACGGTTCGCAACGGTATGAGGTGTTCCAGCGCATCGGGATTTTTACGCCCAGCCAAAAAGCGGCCTAACCTGCAGATCATTACCAATGCACATGTGAAGAAAATCAGAATTGAAAACAATCAGGCCTGTGGGGTGGTTTTTGAACACAATGGCGAAGAGAAATTTGTTGCGGCAAATGCGGAAGTGATTTTGAGCGCCGGTGCGATTGGATCGCCCCAGGTATTAAAGCTCTCCGGTGTGGGGCCAGGTGAAGAGCTTAAAAAATTCGGTCTTAA
Organism: Hyphomicrobiales bacterium; assembly: GCA_021775475.1. Lineage (GTDB taxonomy): Bacteria > Pseudomonadota > Alphaproteobacteria > Rhizobiales > JAJFHR01 > JAJFHR01. Next base: position 12,350 of record JAJFHS010000047.1, read on the forward strand.
GGTTGAACATAATCTGGAAGGAGTAGGAGAAAACCTACAGGACCATCTGCAAATCAGATTGGTTTACAAAATCAATCGGAAAATATGTGTGAATGATGAAGTCAATAACCTCATCGGCAAGGCGATGGCGGGAATTCAATTTGGCTTGTTTCGTTCAGGGCCTTTATCATTGGCGGCAAGCCAGGTGGCAATTTTCGCCAAAGTTGATCCCAATGCAGTTGCCCCTGACATACAGTTTCACTTTCAGCCGTTCAGCGCCGATAAGCCCGGCGAAGGATTGCACAAGTTTTCCGCCTTCACGTCGTCAATCTGCCAGTTGCGGCCGGAAAGCCGGGGCTCCATTAATCTGACATCACCTGACCCGCACGTATACCCGACGATTTTTGCCAATTATCTGTCGAAGCCGAAGGATCAGGAAATCGTTGTTGGCGGTATGAAACTTGCCCGTAAAATTGCCCACACTAAAATGCTGTCCAGCCTGATCACCGGTGAATATTTACCGGGTGCGCAAATTCAAAGTGATGGAGAACTACTCGAAGCAGCGCGCAATATCGGTCAGACAATTTATCATCCGGTCGGTACCTGCAAAATGGGAAATGATACACTAAGTGTTGTCGATGACAGACTGAAAGTTCACGGATTATCGGGTTTGCGAGTGGTTGATGCGTCAATCATGCCAAGCCTGGTTTCGGGCAATACCAATGCACCCACTATCATGATTGCCGAAAAGGCCAGCGCCATGATTTTGGAAGATAATCGCTAAGTGTCACAGCTTCTGACCTGACAGTCCTGAAGCCAGCCCGCTCCCCCGCCCAACCACCCGATAAGGATACCCTAGGGGTGGTTGGGCGGGGGAGCGGGCTGGCTTCAGGACTGTCAGGATAAAATGCTCAACGCCGCGGTGCAGCAGTTGATTCGCGAATGCGCAATGTCGCTTTAAGCTCAATTCTTGCGGGCGACTTACCTGAGGAATTCAGCCGGTTCAGTAATGAAGTGGCGGCAAGCTCCCCCATTTCATAAAAAGGCACACTCATAGTGGTAAGGGATGGGGTTACATGGCTGCCAATGCTCAAACCATCTATTCCGGCAATGGAAAGATCGCCGGGCACGTTGATGTTGCTGCGCTGGCATTGAAAAATAGCACCGCACGCAAGGATATCATTACCGCAAATTATGGCGGTGGGCTTGGGCTGGCGCTGCATCAGGGTTCGTAAAGCAGCGCGTCCGGCTTCAAGTGTATAGGGGCATTCGAGATATTGTTCGGCATTAAAAAGCAATCCGTTTCGCGACAGGCCGGATTTAATCCCCTGAGCGCGCGCCCGGGCGCGGTCATTGTCTGTGGTGATACCAGCAATAATGCCAATACGCTCATGACCAAGCTGGGCCAGATGATCAACGATGGTTTCGCCGGCGCGCCAATTATCAAAACCGACATTGGGATGGTCGATGCGGTCATCATATGAATATGTATTGACATAGGGCTTGGCGCTGTTTTCAAGCAGATCATAGACTTCTTGTGCGCGCTGGTTTCCCACCAGCAAAATTCCATCGACGCCACGGATCAGCAATGTGCGAACTTCTTCGGCCTCTTGTTCAAGGTTGTAATTGGAACTGGCCAGCAGGAGCGTGTATTTATTTTCCTGGAGTTTGGTCTGCAGCCCGCGAATCAGAGTGGAAAAAATCGCGTTATCGATAGTGGGAACAATTGCGCCAATGGTCATGGTGCGGCGTTGTACCAGGGCGCGGGCGTTGCCATCGGGAACATATCCGAGCTCGGCAATGGCGGCTTCAATTTTCTGACGCAGAACCGGGCGCACCATTTCAGGACTGTTTATGGCGCGCGAGACAGTGGCGATGGATACGTCAGCAAGACGTGCTACATCGCGCACGCTCATACGCCGGGTAGATTTTTTCTCAGCCTGCACGAACTCAAACCATTTGTTGTTACCGGGATGATTTTGTCTTTAAAGCTACAATTATATTAGATTTGACAGTTTTTGAACCATAATCGTGTTGTCAACTGTCGCGAGTGCCAGTTTGCCCTTGAAAAGGTAAATGAGTGCGGTCACAGTCATAGGGTTCCGATTCGAATGTTTAAAATCGCGGACTACCCTTGGTATTTGACCCCACCCCCAGCGCGGAAGGTATCCCCATGGATAAAGGTAGTAATCGTTTCAAAAAATTACTGGCCAGCGTAAACAGAAAACTCGAAAAATCATCGAAGACCAGCAACGGACTTGCCTCTTTTGCCCGCCATTTCTTTGCCAATGGAAATGAGGATGATTTTGTTGATTACACATCTGAAGAAATTGCCGCTATCGCGCGCTCCGCTTTTGAGTTTCGCAAGCAAAGACCGCTGGGCAAAAGCAAAATCCGCATTTTTAATCCGGAAGAGAAAAAAAATGGCTGGAGCGGTCCGCACACGGTCATCGAGATTCTTAATGATGATATGCCGTTTTTAGTCGATTCTGTTCTTGATGAACTGGCAGAGAGCTCGATATCTATTGTTATGCTCGTGCATCCGGTGGAGAAGATTATACGCCAGGTAAAAACCGGTGACATTGCCAATACGGGCAAGGGATCGAGTGAGGTCAGGGAAAGCTTCATCCATATTCATGTGGAACGTATCGGCAGTAAAACCAGGCGTGAGGGCCTGCTCAAACGTCTGGAAGTTGTCCTCAAGGAAGTTCGCCTGGCGGTTATTGACTGGACCGCAATGCTCGACCGGGTCAATAAAGTTATCGATGAATACAAGCAGGTGCCGCCACCGATACCGGTTGATGAACTTGCTGAATCGCTCGAGTTTTTAAACTGGCTTATTGATGGCCATTTTACCTTTCTCGGCATCCGAGAATATACCTTTGAAGGTGGGGCAGACACCGGGGACCTGGTCGCGATCAAAAGATCATCGCTGGGAATTTTGCGCGATTCAAACGTGGAAGTTTTGCGCCGCGCTGGCAAGATGGTGTCAATGACACCTGAAGTGAGAGATTTCCTGCAGGATCCCGCACCGTTAATCATTGCCAAAGCCAATGTTAAGGCCAAAGTCCATCGTCGCACTCATATGGATTATATCGGCATTAAAATGTTTGATGTCAAAGGCAGGCTTAAAGGTGAGCTTAGGCTGATCGGGCTTTTCACCTCTGTCGCGTATACAAGAAGCGTCAAGGCTATTCCAATATTGCGGCGAAAAGCCTTGCGCATGATTGATGCAAGCGGTGTCGGGCGCGATGGTCACAGCGGCAAAGCACTACAGAACATACTGGAAAATTATCCGCGCGATGAACTGTTTCAAATAGATGATGAAACCTTGTTGCAAAATGCCCTTGGCATGTTGCGCCTGAGCGATCGGCCGCGCACGGCTGTTTTTGTGCGCAAAGACAAGTTTGATCGCTATGTTTCAGCCCTGGTGTTTGTTCCGCGCGAGCGCTTTAACACCGATGTGCGGGTAAAAATCGGTGATTTTCTCGCCCAGGCCTACGATGGTCGTGTGTCCGCTCATTATACCTCGTTTCCCGAAGGAACGCTTACCCGCATTCAATATATTATCGGTAGGAACGAAGACGAAACGCCGTCACCTGATACAGCTGATCTGGAGGTGACCATAGAAGGTTTAACCCGGACCTGGTCCGATAATCTTATCGCCGCAATCAAGGCGGAAGAAAGTGGTGCTGAGGCGCGGGCGTTGATAAAAAACTATGCGAAAGCATTTTCACCCGCCTATCAGGATGCTTTTTCTCCCGCCCAGGGCCTTGCTGATATCGGGCGCATGGAAAACCTTGACGATATTGGTGGCCTGTCGATTGAATTTGCCACCAATGTGCAGTCGGACGAAGGCGCTAACATCCGTTTGAAACTATATCACTGTGGTGGGCCAATCCCGCTCAGCGACCGTTTGCCAATTCTGGAGAAAATGGATTTTCGCGCTATTAATGAGCGCTCTTATAAAATTACCCGGGGTGAAAGCGCTGCTTGCGATGATGTGTGGGTGCATGACATTATTCTGCAACATGTAAAGGGGCAGAAAGTACACCTCGAAAAGCTCAAAAACGCGCTGGAAGCGTGTTTCATGGCCGTCTGGAACGGGCAGGCTGAAAATGATGGCTATAATGCCCTTGTTCTCAACCAGGGTTTTGGCTGGCGTGATGTGGCAATGCTGCGCGCCTATGGCAAATATCTGCGCCAGGTAGGCGTTGGGTTTTCTCAAACATATATGGCTGCAACACTTGTTAAGCATGGGGCGATTGCAACCTGGCTGGTAGACCTGTTTCACACCAGATTTGTAACCCGCCCGACCCGTGGCGCAACGTATAACAAGGCGCGCGAAAACTCTATTCTGTCTCAGATTGAAAATGCTCTTGGCGATGTTTCCAGCCTCGATGAAGATCGTATCATCCGGCATTTTTCCAATGTTATCACGGTGAGTTTGCGGACCAATTTTTACCAGACCGGCGAAGATGGACTTGCCAAACCCACCATTGCTTTCAAACTTGACAGCAAGGCCGTTGACGGGTTGCCCGAGCCACGGCCCTATGCCGAGATATTTGTTTATTCACCTGATGTTGAAGGTATTCACATGCGCTTTGGAAAAATTGCGCGGGGGGGGCTCAGGTGGTCGGACCGGCATGAGGATTTCAGAACCGAGGTTTTGGGTCTGGTTAAAGCGCAGCAGGTTAAAAATGCGGTGATTGTGCCGGTCGGCTCCAAAGGCGGATTTGTTCCCAAAAAGCTGCCGCAGGCAGGTTCAAGAGAGGAAACTCAGGCGGAAGCCATACGCTGTTACAAGTTGTTCATTTCAAACCTGTTGGATCTTACCGATAATCTTGACGGACAAAAGCTCATACCTCCGGTAAATGTTTTCCGCCACGATGGCGATGATCCCTATCTTGTTGTTGCCGCCGATAAAGGCACGGCGACATTTTCAGACATTGCCAATGGTATTTCTGAGACACGAGGTTTTTGGCTCGGCGATGCCTTTGCTTCAGGTGGTTCGGCTGGCTATGACCACAAGAAAATGGGAATTACCGCACGCGGTGGCTGGGAAGCGGTCAAGCGCCATTTCCGCGAAATGAACATTGATTGTCAGAGCACACCATTTACGGTTATCGGTGTCGGCGATATGTCGGGAGATGTGTTTGGCAATGGCATGTTGTTGTCAAAACAGACAAAAGTGATTGCAGCTTTTGATCATCGAGATATTTTTATCGACCCTGACCCCGATCCCGCCATATCATTTGCCGAGCGCAAACGTCTGTTTGCCCTGCCGCGCTCAAGCTGGAAAGACTATAAATCTGCACTGATCAGCAAGGGTGGCGGTGTGTTCAGCCGATCAGAAAAATCGATTGCACTTAGCGCTGAAATCTGCGCGATGACCGGGCTTAAAACCAAATCGGCGACGCCTAATGAGCTTCTTAAAGCTCTGCTGAAAAGTGAGGCCGACCTGTTATGGTTTGGCGGTATTGGAACCTACGTCAGGGCGACGACAGAAACCGATGCCGATGCTGGTGATCGTGCCAACGACATTATCCGGGTAACCGCCAAAGAACTGAAATTCAAAATAATTGGTGAAGGTGCCAACTTAGGCATGACCCAGAAGGCACGCATCGAGTTTGCGCAAAACGGTGGCCGCATGAATACCGATGCCGTTGATAATTCAGCCGGGGTTAATTCTTCTGATCTTGAGGTCAATATCAAGATCGCCCTTGGATCGGTTGAAGCGGCCGGTAAGCTTACCCGCAAGGATCGCAACAAGTTTTTGGCCAAAATGACCAAACAGGTAGCTTCTTTGGTGTTGCGCAACAATATTCAACAGACCCTCAGTATCACTCTGGCGGAATTTCGCGGTATTGACGAAATCGGATTTCAGCAACGCTTGATGCGGTCACTGGAAAAACGTAACCTGCTTGACCGCGAGGTTGAGTTTTTACCAACCGACGCAGAAATTCAGGAACGCGAGATCGCTGGAAACGCATTGACACGGCCGGAATTATCGGTGCTGCTGGCCTATGCCAAAATTGTCCTCTATGACGATCTTCTGGCCACAGATGTTCCTGATGACACTTATCTCGGCGCTGAATTGATGCGCTATTTCCCTGAAACTTTGCAGAAAACTTATCCTGACGCCATTCAGGGCCACAAGCTGCGCCGGGAAATTATTGCAACCATGCTGGCCAACAGCATTGTCAATCGCGGTGGGCCCACCATCATCAGTAGATTGATGGATGAAACCGGTGCCGATGTTGCTGCTATCACTGCAGCCTTTGCCACTGCGCGTGACTGCTTTGGACTGACCGACCTCAATGGACGCATTGATGCGCTCGATAACAAGATAGATACGGCTGAGCAGACCAAACTGTATGTAATGGCGCAAACGCTGATGCGCGATCAACTGGTGTGGTTTTTGCGCAATACGCCAACTACCGGCGGGTTGGAAAAAGTCATTGGCCATTACCGTAGTGGCCTGGCCGATCTTGAGACTTCGTTGAGTGAAATTTTACCTGCGACAATGAACAGTGATCTTGTTCAGGTCGAAAAAAAGCTTGTGACCAAAGGTGTTCCGGTAAAATTTGCCCGCAAAATTGCTTCATTGGGTGTTCTGTCACGCGGGCCCGATATTATTTATGTAGCTGAGCGTTCGGGCAAAAAGCTTGTGGATGTGGCAAAGGTTTTCTTCGAACTGGGAGCCGATCTTAAAATTGACTGGTTGAGTAAAAAGGCTGATGAAGTTTCTTCGACGGAATATTTTGAACGCCTGGCACTTAACCGCATCATCGATAATATGTATGACGCCCAGCGTGCTATTGTGCGTGAAATCCTCACCGGAAAAGCACCTGCGGCAAAGGCCTTCAAGACCTGGAAAAAAGAAAACGCAGTTGTTTTTCAACGTGCCCAGCAGGCGGTGAATGAAACGGTTGAGACCGGGGATTTGACTTTGGCAAAACTGGCGGTGGCCAGTGGACATTTGCGTGATCTTGTGACCGGATAATGTGAAGAGATTATTCGACCCAGCCCTTTAGAACTGCCGATAGAAGGGCTTGCGGCAGTTCCATCAGTTTCGGTCCTGTTGTCCACAACAGATGACAGGTAATCTGTCGATCAGGAAATATGCTGGACAGCAGATGTCTGTAAACAGCCATCTGTCGCAGATAATCGCCTGAGATCGCTTCTGGGCTGTCGGCAACATTGCGGTCGGTTTTAAAATCTATCACGACCACCTGATTGTCACGCACTATAAGGCGATCGACACGCCCGGAAACTTTCACCGGTCTATCGCGGCCAATCAATTGCACCTGACCAACTATTGGCACTTCACTTAATCCGTGTACATCAAACAGATATGAAAATTCTTCTGTGGCTAAAACGCGTTGAACGTCTTCAGCAATCCGGTTGCGGTCGGATTGAGATAAAGCAGGTGCCGAGCGCGCCAGAAACTGTTGGCAAAAATCGCCGTAGGTGTCTCGATTGGCACCGGGTGCATATTCAAGCAGTTTGTGAATAAGCCGCCCGCGCAGGTAAGGCTCCTGTGGCGGTGTGTGCAGCGGCGATGGTCTTAAGGTTGCCGGTGCCAGGTCGCGCCCATTGCCGTCGGGTTCTGCAACCCCGCCTAATCGTGACGGACTGATAAGATCGATTTTCTGCGGCTCGGGCTTCACCGGTTGTTGCGCCCACGGCGGTGGCATCTGTGCGGAGGAGACCAGATCATCGTTTTCGTGCGTGTCCAACGGCTCGACTGTTTGTTCACCGCTGAGACGCCAACCGGTGATATTTCCCTGTGCATCCAAAATCTCGTCTGCGTGAGGTATTAAAGCTTGCGAGACAAGGTGATACCAGCTGCGCGGTGAAGACGCGCGTTTGCTTTCATACCCGGCAATATAAAGCCGGTCACGCGCCCGCGTCATTGCCACGTATAACAGGCGGTTGTATTCTGCCATTTCTGCCCGTTGTATGTCATCAAGGCACTGTTTCACCGTATTATTTTCAAACGACTTATTCGCGCGCCAGATAAGAAGATCCTGTATTTGCCCGCCCTCTTCTTCAAATGTTGTGGTCAGAATACTGGCGCGCTTGGTGTTGTCGGGCACCTGATGGCAGGTGTCGGGCAAAATGACGATATTGGCTTCAAGGCCCTTGGCACCATGAACCGTCATGATGCGCACTTCATTGCGCCCGTGTTCCATGTCGCGTTTGGCATCAACATCGCTGGCACCAAACCAGGCAACAAAACCCTGCAGTGATGACATGCCGGTTTTTTCATAGTCAAGACTTAAGGACAGGAACTCATCAATCGGATCGTTAGCCTCAAGGCCGAGGCGTTTGATAAACTTGTGGCGACCGTTGTCAGCATTCAAAATTTGCGCGAAAAATTCATAAGGCGGCACTTTGTCAGCACGCAAGAGCAGGGCCGTCAGCTGCTCATGGATTTCTGCAAACCCCGATGTTGCCAATGCTCTCCACAGGGTCGATTTTCGCTTATGCGCCAGTTCAAACAAATCATCTTCACCAAGACCAAACAGTGGCCCTTTGAGGACGACGGCAAGGTTGAGATCATCTTGTGGCAGCAACACAAATCGCGCCAGTGCGAGTAAATCCATTATGGCCAGTTGCTGTGACAATCGCATGCGGTCGATGCCGGCGACAGGAATATCGCGCTCCTTCAACGCTTCGACCATGGCGTCGACAAAATTATTGCGCCGGCGCACCAGGATCAAAATATCACCGGCACGCACCGCTCGCCCGCGCGGTGTCAGTGATTCTTTGTCAATCCAGCCTTTAATGGTTGCCGCTATTTTGTGTGCCAGCTTAACGCGCGGGCTGGTGGTGCTGACGTAATCGAGTGGTGCATCCCAGGGGTCTTTTTCGTCTTCGTCACCGGGCATTTCCGGTGGCCAGATTTCCACCAGCCCGGCGTGGCCATGACGAAATGCCTCATGCACGGGCGGGGCACCAAAGCTGGTCATGCCTTGCGCTGCCACTTCCTGCACAAAGGTCAGATCAACGGCTTCTAACACTTGTGCGGTTGAGCGGAAAGAAACGGTCAGTTCAACCTTTTCAAAATCGTGATCTATGAACCCGGCGCGGCGCTGGAAATGACGGCGCATGCGATCAAACTCTTCGGGGCTGGCACCCTGGAAGCTGAAAATGGATTGTTTTTCATCCCCGACAGCGAAAACGGTACGTACCGGATTGCCGACGCCAACGCCAACGCCTGCAAAAAATTCGTTGCTAAGTGCGGAGACAACCTGCCACTGATCAAGATTGGTGTCTTGAGCTTCATCAACTAAAATGTGGTCAATACCACTATCGAGCTTGTACAAAACCCAGGCAGCAGCCTGAGTTTGTGACAATAAATCTGCCGTATGCTGGATCAGGTCATCATAATCAAGCAGGGCGCGGTCATTTTTTGCGACCTCATAATTTTCCAGTATTTTATCGGCAAGATTTAAAAGGCACCCGGTGAAATCAGCAATGCGAACCGAGGCAAGCTTTTCGTCAAGCTTGCCGATGCGTTCTGCTTCTTCTTCAAGAAACCCGGCGATGCCTGGTTCTTCGTCGCTTATTTTTTTCGTCGCCAGTTTTTTGCGACGATCTCCGGCCTTGGTGAAAAAAACGGATTTGTACAGACTTAATCTGTTTTCAGGACTATCGCTTCTGGCCATTGCGCTCAGCGCGTCAGATTTTTCAATATCGGTCTTTGTGCCAGCGCTGTAAAATTCAATCAGCGCCGGAATGACTTCAGGCATGGTACCGCCGATGGCTTTTTCCATCAGGGTGTCTTTTGTCTCCTCTGGTTCGAGGTCAAAGACGTTACGCAACCTGACTGTCATTTCGTCCAAACCACCGTGGGTGCGGTGAAATGCGCGCAACAGGGATCGATGTTTAAGCACCTGGGCAATCAGACCATCAAAACCAGCTGCACTAAGAGCGCTGGAAACTACTTTCAGATCCTTGATTACGTCCTCGTCAGGATTTTCAAAAATCCGGTCGCGGGCTTCATTGAGAAGTTCACTACCGGTGCGATCATCGAGAATTTCAAACCCCGGTGCCACTTGAGCTTCCAGCGCAAAACGATGGAGGATGCGTTCGCAAAAAGCATGAATGGTCTGAATTTTCAAACCACCGGGAGTTTCGAGCGCATGGGCAAACAGCCGCCGGGCGCGAAGCAACTGGTCTGGCGAAGGTGCGGTTCCAGTTATGTCGGCAATATCGTTGGCCAGTTCATCCTGGGCCAGCATGGCCCAGGCGGCCAGCCGCTGATTGAGCCGGTTGGCCATCTCGGCAGCGGCTGCCTTGGTAAACGTGAGGGCGAGAATTTTACCCGGGTTGGCACCATCAAGCATTAACCGGATGATGCGGTTGACCAGCACGTGGGTTTTACCAGAACCGGCATTGGCCGATACCCAGGCCGACTTTTTGGGATCAGAAGCCAAGCGCTGGCTCAGGCTGGTTTTGTCACCAAGATTTGCCATCACTCTGCATCCTCAGTGCCAAAGCGCTGCCACTCTTTTGTGCGCGCCAGATGATCATAAGCACCTGTGAAACGTTCGAACTGAGGCGTTGTGCGTGACAGATACGGTGTGTCATTGAGGGCGTATTGTGAAATCCGGCGGTGCAAGCCAGCCAGGGCATTTTCAGCCGCTTCATCCGGCGTGACGATGTCTGAGCGGTTTTTTTCAATAGATCTCTGTTCGCCGGCAGGCTCACCACCGGAAAGTTTGATATAGACAATTTTTGCAACTGTTTGCGCGGTTACATCTTCAAAGCCACCTCGGGTCAATATGACAGCTTCAAGTGGCAACTGCGGGCTCAGGCCGGTAAAAACCTGCGGGGCGGTTGGCACGGCACCGGTTTTATAATCATAAATGATGGCAGCGCCGGAGCGCAGCAGGTCAATTCTGTCGGCGCGGGCGCGCAGGGTGAAAGGTTCACCATCGTGATCAAACACATACTTACCGGACACTTCGGTAAAATGTTTTGCAACATTTTGCTGGCGTTCTGTTTCGGAATTCACGAACCAGTGGGCGATGCGCTCAAAACGCGGCCACCATAAAGTTGCAACACTCGGCCAGATACTGGATTTTTCAAAACTTTCCTGGCCTATTTCCAGCAATTGTTCATAGGCGTTGGTGCTGTGAGGGGAAATGTTTTTTTCGATGAAGGTCTGCATCGCATCGTGGATGATGTTGCCGCGCTGGGCGGCATCGGCGGAGGCTTCCAGTTCATCGAGTTCATGCAGGTTTAAAATCCGGCGGGCATATATGGCGTAAGGATCGCGTATCCAGGTTTCGATGTCGCTAACACTCATGGAGCGCGGACGCGCATATATTGGCGGACATGGTCGCGGCGGTTTTATGGGCGTTGCCGGGGAATTGTCATCATCAAGGCCGTGCACCCAATTGAGCCAGGGCTCTGTGGTTTCAAAACAATTCTCAAGACCCAGGCCCGATGCAATTGCTTCGAGTCTTGACAGCCAGCGGCTGGGAACGGTGGGAGAGCCATTGAGTTTTTGTGACCGGGTCAATATCACCCGCGGTGCCGCAACAGCTTGCGCAAAATCATGGGCCGACAGGCCAATGCGACGTTCGGGCGATTGCAGGCCAAGGGCTACATGCATGGGACGGCTGAGCCACGGGCCGGTATCGGGCAGGGCGGGCCAGGTGCCTTCATTGAGACTGCCCAAAATGAGCACATCGGGTTGTTGTAATCGTGCTTCCAGCGGCCCCCAGATATGAACGCGGGCGTGGGTTCCAAAGGCAGGTCTGACGAGGGCACCATGCATCAAAACGCCGATCATCGGCTGGTAGGATCGCGGTGTCAAAGACAGGCCGGGATCGGGCGTATGCAACAGGGTATCAAATATGTCTGCCAGCATATTACCGGCATCATCTGACCACAGAAGTACGTTGTCGCCCTGTTCAGGCCGCACGGCAAAACGTTCGCAGGCATCAATGTGGGCGCGGGTAACATCGGCCAGCGTTGCCGGTTTTGATGCGAGGTCTTCGAGTGGTTCTGCCGCATTTCTCAAGCGCGACAACAGGTCTTCGAGATGATCCCATGTTTGAGTTGAAAACTGTTTTACACCGGGATGAACGCGCGCTCCTTTTTCGACGCGAAGTTTTTGTGCAGTCAGGTTCTGGCGCAGGGTTGATGTGCCGCTTTTCAATCTGGGGCCGCGCAAGACAGCTTGTTCGAGATTGCGAACTCTGGTGCGGATATCCAAAGGCTCCAGCCCCAGCCGGCATAAGGGGTGTTTGAGCAGAGCCAACAGCGCTATTGCTGAAAACCCGGACGCGGCTGCTTCAATCACCAGAGTTGTAAAGATGGCAACTTCTGTGTGGGCCAGTGGTATTCCAGCCGAATCATCGACCTTGAGATGCCAGCGCTGCAATTGAGCTGCGACCCGGCGGGCAAGGGTGCGGTCGGGGGTTACCAGTGCCACGGTTTTTTCCGGTGTTTCGACCACCTCACGGATGGCAAGTGCAATCGCTGTTGCTTCTTCGCGCATGCTGGGTGCCGCCACTATGGAAATACCTGACAGGGCTTCGGCAGCAGCTTCGGTATCAATTTCTGCCAACCGGTGTTGCCATTGATCGGTTGTCTCCCACGGGCGCAGGGCTTCGCTGACCAGACGTGAGGTGGTAACAGCGGTGCGCTTTTCTTCAATTCCCGGTAGCAAGTGAACATCACTGCGATCAACGCCGATGGCTTCGAGCAAATGCTTCATGCCAAATTGAGGATGCTCAGGTCCAATTTTTTGCCAGGACGCCTCATCGAGGTCAAGGTCAAGACCGGGCAGGATGACTGCTCCCATCGGCAGGTGCGCTATGGTGGATAATAATTCAGCGGTTGCCGGTATGGAGCCGGTGGAACCTGCGGCAATTATTGGTGCATCGGGGGGGATGCGTTTTAATCTTTCGGTCTGTGCGTTAATGGCGATGTTGCGTCGCGCACTGGGTTGGATAAATCCTTTTTCCTTCACTATCCCGGGCAAAAACTCAGTGATGATTTTGAGGAACTCCAAAGTGAGCTGCCAGTATTCCTCATAATCTTCCGGCACCAGCGTTGCCAGACCCTTGAGGTCCACACCTTCGGTGTCGGCAGCATCAAGAAGCTCGCCCAGATCAGCTGCCAGTGAGGCTGATTGTGCCGGGGTGATATTATCTACATTCAAACCTTCGCCAGGTATTTCGCGCGCCTTTGCCCATTTCATGATCAGGGGAATTAAGGCCAGCTGGCGTTCGAGTTTGGAGATTGCCGGGGGAATTTCGGGTGCGCCCGGTTCGAGAAAAAACGCATCTTCATCGACATCACCAATGGGCCTGATATCGGGCAGCAACCGTGCAGGTTCATCATCGGCCTCTAGAAAAGCATCAATCAATGCGCGTTGCGATCTGCGGGTGGGGACCAGTAGCGTATATTTCGGCAGGAACCCGGCTGTCGGTGCCGGTGTATCGGGGTCGGGAAAACCGCCCTGCAATACCGCCCGGGCCAGACATTGGGTAAACGGTTGTCCCGGTGGAATGGTAAAAATACGAGGGAGCAGTTTTACAGTCATGACCGGTTAAACTTTTCCTCCGCCGCTGTAAGTGCTTCAGGGGTTCCAATATGCAGCCACTGGCCCCTGAGCGCCAGCCCAAACAGGCGTTTGTGGGCCAAAGCCTCATCCCACAAAAGATTAAGCGAGAACGGACCGGCGGGTGCGCCGGCAAAAATACGCGGATGAATGAGACAGCAACCGGTGTGGACATAAGCGGCTTTTTCGTCGCAAGCGCGTTGTAACAACTGTCCATCTGCGGCGATATTAAAATCACCATTTCCTGAGTATCCCAAGCTGTTGTCTGTCGATGCCAGCAACATCAGGCAGTCCATTGTGTCGTCGTCCCATGCTGCCAGCATGGCCGCGAGATTGTCGGTATCGTCTTCAATCCACAGGCTGTCGCTGTTTAGAATGAAAAACCGGTCCGGCCCCAGAATTTCCAGATTTGCCAATGCGCCGCCACCGGTGTCCAGCAGTTCTGCGCGCTCATCGGCAATGATGACATCGGCAATTGGCGAATTTTCAAGATGCTGTTCCAGCACATCAGCGAGATAGTGAACATTGACCACAATTGGCGAGATACTATGAGTGGCCAGACGGTCGAGGGTGTAATCGATCAAAGGTCTGCCATTTAATTCCACCATAGGCTTAGGCTTGGTGGCGGTTAAAGGGCGCATCCTTGTGCCGAGACCGGCGGCCATGACCATGGCGGCAGTGTTTTCATTCTGGATCATGTCTGCCTCGGCAGATGATTGTCAAACCATCGTTTTAATGGCTGCAGGCGTGCATGTTGCAAGTTGCGTTCAAGATAGATGCGCACGCGCGGCATATGGGCAAGATAGAGGGGCTTGTTATCACGGTCGGCGAGGCGGGCAAAAATGCCGAGAATTTTGGTTGCCCGCTGTGCGCCTAAAATAGCGTAGGCGAAATCAAAATCATCGCGATCATAGTCAGCATTGGTGCGCTCAAGTTGTTGCCAGTAATAGGCATAGAGTTGCGCCTCTTCCTGCGCTGTCACATCGCGGCGCGCATCCTGTAACAAAGACATCAGATCATAGGCGGGCGCTCCCATTACCGTATCCTGATAATCGAGCAAGCCGACACGAGCGACGCCTTGGCGTTCCGGTAACCAGATCAGATTAGGCGAATGATAATCGCGCAGCGTCCAGATTTTTGGGCAATGTTCAAGATGTTGCCACAGGGGTTGCCACAATTCGAGGAATTCAGTGCGGTCATTGTCAGCGATCGCTTTTCCTTTGAGGCGCGGCCAATACCAGTCCGGCAACAATTCAATTTCAATTTGCAAAGCCGCCCGGTCATAGATGGGAATGATGTGATCACTCAGTTCGGGTGCGGGGTGCGGTGCGCTCAATCGTGTGGACATGTGTACCAGAACGTCAATGGCAGCTCGCATTGGTGTCGTCATGTCCTCACCGTTTGCGGCCATGTCGAAATAGACATTGGCACCAAGGTCTTCGAGCAGCAGGAAACCATCGTCGGGCTGGCTGGCAAATATCTGCGGCGGGCTCAGGTCCAGCGACTGCAGGCCCTTGGTCATAGTGATAAAAGGTTTTACCCCTTCGGCCAGATGGGCCAACGAGCTATATGATTTGCCGTCTCTAATGGCTGGCCCGTCGCTCCGGTGAGGCATGTCCATCAAGATACAATGGCGGGTTTTGTCATCAATGCGTTCGTAGCGGCGGTGAGAGGCATCACCTTGCAGAAACCGACGTCTGGCGCTGCCCCACCCGGCTTTTTGCAGGAATGCTGCGCTTGCGCGCCAGCGTTCAAGCTTTTGCTGCCACTGCCCGTGGCCTGTCAGGGTAAATTTTCGCGTATTTGGGGAAACATCGTCGATTGAGATCATCAAGCGATCGGTAAAATGATATTCTGCAATCCTGTCAGGCCATTCAACCAGAGCGATACCGTCAATGAGGGCATCGTCGAGCCCGAGCTCATCGACTTCTGACTTTTCAACAATACGATAAAGATCGAAATGGGAAGCCTTAAGGCGCAAATCCCCATAGGTCTGCACCAGGGTAAAGGTCGGACTGGGGACTTCAAGATGCTGATTGCTGGCCAGGGTCTGTAAAAAAGCCCGCGCGAATACTGATTTTCCAGCACCCAGATCACCGGTAAGCCCGAAAAAATCTCCAACGCCCGCATAGTTTGACAGCTCTGCTGCCAACTGATGCGTTTCAGCTTCAGAATTGGTAATCAATTCAACATCGTTGTTCATATTCTTCAGGCCTGGGCCGCGTCAACTTCAGCTTCTTCAGGTCGTGCCAGTGGCAATATACATGTTATCCGGGTGCCGCGCCCGGGTATGGAGGCAAGAGAGACGGTGCCACCATGGAGCTCGGCAAAACTTTTGACAATGGACAGGCCGAGCCCGGCACCGCGCGTGTTGCCGCTGGAATTTTGTGTTTCAAAACAATCAAACATACGGGCCTGATCGACAGGTTCAATGCCGCGCCCGGTATCTGTCACGGTGAATTCGATGGTGCTTTCATTGCGCTTTGCTTTTAAAGATATAATGCCGCCGCGGGTGGTCGAGGCCAGTGAATTTGACAACAGGTTGAAAAGCATTTGTTTAATGCGTTTTTCATCGCCTTTAAAAGTGCCTGCATCACCGGGAATTGAAATCTGGAATTGCGCCCCGGCAGTATTGACCTGATCCCTGACCACACGTGCAACCGAGGTCATGATTGCACTGACATCGATATCATCAATGTCCAGTTGCATGGTTCCCGCACCAATCGTTGCCAAATCGAGAATATCATCAATCAGGGCCAGCAACTCGTCGCTGGAAGAGCGAATGTCGTTGGCGTATCCCAGTTGTTTTTGTGACAATTCACCGGCAATACCCATTGCCAGACTTTCAGAAAATCCGATGATTGTGGTGAGCGGTGTGCGCAGCTGATAAGAAACATGAGAGATGAATTCGGATTTTAGCTTGTCAGCTGCCATCAATGCTTCGTTGCGCTCGATCAGCATTCTTTCTATGGCTGCCGTATTGGTTATGTCATCGTAGACGAGGAGTGTGGCACCATCGGGCAAGGGCACTGTGGTAAAGCTTAAAATGGTGTTGTCGCGGCGCTCAAGGCGACCCTGAAGTGAGCGCCTTTGTTCCCTTATTCCGGTGACGGCGAGTTTGAGTTCTTTCCACACCATTTCATCATTGTGGGCGACCTTGCACCAGCTGATGACTTCGTCTATGTGCGGATTGGCTTCGAGGAGCTTGGGCGAAAGTTTCCAGATGCGGGCATAGGCCGGATTGAATAATATGAGATTGCCATCCGAGCCAAAAAGCGCTGCCGCCTCCTGCAGATTGTCCAGGGTGGCGCGCTGGACGTTCATCATCTCTTTATGGCGGCTTACCAGGCTGAGAGATTCGGTTTTATCTTCGTAAAAGTAAGTAACACCACCGGTTTTCTGGCACTCCACGGTAACTTGAATGCTGCGGCCATCGGGTAAATGCCACAAATCTGTATGACGCACCCCGGCGGCATTTTTTTTAAGCCATCCCGACTGCCAGTCGCGGTAATTGACGCGCTCTTCAAGACAACGATTATCACGTAACCGATCAAGAACGCTTGCATCAGTGGGACCGGACGACAGAAATTCGGCATCGATGTCCCAAAGTCTGGAAAAAGCTTCATTGGTAAAGATAAGTTTTTTACCAGCGTCGAACTGGGCAACGGCGATGGGTAGATTTTCCAGCAAATGATTTCGCATATCCTGCGCTGTCGGGTTTTGTCCAAGTTGCGTTTTACCCTCACCGTTTTCAACGGCAAACCCGATAAAATCATTGCCCAAAACACGCTCGCAAACATCATAGAGGAATTCCCGCCCTCCCACCTCAATGCTGCATACATCCTTAAAGTCTCCGCCCTCGCTGTGTATTTTTGATGCACGAAGCCGCTGGGCTGGAGGCAATAGCTCCAGCTGTTGTTTGATAACTTGGTGTAGATTGTCACCCTTTACTTTGGCAATATAGGCAGCGTTGGCCCATTGTAACCGGCCCAGCTGGTTGCGTAGCCAGACGGGCTGGGGGAGAGCATTGAGAAGCGCTGCGAATTTTTCCGTATCATGTTGTAGTTTGATAAAGGCATCTTCGCGAGCCCCAAGTTTTATCTGGCGCTCGGATGGCGGTTTGAGCCAGAGTGTTGCCTGCCCACCGGCAATGCAGCCATCAGCCTCCAGCTGTTTTTTGGATTTGGTTGTGATGATTATGTTGAAGGCCTTGCCGCTCACTCTCAGTGTGGAAATTTTTTCACCGAGACCAAATGAGGAGGCAGGATCAAGCCAGTTTGAGAAATCAGCGCGGTCTTCCAGGGCTTCCGGTACGACATAATCATTTGTCAATGTGCCGAAAACCCGTGGGCTGGCGGTCTCCTGTTTGTCCCAGACAAACAACAGGCTTACACCTGAGGTCAGGATTGTGGTGACACCGTCAAGTTCATTTTGCATGACGTCGATTTTTGCCAACGCCTGACGGACGTCACGCCGGGCTGAAAACCGGGAAAAAACCAGCCATGAAATACCAGCAAATACAGCAAGAAATACAAAAATCACCGCACTAAAACCCCAGATGCCTCCAATTGACGGCATGAACCCGAGGGTTGGTAAAAGAGCTAGTCCCTCGCCTATCCACTGGCTGAGTTTTTTAAAAAAATTCAGATAAAATGGCACTGTTTCGGTGGTATCAACGGTGGCTGAGGCCACACTAATGCTGCGGGTAAAAACCCCGACAAATAAGACGGCCAGTATGGCATTCTTGTGCAGTTGACACATTTAACATCCGGCCTGTGAACATTCTGTTACAGGCTCTCCCCAAGACTAGTGCCACCGAGGGTAATGAGGTTACAAATTACCTAAACAGATCAAAAACGAATCACCACGGGCGGCTGATTCATTTTGGTATACATGCAAATTTCACAAAGGCCCACACTGTTCAGTATTTTTAAAGCGATATATGTAAAAAGGGCACCTGGTTGTGGTGCCCTTTGATTTTTGTGTCTGTTCGGAAATCAACAATATCTAGTAACGATAATGCTCCAGTTTATATGGTCCGTTCTGGGGAATACCCAGGTATTCTGATTGCTCATCGGTGAGAGTTGTCAGTTGAACCCCCAAACGACCGAGGTGAAGTCTGGCTACTTTTTCATCCAGATGTTTGGGCAGCACATATACCTGATTTTCATAAGTTTCATGATTTTCCCAAAGCTCGATCTGAGCCAGCACCTGGTTGGTAAATGACGCGCTCATAACAAAGCTCGGGTGACCGGTGGCACAGCCAAGATTTACCAGACGGCCTTCAGCCAAAAGAATGATGCGCTTGCCATCGGAAAACTCAATCTCATCAACCTGAGGCTTGACATTTTCCCACTTGAAATTGCGCAGGCCAGCGACCTGAATTTCTGAATCGAAATGGCCGATATTGCAGACAATCGCCCGGTCCTTCATATTGCGCATATGCTCCAGAGTAATAACATCCTTGTTGCCGGTTGCAGTTACGAATATATCGCCGTGCGCTGCGGCATCATCCATGCGCACCACTTCGTAGCCCTGCATGGCGGCCTGCAATGCACAAATTGGGTCAATCTCGGTCACCAAAACGCGCGCGCCTTGTGAACGCAGGCTTTCAGCCGAGCCTTTACCAACATCGCCAAATCCGCAAACAACGGCAATTTTACCGGCAATCATCACGTCAGTTGCACGCTTGATACCGTCAACCAGGCTTTCGCGGCAGCCGTAAAGATTGTCAAACTTGGATTTGGTAACACTGTCATTGACGTTAATGGCAGGCATTTTGAGAGTGCCGTCCTTTGCCATGTCATAAAGACGCAAAACACCTGTGGTGGTTTCTTCGGAAACGCCGACGATGTCTTTAATCATGTGCGGGTAATCATCATGCACCATTTTGGTGAGATCACCGCCATCATCGAGCAAGATATTGCTGTGCCAGTCCTTGTCACCGCTGATGGACTGGTGAATGCACCATTCAAACTCTTCTTCTGTTTCGCCCTTCCAGGCAAAAACCGGAATGCCGGCAGCGGCAATGGCAGCGGCAGCGTGATCCTGGGTTGAGAAAATATTGCATGATGACCATCTAACTTCAGCGCCCAGGGCGGTCAGCGTTTCTATCAAAACAGCGGTTTGAATTGTCATATGCAAACAACCGATGACGCGCGCGCCTTTTAGCGGCTGGCTTGCGCCAAATTCCTCACGCAAAGCCATCAGACCCGGCATTTCTGTTTCAGCAATGGTTATTTCCTTGCGGCCCCATTCGGCCAGAGAAATATCAGCAACTTTATAATCGGTGAATTGGCTCATTCAATTTATCCTAAATGATCGGGCGCATTTGCCCATAGCGTACCAGAATATCCGGGTTCAGATACCCGCCTCAAAAACCACTCTATAGCAGTGGTTTTACTCAACTGCAATAATCATATAAAGAAATCTTTATATATTATTATGTTTGGCTCAGGCGTGTTGGAAAAAGGGTTCAGTTTTCATCGAACTTTCCTTCCACAAGGAGTTGGATAGCCGCCAGAGCTTCGCTCGCCTGACGGCCTGAGCTTTCCACCAGTATTGTTGAACCGCGTGAAGCTGCAAGCATCATCAAGCCCATTATGGATGTGCCGATTACTGTCTGGCCATCGCGGCTGACTTTGATATCGGCATCAAAAACTTCAGCACATTTAACGAATTTGGCCGAGGCTCGGGCATGCAGGCCGCGTTCATTGGCAATAGTCAGTTCGCGCCGCAGCCAAATGGTTTCGGGCGCACCTTCTTCAATGTCCATAGGTTATATCAAAGACCTTTGGTATAATTTATCCATCACCCTGAAGCAGCCTGCTGGCGGTATTGATATATTTGCGGCCGGCGTTTTGGGCATCATCGGCAGCTTCGCTTAAAGGTTTGTCCACACGCACGCTGGCGAGTTTTATCAGCATCGGCAAATTAAGGCCGGCAATGACTTCAACCATTTTATTATCGAGCAGGGAAATTGCCAGATTTGATGGAGTACCGCCGAACATATCGGTCAACAGAATAACGCCATCGCCGCTGTCGGCTTTTGCAACGGCGGTGACAATATCAGCGCGGCGCTGATCCATATCATCATCAGCGCCGATAGATATGACGCCAATCTGCTCCTGCGGCCCGACAATATGTTCCATGGCCGCAAGAAATTCATCGGCCAAACCGCCATGTGTCACCAAAACAAGACCAATCATTCAACACCTTTGCTCAAACTACTGAAAGCTGACTGCTGGAAAACAAGCTAGCGAATTACCATGGTATTTTCAACAGTATTGCATCCCAAAAGCACACATACGCCTGCCCTGACAA
The DNA here is from genome assembly GCA_021775475.1 of Hyphomicrobiales bacterium. Classification (GTDB taxonomy): domain Bacteria; phylum Pseudomonadota; class Alphaproteobacteria; order Rhizobiales; family JAJFHR01; genus JAJFHR01. The sequence goes on from JAJFHS010000047.1 coordinate 33,243, forward strand.
TTGCAGCGGCATTTGTATTATGATTTGGGATCTCAATCATCGGAATGGCCTGCCCCATGACGTCAATACCGGTTGCGGGAAAATCCGGTAATCGTTCTATTCTATCTTCTGGCCTGATTTGCACCACAAGTCCAACGGGGTAACGCGCCACATAGTCCACCTGTACAATTCCAAGGCCGCGAATTTCCAGTAAACCGGTAATTGATTTTGGCGATCGGCCCAAAACCTGTGCAGTGGTGTTGTCGTACCACAGATAAACCTGGTCATCTGCTATCAGTGTTGCGGTAAGGGCATGTTTGCCGATACCGCACCCGTCGCCATCAATCAGTGCCAAAGCCAGGGAGGACTTGCCGCTGCCGGGGGTGCCTAAAATAAGCACACCAAGCGCGCCGACTTTAACAAAAGTGCCATGCTTTAATTCAGATATTTCCGGGTCCATTTATGTCATGCCTTAACTGACGACAGCATTAGCGGCTGGTAGTATGACATGAAAACTGGCTCCGGTAATATGCTGGTCAGCGTCGTTGCTGATTTTGTTTTCTGCCCATATCTGGCCTTGATGGGCTTCAATTATCTGTTTTGAAATGCTCAGGCCCAAGCCGGAATGTTTGCCAAAATCATCTACCCCTGGACGATCAGTGTGAAATCTGTCGAAAATCTTGTCCAGATTTTGAGATTGAATGCCAGGGCCTTCATCTTCAATGACAATCTCAATCTTATCACCCTTTCTTCTGGCAATGACGGTGATGGTACCATTATCGGGTGAAAACGATTGTGCGTTGTCGAGCAAATTGCGAATGACCTGACCCAGGCGAATACTCCGGCCTTCAACCTCATAGGCCGCCGGCCCCATTTCGGTTTCTTCAATATCGAGAAGAATTGCTCCGGTATTATTTGGCTTGGTATCCCTGGCGACCGCCACTACCGCCTTCAGTAACAAGGAGATATCAACCGGCTCCATTTCTTCGCGGGCTAATTCGGCGTCAAGTCGTGAAGCATCCGATATGTCGCTAATCAAGCGGTCGAGACGTTTAACATCATCTTCTATGATTTTTAAAAGACGCTGGCGCACGGCTTCATCGCGGGCGAGGGGAAGAGTTTCAGCGGCACTTCTGAGTGAGGTCAGAGGGTTTTTCAGCTCATGGGCAACGTCGGCGGCAAATCTTTCAATGGCGTCGATACGACCATAAAGAGCCTCGGTCATTTCGCGCAAAGACCCGGAGAGATACCCGATTTCATCGCGCCGGTCGGTCAAGTCAGGAATTTCGATACGCGCCTTGGTGCCACCGCGCCGCACCAGTTCGGCACCGCGCGCCAGACGCTTGACCGGTCCGGCAATCGTTCCGGCAAGCAAAAGCGACAATAAAACCGTAACACTGGCTGCGACCAGAAACACGCGAAAAATAGCACCGCGTTCCGCCCGCACTATACTGTCAATGTCTCCGCCTTCGGTTGACAGCACCAATGAGCCCAAAACGGCTCGATAACGCTGGATGGGAACGGCGACGGTGACAATCAACTCACCTTGTTCGTTGACACGCACCACACTGGCCTTGCTGCCAGCCAGAGCATTGATAACTTCGGGAAAGGCTCGACCATTGTGACCGCCCAGCTCACGCTGCACCGGCAAATCGCTTGAGAAAATCCAGCGGGTCAAGGTGGTCCACAATTCTTTTATGGTAACGGCAAAAGTTTTTTCTGTTTCAACATCGGGAGGAGCCAGAGGAAACCTTAAAATACTGCCGCGGTTGCGCAGGTTGAGAGTGTCGACAATGAGCACGCCGTCGCGGTCATAAATACGCGCACGGGTTTTGGTTGGAACAATCAGACGTTCGAGAATAGGGGCGGCGCGTTCGGGATTAATCGGAAATTCAAGGCCGTTTATATCATCTTCTTCCGGTGAAGCTGCATCGCCGGGCGGCAGTTCCTGGAAAAGAGTGGGATCAAATATTATCGCATCGGTTTCGACGGTAGCGGTTCCTGCGATGGCCCCGGCGATAATTTCTCCCTGGACCAGCAGGCTTTGAACCTTGGTGTCGATCAGGCCAGCGCGAAACTGGTTAAGATACAGAATGCCGGAAACAAATAATACAAGACCGGCAAGGTTGAGTATAACGATGCGCCGCGTCAGAGACGAAAAGCCGAAAAGCGGTATTTTCCTTCTGATGCGATTGCCCGAGTGCTTCTTATTTTCTCGAGCTGGAGCATTAATGCGGGTATCTGTCTCCGCAACCATGAAACGCTACATACCTTCCTTGAAGCGATAACCAACACCATATAGTGTTTCGATCACATCAAAATCATCATCGATGGCCTTGAATTTTTTGCGCAACCGCTTGATATGGCTGTCGATGGTGCGGTCATCTACATAGACCTGATCTTCGTAGGCTGCATCCATCAAGGAATCGCGGCTTTTAACAATCCCCGGTCGCTGGGCCAATGCCTGAAGAATGAGGAATTCCGTCACCGTCAGCACCACCGGTTTTTCAGCCCAGGTGCACGAGTGGCGTTCCGGGTCCATCACCAGCTTGCCACGCTCAATCGCCCCGGCTGCAGGTTCAACATTACCTGTGCTTTCGTGTGATTGAGACCGGCGTAAAATGGTTTTTACCCGCTCAACCAGCAGGCGCTGTGAAAACGGCTTGCGGATAAAATCATCGGCACCCATCTTCAGGCCGAATAATTCATCAATTTCTTCGTCTTTGGAAGTTAGAAAGATAACCGGAATTTCGGAAGTCTGACGCATGCGCCGCAACAACTCCATGCCGTCCATTCTGGGCATTTTAATATCGAGAATGGCTATATCTGGAGGGTTTTTTGAAAACCCTGCCAGAGCTGAGGTGCCATCAGTAAAGGTTTGTATCTGATATCCTTCCGCTTCGAGCGCAATACTCACCGAAGTGAGTATGTTCCTGTCATCATCAACGAGTGCAATTGTTGGCATTGTATATCCAGTTGTTGTTGGGGCGGCACTTCCCTAGGTCGATATCATGGGCAAATTGTGGCGTTAATTCTAAGGTCTGTTGGTGGCAAATACCAGTAAAGCTGATAGAATGCCACAAAATGTCAAAAACCGGAGATAATTAATGCCCAGCGCCAGCGCATCTTCTAAAAACGTGACCAAAACCAATGACAATGATGGGGCTGATAAAACAGCCGCACCGCGTCTTGTCTTGCGCTCGGCAAAGACCGGGGCATTGGGGACGATTGATCAAAATAGCGGGCATCCGTATGTTTCTTATGCCACCATTGCCACCAGTATGTACGGTGCACCGATCTTTTTAACCTCTGATCTGGCCCTTCACACCCAGAACATTCGCAAAGACCCGCGTATTTCCCTGATGGTGCATGAAGCGGGATATTCCGGTGATCCCTTGGCGCTCGGTCGTACTTCTTTGGTGGGAACGGCTGATTTTGATATTTCAGCGGTCGAGCGCCAGCGTTATCTCAACCGCAATCCAGAAGCTGCCGGATATGCCGATTTTGCCGATTTTCACTTTTTTTCCATGCGCATTGAAATGATACATTTTGTCGGAGGATTTGGCCGTATTTATGAGGTTGATCCAGCTGAATTTTTAACCACCGGCACGTGTAGCGATATGCTGGTTGAGGCTGAAGCAGACATTATTGAACATATGAATTCAGATCATAATGATGTGATACAGCTTTTTGCGACAAAACTACTGGGTGCAGATGCCAGTGACTGGAAAATGTCGGGGTGCGATATTGAGGGCTGCGACCTCATTGCCGGAGGAAAAACTCTCCGGCTGGATTTTACCAAACCACTTGAATCTGCAAATAATGTGCGACATACCTTTGTTGAGCTTGCCGAGCGCGCCCGCGCGCTTTAATAGTTTTCTTTTATTGGTAAGCCTACGGGAGTAAAACAGTGAAACATGTAGGGCCGCATATTGGCCAGGTTGGCGTTGAAGATAGCGGGTTTAAAAATCTGAAAACTGTATACTGGAATCATCCCCCTGAAGCACTGTATCAAGAAGCCATTGCTCGCGGTGAAGGTAAAGTAGCCAAAAACGGCCCGCTGGCAGTTTTAACCGGGCTGCATACGGGGCGCTCAGCCAACGATAAATTTATCGTTGAAGATGATACCACCCGCGATGCCGTGTGGTGGGATAATGCCGCTGCCATGTCGCCGGAAAAATTTGATATTCTCTACAAAGACTTTATGGATTGCGCCCAAGGCAAAGATATATTTGTCCAGGATCTTTTCGGCGGTGCTGATCCAGCACACAGATTACCGACACGGGTATTTTGTGAATATGCCTGGCATGCGCTTTTCATCCGCTATCTTCTGCGGCGGCCTGAAAAAGCTGAATTGGAAGGTTTCGCGCCAAAATTTACCGTTATCAATCTGCCAAGTTTTGTAGCAGACCCAGAACGCCACGGGGTCAACTCGCAAACCGTTATAGCGTGCAATTATACCAAACGCATTGTCCTGATTGGCGGGTCTTCTTATGCCGGGGAGACTAAAAAATCTGTCTTTGGCATGTTGAACTTCGACCTGCCTGCCAAAGGCGTTATGCCGATGCATTGTTCTGCCAACGTCGGACCGGACAATGATGCCGCGGTTTTCTTCGGACTGTCAGGCACCGGCAAGACTACATTGTCGGCAGACCCTTCGCGCACGTTAATCGGCGACGATGAACACGGTTGGTCTGAAAACGGTATCTTCAATTTTGAAGGCGGCTGTTATGCCAAGACCATCCGGCTTTCGGCAGAAGCCGAACCTGAAATCCATGCGACCACTCAGCGCTTTGGCTCGGTGCTCGAAAACGTCATGATGGATGATGACACCCGCGAATTAGATTTTGATGATACCAGTTTGACCGAAAACGGTCGCGTTGCCTACCCGATGGATTATATTGCCAACGGCAGCAGCACCGGTATTGCCGGGCATCCAAAAAATATCATCATGCTGACCGCGGACGCCTTTGGCATATTGCCACCGATTGCACGGATGACACCAGCGCAGGCGATGTATCATTTCCTTTCGGGCTATACGGCAAAAGTTGCGGGTACGGAAAAGGGATTGACCGAGCCGACAGCGACATTTTCAACCTGCTTTGGTGCCCCCTTCATGCCGCGCCACCCAAGTGTCTACGGCAATTTGTTGCGGGATCTGATTGCCAGGCACAATGTCAGTTGCTGGCTGGTTAATACCGGCTGGACCGGCGGTAGATACGGCGTTGGCTCGCGCATGCCAATTAAAGCTACGCGCGCGTTACTGGCGGCGGCACTGGACGGCAGTCTCAATGATGCCGAGATGCGCACAGATACCAATTTTGGCTTTGAGGTGCCTCTGGCACTTGCGGGCGTTGATGCCAAAATTCTCACACCACGCGAAACCTGGGATAATCCACACGCTTATGATGAGCAAGCGGGTGCACTGGTGCAGATGTTCATAGATAATTTTGAAAAATTTGAAGATTATGTCGACATAGATGTGCGTGAAGCGGCTCCTGTGTTGAGGGCCGCTGCAGAATAGACCGGCACCCGTATGACAAACACTAAAGCCAAAGGAGCCGTTGCCGCCGGTCACAAAATTACTGCTGACGCTGCCGCACAAATGTTGCAATCGGGCGGCAATGCGTTTGATGCAACCCTCGCGGCCTTGTTTGCCTCTTGCGTGTGTGAGCCGGTGTTGTCGTCACCTGGCGGTGGCGGGTTTTTGATGGCGCATCAGGCAAATCAATCCACAACATCTGTTTTGGATTTTTTTGTTCAAACCCCGCAGAAAAAGCGCGATCAATCCGACATTGAGTTCAAGCCAATCCATGCTGATTTTGGCACCACGCGGCAGGAGTTCCTCATTGGCATGGGCGCAAGCGCCACACCGGGGTTCGTCTCCGGGTGTTTTGAAATCCATGCAAACCTGTGCACGCTGCCGATAGAAGACATTCTGCAACCTGCCATAAAGGCGGCTGAAAACGGCGTGACTATGGACGGTTTTCAAGCGCGCTTGTTCAGGATTGTTGCGCCGATATTGCTCAATACTGATCACACAAGGTCCATTTTTGCCCCGGATGGAAACCTGCTTGATCGCGGCGATATCTTCAAAAACCCGCCCCTTGCCGAGACTTTGAAGGCCCTAGGTAAAGATGGTCCCGATTTTTTCTACAAGAGCGACATCTGCCATGCAATCACTGAACTTGCCGACAGGCTTGGCGGACATCTTGGTGCCGATGATTTCAACTCCTACACCACCATCGAGCGCCAGCCACTGGTTCAGCCTTTTGGCAACAGTGGCCGGGTGTTTCTCAATCCCTCGCCGTCTGCCGGTGGTTGCCTGATCGGCTTTGGGCTGGCGCTGGCACAACGGCTGGAAGATCAAGGCGAGGTGCTTGACGGTGTATCTGTGGCCAAGATTTTGCAGGCGATTGACCATACAAAACAGGCGATTTTCGAAGCCCCGGACTTAATGTCCTGTGATGAGACAATCACCCGTGCCATTGCTGATCTGCAAAGCCAGACCATCACGTCCAAAGGCACCACCCACATCAGCGTAATTGACAGCTTTGGCAATGCATCAGCGGCTACAGTTTCAAACGGCGAAGGCAACGGCCATATGGTTGGTGATTATGGTTTCATGCTCAACAATATGCTGGGTGAAGAAGACCTCAATCCTAACGGTTTTCACCAATGGCCGTGTGGTGAGCGCCTGTCGTCGATGATGGCACCAACTTTCGTTGATCACGGGCATGGTGCTGTGTCGGTTCTGGGCAGCGGTGGTGCCAACCGCATTCGCTCGGCGATGGTGCAGGTTCTGCTGCATATAAAGTCCGGCAAGTCAGCCCGACAAGCGGTTGATGCCGCCCGCATGCACTATGAGGCGGGCAAGTTTGATGCTGAAAACTGGCTGGGTGAGGCTGTCTTGGAAGCTCTCGTGTCAGCGCATCGCGATGCATGTCTGTGGGATCAATCCAGCATGTTCTTTGGCGGTGTGCACCTGGCACAAAGAACCGGGGAGGGAGCATTTGACGGTGCGGGAGACGTGCGCCGGGACGGTTGTTTTATGGTTGTGGATTAATACAAGCTGCCGTTAACCCGGTTAAAATTCACCTCCCCCTTGTGGGGAGGTCGAACGCTGCGTCAGCAGGGTTCGGGTGGGGGTAAAACTGGCAAACCCAAGCGCAGGTTTTTGTTTTATTACGACAGATTCACATGCGGCGTTAACACATTTATTTTTGTTTAGACCCCCACCCTTAATCCCTCCCCACAAGGGGGTGGGAGATAATAGCAAAAGTCATTTAAAAATTCCGCTATACTATTTTCATATCTGATTATTCGCGGAAATCATCGGCGGTAAAAATCGACATCAGGTTAAGCCCGGTCTGGGCAAAGGCGCCTTGAGCGCCTTCCAGCCGGTCAACCAGTGTCAAAACCGTATCAACCACACCACCAAGCTCGCGAATGGTATCAACCGCCTGCAAGGCACTGCCGCCAGAAGTGGTGACATCTTCAACCACCAGCACACGCGCACCTTTCAAAGCTTCCACATCAAAAATACTGTCAATGCGGTTCTGCGTGCCATGGCCCTTGGCTTCCTTGCGCACAAAGAAAACATTCTGCGGCTTGCCGCGTTGCGCACTAATCGGCGCGATAGAACAAACAATCGGCACCGCCCCCATCTCAAGCCCGCCAACAAATTCAAACCCACCGGCATCACAGACCTGCAAACAAAGATTGGCAATCAGCAGGCTCCCGCGAGGATCAACCATGGTCGGCTTCATATTAAAATAAAACGTACTCGACCGCCCCGAAGAAAGGGTCACCTGACGCCCAAGAGAAAAAGACCGATGCTTGATGATTTCACGCAAAGCATTCCAGTCAGCCGGGTCATACGTCACCGATATTGCATCTGCCATCGTGGTTTCTCCGATTTTGATTGAAGTTGGGCGACACTATCAGAGGGGTTTTGTAAACAGCAAGGCGGGAGGTGCTGAATCCCCTGTTTTCTGATGTGAATAACATATGCGTAGGTTGTTTACATTATTCACATAGTGGTTCTACTTACGAACGGTTCGGATCAGGGGGCTGGGACATTGGACAAGGGTCAATTGACGTGCTCCCCTGAAAGCTCCTCGATTTTAAGTTAGTCTGTTTTCAATCAGGAGACGGACAATGAAGCGATCACGGTTTAGCGAAGAACAGATTATCGGAATATTGAAAGAACATCAGGCTGGCATGACGGCTGTT
>JAJFHS010000048.1 GCA_021775475.1 Hyphomicrobiales bacterium
ATTAAACCGCACAAACCGGCCTGCTTCGCTTGAGCTACGCAAGGGCTCCACTCCGCAGGCCTTGACGCCAACCAAAATAACGGAAATAAACATGAACGGATTCTACACCTGAATAGCCCGGATCAGGGGGCCGGGTCACCACCACCGAAGAACTCGAACGCAGCCAAATGACCATCACAAAATGCCTCAGTCGTCTCGCCTGGATAGGCTTTTACAAAACAGGTATCCGAATGCGGCAGGTCGATCACCAGAAAATGTATCTAGCGTTCAACGCCGCCGATGATGGCAAATGCCTCTCCAAAGTCGGCTGAGCATGCCCTGGTGGATGGAACAGGGGCACAAACATCTCAGCACTACGTCGGCGAGCGGCACAAATGTAATCGCTGACAATGGTGATAGCACCTTCAAAGCCATATTCATCACGCAGCCGCTCAAATATCCGCTTCGATGTGTGACGTTGCTTCTTGTGAACCTGCTTATCCGTCTCAAGGATTTGATCAATGATCCCCGTGAATGGATCAAGCTTGGGGCGGGCCGGTTGCTTCTTGCGGCGGTATCCAGGTGGCACCGAAAACATCAGCATCTTGGTAACCGTACGCGTGTCTATGCCAAATATCCGTGCCGCTTCCCGGCGGCTCATCCCATCAATCAAAACCGCATGGCGAACACGTCCATACAAATCCACTTGCTTCATCCCCGCCCTCTGCAAAACAGAGAGCTTATCACCGATGGAGTTTTACTCCGGCAAACCAGAAAATCTGGCCGCTTCAGTGATGGATTATTGCAACGGTGTTCTCACTGACAACTTCATGCTTTATGTAGAGCTTGATCCTGAAGATGGCTTCATCTGGCGCGTATGGACTATTCCGGCGATGGAGTTGGAAGATGTTACCATGAAGAAGAAGGGAAAGTTGATCGTCACGCCCAACCCCTCATTGACATCATCTAATCGTTACGGAAAGTGGCGGCGCGCTGATATAGGCGAGGTTGAACGAACGATGATAAACTGGGCCCGATCGGTCGCGGCTGGACCTATTCCGCCCATCCAATTTGTGCTGCGGCCGGCATTGCCAATCTAAAGTTGATTGACGAATTGGGCTTGGTAGCCAATGCTGGTAAAATCGGTAAATATTTCACCAAAGCCATGGCTGATGCCGTCTCTACTCATCCTAATGTTGGTGATGTTCGCGGTGAAGGTTTAATTTGTGCCGTTGAGTTCTTAGAAGATAAAAATTCACGGAAATTCTATGAACCTGCAGGCAAGATAGGTCCGGCTATAGCAACAGCTTTACTCAAAATAAACGTTATTGCCCGTGCTATGCCGCAGGGCGATATCATTGGCTTTGCTCCCCCCCTTTGCCTTACCCAGGACGAGGCCAGCACCATTATCACAGCAACAAAAGCTGCAATCGAGGAAGTTTTTCTGAAATAAAAGTAAAGCTTATCCCCGCACCAAGTCCAACCGTCTGACAAGCACAAAGACCAAGGTCACTCTAAACTCGAACTGCTTTCATAGCTGCTCAATCGACGAGTTTTTCAACAGAATAGGCCGAAAGCCTCAAGGACCTGATGTCTGCTCTGCAGTTTCTATCCATCAATACAAAAACCACTGGACTTCCGCTCCATAGGAAGCATGAATGGCGGCGAACACATATTCCTTAATACCCGCCTCGCCTGACTTCGAGGCTTTGCTCAGTGAGGGACCCGGCGGTCGGGTCCTCTTAATATCAATGGGAGTATCTCATGAGCAGTCAGTTAAAAACAAAGAAGTCGGTCAAACCAACTACCAAAATCGAAACCCTGATTCACCTCATCACACGATCCCGGGGAGCAACACTTGCTGAACTGCAAAATGCCACCGGCTGGCAAGCGCATTCGGTGCGTGGGGCCATTAGCGGGACTTTGAGGAAGAAGCTTGGTCTTGCGGTAACAATCGATGAGACCGAGAAACGTGGGCGGTTTTATTGTATTTCTCAATCGAGTGACATTGGAGCCAGCCGGTGAGCGCTGGAGTATCAAAATTGCGTGGGCTGGACAAAGTGGAATTGCGTCGTCGCTAGCAGCAGGCATTTGATTCAGCCCCGCCAGCGCGCCTGAGCCGGGATATGTTGCTTCTGGCTCTTGGGTGGCGGGTGCAAGCAAAGGCCGGGCATGGCTATAACCGGGAAACGCGTGATTACCTTTCACGACTCATTGCCAATTTTAAGGCTGGTAAGGATCTGATGTCGGGTGCCTCACCAGTGCAATCCAACCTGAGCCCGGGCATGAGCCTTGTCAGAGAGTGGCGCGGTACACTCCATCAGGTGCAGGTTCTGGAAAAAGGCTTTGTCTGGAATGACAAGGTTTGGAACAGCCTGTCTTCCATAGCCCGGGAGATCACAGGTGCCAGATGGAATGGCCCGGCCTTCTTTGGGCTACGTTCTAAAAAGGTGGTTGCTGACAGGGTGCGGGCATGAATAATTCCAGACGCCGCCGCTGCGCCATCTACACGCGCAAATCAACATCCGAAGGACTGGATCAGGATTTCAACTCCCTTGATGCTCAGCGCGCATCTTGCGAGGCCTATATTGAAAGCCAGACCCAGGAGAGTTGGACGTTGCTTCCCACTCAATATGATGACGGTGGCTTTTCAGGTGGGTCAATGAATAGACCCGCACTCAAGATCCTGATCGATGATATCGAAAAGGGTCGTATTGATATTGTTGTGGTTTACAAGGTAGACCGCCTGACCAGATCACTGAGCGACTTTGCCCGGTTGGTAGAATTGTTTGATGCGAAACAAGTATCGTTTGTTTCTGTCACCCAGGCTTTTAACACCACGACTTCCATGGGTCGATTGACACTGAATGTACTTCTCTCTTTTGCCCAGTTTGAACGTGAAGTCACGGCTGAGCGTATCCGCGACAAATTTAAGGCCTCAAAGGAAAAAGGCATGTGGATGGGCGGGCGTCCACCGCTTGGATATGACATCAAAGATCGCCATTTGATAATTAACGCTGAGGAAGTTGATCGGACCACACATATCTTTGAGCGATATCTGGCATTGGGATCGGTTTTGAAACTGTCGCAGGAACTTAAACGGCGAAATATCCATAGTAAATATTGGATCACACAAGCTGGTAAGGAAACCGGCGGAAATACCTTCACCCGGGGAGCGCTGTATTCTTTGCTGCAGAACCCGATCTATCTTGGCAAGATTCGCCATAAGGAACTGATCCACGAAGGTCAGCATGATGGAATTATCCCGCAGGCTCTTTGGGATGAAGTACAGAGATTGCTGAAGACCAATCGGGTGGCAAGAGCGAATGCCAGCAATGCCAAAACACCCAGCCTTCTGACGGGAATGCTTGAAGATCCTCATGGGCTCCGGCTCAAACCAAGCCATTGTAAAAAAGGGAACAGGCGTTATCGTTATTACATCGGTGCGGACATATCCCTGCCAGCCCGTGGAATTGAAATGTTGGTTATCGATGAGCTTGCAGCCTTCCTCGAAAATCAGTCCTTGATTGCCGGGTTGTTTCAAAATGACAGCGCATCAGATCTTCAGGCCATGCTGGAGGTGGCACATACAACTGTCGAGCGGTTGAAATCGAATCCCAGGCGGTCCGTGCTGAAATCACTATTGAATAAGATTGTGGTCTCACCGGATCAGCTCGATATCCACGTGAACCTCCATGGCCTGCGCGAAATGATCTGCAACGATGGTTCAGATGCCAATATACAAGCGGAAGAAGACCATCACATCATTTCCCATCGCATTCATCTCAAGCGATCCAGTCATGGCAAAAGGATCATTCTGGATCGGGGCAAAAACGACGAGCCTGGAAAAGTCGATCCAGCGCTTCTCAAATCTATTGCCCGTGCACATATTTGGTTCGATGAACTTAAAGCAGGATACTCATATAAAGATATCGCAGCACGGGAGAATATCGATCAGCGTCATGTGGCCCGCACCATCCGTCTTGCGTTCCTGGCTCCCGATATTATGGAGGCTATCTTTAAAGGAAATGCGCCGAAAATCCTGACCGTGGACTACCTGCTTCGGCTTCCTGAGCTGCCAGTTGAATGGCAGGACCAGCGAGAATTACTTAAATTCATTTGAATTGCCACAGAACCAATCGCAAAAACCCAATTATGTCGGCATTCGCCAACCATCACACTGCATCATTAAAAGCTGTAGAGGACCAGATTAATGCCTTGCAGAGAATGGTGACACAAATCACGAAGTTTGCCGCTCTTTGCTCCTCTACAGGCCATAAGGCGATGCACAATATCGCCCTAAGCTCCCGAAATCACGGACACTTTCAGCATGCTCTGAATTTCATGTAGTTCGCAGATGACTGCGTGGTGGAGCCAGGCGGAATCGAACCGCCGACCTCTTGCATGCCATGCAAGCGCTCTCCCAACTGAGCTATGGCCCCTGTTTTAATCCGTGAGTGGACCGGTATAGTCCGCAGGTGGATTATGGGTCTGGTGTGCGAGGGAACTTAGGGTTCTAAATGCTCACAATCAAGAAAAAATTGCACCCGCGACGGGGTACTGAAGAAAAAAACTCTTATCCTTCATCATTGCCTTTGCTAATGTCGGTGCCAAGAAGGCCGGAAACATCAGTATTATCATCATCTTCCGTGTCCAGAAACACATCGCTTGTCTCTGATTCATCGTCATCATCATCATCATCAGGGATATCAATGTCAGCGAGGGCAGCTTCATCGCTATCTTCCATATCTTCTTCGTCGTCCTGTTCTTCGGCTCCCAATTCGTCGAGGCTCACCACCTCCACTTTTTCAACTGGCGGGGCTGCTTCAGATTTTTCGGCAACCTTGGGCTTTTCTGCTTTAGCTGCGCGCGAAGGTGGGGCAACATCGGGTTCAAAGCTGGTGCCACATTTGGGACACACACAAGGACTGCGGCCCAGATCATAGTACTTTACCACACATTCAGGACATTCCCGTTTGGTTCCAAGTTCTGGTTTTGTCACTTTTCCCTCTCATTTTTAACCGAAATCGCGCGGCATCCCTTGCCATGGACAACGCTTGGTGTCAAATACTTCGGACCAAGAAATTCAATTAGTTACTGAACAAAGTCTAAAGGCTCACCGAGGGTGCCAATTTATATGGCTAAAATACTTCCAATTTCTGCCCAAAAATCCGAACCATTGCTTGGCAAACTGCGTGTGCCCAGCGACAAATCAATTTCTCATCGCGCCTTGATACTTGGCACTTCCTGTGTGGGTGAAACATTGGTTTCGAATTTACTCGAAGCCGAAGATATTATGGCTACCGCTGATGCCATGCGGGCAATGGGGGGGCATATTGAAAAAACCGGTGATGGCAGGTGGCTGATCAAGGGAGTGGGCACCGGTGGCCTCAGTCAACCGGACCAGCCGCTGGATTTCGGCAATTCCGGAACCGGCGTGCGTCTGTGTCTTGGTCTGGTGGCCAGTCATAATATGACGGTGGAGTTCAGTGGTGATGCCTCCCTGTCCAAACGCCCCATGGGACGCGTTCTCAAGCCGCTGGCTGATATTGGTGCAAGCATCGTCAGCAGCCATGACCGCGACCGGTTGCCCCTGACTTTGAAAGGAGCCGCTAACCCTTTAGCCATTGAATATACGCTTCCTGTGGCCTCTGCTCAGGTCAAGTCTGCCATTTTACTGGCCGGGCTCAATACGCCGGGCATTATGACAGTGATCGAACCTGAACCAACGCGAGATCATACCGAGCGCATGTTGAGCTATTTTGGTGCCGAATTAAACATTACGCCCGAGGCCCAGGGGCGACGGATTGAGCTGACAGGTCAGCCCGAGTTGCGTCCGGGCATACTGAATATTCCAGCAGACCCCAGTTCGGCCGCCTTTCCGCTGGTGGCAGCATTGATCATTCCCGGGTCAGACATTGTGCTCAAGGATGTCATGTTAAACCCCACCCGTACCGGCCTGATTACAACGCTAAAGGAAATGGGTGCAAAAATAACGATTGTTGATGAGCGCGAAGAAGGCGGTGAGACCATTGGCGATCTTAGAGTTGAGGCAAGCGAGCTCAAAGGTGTGCAGGTTCCCAGCTCCAGAGCGCCGAGCATGATAGATGAATACCCGGTTTTGTGTGTGGCGGCAGCCTTTGCTTCAGGTCAAACGCATATGGCCGGTCTCGGTGAATTGCGGGTCAAGGAAAGTGATCGTCTGGCCGCTATGGCTGCGGGCCTCAAAGCCTGTGGGGTTGAACATGAAGAAGGTGAAGACAGCTTGTTTATCTGTGGCAAAGACAGCATACCCGGCGGTGCCACCATAAAAACCCATATGGATCATCGCATTGCCATGGCGTTTTTGATCATGGGGCTAAGAAGCGATAGCCCCATTACCATTGATGACGGCGCAATGATTGCCACCAGCTTTCCAGGTTTCATTGACGAGATGACGGCTCTTGGTGCGACGTTCAAAACGAGCGCAGAATGATTATTGCCATTGACGGTCCTTCAGCCTCAGGAAAAGGCACGCTGGCGAAAAAACTGGCCGAACATTATCAACTTGCCTACCTCGACACCGGGTTGTTGTATCGCAAGGTGGCTTTCGATGTGATTGAAGCCGGTGAAGATCCCGCCAACATTGAAGCGACGGAAAAAGCAGCACTTGGCCTTGATATGTCAAATGTGGAAGAAAGCCGATTGCGCACCCCTCAGATTGCTGAAGCAGCCTCTATTGTTGCTGCCGAGCCGCGAGTACGCGCGGCAATTCTGCAGTTCCAGAGAAATTTTGCGAAAAATCCTCGCGGTGCTGTTCTTGACGGCCGTGACATCGGATCCTTTGTCTGCCCCGATGCCGACATCAAACTTTTTGTCTCTGCATCGGCACAAGTGCGCGCAAAACGTAGGTTTTTGGAACTTGTTGCCGCTGGATTTACCGGATCACCTGAAGACGTTCTCAACGATATCGAGGCGCGTGATGCGCGTGATCGCAATCGTCAGGCCGCTCCTTTGAAACAAGTGGAAGATGCCTACTTGCTCGATACGTCAAATTTAGATATAGAAACGGCATTCCGAACGGCTGTTGAATGGATCGACAGCAAATAAGCGGGTTTTAAAAGGGTGCGTTATCGATTTGCGTGCTCCTTTCGGCCTGCTTAAGTGATGTTGGTCCCTTTGGAAAAAACAATCGCTGTTTAGGAGTTTTGATTTAATTACCCGAATTTGGGCTGATTGGCATGGTGCTGAACAGGCTGGCTCGGGAAGTCCCATGAGCCTTTTTTGACGATTTCATGGGCCGACATTATATGTAGTGCTGAGGAGCCTTAATGACCGAATTGTCCGCTGCTAGTATGAACCCCACTAGCGAAGATTTTGCAGCTCTCCTGGAAGAGAGCTTTGGCGAAGGATCGCCAAAAGAAGGAAACGTTGTAAAGGGAACGATCATAGCGATTGAAAATGATCTGGCCGTTATTGATGTTGGCCTGAAAACCGAGGGCCGTGTCCCTCTAAAAGAATTTCAGGCACCGGGATCAACCGTTACACTTGAGCCCGGCGATGAAGTTGAAGTTTTTCTGGATCGAATTGAAAATGCTCTTGGTGAAGCTGTTCTCAGCCGTGAAAAAGCACGACGTGAAGAAAGCTGGGTCAAGCTGGAAAAATCATTCGATGCCAATGAGCGTGTAGACGGCGTGATCTTCGGTCGTGTCAAAGGCGGGTTTACGGTTGACCTTGATGGTGCCATAGCCTTTCTGCCCGGCAGTCAGGTCGATATTCGCCCGATCCGCGACATCTCACCATTGATGAATATTACCCAGCCGTTCCAGATCCTCAAAATGGACAAGCGCCGTGGAAATATTGTGGTCTCGCGCCGCGCCATTCTGGAAGAAGCGCGTGCCGAGCAACGCCATGAGATCGTCGCCAACCTTAAAGAAAACCAGGTTGTTGAAGGTGTGGTCAAGAACATCACTGATTATGGTGCGTTTGTAGATCTTGGCGGTATTGACGGTCTGTTGCATGTGACCGACATCGCCTGGAAGCGCGTCAATCACCCCAGTGATATTCTTTCCATCGGCCAGACTGTCAATGTACAGATTGTCCGTATCAATCAGGACACCCAACGCATCAGCCTGGGCATGAAACAGCTTGAAGCCGATCCGTGGGATGGCGTTGATATGAAATATCCCGTGGGCTCGAAATTCACCGGACGTGTCACCAACATTGCTGATTACGGCGCATTTGTTGAGCTTGAAGAAGGCATTGAAGGTCTTGTTCATGTCTCGGAAATGAGCTGGGTGAAAAAGAACATTCACCCCGGCAAGATTGTTGCAGGTTCGCAGGAAGTCGAAGTTATGGTGCTTGAGGTTGACCCCACCAAGCGCCGCATCTCTCTTGGCCTTAAACAGTGCACAGACAACCCATGGCTGACGTTCTCCGATCAATTCCCCAAAGACACACTTGTTGAGGGCGAAATCAAGAACGTTACCGAATTTGGCCTGTTCATCGGTCTCGACGGTGATGTCGACGGTATGGTTCATATGTCGGATCTTGACTGGAACAAATCCGGCGAAGAAGCCATTGCCGAATACAAAAAGGGCGATGTGGTTAAAGCCATCGTGCTTGATGTGGATACTGACAAGGAACGTATCTCCCTTGGTATCAAGCAGCTTGAAGGCGATCCGATGGAGAAATCCCAGGAGTTGCGTCGCGGTGCTGTGGTCACTTGCGAAGTAACGGCCGTTAAAGATAATGGTATTGAAGTCAGCCTTGCTGACGGCTCGCTTCACGCCTTTGTTCGCCGTGCGGATCTAAGCCGTGAGCGTTCCGAACAAAGACCGGAACGATTTGCTGTCGGTGATAAAATTGATGCTCGCATCACCCAGTTTGATCGCGCCAGCCGCAAGGTATCGGTTTCCGTCAAGGCACTGGAAATTGCCGAAGAAAAAGAAGCCGTGGCACAATATGGCTCGTCCGACAGTGGTGCCTCGCTGGGCGACATTCTCGGTGCTGCCCTTACCAAAGCTCAAACTGGTAAAGACGACGACAGCGAAGAAAAGTCAGACGACTAAAAACAAGCTGCAAACCGGTGACAGCCAAGCTGTCACCGGTTTGGTAAAATTGGCAAGAGGCCTGCCCCTGTGACCCTTGATGCGGATGCTATTGTAGAGAAAAGACGACTGAGACGACGTGTGTCGTTCTGGCGGTTGCTCAGTATTATTGTGATAATTTTTGGCGTATTTGCAATTGGCCTTGCTGACGAAGATAGCGACTTTAAATTCTCCACTGGCGATCATATCGCCCGAATTTCCATTGAAGGACTTATTACCGATGATCGCGAAAAGGTCAAACTTCTCAATAAGGCCCGCGACAGTAAAAAAGTAAAAGCAGTGATCATCTGGATCAACAGTCCCGGCGGCACCACCACGGGGTCTGAAACACTGTTCGAGGCCATCAGGGGGATTGCCGCCAAAAAACCGGTGGTCACTGTACTGGGCACGGTAGCTGCTTCGGGTGGCTATATAGCCGCCATTGCCGGTGATCATATCATTGCGCGTGGAAACACCATCACCGGATCGATCGGGGTCATTTTTCAATGGGCCGAGGTGGCCGCATTATTAGAAAAAATTGGCGTCAAAATGGAAGAGATAAAAAGCAGTCCTCTGAAAGGTGCGCCATCTCCCTTTGTTCCGATCAGTGAAGAGGCCCGTCGCGTCACCGCGGAAATGGTCACCGACAGCTATACCTGGTTTGTTGATCTGGTTGCCAATCGGCGACCTTTTGACAATATTCGTGCCCGCCAATTGGCCGATGGGCGGGTTTATACCGGCAGACAGGCATTAAAAGCAAAGCTGATCGATGAGATTGGTGGAGAAAAGCAGGCCTTAACGTGGCTTAGGACGATTAAAAAGATAGATAAAGACCTTGAAGTGGTGGATTGGATCAAGCCCGTCTATTCGGATTTCAATCTATCAAGCAAAATTACCATGTATGCAGCACGCGCATTCGGCCTGCCTCAGGTGCTCGGAGCAGCTTTTTTGAATGAAAAAAGCTTGACCCCTGAACGACTTAGACTTGACGGCCTCGTTGCGCTTTGGCACCCTTCATTGACCAGTGGAAATTAAAATTTTGGGGAGGCGGCAAAAAAGGGCACATTCGAATAATAAAATGCTCAGCAGTTTTGTCGAAAAGCGATGATAAAATCAGAATTAATTCAAAGGATTTCGCAATCCAATCCGCATCTTTACCATCGCGATGTGGAAAGAATAGTGAATACAATTTTCGGTGAAATCACGCGCACTCTTGCCCAGGGCAACCGGGTGGAATTGCGAGGATTTGGCGCTTTTTCGGTAAGAAGCCGCCCCGAAAGAACCGGTCGCAACCCAAGAACCGGAACCACAGTTCATGTGGAGGCCAAACACGTGCCGTTCTTTAAAACCGGCAAGGAATTGCGCGAACGTCTGAATAAGGTTAAATTTGCCAAGGCGTCTGAATAGACGTATTTTCTGTCTCGATTTTTAATCGCCAAGTTTGAGTTTTAAGAAGGAGCCTGCGGCTTGAAAAAGCTTTTTTCCTGGATTTTCTGGGTGCCGGTAGGCGTAATACTCATCACAATTGCGATATCCAATCGCCAGATTGTAACTTTTTCAATTGATCCCGTTTCTGGAATAGATCCTTTTTTTATTGTGAGCCTGCCGCTTTATTTACTGCTTTTTGCCGCGATTCTGTTTGGCATCATCTTTGGCGGCATTGCCGCGTGGCTTGCCCAGGGTAAATGGCGTAAAAGTGCGCGCCACATGACCGAAGAAGCGGCAAAATGGCGTGAGGAAGCAACGCAACTGCGCGAAAGCTCGCGTGCCAGCCTACAGCCTGCCCTGCCGCCGCCATCGACACAAAGACATCTGGAAACCGACACAAGATTGTAAGCCCATAAACAAGGCAGACTCTTGGTGAGGCTGGCGAATTTTTACAATTGATAAGAAATGACGTAATATCTGAGCAACTTGTTGCCGCAGACGTTGAGACCTTCACCCTGCAGCAAAGACAGCGATCGCCAGATATATGATAAAAAATTACTCTTTAAATCAATTGTCGCAGCACTGGAAGGCCTTGCAACGCTCAGGCCGGTTTTTCAAACGATTGCCCGATCATCGGTGTATCCGCATGATTTTATCGGCTTTTTTAGGGATAATTTTTTGGACTGATAGCGTCTTTTCAATTGCCATGGCCCAGCAAACCCGCATCGCCATCGCTGTTGATCCCCAAGGCCAGTCCTGCCTGCTTGGCGGCGGCGTTGATGGTAAACGCCTGAGTGCTGATCTGATTTCAAAACTGTTGAAACCGAAATTGGATTTTCGCCTCTATAATCTGCGTGGGCGTCAAAGCACGATCCTGTGGCCCATCGGTCCGCTCCAAAAAATAGAAAACAACTCCTGCAACCCCCATTTTCGCCAGCAACTGTCCCTTGTTCCTTCAGAGTTAGGCACTGCACAGATAGCGATTTTTGATAGTGAGGGGGGTAAAAAAATTGCGATTTCACCTAAAACCCTGATTGTTATGAACAATGACGATGAGAAATATACCAGGGTTTTGGCTTCATTTCTGGAGCGCCAGAAATTAAAAGATGCACCGATTAAAATCCATCAGCTTATCCGTACCGATCTTGAAGGCGACGGTAAATTTGAAGTTATTATCAATGCCATAAATACCGCACGCGACCTCGATCGTAAAGGCGAATATTCGATTGTTCTGGTGGTGCGTGAGGTCGACGGCAAAACTGAAATCGAAACCATTCAAAACGAACTCACTCTTGAAGATAGTGATTTTCCCGCCGTATTGTGGGAAAACACCATTGCCGCAATTGCTGACATAGATGGCGACGGTAAAATGGAAATCATCATGTATGGCCAGTTTTACCACGGCCAGGGATGGGATCTGGTCAGAAGTGGCGATGGTTTGGCAGAGCGTCCGATTATATGTGGATGTGGGGGATGATCAGTTTTTCATTGAATACCAGCGCAACCGCCGCGTCATTTCTTTTGCCCAGCCAGAGCCTTTGATCATTGCCTTGATGGCCGATGCCTGCCTAAAGCCCGACACCAGTACCCTGCCTTTGAGATTCAAAGGGGCAAGCACCTGATGACGAATAATTTCAGCATCAACCCATTCTTGCTTGTAACCGGCTTCGCCAACGCCAAAATCTATTTTTCTGATACCGATCTGAGACAGGTGTTGCAAGGTGCGGTGCAGCAGGATACGCCCGGGGGAAAAACGCGTCAGCGGTCCTTCGCGCATCGACATGATCAGCCCGTGAAATTCCGTTGCCTGTATCATGCCAAAAATTACGGCTAACGGTTCTTCATCAAGGGTCAGAGTGGTAAGCAGCAAAGGTTGGCCCTCGCTGTTTTCTGCGCCTGCGACCAGGTTTTCGTAAAAAGAGGTTATACCTGGCCTTGTATAGGGATTGATTATACCGCGCACCGTGAACTGTTCAGCTTTCTGGGCTAGTAAAACGCGCAAACAAGCCAGACGGTCTTCTTTGCTATCAGCAGTTTTAAAACGCAAATTACCGAGTTCTGACAGACGTTTTTCACATCGCCGGACATTACTTCTGGCTTTGCGGGTCGTTTTTGCTCGATAAAACGTGTCCCAGTCGCCTGTCAGCAGCATTTCATATGAAGGATTGCCAGAGTTGATGTGCGGCAGATATCTGAGAGGGTTCTGGCGTTTAATGTCAGCCTCGCGCACACCATCAATTGCAACTGCATCTGCCCGGGGAATCTGGGAAAATACGGATTTCCAGAATTGCTCACCATTGTGGGAGTTGATCATCCGCCGACAGGACTGCGAAAACAGGCCGCTGGAGCAGGCGGAATGCGTTCTGCCCGGACGCACAAGGATGTTGAAAGGACCGGATTTTTGCCGAAAAAGTGGCAACAGAAAGAGGGGCGTTTGGTTTTTATCAGTGCCTAGAATGATGACCGGTGAACAATCAGGTATATTTTTATGAGCGTTATACCAGGCTTTAACCCAGACATAATTGGAAAAGGGATCACAGGCACAGCTTTCAAGATATCGCCACTGCTCAGCCACCAGCTCAGGCTTGTTAACGACGCTCACAGAGAACTGTGGCAATTCCCCAGATATCTCTAAATCTGGCGAAACGGCATTCAAGTTCTCGCGAAATACCACACTTTGCTTCATCATAAGGACACAACTCAGATGTTTCCCGGTTTGGCACAGAATTTCAGGCCAAATGAATTCATCTGTAAAATCTGCAATCTGCATGCCATTATTGCAGGCATATTCAGCCTATTTGGTTAACAGGCATAAATTGATTAAAAGGCTCTCTGGAATGCAGCAAAAAAATCGCGTTTTAAAATCGATCAACAACGAAGACGAAAGCCGCTGTGTTGACATATTTTTACGTGGCGATAACACCGTTGGCTTTGAAGAATTTCGCCGCGATGTCGAAGACACTCGCGGCTGGTTTGCGATTGGATTTTTTGGTGACCTGGTGTTCGACAGCGAGAAAGCCGCACTTGAGGCGGCAATTTTTAAAGTTCTCTGGCTGAGCGATGCGGTGGTAAAAAGTTAGGTCGGTTGAGCCCATCAGCCAAACCGACCATTTCTTTAGTTTAGCAATGTTGATTGCATGTCGGTGCAGGCCATGTCCATTAGCGGTTTAAACTGTTCTGCAGCCTGCTCGGGCTGAAGATCAGTGGTCCAGATCAGGCGCGCACCGGTTGGCGTTTGCTCAAGTTCCATTGACGCCACATGAAATGACATATTCAAAGGCGACGCGGTGATGGAATACATAACCCGGTGCAAATCAGCATCCACACTGATGATGCTTTCGACCAGTTTGCCGCCGTCTTTCAGGATGCATACTCTTCCATCACCTGATAGCTCGCTGTCCTGTAAAAACCCGATAAGACTGGAAATGCCTCCAATATCGGAAATTTTCGCCCAAACAGAATCGATATCTGTCTTAATATCTATTGTTTTTCGAATTGTTGTCATAACGCCCTTCTCTTGACTTATTAGGTGCAAATACTATTCTAGACATATGTCTTGATACATAACTAGACGATTGACTAGAAATATACAACCCCTATTTTCCCTGATGAAACAATCTATGCCCAGACCTAAAAATTATGATCGCCCGACAGCCCTTGCAAAAGCCCGCGATGCCTTCTGGCAATATGGTTATGATGCATTGGGGGTGCGGGCTATTGAGGAGCTTACCGGTCTCAACCGCTTTGCCATTCAAACAGATTTTGGTGGCAAGGAAGGATTGTTCCTGGAGGCTCTTTCGCTTTATGGCGATGAGGCAATTGAGTACATCATGGAACCGATGCGCGCAGGCGGACTGTCGGCGATAAAACAGTTTTTTATCGATGCCACAACCATGCACAAAAACGATCCGCGAATTTTCGGCTGCCTCATGGTCAATACTGTGATTGAAAACGCCTCGCACAATCGAGAAGCGCTTAAAAAGCAAACCGACACCCATTACACCGGAATGCTGAATGCTTTTCGTGCAGCGTTGAGCAATGCCCGTGATGCCGGCGATATCGCAGAAGATTTTGACATTGAGGAGGCGGCCACCTTTCTCCTCAGCCTGGCTATGGGGATACAGGTATACATTCGCATGACCGGTTCGCTGTCGTCTGCCCAGCATCAGGCAAATATGGCGCTGAAAACCATTGATACCTGGCAAAATCAACCCTGTTGACACCACAAAGCTTGACGTGAGAGCCCTGGCCCGCCATGACAAGTCCCATGACAGACACCAAGGTTAAAATTTGCGGGCTGAGCACCACTAAAACCCTTGCCGCTGCCTGCGAGGCGGGGGCTGACTACGTGGGCTTTGTATTCTATGACCGCAGCCCGCGCCATATTTCCCTTGAGCAGGCCCGCGATCTGTCGGACGCCGTACCTGAAAACATTACCAAAGTAGCTCTGAGCGTAAACGCCGATGATGTGACACTAGAGCAGATTATCGAGAATCTTAAGCCTGATATGTTGCAACTTCACGGACACGAAAGCCCCGCGCGCGTTGCCGAAATCAAACAAAAATTCGGACGGCCCATCTTAAAAGCCATAGCCATTGAGAGCAGTGAAGACTTTGTCGCAGCGTCGCCTTATGAAGGTATCGCCGATATGATTTTATTTGATGCCAAGGCACCGGTGGATTTAAAAAATGCACTGCCGGGTGGCAACGGCATCAGCTTTGACTGGAAGCTTTTGGATAATGCGGCTATTAAGGGCGACTTTATGTTGTCCGGCGGCATGAATGCACATAATGTTGCAGAAGCAATTGCCCTTACCGGGGCAGCTATTGTTGATGTTTCATCGGGTGTGGAGACTAGCCCCGGCAAAAAAGATGTTGAAATGATTGCGCGTTTTGTTGCCGCAGTAAAAGGTTGAGTTACGTGTCGGAAAAAAATCTGAATTCCTATAAAAACGGTCCTGATGAACAAGGCCGGTTTGGCATTTTTGGCGGTCGCTTTGTGGCTGAAACCCTGATGCCGCTTATTCTTGAGCTTGAAGATGCTTATGAAAAGGCAAAAAAGGATCCTGAGTTCCAAGCCGAACTTGATGATCTTAACGAGCATTATGCCGGACGACCGAGCCCGCTTTATTTTGCTGAACGCCTGACCGAACATTTTGGTGGTGCTAAACTGTATTTCAAGCGCGATGAACTCAACCATACCGGCAGCCACAAGATCAACAATTGCCTCGGCCAAATTCAACTGGCCCGGCGCATGGGTAAAACCCGCATTATCGCCGAGACCGGCGCGGGCCAGCACGGGGTGGCCGTTGCCACGGTAGCCGCGCGTTTTGGCCTGCCGTGTTTGGTCTACATGGGTGCAACCGACATTGAGCGGCAAAAACCAAATGTATTTCGCATGAAGTTATTGGGCGCTGAAATTGTACCGGTAACGTCTGGCACCGGCACCTTGAAAGACGCCATGAACGAAGCCTTGCGCGATTGGGTAGCACACGTGGAGGACACGTTTTATATCATCGGCACCGCCGCAGGCCCGCATCCCTATCCCGCCATGGTGCGCGATTTTCAATCGATTATCGGCCGCGAAGCCAAACAACAGATGATGCTGGCCGAAGGCCGTTTGCCCGACAGCCTGGTCGCCTGCATCGGTGGTGGCTCCAATGCCATTGGTCTTTTTTATGAGTTTTTAGATGATGCCTCAGTGTCTATTTACGGGGTTGAGGCTGCGGGTCATGGTATTGACACCGACAAACATGCAGCTTCTTTAACCGGTGGCAAACCCGGTGTTCTGCACGGTAACCGCACCTATCTTTTGCAGGATGAGGATGGCCAGATCGAAGAAGCCCATTCAATCTCCGCCGGGCTTGATTATCCCGGTATCGGACCTGAACATTCCTGGCTCAAGGAAACCGGCCGCGTCAATTACGTCTCGGCCACTGATAGTGAAGCTTTAGTGGCATTTCAGCTGTGCACGAAACTTGAAGGTATTATCCCGGCACTGGAACCTTCGCACGCGCTGGCCTATATCACCCATATGGCACCAAAACTGCCGCGCGATCATATTATCATCATGAATATGTGCGGGCGTGGCGACAAGGATGTTTTTGCTGTTGCTGAACATCTCGGGGTGGAGATGTAAATTATGACAACAGATTACAACAAATCCCGTATTGATCGTCGTTTTGCTGCCCTCAAGGCGGATGGTAAAAAAGCTCTCGTTACCTTTTTAACCGCCGGTGACCCTGATTACGACACCAGTCTTAAAATCATCAAAGGCCTGCCTGAGGCAGGTGCTGACGTCATCGAAATCGGCATGCCTTTTACCGACCCCATGGCCGATGGCCCGGCCATTCAGGCATCCTCCTTGCGCGCACTGGAGGCTGGCCAGAACACGATTAAAACCCTGCAAATGGTACGCGAGTTCAGAAAAACCGAGACTGACACACCAATTGTGCTGATGGGATATTACAACCCGATCTACATTTATGGCTGTGATCGCTTTATCAAAGACGCGCTCGATGCTGGCGTTGACGGACTTATTATTGTTGATTTACCGCCCGAAGAAGACGATGAACTATGCATCCCGGCGTTAGCTGCGGGTTTGAATTTCATCCGGCTGGCAACACCGACGACCGATGACAAGCGCCTGCCTAAGGTTTTGACCAATACCAGCGGTTTTGTCTATTACGTCTCAATTACCGGCATCACCGGCACAGCAACCCCGGATGCAGATATTGTCGGGGCTGCGGTAAATCGGCTGAAAAATCACACCGATTTGCCCGTTGTCGTCGGCTTTGGTGTGACAACGCCTGAGCAAGCTGCGGCAATTTCTGCTCAAGCAGATGGAGTTGTTGTCGGCACTGCCCTGGTCAATGCCTTGAAACGGTCGTTAACCAAAGATAACATGGGCGACGCAACAACAGTGGACAGTGTTCTGTCGCTTGTGCGAGACTTGAAACAAGGCATTGAACACGCCACATAGAACCCGCAATCTTTTGAGCTGCCCTGCAAATATTAGCGCCGGGCGAGCAAAAGCTGGAGTGTGAACAAGTGAACTGGATTAAAAACGTTGTCAGACCCAAAATCAAAGGGTTTTTAGGCACCCGTGATGTGCCCGACAACAAGTGGATCAAATGCCCTGATACCGGTCAGATGGTGTTCCACAGTGATCTTGAGGCAAACCAGTTTGTCATCCCCGGCAGCGGTTATCATATGCGGGTTCCGTCAAAAGAACGGCTGAAGCGGCTTTTTGATGATGGCAACTATGAGACAATCAAGACACCGGAAGTTGCGCTCGATCCGCTGAAATTCCGTGATGAAAAACGCTATACGGATCGCCTCAAGGATGCGCGCAGTAAAACCGGGCTGGATGATGCTGTCGCGGTTGCCAAAGGCACGCTAAAAGAATTGACAGTAGTGGCAGCGGTCCAGGACTTTTCCTTTATGGGCGGGTCATTGGGAATGGCTGCCGGTGAAGCCATCGTTACCGGCATGATGAGCGCTGTTGAGGCTAAATGCCCCTTTATTCTGTTTGCCGCCGCCGGTGGCGCGCGCATGCAGGAAGGTATCCTGTCGTTGATGCAAATGCCCCGCACGACTGTAGCGGTACAAAGATTGCGCGAGGCCAATCTGCCCTACATTGTAGTGTTGACCAATCCAACAACCGGTGGGGTAACCGCCTCTTACGCCATGCTCGGTGATATTCACATTGCTGAACCCGGTGCCCTGATTGGTTTTGCCGGCCCACGGGTTATTGAACAAACCATTCGCGAAAAACTGCCCGAAGGCTTTCAGCGGTCCGAGTTTTTACTTGAACACGGTATGATAGATATGGTGGTTCACCGCCATGAGCTTCGCGATAGGTTGAGCCAGTTAGCCCGCATTTTGACAAAATCACCGGCGGCAGCCAGTGCAGGTTCGAAACTTACGCTGCTGAGTGATGCGATAGAAGAAGAAACGGTAAAAACCGAACAACCGGCATCGAAAGAAGAAGGTGAGGAAAAAGACCTTCTTGCAGCCGAAATGACAGATGCTCGCGAAGCTGATGTGACATCAACCCGCAAATCCAAGCCGGTCAAAGCTGCAAAAACCGGGCCCTCCGCATCGCCAACGGGTGCTAGACCAGAGCCTGCTTAAGCTCTAGAGGTTTTTCAAAATTGTATATTTGAGGTTTGCATGGCTCTTAGCGATGAGATTTTGACGCGGTTGCTTGGCCTCCACCCCAAGAGCATTGACCTGTCTTTAGAGCGCCTTGAGCGATTGCTGGTGGCTCTCAAATATCCTGAAGAAAAATTACCGCCGGTAATCCACCTTGCCGGCACCAACGGCAAAGGCTCGGTTCTCAGCTATATGCGCTCCTGTCTGGAGGCAGCAGGTGCGCGCGTTCACAGCTATACCTCGCCCCATCTTGTGCGCTTTCATGAGCGTATTCGCCTGGCAAGCGATGCCGGGACAAGCCAGCACATAGATGAAAGTCACCTTTCGGCCCTGCTGGAAGAATGTGAAGTGGCCAATGATGGCCACCCTATAACTTTTTTTGAAATCACAACAGCGGCAGCTTTTCTGGCCTTTTCGCGCCACAGGGCTGATTTTCTGCTGCTGGAAACCGGGCTTGGTGGCAGGTTGGATGCGACCAACGTTATTGAACGCCCCGCTCTCACCATCCTAACCTCGATCGATATGGATCACCAACAGTATCTGGGCGACACCCTTGAGGAGATTGCCGGGGAAAAAGCCGGTATTTTGAAACCCGATGTCCCCTGCATCGTCGCCCCGCAAAAAGAGGCTGGTCTCGCTGTAATTGAACGCATTGCGGCGCGGACACACAGCCCGCTTTTGATCGCCAATCAGGATTGGCAGGCTTTTGAACAACATGGCCGCCTGGTCTATCAGGACGAGGCGGGATTGCTCGATTTGCCGCTGCCGCGCCTTGCCGGGCGCCATCAAATTGACAATGCCGGAACCGCAATCGCTGCGTTGCGGGCGCTGGATTTTTCACCGCTGACATCTAAACATATCGAAGAGGGCTTGCGTCAAACCCGCTGGCCCGCCCGGCTCGAGCGGCTGGAACCTGGCGTCCTGCATGAGCTTACTGGCGAAAATACCGAAATCTGGCTCGATGGCGGGCATAATCCTCATGCCGCAAGAGCTGTGGCAACGGCTCTGGCCGATCTTGAAGATCGTGTACCTATGCCCGTGGTGCTCATTTTGGGCATGTTGAATACCAAGGAAATTGGCACCTACCTGGCCCCATTTAAAGGTCTGTGCGAGCGCATCATCACTGTGAGAATACCGGGCGAAGAAAATGCCGTGAGTGCGGAAGACCTTGGCCTGGAAGCAGTTAAACAGGGTTTTACAACCACATCTTCACAAAGCCTGGAACACGCCCTCAAACAGGTGGCAGCAAATGGCGACAAAGAGCAGAGGTTGTTAATTTGCGGCTCGCTTTATCTGGCCGGAAATGTGTTGAAACTACACCGCGGCAATGTGGCAGCGGTGTAGTTGGGAATAATTAGAGTGGGTTGGAAAAGGCCGCCCCAAACAGAAGCAACCACATTTCTCCACACCGTCCCGACCTGGATCCATCACCCTGTCTTACCGGCGAAAGCCGGTAAGACAGATGTAAGTAATCGTCCCAGCCTTGAGACAACTGCTCCAGTTTTGACTAAAGGCCTAAAGCGCCTCTTCAATCCATTCGACGATTTTGCCCTTGGGTAGAGCGCCAACTTTTGTTGAGGCTACTTCACCGTTTTTGAACATCATCAAAGTGGGAATGCCACGCACGCCATATTTGGATGGTACGTTGGGGTTTTCATCAATATTGATCTTGATGACCTTGACGCGACCGTCCATTTCAGTTGAAATTTCTTCCAGTGCAGGACCAATCTGCTTGCACGGGCCGCACCATTCTGCCCAGAAATCAACGACGACAGGTTCGCTCGAGCCAAGTACATCAGCGTCAAATGACGCATCGGTTACAGGTGTTGTTGCCATATTAAAATACCTTTTAGGCTGTCGCCAGCTTTGTGGCGGGTGAAACATACATAGTGTCAACCTAGTAATGGGGAAGTGTAACGTCAAGATGAATACGGGTTTTAAATTTACTGGCTTTATTTCATAATCCGGCGCGTTATTGTGCACATCTGGATTAGCTTGAAAGAGATTTTTATGGTTCACCTTCAAAACGGCCCCCTGCTCAACTTCACCTTAGAAGAATTTGCCACCCGCCTGCAAAAAACCCAAACAGCAATGGAGAAAGCGCAGATTGACACTCTGGTGATTTGTGACCCTTCCAACATGCACTGGCTCACCGGTTATGATGGCTGGTCGTTTTATGTTCATCAGTGTGTGATTGTTCCAGCCCAGGGTGAACCGATCTGGTATGGCCGTGGCATTGATGTCAATGGTGCGCGTCATCGCACCTGGCTGAGTGAAGATAATATTGTCGAATATCCCGATAATTATGTCATGAGTACCGAGCGTCACCCAATGGATTTTCTGGCTGAAATGCTGATTTCCAAAGGACTGTCGTCGGGAGTTATCGGGGTTGAAATGGATAATTACTATTATTCGGCTGCCGCTCACGCATCGCTGGTTAATAATCTGCCAAATGCAACCCTGAAAGATTGCCGTAGTCTGGTGAATTGGCAGCGGACAGTGAAATCACCTCAGGAGCTGGAGTATATGCGCAATGCCGGCAGGATTGTTGAGGCCATGCATGCACGTATCCGGGCAAATGTGAGACCGGGTCTGCCCAAATATGAACTGGTGGCTGAAATCTATGATGCCAGCTTGCGCGGTGTCAAAGGCATTGGCGGCGATTATCCCGCTATCGTGCCAATGCTGCCGTCTGGTGTTGAGGCGTCTGCTTCGCATCTGACCTGGGACGAGCGGGAATTTAAAACCGGTGAAGGCACGTTTTTTGAAATTGCCGGCTGTTACCGGCGCTATCATTGCCCGTTATCGCGAACCATGTATATGGGCAAGCCTGAGCCCAAGTTTCTTGAGGCCGAAAAAGCCGTGCTTGAAGGCCTTGAGGCAGGACTGGAAAAAGCCAGGCCTGGCAATGTTTGTGAAGACATTGCCAATGCATTTTTCACCGTGCTGAAAAAACATGGCATCGACAAGGATAGTCGTGCCGGTTATCCCATCGGTGTGTCTTATCCGCCCGATTGGGGTGAACGCACCATGAGCCTGCGCCCGGGCGACAAAAATGTCCTTAAGCCAAACATGACCTTTCATTTCATGCCCGGTCTGTGGCTGGATGACTGGGGGCTGGAAATTACTGAGAGCATTGTCATCACCGAGGCTGGCCCTGAGTTTCTGTCAAATGTTCCACGTGAATTATTCATTGTAGATTAAGGTTGGCGCCGGGCATTATGAACAAAATAGCCTATTTTAAGCTGTTTCTTCTCATTGCCATCACGATTTTGATTCTGTCGTTTAACTGGTGGGGGGCTAAGGTCGGCCTGTCTCTGGATTTTCCTGATGGCACTTCCTTGCGCGCCTGGTTCAGCGAACTGGGCACCTGGGGCCCTGCCACAGTCATCGCGTCGATGATTGTGGCAATTCTTGTAAGCCCCATCCCCAGCGCACCAATAGCGCTGGCTGCAGGTGCCATTTACGGACACATCTGGGGTACGCTTTATGTTTTGACCGGCGCAGAAATCGGCGCCATTACTGCTTTTTGCATATCCCGGTTTTTAGGACAGGATTTATTGCGCAAATGGTTTGGCGAAAAGCTTGGCCGCAGTCTGGTTGGCTCCCAAAACTTTTTGATGGCAAGTGTTTTTGCCAGCCGGTTGATGCCTTTTATTTCCTTTGATATCGTCAGTTACGCTGCGGGATTAACGCCGCTATCCTTCTGGCGTTTTGCCCTGGCCACATTTGCTGGCATTATTCCGGCAAGTTTTGTGCTGGCCCATGTGGGCAGTGAGATGGTGGCGGATGAAACAGATCGAATGCTAACGGCAGTGGCTGTTTTAGGTGCTTTAACAGCGCTGCCGTTTATCGTCAGGTATTTTACGAAATCGCAGCGTAATTGATGCCCAAACATAGGCGTGTATTACCAAAATCCAGCACGGATTTTTGCTGTCATATGCGCGCGTGCAAAAGAAACGGAATCACGCTGTTTGTTTCTACTATTTGCCAACGCAGCCTAGTGATAAAAATGAGACATATGGCATTCTTTTTTCGAAAATCTCATAACTTAACGATTAACAAGAATGCTTAAACCTTTCCGAATTTCATGCGCCCCGGCAAAAAACCGGATTTTGACTATTAAAATTCGTGACTTGTGATCGTATCGACATAAAGCGCCATCTTAACACATGATTTCCAGCAGAAACGGTCTGTTTTCATTCTGGTCAAAAGTGTAACATTTTTGCTCTATCACTATCTCGTGAAATCTGGTTAATTGTATTTTTACCACAACTTGGTTAACACTGTTACATTATGAGATTGCTGTTAATATTTGTTGGATTTTTTTACGTGGCCTTTTCTTCGGTCGCACAAAGTTCTGTGCCTGCTTTCATCCAGCCGGACACAGGACGTGTGGCTGCCTTGAGCGCCGATGATTGCAATAATCATTCGCTTAAGAATCTGGCCGTCAGTCAATGCGACCTCGACAAAGCTTCCGATACCCAAGATACCAAAAAGGGCTCAAAGGCCGGAGAAGAATTTACCGTGATTTGCCTGTTTCATGCGCTTGACCTGGAATTGTCAATCTGCATTGAGTCTACAACCCTAAAACAAATACCGATAATGACCAGACGTTTGGTTGCGATGCAACCGTTCAGCATTAAAAAACCACCTCGAATGACTTCTTGAAAATCTCCCGAACACCTAATTTATTGATCATGCAGTCAGGGAACTCTTAATGTTGGATAGAAGAACTGTTCTATTATCGGGCTTGGCCTTAGCATTTACACCAAATGTGGCTTTGGCTCATAGAACGAAAAAATTCGTACTCGACCCGAAGTATACGCCTCAGCTTATAAGCTGGTCGGGGTATCCGGTTGGAACAGTGGTTGTTGATCCAAAAAACCGGTTTTTGTACCTTGTTGAATCATCCTCGCAAGCGCGGCGTTACGGCGTTGGCGTTGGCAGGGCCGGTCTGGCTTTCAAGGGTAAGGCCAAGATCGGCAGAAAGGTCAAATGGCCATGGTGGAGACCGACAAATAATATGATACGTCGTTCTCCACGAAAATATGCCCGTTTTGCCAAAGGTGTTCCTGGCGGCCTCAGTAATCCACTGGGTGCCAGAGCGCTGTATCTCTATCGCAACGGTCGTGATACGTTGTATCGAATTCACGGGACCAATCAACCATCAACGATCGGTAAGGCGGTTTCCAACGGCTGCATACGCATGCTGAATGAACATGTCAAAGATCTCTATGAGCGAGTGCCCATGGGTGCTCAAGTTGTCGTCATTTAGGTCCGACACTTAAATGCTCCGAAGCAAGGAAAATGTAATGCAAGAAAAAAGTAAAATAAGCCGGCGCCCGTTTATACTGGGCGGATTGAGCCTGGGCGGGCTTACCCTGACCGGTTGTGCAACCGTCAAGCGAACCGGGAATGCAGCGCCAATCTCAAACCCGCAGCTCGCAGCTATGTATGGGCCTCGTCCCGATGAGAAGTTTCCCATACCTGCCGCCGATATAAGTCAGGTACCGTCCCAGTACTACAGAACTGAAGCGGATGCGCCCAAGGGCGTTCCCGCAGGAACTGTTTATGTGGATACAAAAAACTTCTACCTCTACCTGGTGGGCAACAATAAAAAAGCCATACGCTATGGTGTCGGCCTTGGGCGGGCAGGATTTGAATGGCAGGGCACAGGCCGGATTGCCTGGAAAAGGAAGTGGCCTACTTGGACGCCTCCTGCCCACATGATTGAGCGTGTACCTTCGCTGGAAAAATACAGTGCCGCAAACGGCGGCATGCCGGCAGGCCTGACAAATCCTTTGGGAGCACGTGCCTTGTATATTTATCAGGGTGGCAAGGATACCCTTTACCGGCTGCACGGAACGCCTGAGGAGTTTTCAATCGGCAAAGCGGTATCGAGCGGTTGTGTTAGACTGCTCAATCAGGATGTGATTGACCTTTATCCACGCGTGCCCAATGGCACCAGAATTATCGTGGTTTAAATTAAAAAACGAGGGCGTTGCAAATCATCGTCTGGTTTGCAACGCCTTTTTGATTAAACTGCCGCTGTTTCAGGCATATGGCAGAGTGATAAACCCGGAAATCTGCTCCTGATTGCTGAAAGCCAGCATGCTGGCCTGTCGCACTTCAGGGATTATCGACACATTTGAAATTTCTTTCATTGTATGCTGGAAGTTTAATCTGTGAGCAATGCGTCCGGTTTTTAAATCAACTATCATCAATCCACATTGTGGCTGCTCATTGCGCTTTTCCAGAACACGCTTTAGGGGAAGTTTTTTGAAACCATCATCCTGGCGCGGGCGCGAAATGCCAATAACGGCGCAATTTCCAATGAAGGCCAGGCCACGAGCGTAGCCGGGAACCTGACACAAGGCGTCAAACTTACCGGTTTTCAAATCAACCGATCCAAATTCGCAGGTGCCGGTGTTGAGAAGCCACAAATCGCCATTATGAAGACGTGGCGAGTGCGGCATGGACAGATCACTGGAAACGATCTCGTTATCATCAACTGAAATTAAAACCCCGCCACTGTTGCGATTGTTTTTCCACACCGCGGCATCATTGCATCTGGCCCGCGCTGTCACGAACCGTACAACGCCGTTTTCCATGGCCATGCCGTTGAGATGACAACGTTCTTCAGGGACCAGATCGGTAACAAAATCCGGTTTCCACAGCGGCTTAAAGCTGGCATTCATGTCCGGGGTTGCCAGACAGGAATACTGTGTGTTGACGAAAACTGCGCGGCCGTTACGATCAAGTTCGATTTCATGGATATTGACAGCACCAGTGACAAAACCGGTGCGCGGACAAAAAAGCCGATCCGAGCCATTTTCCCTGAAGGCCACGCCTTTGGGGAGTACATTGTGAAAATTCCACATCTGATTGAATGTGCTCAGCCAGATCTGGTTGGCGTTAATGTATAGGCCGCGACAGTTTTCCAAATATCTCTCGTGAACCCAAAGCTGCCCGTCGTCTTTCAAGCCAACGAAGAACAGCCGTCCGCGCTCGAAGGAAGAAAACGCCAGACTGCACCTGTTTTCCAGCAACCAGGATTGAAACCCGGACGAGACTGTCAACAACTCATCATCGTGGTGTTTAAGGGGTAAAGCATTCATAAATTGAAATTACGCTTGTGCTAACGCAAGACTACCACTCGATGCGTTCCATATTCTGAAAATCGATCTCACTGCCGTCCTGCAATGTGATTGTACCCGAAGCGTCATCACTCAGGTCCAAACTGTTTGCGTCCTGAGATGTTATGGAACCATTGTCGACCGTTACAGTCCAATCGGAGCCGAATTCACCAAGATCGCTGCCGCCTGGGCTGTCGGCAAGCTGTATCACATCAGTCCACCCTCCACCGGCTCCGCCATCCACGGTATCGCTGCCATCACCTTCTTGGAAAACAAAGAAATCATTGCCTTCACCGCCGGTCAGCATATCATCGCCGGCACCGCCAATAAGCGTATCGTCACCGACGCCGCCGGCCAGTGTGTCGTCACCACCGAGACCGTATATGACATCTTCGAAGCCAGCGCCTGTGACCATGTCAGCGCCTTCAGTTCCTATGTGGATGCCCACTTGTTCGGAGTATGTATTGCCGCCCGAGTCTGTCACCTCCACAGTCACCGTACTGGAGTCTGCGCCACCATTCGAAGTTTCGTTTTCGAAGTAATTGATATTGCCGTCTTTTTCTCCGACAACGAGATCGAGATCTCCATCTCCATCAATATCGGCAAATGTAGGTTTTGAATCTTCGCCGACATCGATGCCGGCAAACGGGTTTGTGGATCCAGAGACAAAACTGGGCTCCTCAGCGGAGCCGGTATTTTCAAAATAATCAATGGTGCCGCTGCTGTTTCCAACAAAAGCATCAAGATCGCCATCACCGTCAACGTCGGCAAACGTGGGTGCGGACTTTTTGCCAACGTCACTTAAACCAAAAGGATTGGTAGTGGCGCTGGCAAAGCTGGGACTGTCAGCCGAACCGGTGTTTTCAAAGTAATTTACAACACCGCTACTCTCACCAACAAAGGCATCGAGATCACCATCATTATCAATGTCAGCGAAGGTTACGGCGGCATCCTTGCCTATATTTTCCAGACCGAAGGCATTTTTATCAGCGTCGGCGAAGCTGGGATTATTGGCTGTGCCGGTATTTTCGTAAAATCTGGTATTGCCGTCCTTGTCACCAATAAAGGCATCGAGATCGCCATCATTGTCTATATCAACGAATGTCGGGGTCGATTTTTCACCAACATCCTCAAGACCAAAGGGGCTATCTTGTGGTGTGTCTGAAAATACCGGATTGGCATCATCGCCTGTGTTTTCAAAGTATTTGATCGAATTGCCGTCAGCGCTATGGCCACCCCCGCCGCTGCCACTACCGCCTTTGTTACCCACAAACATATCAAGATCGCCATCGCCATCAATATCTACAAACGTTGGTGCTGAGTTTTCGCCAATGTCGATGCCATCAAACGGGCTGCTTTTGCCCGTTTGCTCGGTGAATTCCGGCGTTGAGGTTGAGGCATTATGATCCGCAGCCAGAGTTATATCGCCGGTATTGGTATCAATGGTGTATTTTCCATCGGCATCGTCTTTCAAAGCATAAGTGAATGTATCGCCCGCATCCGGGTCAACGACGGATGCCACGCTGGCAACCACAGTGCCAGCAGCGACAACACCATCACCATTAACACTCAACTGATCGTTGCCCGCAAATGTCAGATCTCTGGGCGCTTCATTGACATCGGTGACGTCGAGCGTAACAGTCTCGGAATAGGTATTGCCATCGGTATCGCTCACTTCAACTGTGATGTCATGTGATGTTGCGGTTTCAAAATCAATATCAGCACCCGCCTTGACACGGATTTCGTTTCCGATTACCTCGAAAAAACCGGAAGGATCATTGGTTATTGAGTAGGTATGACTGTCTCCCGCATCCGCATCCTCGGTCTCCAGAACGCCAACCACGGTGCCCGAGGCGGAGTTCTCGGCAACGGAACCTCCTTTGACTGAAATATCGCTGGGAGCCTCATCAAACAGATTACCTATATCGACATTGAAAACTTCAGTTGATGTGGAGCCGTCTGTAGAGGTCGCGGTAATTTCAATTGAACGTTCGGCGCCAGCTTCGAAGTCGATTTTTCCCGCCACGGTAACCTCTCCTGTCGTAGCGTCAATCGAGAATAACCCACCGGCATCATCGCTGAGGGAGTAGGTAACAGTATCACTACCATCCGCATCTGTGGCAAAAGCAGCAATGCCCACCGAAGTGCCAATCGCTGCATTCTCGCTCACACTATTGACTTCAGCATTGCTATCCGAGACCGCACCGACAGCGGCTTCATTGAGGTCAGTCACATCTATGGTGAAGGAGCTTGTCGAGGTTGAACCGTCTGTAGAGGTTGCGGTAACTTCTATGGTCTGATCTTCGGCAGTCTCAAAATCAAGTGCCCCATTAACAGTGATCTCGCCGCTATTGGCATCAATGGCAAACAGGCCACCGGGGTTGGAACTGAGCGCATAAGTGACACTGTCACCGACATCAGCATCGCTGGCGAGAGCGGTGATACCAACAGCAGTACCGATGG
>JAJFHS010000049.1 GCA_021775475.1 Hyphomicrobiales bacterium
ATCAAACTCAAAGGTTCTGCTGGTTGTGCCATCGGAAATGGTGATGGTTGTACCATCAGCAATATTGAGGTTGGTAACGTCAAGTTCCAGAGCATCACCACCGGTAACAACAGTACCTGTACCAACGGCTGCCACATCAGCAGCAATGGTGGTGACGGTACCGGTTGAAACGGCGGCAGCGTCAGCTGCAACACTTGCACCTGTACCGGTGACCGTTGCGGCAACAGCTGGCCCAACGGGTCCAGGTGACTGCAAAGCCTGACGAGCAGACGCCTGTGCTGCTTCCACCAGATCAGTAATGGCGGTAATGCCCTGATCAGCGGCTTCAATTGTCTGAACGGACAGGCCAACTGAATCGAGAAGACGGTTCAGATCGCTTGCGCGGTTGTTCAAAGCGGCAGCGGTAAAGAAGGATGACGGATCATCCAGAGCACTGTTGACCTTAAGGCCGGTAGAAAGACGCTCCTGCGTTTTCCCCAGCAGGTCGGCTGTACCTTGCAGTGAGAGTAGATTGTTCCGCACCGCACTTGAGAGAGTTATATCGCCCATTTTTGTTACCCTTTTCTAGGTTTAATTCTGCGACTCTTCTGAGCCAGCAGCCCCGCCCACTTCGTTTGAGTGGACGACCTCAAAATCTAGTAATCAAAGTAAGGGTGTCTTAATCAGTATGGTTAACGAATATTCAGGTTAATACCGGGTAATCATGAGTTTTAATTTGTTTCAATTTAAAACAATTTCATCGCGAATTTGTGAAAATCACCACTTCAACACTGCTGTCAGATCGAGCGATCGACAAGTTGTCCGGTTCCCTTTTGCAGGGGAGAGGATTTGATGTCACCTTCAGAAGAAGGCCCGGTGTTTTTCCAGTCAGACTTTTTATCCGAGCTCTCATCGCTGTGAACAGTTGGTACCGGATCCACATGATTGTCGGTGAGGGGGGTGCTGTGACCGGGGGAAATGGATTGGCGAGCTTTGGGTTTGGGCAAATCGCGTTTTGATGTGGATGAAACCCAGCGCGAGGGAACGGACAGCATTAAGAGAAACCTCTCTAGTTTGCCTGCCCCTTGAGTTTTTTATTTTGCTCTTGCGAGTATGTCGGCCAAAAATGAATCAAAAGTTAACGCCGAAAAGCAGCGTGTTTCAGCCGTTTTCCGCTTTGAATTGTCAAGAGCCGAGTGTTTAAAGCTTTCTGTCGATGGCAATAGCTGCCGCACGATGGCTGCCTTCAACGCCCACATTAGCATTGGCACCATAACACGTTGGTCCCGCTTTTGCTTCACGGGCGGCTTCGGCAATAACACTGACAACACTTTCCGAAACCGACTTCGCTGCCGCCAGTGCTTGCAGATTTTGCTGCAAAGTGGTGTTAAATGCGCCCAGAATTTTGCGCACGTTGTTGACTTCAACCGGTGCCTGCGAGCCAACCAGGGCGGCGTGTTCTTTAAACAGATTGAAATCTTTGAGGTAGGCTTGTGTATGTTTGAGTTTTTCAGACTGCAAAGATTCGATGCCCGATGTATTATGTTGTTGCAGCAGACTGGTCTCGTTTGCCAAAACCTCTGTCATCGAGCTGATGCAGTTATTAAGACGATTGCAAAGACCAACGGCATCGGCGCGGTTGGATATCGTTAAACGTGGCGGTGTTTGTTTGGGTGCCTGTTTTGTTTTTGTCATTGGCTGTTTGCCTCCTGCATACTCAAAATTTCTCTGTAAACCTGGTCTGCTACACCAATGCCACCGTTGGCCGCGGTGGCTTTGGCATATTGCTCGTTCATCATGTCGCGATAGACTTTTTCACCATATCCGCCGCCAAAAATACCATCAGTGCTGAGGCCGGAAAACATCTGGTTTATATAGGTGGTCAGAAAAGAGGCTTCGAAATCCTCGGCTACTTTCCTGGCTTTTTCTTCAGCGGAAGATTTGTCCAGTGAACTTGCCTTTATAGCGTTTTGAACATCGAAAACCGGTTTTTGTGAAACGTTTACCAGGGCTGAATCTAGCATTACATCACCTCAATTTCTGCTTGCAGGGCGCCTGCAGCCTTAATCGATTGCAGGATCGAAATCATATCGCGCGGGCCAATTCCCAAGGCATTGAGCCCATCAACAAGACTTTGTAAGCTGACACCATTTTTAACGATGGCCAGTTTTTTATCACCACCATTGTCGACGGAGACGTCAGTTCTCGGTACGACAACCGTTTCCCCACCAGGTGCCAGAGGCGCTGCCTGGCTTACCTGCGGTGTCTCCGAGATGGTAACTGTCAAATTGCCCTGGGCGATTGCCACCGTTGACACTCGAACGTTGCTGCCAATAACGATGATGCCTGATTGCTCATCAATAACCACCTTGGCTGGAATATCAGGTTCAACCCGCAACTGCTCAATGTCGGTGAGAAGGCCCATCATGTTCGCTTTTATTTTCGGAGTGAGAAAAAGCCGCACTGTGGCGGGGTTTTCGGCCTTGGCTATCTTGAAACCGATGAACGAGTTAATCACGTTTGTAATACGTATAGCCGTGGTCAGATCGGGGTTGCGCAAGGCCAGACGCAAGGTTTTGAGAGCTAGAAAATCATACTCAATTTCCCGCTCAATCAAAGCGCCATTGGCAATTCGACCCACCGTGGGGACGCCGCGGGTAATTGTGGCGGCATCTCCCTGGGCCGCAAATCCACCGATGGCCAGAGACCCTTGAGCCACAGAAAACACCTCGCCGTTTGCACCGACAAGCGGTGTAACCAGAAGGGTGCCGCCTTGAAGAGAGGTTGAATCACCGAGGGCTGAAATCGTCACATCCATGCGAGACCCTTGCGTGGCAAAGGCCGGCAGGTTGCCGGTTACGATGACGGCGGCGACATTTTTGGTTCGTAAGTTGGTGTTGCGTGTGTTAACGCCCATGCGTTCCAGCATGCCTTGCAGGCTTTGCAGGGTGAACGGCGAATTATTGAGAGAATCGCCAGTGCCATTTAACCCTACAACCAGACCATAGCCGATGAGCTGGTTTTCCCGCACGCCTTCGATATCAACCAGATCCTTGATCCGGGAACTGGCGAATGAGGATGTCGGCAGGTTGAAAACAAGCAATGCCAGTAAAAGAATCACGCTGCTTAATACTCGGCGCGGGTGGCAAAAAAGTATCATTTTGAAACACATCATCGGTGGACCCGGTAAAACAATAAAAATTACTAACAGTTCTAAAGCGAAAATCGTGCCAGTTTGAAATCTTAATAGAAAAACTTTAATGCGTTGAAAATAAACAGAAAAAATTAGTTTCACTATTCTCGAAATCAAACTCCTGTGACGTTTTTTGCCACCAGCTAGGCAAAAACTGCCATGGTTAACGCAATGTTAATGCAAGAGGAGTGAATTGATCATATCAACATCTGGACTATCAGGACGTTGGTTTGGCATTTGGATTTTTAAACTTAAACTTTGGCATCAAACCTCATGCGGATTAATCGACAAGGTGCTTTAAACCGAACAGCATCGGCCAAACGACCCACTGGCAAGGCCGGCGGTGGTCAAAAGTTTTCGATTGAACAGGCAAGCTCTGGTGGAACCGCCAGCACAGTGCAGGCGCCGCGTTCGCTTGGCTCTGTAGATGCTTTACTCGCTCTTCAGGAGCTGCCTGATGCCACCACCTCCACCCGACGCGCACTTCGTCATGCCGAAGATATTCTCGATGCACTGGAAGATGTGCAGAT
Organism: Hyphomicrobiales bacterium; assembly: GCA_021775475.1. Lineage (GTDB taxonomy): Bacteria > Pseudomonadota > Alphaproteobacteria > Rhizobiales > JAJFHR01 > JAJFHR01. The sequence continues at coordinate 3,703 of JAJFHS010000049.1, forward strand.
GGGGCTAGTGGTCGGGGCTTTGCCGAAAACGCAGCTAAATCGCCTGTTAGGACTTATCCGGCGTGAGCAAGATCAGGTGCCGGACCCAAAACTTACCGAGGTTCTCAAAGAAGTTGAGCTAAGAGCACAGGTGGAACTGGCCAAACTTGGTGAATTTGTTTGAAAAATCCTGACTTGCCTGCATGAAACCAAAATAAATATTTCTTGAGTTGTAATATTCTCATAAATTTATATAGTTCGCGCCAACTGGTTCAAATTACATTGCAAAAGCCAAAGGTAGATCTATGGGAAAAAAAACCAACGGTGCAAAAAATCCTCGCAATGGCGAAGCCTTCATGAATAACAAGCAGCGTGATTATTTTCGCGACAGGCTGAACGACTGGAAAAACGAAATATTGCGGGAAAGCAAGGAAACACTCTTAAATCTGGCGGAAGATACAAGTAAACTGCCAGACCCGGCTGACCGGGCATCCTCTGAAACTGAACGATCACTGGAGTTGAGAACCCGGGACCGCCAGCGCAAATTAATCAGCAAGATTGATGAAGCGTTGTCACGCATTGATGAGGGGACTTACGGCTATTGTGAAGAAACCGGCAGTCCCATCGGCATCGAACGATTAAAGGCACGCCCGATTGCCACCTTAAGTATCGAAGCCCAGGAAGCTCACGAGCGCCGCGAAAAAGTCTATCGCAACGAATAAAGCGAGAGCATTTTCTCTAGATCAATCAAACCGTCCCGGCTTTGCGCCGGGGCGGTTGATACTCAACAGACCCTAAAACGGCAGGATTATATCAAGGAACTGCTGGCCATAGCGTGGCTGTTGCACGTCTGTTATCTGGCCACGGCCACCGTATGAAATACGCGCTTCGGCCATTTGAGCGCTGCTGATCGTATTGGTGGCCGAAATGTCTTCCGGTCGCACAATGCCGGCAACAATCAATTCCCGAACCTCGTTGTTCACACGAATTTCCTGTTTGCCTTCAATGACCATGTTGCCATTAGGCAATATCTGCGTGACGATTGCTGCAATCGAGACATCCAGTTCTTCCTGGCGATCAACCGAGCCTGTGCCGGTGCTGGAAGAATTGCTGGTGGAATTCAGCAAATTTGAGGGGTCAACACTGAAAGGGATGGCGGCGGCAACTTGTGCTGCAACACCGGCCACCAAAGAGTTGGAGCCGACATTTTCTTCACCTGTCCGGCTGCGCTTGGTCGTATTGTCAATCTTGGCCTTATCCGTGATCTGTACAGCAACGGTAAGAATATCCCCGACCTGTTTGGCGCGCTGGTCGTCAAAAAAGGCGTTTGCGCCTGAGCGCCACAATGAGTTTGCTTGATGTACCACCGGTTTAATTTCCGGCATCGGCAGACGCACCGGCCGGTAGCCGGATTGTTCAACCGGGTTTTCAATGCGCGTCAGTGGCGGCGGTTTGCCTATCCCGGCAATTCTGTCAGCAGCTGCACAGCCTGACAATGTTGTGGCAGTCGCCAGAAGAAGGGCTATTTTTTTGGTTCTGTTTTTAATTTGTGCCATGATTTAAATCCGAGTGGAATTTTTAAATATTGAATGAATTTATTAATTTAAAGACGCTGTCTGGCGCAGTTTGTTGATCTGGGCAGCGACTGTATTTGGTGCCGTGATGATGGTTTGAATGGTGCGACGTGAACGTGTGTTAAGAACACTTATGGTCTCGCCCAGTGCGCCATCTTCCAGTGCGCGTCCACGAAAGGTAATGTTGAGCGTCCCCACCTTGTAGACAACGCTGACAAGTGTGTTTTTCTTCACAATTCTCGGTTTTTCCACATCGCTTATGCGAATTGGTGAATTCGGCCGCAATGAACGCCGTGCCGCCATCCCGATCAGATCAGCGGCTTGCGTGATAATCTTGCTGTTGACGCGCCGCGCCGGGAATTTTCTTGTCTCGAGAATTCTAGTTTTGAAGGCCTGCCCGCGCGTAAGAGGTTGAACCAGAACGGGAATTTCAATAACTTCCGTTGCCCGGCCGGTGTAGGTTACACGTTTTTCGCTTGCAGATCCCACAGGCCCGGAAATGATCGCTGAAAACCTGCCCGAGCGACGATCGTACCTGATTTTTTCCACGTCAAATTCAGCGCCAGCATCTGCGCGCATGATAAAGGGTCTGGATTTGTTGCCAAGTGAAATTTCGAGCTGGGAATTCGACACCCTCAAGGGGTAGTTGTCTTTAATTTCCTCACCAATTCTGCTACTGATTTCATCCAGAGTAATGGTGTTGGCCTCACGTTGGATAACAATTTTTTGCCGGTAATTGCGGTTCGGCCAGTTCAACCCGTTTTCGCGTGCTACCAGGGCAATTCGTCTGGAGTTCAATATGCCTTTCTGTCCCAGCCGGGGTGATCTGAAAACAGCTTTGTTGGCGGCGGCGCCGGCGTGTTCAAACAAATCGCCTAAAGTCACCACATCATCGACAACGCTGATATTTGAGCGCAGCGTTAATTCGGCAGCGTGCGCAAAATTAATCGACAATGCCAGGATAAGTGCGCAAAGTGCAGTGGAAAATTTAGATCCAGAATTTAACATTTTTACTCCGAAAGCTCTGAGAAAATTATCTCAGGTTATTGGTTGCCTGCATCATTTCGTCTGTTGCCGAAATAATCTTGGCATTCATTTCATAAGCTCGCTGGGCAGCGATGAGGTCTGAAATTTCTGATACGGCATTAACGTTCGATTGTTCCAGTGAGCCCTGCAGCAAAGATCCAATGCCGGTACTTCCCGGCGTGCCGGTGGTTGGTGAGCCGCTGGCCGGTGTTTCGAGATAAAGATTGTCACCAATCGCTTCAAGACCTGACTTGTTGACAAAAATCGCCAACTCAAGCTGTCCCACATCGGTTGGTGTCGAGGTATCATCGGTTAAAACCTGGATGCTCCCTTCCGAGTTTATTGATACCGAGCGTGCATTTGAGGGAATGGTGATGGCGGGATCAATTTTGTAACCGTCAAGCGTCACCAGGGCACCATTGGCGTCGAGCTCAAAGGCACCAGCGCGGGTATAAGAGGTATTGCCATTGGGCAACGTGACCTGGAAATACCCTTCACCACGAATGGACAGGTCAAGGTCTTTTTCAGTGTTGAGCACGCTGCCTTGTGTATGGATGCGATATATGGACCCGGTTTTTACGCCCAGTCCCAACTGAATACCAGAAGGAACAATCGTGCCGGTGTCGGAAGAAGCAGCACCAACCCTGCGCAGATCCTGATACAACAGATCCTGGAATTCCGGTCGCTGACGCTTGTACCCGGTTGTTCGCATATTGGCGATATTCTGGGAAATAACCTCAACATTGAGCTGTTGTGCCAACATTCCGGTTGCGGCGATTTGAAGAGCCTTCATTTTTCTGTCCTTTTGGCTGGGAGAGTGTTCCCGATGGCTGCAGGTTTTTCAATTAATGTGGATTGTCGCATCACGACACCGTACCCAGTTGCTCGATACTGCGTCGTTTCAGTTCATCGATTTTTTCATTCAGTTTGCTGGTCGAAATATATGACCGCATGACTTTGATCATTTCAGTCATCTCGACGATGGAGTTCACGTTCGAGCCTTCAACGAACCCTTGCACTATCCGGTAATTTTCAGCCGGCACAGGTGGTTCTTTGGAGCTGAACAGTGTTCCCCCTTCCTTTTTCAGAAGGTTTTCGTTATCAAAAAATACCACACGCAATTTGCCCTTTTCACCGACACTGGTGGAGACACTGCCATCTGAAGCGATGGTGACCTTTATCTCATCTGCGCCAATGTTGATGTTGCCTGCTGTGCTTAACACCGGATAACCTTTTGGATTAACCAGCGTGCCTTCGTCGTTTCGCGTTAACTGGCCGTTGCGGGTGTATCTTTCACCATCGGGTGTATCAACCACCAGCCAGCCTTTGCCATTGATGGCGACATCAAACGGGTTTTCGGTTGCTGTCATGGTGCCTTCGGAAAAATCCCGTAGCAGACCGCGGTCCTGAACCATTGATACCCGGCCTGAGCTTCCTGACAGGTTGGTGATGCGGGCATTATCTGAAAGATATTCCGCAAACAGCGGTGTTTCGCTTCTGTAACCGGCGGTTTGAGAATTGGCGAGATTATTGGCAATTATGTCCATCTGCCGCATGAGTGCGGTTTGACGGGACAGGCCGATGAGTAGTGCATTTTCCATGTCAGACGTATTGCACAAGCCGTGCCAAAATTAAATTTCAATAAAAACAACATCTTAAGGTTATTGGGGGAGTGTTTTACTGGTCGCGAGGCAGGGCTTGCCCGGTAAAAATTGCCGGGTACAACGTTCGTTGGCAAGGTTTCGTTAACCATTATCATTTTAGATATCTATAAGAACGCGCGCGTAAGAGAATCGAAAAAATAAAGTTTCGAATATCGTGTGCCAGCAACTGTTGGGGCCAATTGGATAGATTATGGCAAAGGAAGACAAAGACGCTGAACCTGAAGTCGAGAACGAAGGGGGCGAGACTGAGGGAGAAGAGGGTCAGGAAGGTGAGGGTAAGCGTAAATTCAGCGGTAAATTCCTGGTTATGTTTGTCGCCTTGCCATTGCTGGTCCTTATTGGCGGTGGCGGTGGTGCAGCCTACTTCTTTGGCGTGTTCGATTCTGCGGCGGTCGAAGGTGAGGAGATGGTGGTTGTTGAGCCTGAAAAGTCCAAATTTTACTATGATCTGCCTGAGATGCTGGTAAATCTCAACTCACAAAAGAGGAACTCACAGTTTCTTAAACTGCAGGTGGCACTGGAGATTGCCGATGAGAATGTAACGGAAACCCTTGAGCCGCAATTGCCACGTATACTCGATACATTTCAGATTTATTTGCGTGAACTTCGAAGCGAAGACCTGGAAGGTTCGGCCGGTGTTTATCGTTTGAAGGAAGAATTGCTCAGGCGCATCAATCTGGCCATTACGCCACAACGTGTAGACCGGATTTTGTTCAAAGAAATTATTATTCAATAGTTTTGTTATTGCAGGTTTTAAAATAGATGGCCGATGACGACGTAGATCAGGATGCTCTTGCCGCCGAATGGGGGGCGGAGGGCGAAGATGAAGGCGAAGGCGAAGGCGGGGCCTCTGATGCCAATCCGAACCTTGACGATGATGTAGCCGCTCAATGGGCGGCGATGATTGATGAGGGCGAAGAAGAAGAAATCGCAATCGAGCGCGGTGGTGCTGAACGTATTCTCAACCAGGAAGAGATTGACGGCCTGCTCGGCTTCCAGCTTGATAATGATCGTGAAGGCGACATCAGCGGTATTCGGGCAATCATCGAATCCGGCCTTATTTCCTATGAACGCCTGCCGATGCTTGAAATCGTCTTTGACCGCCTGGTGCGGTTGATGACGACAAGCCTGCGCAATTTCACCTCTGACAATGTCGAGGTCTCGCTCGACAGTATTTCATCCATCCGCTTTGGCGATTATCTCAACTCCATACCCCTGCCGGCAATCCTGTCGGTATTCAAGGTTGAGGAGTGGGACAATTACGGATTGTTCACTGTCAACTCCAGTCTGATTTATTCGATTGTTGACGTGTTGCTGGGAGGTCGCCGCAGCGCCAATACCATGCGCGCTGAAGGCAGGCCTTATACGACGATTGAAAGCGCTCTGGTCGAACAACTTATCGAGGTCGCCCTGGATGATGTGAGAGCCGCCTTTGAACCGCTGGCCCCGGTAACATTTTCTCTTGACCGGCTGGAAACCAACCCTCGTTTTGCGGTGATTTCGCGGCCTGAGAATGCTTCGATACTGGTCAAGCTCCGCATCGATATGGAGGACCGTGGCGGTCGCATTGAACTGGTCTTGCCTTACGCGACACTTGAACCCATCCGCGAATTGCTGGTGCAGATGTTCGTCGGCGAAAAATTCGGTCAGGACACGATCTGGGAAGGGCATCTGGCCACCGAACTGTGGTCGACCCAGGTTGCCATAGATGCGGTTTTGGATGAACGCGAAATTTCACTCAGCGACGTGATGAGCCTGGAAGTTGGTCAGACATTGATGCTGAATGCGACGCCCGATTCCAAGATAGATTTACGCTGTGGTGATGTCTCTCTGGCCAACGGCAAGATGGGCCGGGTCGGCGACAACATTTCGGTCCGGGTTGAAAAAGGACTGACAGACCGGGTTCGACAGCTGGCCGCCGCCCAGATGTCAAAATCACAAGCGATGGAAAAAACAGTATGACCACACTTGTTATCGAAGGATTGTTGATATTTCTGCTCGTAATTACAATCGGGTACTGTTTTGTTCTTGACCAAAGACTGAAGGTGTTGCGATCAGGACAGGCTGATCTGCGCAAGGTGATCCTTGATCTTTCCCAAACCACTCAAATCGCTCAGGATGCTGTTTCAGGTCTTAAGGCAACGGCCGATGATGTTGATAGAAGGCTGTCTGCAAAACTTGATGAAGCCCGTGCATTAACCGGGCAACTGGAACATACGCCCGCCCCCAGCCAGGTTCCAGCTGTGCAGAAATTACCCCGCGCAGCTCAGACTCCGGCGGGTAGTTCCATCTTTTTGCACAAAACCGGATAGATCGGGAAGGGTGATTAAATTATGAACCAGCGTTTTAGGCTTTTCCCCATTGTTATTGTGACGGCTCTTGGTGTTCTTGGTTTTAAGGTGGCCGATTTTTTACGCAATGACACTGTTTCCCTGTCATCGATTAATGTGGCATTTGCGCAAGAAAAACCCACCGAAAAACCCCCTGAGAGCGGTGCCGCACCAGCGGAGATGAAAAAAGGCGGCGACATGGCCGAAAAAGAAAAAAAGGAAAAAGTCGACGCCCCTCAAGAACAGGTGGTTACCAACCTGTCTCAATCAGAAGTGGCCTTGCTGGAATCCTTGTCCAAGCGCCGTAAGGAGCTCGATCAGCGCGAGAAAAAACTCGATTTGCAGATGAACCTGCTACAAGCGGCTGAAAAGCGCATAGATGGAAAAATCAGCACATTGAAAAAAATCAGAGACGAGATTGAGCAGCAAAATGCACAGCAAAAAAAGCTTCAGGAAGGCAAGTTTAAAAAACTGGTTTCGATATATGAGGGAATGAAACCCAAAGAAGCTGCACGTATTTTAAGCCGCCTCGACGCCAGCGTGGTTTTACAGGTTGCCGAACGCATCGCACCACGAAAAATGTCGGCGATCCTGGCCAAGATGGATGCTGATGCAGCGGAGCGGTTGACTGTTCAACTGGCCGCCAAAGCTGTAGACGAAAGCAACCCGGCAAAAGAGCTGCCGCAAATTGGTAACGATACTCAAGGGTGATTGACCGCAGTTGCGCGATTTAATCGGGTATTAACTGTGCCTGCGCTATCTTGAGAGACCGTATTGTGCGGTGTGTTCTCAAGGCGATTATGGCGGTTGTGTCACGTGAATTGGTTATCGGGATTTTTTCTGCATAGTCTGGAAGTTTGCGAAAAGCAGTTTCGAGCTGCCTGGCGACACTGGCTGGCAGCATTCCACGTCATTCCAAAAGGCCTGTTGGTGCTTTTGACGTTGACCTTTATCCATCTTTCATCAATTCCCGCTCAGGCGCAGATTACCGCGCAGGTTTCCGCCATAGACGATAATGGCTATGGTCGTATCGTCTTTCGGTTCGCCAAACTTCCGCCTTATCGTGCCAGAATTTCCGATGGGGTGCTCATTATCTCATTTGAAGAAGCAATAAGCCTGAAGTTGGACCAGTTCATGGTGCCGCTGAAAGATTACTTTACCATTGGACGCATCGATCCTGATGGCAAGTCAATCCGTTTTGCACTGTCAAGAGATCTCAGACTGAATACCATCGAAGCCGGTGATCGATTGTTCATCGATATTCTGCCCGAGCCTTGGGTCGGTCTGCTTCCCGGACTTCCACAAAAAATTATCGATGAAATTTCTGCCAAAAACCGTAAAGATGATGAAGAAAAGCGCAAGCTGGCACGGATTGAGGCTTTTAAAAATTCAAAGAATATTCTCAAAATCAGAGTTGGGGAATATCCGACATTCAGCCGCCTGGTATTTGACTGGGACAAAAAAGTTGGCGTCAAGGTCAGCCGCAATGGCAAGGTTCTCAACATCCAGTTTGACAAGTTGATCAGAACCGACGTCACACGATTGAAGGTTGATCCGCCAAAATTTGTTACCGGTGCCAAATCAAAACTGACCGACAATGGCCTTGTTGTCGATATCATGCTGCGTGAAGATACCAACATCCGCGCTTTCCGCGAAGGTGTGACGTATGTTGTTGATGTAACAAGTTCTCTGAGTGCTGAAGAAGAAAAGGAATACGAGCAGCCCCCGGTTATCCTTGTGCCAGATGACACTAACGATCCTTCTGCAGCCAATGTGGATGCGCGCAAGGAGGTTGTGGAGTTTAACGCAGCCCTGTCAACAAAAGTGGCACCAGAACCGGCCACTCCCAAGCCAGCCTCTGTAAAGTCGGCGCCGGTTGAAAAAAAACCTGTGAAAAAACCTTCACCTGCAGTGCTGGTTAAAAAGCCGGACACCGATCAGGTGAAAGATCCGCAGATGGTGGTGAGCAAGGTGTCAAAAACCGGTGGCAAGTCCGTGGCCATGAAGGCTTCGGGATCACAAATGGGGTCTGAAAAATCCGAAACAGGGCCAGCCCAATCGCTGAACGAACAACCCGCTGAAAAAATCTCCTCGATCGAAAAAAACACCGCCTCAGTCGTTAAGGAAAATGGCAAAACGATCAAAGTTGAAGCCGAGATGGTCGCTGGGAATTTACGTTTGAGTTTTCCATTCACACAAGATGTGCCCGCCGCAGTCTTTCAGCGCGGCGAAAGCCTGTGGGTGATTTTTGATACCAGCAGCAAACTCGATATGAGTGCGCTCGATGACGGGCAAAACAAATTTGACCGCATCTCTGGCTATAACATCATCCCGACAAAAGACACGGTTGCCCTGTTGCTGAAGTTGAGCCGCCCCTCTTTGGCCAGCGTTGCCAGGCAGGATACCCGATGGTTGTTGAGTGTTGGGGATTTTATCGCAAGCCCGGTCAAACCTGTTTCTCTGGTGTCTGGAAACCGCTCTGACGGCCGCACCAAAATTACCTTAAATCTCAAAAAACCCGCCCGCCTGCATCAGTTTAAAGACCCTGAAGTTGGTGATCAATTAGCGGTTGTAACAGCAGTAGGATTGCCACAGGGGGTAGTCAGGGTTCAAAAATTTGTTGAGTTTTCAACAATCATCACCGCTCAGGGCATCGCCGTTAAGCCTTCAATTGATGATTTGAAAATCAATTTGAATTCCGACAACGTGGTGATTACCCGTGATGAAGGTTTGATGTTGTCTCGTGTCGACGGGGCCTCAGCCAACCGGGTTGCCCAAAAGATAGTCGATATCTCGCTCTCCGGCAACGTAGACTTTGCCAAATGGGCACAAGGCGGGCGCCTCCGGTTTGGTAACCGGCGCGCGCAACTGGAACGCGATATCGCTTCGAAATCCGAATTGAAATACACTCTGGCCTCACGCTTGGAGCTGGCCCAGCTTTATGTAGGCAATCAGCTTGGTGCCGAAGCTCTGGGCACTTTGGAAATTCTAAAAAGGATCAATCCAAAAATCGAAAACGATCCCAAGTACCATGCATTGCGCGGTGTTGCCAATCTGATGATGTATCGCCTTAAGGCGGCGAGATTTGATTTGGCATCACAGGGTCTGGCGCACGATAATGAAACTAAACTGTGGCTTGGACTGCTCGAAGTTGCCGAGGGTAACTGGGAGCAGGCGCGTAAGAGTTTTTTCAGTGGGGAAAGCTCGATGAAAGATTTTCCCGATGAGATAAAAGCTTTGTTCAGGATCAGTGCGGCGCGCGCAAACATCGAATCAAACGATACATCAGGCGCACGTTACCAACTCGCCGCCATGCCAAAAACCAATCTGGAGCGAAAGTATATTGCTGAAGCAGCATTTTTGAATGGCCGGATCCTTGAATTACAAGCCCGCAATGATGAGGCCCTTGATTATTATAATGAAGCCTTGAGCTATGGGGACCGGAAAGTTGAATCCGAAACGTCCTTTTACAAAACCATGCTCAGATTTCGCCTGAGTTACATTAAATCCGATGTTGCACTTGAGCAGCTTGAATCACAATTGATTGCCTGGCGCGGTGACGAGATTGAGTTGAAAGTCATGCGCGAACTGGCCAAGCTTTACGTTGCCCGTAAACGATACCGGCGCGGGCTTGAGACCATGCGCACGGCGGTCACGTATTACCGCGACAAAAAAATTGGCCGGCTTATCCAGGATGATATGGCTGCCTTGTTTAACAGGATTTTTCTGGGAGAAAAAATCAAGAGCCTGTCACCGCTCCAGACATTGAGCCTGTTTTATGATTTTCGCGAACTGACCCCGATCGGTCGGCTTGGTGACGAAATGATCCGCAGATTGTCAGACACACTTATATCAGTTGACCTGTTGGATCAGGCCGCTGAAATCTTGTCGCATCAGGTTGAAAAACGCCTCAAAGGTGCCGCACGCGCACAAGTGGCCACCAGGCTTGCCCTGGTTGAATTGCTAAGACGCCAACCGCAAAAAGCCCTCACAATCATAAGACGTACACGTCAGGCGGTTTTGCCCAAAACCGTGGTCCGGCGAAGAGCTCTTCTGGAAGCCCGCGCACTGGCCGAATTAAACCGGTATGATCTGGCGTTAAGTGTTTTGGTGAATTTAAAAGGCAAAGATGTAGAACGCGCACGCGCGGCAGTTCTGTGGCGAAGCAAACGCTGGCAAAACGCTGGCGAAGCCTATGAACGGTATCTGGGCGATGTCTGGAAAGGGGCCACCGAATTAACTGATGTTCAAAGGATTAATGTCCTGCGTGCGGCAATCTCATATACGCTTGCCGAAGACATGTTGGGGACCAAGCGGCTGGCGACAAAATTCAACACCAAAATGGCAAAGTCTGTAGATGCTCAAACTTTCAAGGTCATCACCGCATCGAACAGAGGGCTTGAGGCGGAGTTTCGTAACATAGCCACGAAAATTGCCGCAATCGACACGTTGAAGAGTTTCCTGGAGGAATTTCGCAAGGCTGAATTGTCTTTGCCAAGTGACGTGGCTCTGGCACCTCAGAGTTGAGTTTTGCTCTGTAAGTGGCGCTCAAGCGGCGCGCAGCCTGCAGGCCCCTTGGGCCTTAGTCCTCCCTGCGGTCGTCCGGTGCCACACCGACAGATTTTCGATTGTCATCAGGTCGATCACACACCAGGTTTCCCGCATGACACCGGGACGAGCGCAGCGTTGGACTAACGAGCGACTGCGAGTGCAGGCCGCGCGCCGCTTGAGCGCTACTTTAAGTCCCGAAACTCTTGATCAGGCTTCCCGCCACCATGTACCATCCATCTACCAGGACGAAGAAAATCAGCTTGAACGGTAGTGATATGATGATCGGCGGCAGCATCAACATGCCCATCGACATCAGCACAGACGAGACCACAAGGTCGATGATAATGAAGGGGACAAACAGCAGAAATCCTATTTCAAAAGCCCGCCTGAGCTCACTTATCATAAAGGCCGGTGTGAGCACATGCAGAGGAACATCTTCTGCATTTTCCGGTTTTTCAATTTTTGAGAGATCGATAAACAACTGCAGGTCTTTTTCGCGAACGTGTTTCATCATGAACGCCTGAAACGGTTTGACTGCCAGGGGAAAGGCTTCTTGTAATTCAATTTTCTCCTCAATCAGCGGCAGGATACCGTCGCGATAAGATTGCTCCAGCACCGGCGCCATAACGAAGGCTGTGAGAAACAGGGCCAGTGAAATTATCACGGAATTTGGCGGTGACTGTTGAATACCAATGGCTGTTCGCAGCAATGACAGCACCACGACAATGCGGGTAAACGATGTCACCATCACCAGAATTGACGGTGCCAGAGACAGGATTGTAATCAGCGCGATGAGCTGGAACGCGCGCTGGGTAAGGCCCGTTCCCTCGGCAAAATCTATGGTAAGTTCCTGCGCACTCAAAGGCTGGCTGAAATACAGAAAGAAGCCGGTAATCAGGAAAAGAGGAAAAAATTTACGCAGGGTATTAAAGGTAAAAACCCCGGCTTTGATCACTTTTCGTCTCCGGGTCGAATTTCTGCAAAAGACTGGGCTGTCGCATCTTCCGTACCAACGCCCTCTTCGCCATTCAACTGTCCGGCATCAGAATGTGCGGGCGCAACAGGGCGCGGCCTGGTTTCTGGACCGCGTCGCCCCGGGCCTGGTGGCAGTGTGGAGGGCCGTGGGCGCGGAGCCGGTTTTGCCAGGGCCTGCACGGCGGTATTACGCGGTGGTTCCCTGTAGGGCGCTGGTTGACGTGCTTGGGGCACAGGCTCGGTGGGTTCCTGCGTTGAGATTGCTCGCGGAGGTGGCGGCGGTGCTGTTTGCACCGCTGCGTGAGCGGGTGCCGGTGCTGTGTGCACTGCCGCCTGAACGGGGGCCGGGGTTGTTTGCACTGCTGTCTGAACGGGTGCCGGGGTTTCAGCAATCCGGTCTCCAGCTTCAGAAAATCCGTGGTTGTTGACGGCTGAACCGGGATTGTTAATGCTGGCGGCGATCACAAGGTCATTTGTGTCTCCCAGCAAAATGAGGTGTTCGACGTCATCGCAACTAACCAGCGTCAATGTGCGTTGGGAATCGAGCATAATACTTTCCCCAACTTTCAAACGCCCGCCATCGCGCCCGCGTTTGCGTACCTTCGTGGAAATTTTCCTTAGCACCCAACCTACTAAAAGAATCAATATCAGAACAAAGATCAGGGCTGCCACATATTTGGCACCATCGGGAATATCACCAACAAAATCAAAAATTTTCGTAAAATCCATAGTTTAACTGCTCCAAACTGGCGTCAAATTAATCACTCAATAGGCATTTATTGCCGGGAACATGGTCAACAATATGTTAACGCCCCAGTAATTCCGCCGAATCCAAGGTTGACAAAATCTTACCACAGTTAAGATAGTTTTAACCATAACCATCGAAACTTAATAACACGCAGGATAGCGGAGCCATCGAGGCGATGTTCGAAGCCCAGAACGGGAGGTTTGAATTTTCGCGATGAAGTTAAGAGAAAGCGCCACTTATGGCCTTTTCCGATATCCCGATACTCAGCACATTAAAGAGTAAGCTAAAGTGGCATCAGGCCCGCCAGACTGTGCTGGCCCAGAACATTGCCAATGCAAATACGCCGAATTATCAGCCGCGCGATCTCAAACGTGTGGATTTTTCGACACTGATACCCGGAAACTCCTCTGGTTCAATGGGCATTACAGCAATGAAAACCAACGCCGGGCACCTCAGCATGGCAAATTTTTCAATCGGTGGCGATGTCAATGGTTTCAAGGCTGAAAAATCGGCCGACTGGGAAATTACCCCAAATGGCAATGCAGTGTCACTTGAAGATCAGATGATCAAGGTGACTGAAAACCAGATGGAATATCAGGCTGCAACCACTTTGTATTCCAGATCGCTGGGACTGTTACGTCTCGCCGTGGGTAAAAACTAGATTTGAAGAGTTTATTTATTAACGCAGAAGTCGGGGTTAAATTATGGAATTGATTGGATCAATTAAAATTGCAGCATCCGGGTTGCGGGCACAAACCGGACGGATGCGTATCATTGCAGAAAATCTGGCGAACGCTGATTCCACTGCCAGCACCAAAGGTGGCGATCCTTATCGCCGCCGTATCCCTTCTTTCCAATCTGTTTTCGATAAAGAAGTTGGTGGTCTTGTGGTCCAGCAGGGTCGGGTCAAGCTCGATCAGACACCTTTTACCCTGAGTTATAAGCCAGGCCACCCCGGTGCCAATGAAGCTGGCTACGTCAAGGAGCCCAATGTTAACTCACTTGTAGAACTCACCGATATGCGTCAGGCGCAACGGGGCTACGAATCAAATTTGAATTTAATCAAAGCCTCACGGCGCATGTTGTCCGCCACCATTGAAATTTTACGGGCATAACTGAAAGTTTAAGCCATGAAAATGCCAGCAGCCTCCGTTGCAAATGCCTATGCCAATGCAGCTAAAATGTTCGATGAAACATCCAAAGCCACCGGCCTTGATAGCAAAATGCAAGGCCCCAGCTTTTCCAGCGTTTTGGAAAAAACGGTAGAAAGTCTGAGTAAAACCGGGGAAAAATCAGATAATAACTTAGCTGCAATGACGCAAGGCAAGGCCGATATTATTGATGTTGTTACCGCTGTGGCTGAAACCGAACTCACCGTTCAGGCACTTGTTTCCGTGCGTGATCGCGTCATAACTGCTTATCAGGAAGTCTTGCGCATGCCGATCTAGGTCTTTATCCTTTAAACCAGTCCCAACTTTGCACAGCGAACCGAAAGGTGTCTGAAAATGACCGGACCGGAAGTTCTGGATATAGCCCGCAGCGGCATCTTTTTACTGCTCAAGCTCTCAGGTCCCTTGATGGTTGCCGGTCTCGTTGTTGGTGTTGTCATCGCTTTGATGCAGGCACTTACCCAGATACAGGAAATGACCCTGGTGTTTGTGCCCAAGATTATTGCTGTTTTTTTTATGCTGCTGCTTACCCTGCCGTTCATGGGGCAGGCGCTGGCAGCTTATATGGATATGATTTTTGAACGTATTATAGCGGGATGACCCTTTCTTATCTGCCCCAGACCGCATTCATATTTATGCTGATTTTTGGACGCATCGGCACCATGTTGATGTTGCTGCCGGCGTTGGGCGAAGCGGTTGTTTCCTCTCGAGTAAGATTGATGATGGGCCTGTTGTTTACTCTGGTTATGATACCGGTGGTAAAGGATCAGTATGGCGTTTTGCCGCCAACGCTTTTGCAGGGTTTTGCCCTTCTCGGCGGTGAGATGATTGTCGGCCTGTTTATCGGCACTTCCGCCCGCCTGATAATGAGCGCCACTCACGTTGCCGGCACCGTCATTGCCTTTCAGATTGGGCTGGCCTTTGCCCAAAGCAATGATTTTGTCCAGGGTATTCAAGGTGCCATCATTGGTTCATTTTTGTCGATGGTCGCAATCACACTGATTTTTGTGCTCAACCTGCACCATATGCTGATAGCTGCCATGTATGAGAGCTATACTATGTTCAAGCCCGGTGCGATGTTGCCCCTGGGCGATTTTGCCTCCATGGCCATAGCCACTGTCGCCTCATCATTCACAGTCGGCATTCAGATTTCCGCACCATTTCTGGTTTTTGGTCTGATCTTTTATTTTGGTATTGGCATCCTGTCGCGGCTGATGCCACAAATACAGATTTTCTTTGTTGCCATGCCTGCCAACATCGCTTTGGGCTTTTTGCTCTTTATGTTTCTCCTGACCGTGATGTCAATGTGGTTTGTCGACCATTTCGTCAAAATTATTTCTCAGTTCACATAGACCTTAAAGCCTGGACCAATGGCCGAAAATCAATCAGACGATGCCGAAAAAACCGAGGAACCGACCCAGAAGCGCCTCGAAGATGCACGCAAAAAGGGTGATGTTGCCAAAAGCCAAGAGGTTAATACCTGGTTCATTATGATTGGTATAACGCTGTTGATTGCAGTGTTTTCGGGCGATGCAGCACTGAAGTTGAAGAACCTGTTATCGGGATTTCTGGAAAACGCTGATTCCATTCCGATGGATGGCGATAACGTGCTTTTTCTGATTACAAATACCGGTGCAAGTGTTCTGCTCATACTCATGGTGCCGTTTTTGGTGCTGATTGTTTCTGCCATTGCCGGCAATGTATTTCAAAACCCGCCCAATATTTCCGCCGAGCAGCTCAAGCCGAAGTTCAACAAAGTTTCACCTGCCGCCGGTGCCAAGCGCCTCTTTTCCTCTACATCTTTGGTAAATTTTATCATTGGTCTGGCCAAACTGGCGATTGTCTCGATCATGATGTTTTTCATTGTCTGGCCCGAGCGCGACCGCCTTGATCCAATGGTAATGTCCGACATTGTAAACCTGCTGCCGGTATTGCGGGAAATGACGGTGAATCTATTGGTCGGCGTTATTTCCGTTCTCACCGTTATTGCAGCCGCTGACCTGCTCTATCAGCGCCAGAAGTGGACCAAAAAACAACGGATGACTTTTCAGGAAGTCAAGGATGAGCACAAGCAAATGGAGGGTGATCCGGTCGTAAAAGGCAAATTGCGCCAGTTGCGTCAGGAGCGTGGCCGCAAACGCATGATGGCCAGTGTGCCCGATGCCTCCGTCGTCATTACCAACCCGACGCATTATGCCATTGCCCTGAAATATGAAAAAGGCATGGGCGCACCCATCTGCCTGGCCAAGGGAATTGATACTATCGCTTTTAAAATTCGCGAGATTGCCGAAGAACACGCCATTCCGGTTGTCGAAAACCCGCCGCTGGCGCGTGCTTTGTATGCGACTGTGGACGTTGATGGGGAAATCGATTCTGAGCATTATAAAGCCGTTGCTCAAGTTATTGGGTACGTGATGAACATTCGGGGTAGACTGCAAAGAAAAAACAAACCCCGAATTGATTCGGATTGATAAGTGTGATTCACATGGATGATTGAACCAATAGATCGGAACTGAAATACAGGTGGCGGAAGATTTTAAATTGACATACAGGGCTGAAAGAGGCGGGTTTTGAGCGACGAATTGGAAGATGCCTTGCGCGAGGAAACTGGGCGGGGCCGAATGATTGTCACAGTTGCCTTGTGCCTCGTGCTCGCACTCACCGCCGTTGCCCTGGCCTTGCCAGCACGTGAAACGTCCGAACCATTGCTGGTTTCGGTACTTTCGGTTTTGGCGGTTATCGGCATGTGTTCGCTGTTTTTGGGTGCGGCCGGCTCCTTACATTTTGGCCGCAGAAATGCCGATGTCGTTCATGCCGCAAGATTATCTGAGGCCATTCCCACACCCAGTGCCATTTGTACCGAGCGCGGCCAGGTTATCTTTGCCAATGCCGCCTACCGCCAGTTCGTAGGAGCCGGGCTTTCCGGTCGCCCCCGGGCACCGGAGTATCTGTATAGCGGCCATGCTGAACTGTCGGAATGCATTTACCGATTGTCACTTGCTGCACGCGAGGGGCGTGAGCATGCCGAAGAATTACGCATACCGGCTGGCAGTGACGCGCTGGGAAATTCAAAGGACAATACGGTTCTTTTCAAAGTCTCGGTACGACCGCTAAAGGAAAGCGGTAGCAAAAATCAGGTTTTATGGCGCATTGAAGATGTAACTCTGGAACGCTCGCGCCAGGAGCTGGCTTTTGTCGAGTTGCAAAATATGATCGATTATCTTGATCATGCCCCTGCCGGATTTTATTCTGCCGATGCAAAAGGCGTCATCCATTACATGAACGCTACTTTGGCCGGGTGGCTGGGCATTGAACTGGGTGAGACAACCTCGGGCCAACTCAATCTGTCGGACATCATTGTCGGCAGGGATTCGCACATAAATCCTGATCTTGCCTCCAAACCGGGCGGTGAGACTGTCGCGACCTTTGATGTCGACCTGAGTGCCCGTGATGGCTCAAGCGTGCCGGTGCGCATTATTCATCGCGTCAGTTTCGGTGATGATGGCCGCGCCGGGGAATCACAATCACTGGTTTTGAACCGTCAGGCCGGTCACGATGTTTCGGAAGATTTGCGTGTTGCCGAAGTGCGTTTTGCCCGTTTCTTTAACTCAGCACCGATCGGCATTGCCCTGCTTGACACGCAAGGTCATGTCATTAACTCCAATGCGGCATTTGCAAAACTGATTGGTGAAAAATCTACTCGCAACAAGCCTTTGACATCGTTTTTCAACAAAGAGGCACATGCGGAATTCGAACGCAACTTTGCTTTGGCCAATGATGTTCAGGCAAAGATTTCCGCAGTCGAAGTGCGGTTTAACGAAGGCAAGCACAATATTGCCCAGTTGTTTGTCAGCCCGAGTGAAAACCTCGATGATGATGGTGCCGGTGCTGTTGTCTATGCCGTTGATGTGACCGAACACAGGGCGTTAGAGCAAAAATTCTCGCAAAGTTCGAAAATGCAAGCTGTTGGCGAACTCGCCGGTGGCATCGCCCATGATTTCAATAATGTGCTGACGGCGGTTATTGGATTTTCCGATCTGCTGCTGACCCGCCATACGCCGGGTGATCCGTCGTTTCAGGATATCATGAATATCAAGCAGAACGCCAACCGCGCCGCCAATCTGGTGCGTCAACTATTGGCATTTTCGCGCCGCCAAACCTTGCGACCGACAATATTGTTGCTGGACGAAGCCCTGAGTGACATGAAAGTCCTGCTCGAACGCCTGTCGGGTGAACGCGTCAAGCTCAGCTTTAAAACAACTGCGGACCTCGGCTATGTCAAGGTTGATGTCAATCAGCTCGAACAGGTGATCATGAACCTGTCGGTCAATGCCCGTGATGCCATGCCCGACGGCGGCAGCCTCACATTAGCCACCGGCCAGCTCACTCATAAGGATGGTGATGCGCTGGGGCGCGGTATCATGCCGACGGGCGAATATGTCTATTTCACCGTTAGTGATGAAGGCACCGGCATGTCTCAAGAGGTGTTGGATAAAATTTACGATCCGTTTTTCACCACCAAGGAAATCGGCAAAGGCACCGGGCTCGGCCTGTCAACAGTCTATGGTATTGTCAAACAAACCGGCGGCTTTGTCTTTGCCGACAGCGAACTGGGCAAGGGCACCACTTTCACCGTTTTGCTGCCGCGATATTACCCGACAAAAGCTGAGCTTGAAGATGATGCAGTCGTGGTTGAAGAAAAAACCACCGATCTTTCAGGCAAAGGCACGATTTTACTGGTCGAGGACGAAGAAGCTGTGCGCACCTTTGCGGTTAGGGCGCTACAAACGCGCGGCTACAACGTGCTTGAAGCCGACAGCGGTGTCAGCGCTCTCGAATTGCTGGAAAGTGTTGACCAGACCATTGATCTGGTGGTGTCTGACGTGGTCATGCCGGAAATGGATGGCCCGACCATGCTCAGGGAAATCCGCAAACAAAATCAGGACGTCAAAGTCATTTTCATCTCCGGTCACGCCGAAGAAGCCTTCGAAAAAAACCTCGACAGCAACGAAGAATTCGCCTTCCTGCCCAAACCCTTCTCGCTCAAACAACTGGCCGCAAAAGTCAAAGAATCCCTGAGAGCCTGACCCCGGCGAGTGCCGTTTTCAGCTTATAATCAACACCTGTATTAAAACTTCCCCATCCACCCCTACCGCGTCATCTTCGGGCTTGACCCGAGGATCCATAGCGTTGAATTTTCGGTTTAAAAAATGGTTGCTATTGTGCCGTTAGCGTTGAGGAATGGATCGTCGGATCAAGTCCGACGATGATGGTTTGTAAGTTTAGGTAGCTGGCGTTTCACGACAACAACCCCGGCAACCGTTGCGCCAACCTTTCGACCAGCAGGTCGAGGTGGTTTTGTTTCATTGGGATTATTTCGGCAAGCGTCCGTTTGATGACTTCCGGGCTCAAGGTGTCGATCGACAGAGATCTGGTCCAGTTGTTGTTCTGCAGGTAGTGGCGGTATTCCTGTTCTTGGGGTGAGAAACTGTGAACCGCAGGGGTGAGACCGATGATCGGTATTCTGGCAGCGATGGCTTCGGAAATCATGGTGCTGGAATCTTCGGTACACGCGATGATGTCAGCGGTTTCAAAAATTCTACCCAATGTGCCGGGCCCGGAGATTCTGAAATCTATGAATTCTATTCCGTTGTCGCTCCCAGCTGCTTTTTGCGCGAAAAGATCGCTGGCAAAATCAGGGGTGCGCCGCGAATTGCTGATCAGCCATCGCGTACCGTTATCGCTGTGGACCGCGTCAACCATGTCGGCAAGCCTTTGCCACTCATCGCTGGTGTATTTGTATCTGGGCGTATCACCGCCGAGCAGCAGGCCGGCGGTTGCCGGTGGGGTTTTCGGTCGCTCCAGATTATTAGGGTCAAGCTTGCACGGTTTGAGGCTGACCAGATGGCGCGGCAGGTCGGCAAAACGCTCATATGAAGTGACGACAATGCTGAAATTTTCCGGCTGAAACCGGCGCACGGAGCCGACGAAAATATTCTCCGCACCAAGCGCTCTGGCCGCTGCCACATTGGCCCCAAGTGTGTTGCCGCCCGCTGAAATGACCAGTTGGGCCGGGGCAAGGTCTTCGGGGTTAATGCCGTATCCCAGCTTCAGCATCACTTTGTTGGGTGCCTTCGCGTTGGCCATTTTGGCCAATAACCTTCCCGGCGCCCACCAATTGCGTTCAATTCTTGTGCGCGTGACGTTGGTGTGCACCAGTCTTTCAAGTGCGGCGATCACACCTTCGGCCAGATGGTAGTGGCCGGGATTGTCATCGACCAGCAGCAGCACTTCAATTGTTTTCATTGCTCTAACCAGTGTGTCGCATCCTTGTGGCAATGAGTGCGCCAAGGATTAAAATCCAGCCCAAAACCGCCTTGGAATGTTCGGCCAGAGAATTTCTGCCCTGAAACAGCAAAATGTCACCCAGATCACTGATTGAAGGTGGTGTCATGATGACAATCTGCCACGGCAGGCCGTCAAAGATAGTCTGATAATAAAGATAATAAGCCTGTGGCGACAGCCACAAAAACAACCATAATAATGTTGCAGCTGTAATAAGGCGTGAGCCCAAACCAATACTGAGACTTTGCCGGGGACCGTTTTTATAAAAAATAAATGCAATATAGACAACGACGAATGCCAGTAAAATCGACAACATTGTCAATCCGGCGCGACCGAGCAGTGTCAATTCAAAAAATGTATCGCGCTCATAAATCTGCATGATGATGACCGGTGCTCAAGTTCGTGTGACAGGATTATACTCAAACGCTCGGCCAGTGTCTGTAAAAGTTGATGAAGAATCATCCTGAGCTATCTTCCTCCGCAGTTCATTTATCAAAAAATGAGAACGTTAACAGAACGTATTTAGAAAAAATATAGGAAAATCAGTGAGTTAAAAAAACTCTTGCCAAAAAGAACAAAAAGAGTACAAATACGGCAATTGAATTTCCACAGCCGTTGTGAAATAAGGAGTAAGGACATGGGCGAGCGGGCATTGCGAGTTGTAGAGAATAACAATATGGACAAAGATAAGGCACTTGATGCGGCATTGAGCCAGATTGAACGGGCGTTTGGTAAAGGCTCGATCATGAAGCTTGGCAAGAACGAGCAGGTGGTTGAAATTGAAGCAATTCCATGTGGCTCTCTTGGTCTGGATATTGCGCTGGGAATTGGTGGGCTGCCGCGCGGGCGGGTTATTGAGATTTACGGACCTGAATCTTCGGGCAAAACCACGCTTGCCTTGCACGTGATTGCTGAGGCGCAAAAAACCGGCGGTATTTGTGCGTTTGTCGATGCAGAACACGCGCTGGATCCGGTCTATGCCCGCAAGTTAGGCGTTGATCTTGATGAACTGCTGATTTCCCAGCCCGACACCGGTGAACAAGCCCTGGAAATTACCGATACGCTGGTGCGTTCGGGTGCGGTTGATGTTCTGGTGGTTGATTCTGTAGCAGCTTTGACCCCACGCGCTGAACTTGAAGGCGAAATGGGTGCAAGTCTACCTGGATTGCAGGCGCGGCTGATGAGTCAGGCCTTGCGCAAACTTACAGCGTCTATTTCCAAATCCAACACCATGGTTATTTTTATTAATCAGATCAGGATGAAAATCGGTGTAATGTTTGGCAGTCCCGAGACCACCACCGGGGGCAATGCGTTGAAGTTCTACGCTTCGGTACGTCTGGATATTCGCCGCATCGGCCAGATCAAGGATCGTGATGAAGTTGTTGGCAATCAGACCCGCGTCAAAGTGGTGAAAAACAAGGTGGCACCACCCTTCAAGCAGGTTGAGTTTGATATTATT
This sequence comes from Hyphomicrobiales bacterium, assembly GCA_021775475.1. Lineage (GTDB taxonomy): Bacteria > Pseudomonadota > Alphaproteobacteria > Rhizobiales > JAJFHR01 > JAJFHR01. The sequence goes on from JAJFHS010000049.1 coordinate 25,523, forward strand.
TATGGCAAGGGAATCTCCAAAACCGGCGAGTTGATTGATCTTGGTGTCAAAGCCGATATCGTCGAAAAATCAGGATCGTGGTATTCATATAATTCCGAACGCATGGGGCAGGGACGTGAGAATGCCAAAAATTTCCTTGAAGAAAATCCGGATATAGCTGCCGAAATCGAAAACGGTGTGCGCCAGAATGCCGGACTGATAGCCGAGAAAATTCTCGAAGGCGAACCTGAGCCCGACAATGATGATGAGATCGAAATCAACGGCTAAGGGCTTTCTTTTCGCTTGCCCTTCGAAGGTCTCCCCGCTTCTGACGAGGGTTTAAGCCTAACGGCGTCTCATTTATGGGGCGTCGTTTTTGCGTCCCGCTGCCAACCTGTTGTGGACAGGCGAACATGGGCCGGGTAAACCAAGGCATCGAAACTTTATAAAGGGCGAAATCTCCACTATGTCGGGCGTCAATGAAATAAGATCCACATTTTTAAACTACTTTAATGATCATGGTCACGAGATCGTATCTTCCGGTCCCCTTGTCCCCCAAAATGACCCCACCTTGATGTTTACCAATGCGGGGATGGTACAATTCAAAAACGTTTTTACCGGAGCAGAAAAGCGCCCGTATAATCGCGCGGTAACCTCGCAGAAATGCGTGCGCGCCGGTGGCAAACACAATGATCTTGATAATGTCGGATATACCGCCCGCCACCACACATTTTTTGAAATGCTGGGGAATTTTTCCTTCGGCGATTATTTCAAGGATGTAGCGATTGAGCTGGCCTGGAACCTGATCACCAAAGAATACGGTCTGCCTGAAAAAAAGCTGCTGGTCACCGTCTATGGTGAAGATGATGAGGCGTTTGACCTGTGGAAGAAAATCGCCGGCCTGCCGGAAGATCGTATCATTCGCATATACACAAACGATAACTTCTGGGCCATGGGGGATACCGGCCCATGCGGTCCGTGTTCGGAAATCTTTTTTGATCATGGCGATCACATCCCCGGTGGTCCTCCTGGTAGCCCGGATGAAGACGGTGATCGCTTCATTGAAATCTGGAACCTGGTTTTCATGCAATATGAACAGGTCACCAAGGATAAACGCATAGACCTTCCCCGACCTTCGATCGATACCGGCATGGGACTTGAGCGCATTTCCGCTGTTTTGCAGGGAACCCACGATAATTATGAAATCGACCTGATGCAGGCATTGATCCGGGCGTCTGTTGAGGCGTCTTCAGTTGAGGCCACTGGAAAAAATGCGACTAATCACCGTGTCGTTGCCGATCATTTGCGTGCCACCAGCTTTTTGATTGCCGATGGCGTATTGCCATCCAACGAAGGTCGCGGCTACGTATTGCGGCGTATAATGCGTCGCGCCATGCGTTACGTGGAATTACTCGGTGTCAAAGATCCCCTTATGTGGAAACTGGTACCTGCCCTCATTCAACAGATGGGTCAGGCTTATCCCGAACTTATACGCGCCGAAGCATTGATTACCGAAACGTTAAAACTCGAAGAAGGCCGCTTTCGCAAAACGCTTGAACGTGGTTTGCATATTCTCGACAGTGAAACATCTGAGCTGAAAAGCGGTGGCCAATTGTCCGGGGAGGTCGCCTTCAAGCTGTATGATACCTTTGGATTTCCCCTCGATTTAACTCAGGATGCCTTGCGTTCACGCGATATTACAGTCGATACAGATGCCTTTGATACAGCAATGGAGCGCCAGCGTGCGGATGCCCGGGCTGCCTGGGCAGGCTCAGGTGAGGCGGCCACCGAAGAAGTGTGGTTCAAGATACGCGATCAGCACGGAGCGACCGAATTCCTTGGTTACACCAAAGAGATAGCCGAAGGGGTGGTGAGCGCAATCATCAAAGATGGCGATGTGGTTGATGAGGTAAAGGCCGGAGATGATGTCAATGTCATCGTCAATCAGACACCATTCTATGGCGAATCCGGTGGCCAGGTTGGCGATACCGGAACAATCACATCGCCGAACGGTTTGCGTATTGAAATTTCCACCACCCAGAAAAAACTCGGCGATGTTTTTGTCCATATTGGCCAGGTCATCAACGGCAGCTTGAAAGTCGGTGACGAAGTTGAATTGCGGGTAAACAGCCTGACACGTGCGGCCACCCGGGCCAATCACTCGGCCACCCATCTCCTGCATGAGGCTTTGCGGCGTGTGCTGGGCGATCATGTAGCACAAAAGGGCTCACTTGTTGATCCCAATCGTTTGCGGTTTGATTTCTCGCAAACCCGGCCGGTTGAGGCGGAAGAACTGACTGCGGTAGAAAAAATGGCCAATTCAATTGTTGCTCAGAATAATCCCGTCGTTACCCGTCTTATGGGGGTGGATGAAGCAATTGAACAAGGCGCGTTAGCTCTGTTTGGTGAAAAATACGGCGATGAAGTGCGTGTGGTTTCCATGGGAGAAGACTTAAATGAAGACGGCACCACATCAACGTATTCAACAGAACTGTGCGGCGGTACTCATGTTTTGCGCACCGGTGACATTGGTCTGGTGAAAATTACCAGCGAAAGTGCGGTGGCTTCTGGCGTGCGCCGCATTGAGGCCTTAACAGGCGAGGGTGCGCGCAATCATCTGAGCGAACAGGATGCTCGCGTTCGCTCAGCTGCAAATTTGCTTAAAACCACGCCCGGCAATCTATTGGGCCGCATTGAGACAATGTTGGACGAGCGTAAAAAAATGGAACGCGAACTTGGGAGCGCGCGCCGCAAACTGGCTCTTGGCCAGGGGGGGACGGGGATTGATAAAAATACCGATGTGGCAGATATTTGTGGTATCAAGGTAATGGCCCGCGCGCTCAGGGGGGTTGAAGCAAAAGATCTGCGCAGTCTGGTGGATGATGCAAAAAAGCAGGTTGTATCGGGCATTGTTGCTATTGTTTCTGTTACTGATGAGGGCAAGGTTGGGCTGGTCGTGGGCGTAACCGGGGATTTGACAGACACATTCAACGCCGTTGATCTGGTAAAGGCCGGTGCCCAGGTTTTGGGTGGCAAAGGCGGCGGTGGCCGACCTGATATGGCTCAGGCCGGTGGGGCTGATGGTTCCAAGGCCAAGGCCGCACTGGCGCAGATATCGCGACAGATTGAGGATATCGCCGCATCTAAATGAGGGGATCTGTTCGGCCATGAAAAAAAGAAAAAGAAGAACGCCACTGCGACGCCGCTTTTATGAAATCCTTGAAGCAAGACACTCGGATGATTTGCTCAGCGTCTTGTTTGACGTGTTTATCATCATCCTGATCTTTGCCAATGTTATCGCTTTTGTAGCAGAATCCGTTGAAGAATTGAATGCCCGTTTAGGCCCGGCATTTGAGTTGCTCAATGTTATCTCCATAGTGATCTTCACCATCGAATACTTGCTGCGGTTGTGGGTGGCGGTGGAATCGGCACCGCTTCGACATCTCAGCCCCGTGCGTGCGCGCCTGCATTTTGCCACCAGGCCGTTATTGATTGTCGACCTGTTGGCGGTGTTGCCATTTTATCTCGGCAGTTTTTTCGGTGCTGATTTGCGGATTTTGCGTGTTTTGCGGCTACTACGGTTTTTGAAACTGGCGCGTTATTCACCCGCACTTGATACATTGGGCCGGGTTCTTGTTGCTGAAAGTCGGGCCCTGGTTGGCGCCTTGATGGTGATGGTTTCCCTGTTGTTGTTTGCATCATCGATCATCTATTTTCTCGAACGTGAAATCCAGCCCGAATATTTTGGATCAATACCGCGTGCTGCCTGGTGGGCAGTTTCAACCCTGACAACAGTTGGCTACGGTGATGTGGTGCCTCTAACTGGTGCTGGAAAATTTTTTGGCGGCGTAATGATGGTTTTGGGGCTTGGCATGTTTGCCCTGCCAATTGGCATTATAGCAACCGGATTCTCCCAGGAAATCAATCGCCGTGAATTTATTGTAACCTGGTCAACAGTCGCCAGCGTACCGATTTTCAGTGGGCTGAGTGCTGCAACAATTGCCGAAATCATGGGGCTGTTGAGATCACAAACCTATCTGGCCGGAGCCAGGATTATGGAGAAGGGTGAAAAAGCCAGCGAGATGTATTTCATCGTTACCGGAACCGTTGAGATTTCAGCATCTGGCGGTTTTTTTGAGCTGAGATCAGGAGATTATTTTGGTGAAATGGCATTGCTCGAGTGGCGCACCCGAAGTGCTGACGCCATTGCCCGAACCAAATGTGATCTGTTGGTACTGGAAGCGGGAGCGTTTGAAAATCTGCTGCGCCGAAATCCTGCTCTTAATGATAAAATGCGCGATATGGCACAAGCCCGCCTGGATGCAAACTTGCAGGATGGGCAACGCGGATAGGGGACCGCCCCTCTCAACCAGAAAAACCTGACCCCGCTCTAAGGCATCGGGATTTCTGATTGTTTAATCGGCACATGATAGCCTTTTTGAACAGCCGGGCGCGCGGCAATGGCGAGATACCATTTTTTAACATTGGGATATGAATTGAGATTGACCGTTTGCCATTCAAACCGGGAAATCCATGGCCAGGTGGCCATATCGGCGATGGAATATTCACCGGCGAGATAATCCCGATCAGCCAGTCGGCGGTCGAGAACACCATAGAGCCTTTTGGTTTCGTTGAGATAGCGCTCTTCAGCGTAGTCACTTTTGCCCTTGTTGAAATGGACGAAATGATGGGCCTGTCCCAACATGGGCCCAACGCCGCCCATCTGCCACATCAGCCATTCAATTGTTGTCCATCGGGTGGCGGGGTCAGATGGTAAAAATTTGCCGGTTTTTTCTGCCAGATACATCAGGATTGCGCCCGATTCCATCAATGATATCCCGGTGTCATTGTCGACGATAGCCGGGATGCGGTTATTGGGGGAAATTTTGAGGAAACTCTCGGCGAACTGTTCGTTCTTGCCGATGTCGATGGTGTGCGTGGTATAATCGAGCCCGATTTCTTCCAGCATTATTGAGACTTTGCGGCCATTGGGCGTTGACCAGGTATAGAGATCGATCATAGGTGCAGCTTTCGGATTTTAAAACGGGGTATACTGATAGCACAGGTTGACGCTGTGGCCAGCACAGGTAAGTCAATTTCTCAATCGTTTTGATCAATTAATATTGAAACCGGTCGGGATTTCATAATTGATATCGGTTCGCATGCGGGATTGAATATTTTCAATTCTGCCGTCACTTTTCGGTTTTTGCCGTTTTTCACCCTTTCCTCGCCGCCTTTTCACTGGTACGTCCAGTCATTTTTGGTATTGTTTATGGCATATTGGGGCAAATTGAAGGGGCCAGCAAAGCTGATGGCAAAATATCGAATTATGTACTGGCAGGAAATCCCCTCGGTTGTGGAAGCGCGTGAGGGGCGGCAAAAAGCCAAGAGCCAATTGAGTTTGCGCTTTCAGGAACTGATTGATTTAATTGCCATGCGCAGAAAGCTTGATGGTGCCGATGAATACCTGCAGCACTGGAACAAGGCCGAGTGGCAATCGCGTGACGGCACAGCTGAAGATGTAGTGAAACAGGTGGCGGAAGAAATTGAGGCCGAATATGAGACCTTTAAAACCGCGGCGCTGGAGAAAACGGTTTGAATGCTGACAACCTGATGCACGCCTATGATTCCCATGGCGTGTTTCGGCCTCTGGGAATAACAATTCGCGAAGACCGCTTATTGCGCCTGCATGGCTATCGCGACCTCAAAAAAGTGCGCCCGGTAATTGTTGCCACGGCTGAAGATATTGCGCGTCGCGCCGAAGGTCTGGCAGTGCCGGAAATTCACTACAAGCGCCTGAAAATAAAACATTGCGACGCTAATGGTCTGGTGTTGGAAAACGGCTCACGCTTTCACAATATTGCCTTTGAAAAATACCTTGATGGCGTTGTCGAAGTCGTCGTTTTCACCATGACGCTTGGCAATGCGCTGGACGAGGAATCACAAGCCCTGATGGCAAAATTTGAGCCCCTTGAGGTGCTTTTTCTGGAAACCGCCGGATGGCTGGGCATCGAATGGGCCACCAGACAGTTTAGCGAGGGATTGCATATTTCTGCCAAACAGAATTCTCTCAGGGTGTCGTGCCGCATGGGACCCGGTTACAGCTATTCTGTTAAAGGCGAAAAAGTCAGATGGTCGCTGGAAGACCAAAAACCTCTGTTTGATGTTTTTGACGGTGATGATCTGCCGATAGAGTTGCTGGAAAGCTGCGCCATGTTGCCGAAAATGTCACGTTCAGGCCTTTATGGCTTTGCGCCAACGAATTAACCGATAAACTATCAGGATGTTGCTGGTTTTGCCCTGTGCCGTGACCCGGTTCGCTTCCGGCCCGGTTTGCTTTGTTCTTTAGAAGTTTTTGTAACCTCACCCAGTATTTCCTCAATGTGTTCATGGCTGGGTTTACCCTTGGGCTCTCGCGTATCCAGTGCCTGTCGCATGGCGGCAATGTGCACAGGTCTTGTGCCGCAACAACCGCCGATGATGCGAGCCCCGGCATCGCGCGCCATGCAGGCATAATCGGCCATAATTTCCGGTGTGCCATCATAGGCAATTTTCATATCCGTGCCCATTTGCGGAATACCGCAATTGGCTTTGGCGACGATGACATCTTCCGGTTCAGAGTTGTCAGAAATGCCCAATATAGTGTCGACCAGTTGCGATGGGCCAACACCGCAGTTGGCACCAAAGGCGATGGAGTTCCACTTGCGTTCGCGCTTCAACTGTGGTGCATTTTGTGGCTTCAGCCCCATCATGGTGCAGCCGTTGGTATCAAACGTCATGGTCTGTACGTAAGCCATCCCGGCACGTTCAACAGCCTTGGCGGCGGCATCAATTTCATCTTCGAAGAACATGGTTTCAATCCAGATGATGTCGACACCGCCCTGCTTCAGCGCCATGGCTTGCTCATAAAACGCGTCCTCCACTTCAATCGCGGGACGTTCGCCATAAGGTTCCAGCATTTCGCCGGTGGGGCCCATGGAGCCGGCAACGATGGTATTTCTGTCGCATCCATCAACAACTTCGCGGGCAATGCGGGCAGCGGCGATATTTACCTCTTCAACCTGTGCCGGGTCGGAATGCAGCATAAAGCGGAATTTATTGGCACCAAACGTGTTGGTCAGGATGATTTCGGAGCCAGCGTCAACAAACCCCTGATAAACTTGTGCGATTAACTCAGGTCTGTCCAGGTTCCACATTTCACCTGGCTCGCCATTTGCCAGCCCCAGATCGAACAAATTGGTCCCCATGGCGCCGTCGCCGAGGATGAAATCTTTTTCCTGCAATAGTTTTGTCAGCGGATCAGCCATGCGAATAAATTCTTTCCCTGGGTTAGTATGTCGTATTTGAATTCCCGAATACCGCAATTTCATACGACAGGGCAAGTGCTAGCAGATATGACTTGAAAAACTGCATTAAAAGGAGCTTCGTCATGTCACTGGCTTATGAATGTAACGTGGAAGTTATGGAAACGGATATTAAACAATCTATCGCCAGCTTCATGACCAATTATTCCTGCGAAACCACGCCCGCAGCGGCGCAAAAAATTGGTAGTTTTCAAAGCCTTCTGGCACCAGGCGCGTCTGTTTTCATTACGTTTTTGCCCGGATCAGACTTTAGCGAAACCATCGAAACGGCTAAAAATCTGAAAAATGAAGGTTTTGTGCCGGTTCCCCATATTGCCGCGCGCGGTGTGTCGAACATGAGTGATCTGGACGACAGGTTAAACCGTCTTGCCGGTGAGGTTGGTGTCAACGAGGTTCTGCTCATTGGCGGCGGATATGACACACCTGTTGGTGAATTTTCCGATACCATGCAATTGCTCGAAACCGGGCTGTTTGACGCCTACGGTATCAGCCACATCAATGTGGCCGGCCATCCCGAAGGCAGCCCTGATATTAACGACGAAAATATTTTAAATGCCCTCGCTTGGAAAAATGCTTTTGCCCTTCGCACCGGTGCGCAGGTGCAGATTGTCACCCAGTTCTGTTTTGATGCAGCCCCTATTATCGCCTGGGACAGGGTCATTCAGGCTGAAGGCAACACATTGCCGATCAGAATTGGCCTGCCCGGCCTTGCCACAATCAAAACCCTGATTGCTTATGCGAGATCCTGTGGTGTTGGTAATTCCATGCGTTTTTTAACCCGGCAGGCAAGAAACGTAACCAAATTGCTCTCGGTTTCCGCTCCCGACAAGCTGGTGGCAGATCTGGCCGCATACAAATCCGAAGATCCGGCTTGTGGCATAATTTCCGCTCACATGTTCCCGCTTGGTGGCTTAAAGCGCACAACCACCTGGGCCAATACTGTCGTTGACGGCAGGTTTGAGCTTGATGCCAAAGGCGGCTTCAAGGTTGAAGCGTAGAGCTGCTTTTTAGAGCTGCCATAAATTAATTTTGATCTCGTACTAATACCCGTCAGCGAAAAGTTGACGGGTATTTTCGTTTTAATTCCCCAACAATTTATTTCATCTGCCGTGCTGATACTTGCAACAAAGATTTATCCAAGCTCACGGTTTACGGGAATGGTAAATTGATATATAAAGATATCGTTATATCTTATTGTCGAAATCAAGTTTAAAGATCGCGGATCAATCTAAAATGTCGGACAAAAAAATCATTGGCGCTGAATTGCGTGAAATTGCCGAAAACCGCATCCTGGTAATGGATGGGGCCATGGGTACGCAAATTCAGGATCTAAAACTGGATGAGGCGGGTTATCGCGGTGATCGTTTCAAAGACTGGGGTCAGGATGTCAAAGGCAACAACGATCTTTTGACCCTGTCAAACCCCGATGCCATCAGAGACATTCACATAGCTTACTTCAAAGCCGGTGCCGATATTGTTGAAACCAATACATTTTCGGCCACATCCATTGCCCAGGCTGATTATGGCATGGAAGAGCTGGCTTATGAACTCAATGAGCACGGCGCAAGGCTGGCACGCGAAGCCTGCGACAGTATCATGGCGCAGGATAAAACCAGACAGTGCTTTGTCGCTGGCGCTCTGGGGCCGACCAACAGAACCGCCTCCATGTCACCTGACGTTAATGACCCGGCCTATCGCGCCGTAACCTTCGATGATTTGCGTGAAGCTTATTTGATTGCTGCCACCGGTCTTATTGAAGGTGGCGCGGATATTCTGCTGATTGAAACCATTTTCGATACGCTTAACGCCAAAGCTGCCATTTACGCCTGTCATGAAGCCTTTGACGTCACCGGCAAACGTCTGCCGATCATGGTTTCCGGCACAATCACCGATCTGTCCGGCCGCACCTTGTCGGGGCAGACGCCCGCAGCTTTCTGGAATTCCGTTACCCACGCCAACCCTTTGTCTGTCGGCCTCAACTGTGCGCTCGGTGCCAAGGAAATGCGCCAGCACGTGGCTGAAATTTCCAACATCGCCGACACACTGGTGTGCGCCTATCCCAACGCCGGTCTGCCCAATGAGTTTGGTGAATATGATGAAGGCCCTGAAGCCACCGCTGAAATGCTGGGAGAATTTGCCCGCTCCGGCCTGGTCAACATCGTTGGTGGCTGTTGCGGCACAACACCTGACCATATTCGCGCCATCGTCGCGGCGGTAAAAGACGTACCCCCGCGCCAGATACCTGAAATTGTACCCTATATGAGGTTATCAGGGCTGGAGTCATTCACACTCACCCCTGACACCAATTTCGTCAACGTCGGCGAACGTACCAATGTTACCGGTTCGGCCCGGTTCCGTAAATTAATCACCACCGGCGATTATACCGCAGCCCTTGATGTGGCGCGCCAACAGGTTGAAAACGGGGCCCAGATCATCGACATCAACATGGACGAGGGCATGTTGGATTCCGAACAAGCCATGGTTCACTTCCTCAATCTGATCGCCGCCGAGCCCGATATCTCTAAAGTACCGATCATGCTTGATTCATCAAAGTGGGAAATCATTGAAGCCGGGCTCAAATGTATTCAGGGCAAAGGCGTGGTAAACTCCATCAGCCTCAAGGAAGGCGAAGAAGCCTTCATCGAAAAGGCCCGCAAAGTGCGGCGTTATGGTGCAGCTGTCGTTATCATGGCCTTTGACGAAGCAGGTCAGGCCGATACCACCCAGCGCAAATATGATATCTGCAAGCGCACCTATGATGTTTTAACGAACAAGGTCAATTTCCCGCCTCAGGACATCATTTTCGACCCCAATATTTTTGCCGTTGCCACCGGTATGGAAGAACACAATGGCTATGGTGTTGCTTTCATTGAGGCAACAAAACTCATCCGCGAAAATCTGCCCCATGTGCATGTATCCGGCGGTCTCTCCAATCTGTCGTTTTCCTTCCGCGGCAATGATATTGTGCGCGAGGCCATGCACTCGGCGTTTTTGTATCATGCCATCAAACAGGGCATGGATATGGGCATTGTCAATGCCGGTCAGATAACGATTTATGACACCATACCCAAAGAGCTGCTCGATCTTGTGGAAGATGTGGTTTTGAACCGGCGTGATGATGCAACCGACAGGCTTTTAGAAAAAGCCGAACAGTTCAAAACCGGCAAGCGCGAGAAGAAAGTTGTGGACTTGGCCTGGCGCGAAAATTCTGCCGCCGCACGGATTTCCCATAGTCTTGTCAACGGCATAACCGAATTTATTGAATCAGATGTGGAAGAAGCGCGAACCGAATTTGAACGCGCCATTGAAGTCATCGAAGGCCCGCTGATGGATGGTATGAATGTTGTCGGTGATTTGTTTGGTGCCGGTAAAATGTTCCTGCCCCAGGTGGTCAAATCCGCCCGGGTGATGAAACAGGCAGTGGCCTATCTGCTGCCCTTCATGGATGAGGAAAAAAAGCGCTTAGGGATTGAAAAACAGGCTGCGGCAGGCAAAATTGTCATGGCCACCGCCAAGGGCGACGTCCATGATATCGGCAAGAATATTGTCGGCGTCGTGCTTCAGTGCAACAATTACGAAGTCATTGATTTAGGCGTCATGGTGTCGGCCGCCAAAATCCTGGAAACCGCCAAAGAGGTCAATGCCGACATCATCGGTGTCTCCGGCCTGATTACCCCGAGCCTTGATGAAATGTGCCATGTGGCGGCTGAAATGCAGCGCGAAGGCCTCAATATTCCGCTGCTCATCGGCGGTGCCACTACCTCCAAAATCCATACAGCGGTGAAAATTGATCCCAATTACTCATTGAGCCAGGCAATTCATGTGGTTGATGCCAGCCGTGCGGTGGGTGTTGTCTCGAAACTTTTGTCTGACACAGGACATGACAGTTACATTGAGGAGATTCGCGGTGAATACAAAGAGATGGCCGAACGCCACGCCAAAAAACAACAACGCCCCGATACAAGGGCAACACTTACACAGGCCCGCGCTAACAAAACACCCATAGATTGGCAGGGCTACAAGCCCTTCAGGCCGAGCTTTTTAGGCACGCGTATCTTTGACAATTACGACTTGAGCGAGATTGCCGGATATATCGACTGGACGCCGTTTTTCTCCACCTGGGAACTTGTCGGCACGTACCCGCATATTCTTGAAGATAAAAAAGTCGGTGAGGCGGCCCGTTCTCTGTTTGACGATGCCCAGACGATGCTTAAGCAGATGGTGTCAGAAAAATGGCTCACTGCCCGCGCCGTCATCGGCTTTTGGCCCGCACACTCTACTGGCGAGGATGACATCGAGGTCTTCGCCGATGAAGAACGCATCAACAAACTCGCTACCTTGCACACCTTGCGCCAGCAGATGCTGCGCCGCAATGCCCGGCCCAATCTGGCCTTGTCAGATTTCATCGCCCCGTTTGACGCAGGCATAACCGATTACATCGGCGGTTTTGCCGTTTCCACCGGCTTTGGCGAAAGTGCTATCGCCGAACGTTTCGAACGCGCCAATGATGATTATTCCGCCATCCTCTCCAAGGCTCTCGCCGATCGACTGGCCGAAGCCTTCGCCGAATGCATGCATGAGCGCGTGCGCAAGGAATTATGGGGATATGCTGTCGATGAAAAACTGGAAAACAACAGCCTCATCGCCGAAGACTATCAGGGCATTCGCCCAGCTCCCGGTTATCCGTGCCAGCCCGATCATCGCGAAAAAAGCACTTTGTTCAAGCTGCTCGAAGCCGAACACTCAGTAGGCATCAAACTCACCGAAAGCTTTGCCATGCAACCGGGTTCAGCTGTCTCCGGCCTCTATTTTTCCCACCCCCAAAGCCAGTATTTCGGCGTTGGCAAAATAGAACGCGATCAGGTCGAAGACTACACCAGACGTCAGGGCGTAAGCCTTGAGGATACCGAAAAATGGCTCGGTCCAATTTTAAACTACGAGCCTGCCAGAGAAGATGCCTGAGGATACAACCACAAAAATAGCGTCAATCGGGAGCTTTTGGATTTGACTATCGCTTCATATAACAAAATACTGAACGGCATTTTGTTATAAGGAGATAGCTATTGATGGCAGATATGATCACTGGCAGTTGCCTGTGTGGCAAGGTCGAATTCGAGGTTGAAAACCAGTTTGAGGATTTATTTTTTTGCCATTGTCAGCAATGCCGAAAAATAACCGGATCAGCACACGCGTCCAATCTTTTTGGCGACCCTGACGGTTTCAGGTGGCTTAAAGGCGAAAACGACGTAACGATATTCAATTATCCCGACCGCCAGTTCACCAACGTTTTTTGCCGCCACTGCGGGTCCGGGTTACCTTTTTTAAACAGCGATGGCACAAAAATAATAGTGCCAGCAGGAACTTTGAATTCCGAACCGCGTTTTTCCCGGCAGAGCAAAATATTCCATGCAGAGCAGACGCAGTGGTGCCGGACCGGCGAGCAAACCCGGACCTTTGACGGGTTTCCCGATGACTGACATATCAGCTGCGAGTTGATCCAGCTTTTATTCCAGCGCCGAATTCGTATGCGCCACAAATGAAGGGCGTTGATTTAAGCGTTTTTGCCAGGCCAAAACATTGGGGTGGTGGTCATCTTCTCCCATCAGCGTGTACCAGCGTTTGAGCACAGCGCCCACGGGGATGTCGGCCATGGTGAAATCTTCGCCCATGATGAAATCTTTACCCGCTAATTGCGCCTCGAGAATATCCAGCGATTTCCTCATCTTTGCCGGTGCAGCTTCCAGCAAAGCTTCACCGCCGTCATACTCATCGGGGCGGATGGCTTTCATGTATAAAGGGCGCAAGTGTGGGTAGACTGACGTAATCTTCCAGATCATCCATTGGTTGCACAAGGCGCGTTGCCCGACATCATCCGGGCACAGGACAGCGCTGCCGTATTTTTCACAGATATAAGCGACGATGGCATTGGATTCCCACAAGATAAAATCGCCATCCTGCAAAGCCGGGATATTGCCATTGGGGTTTAATCGGCAAAATTCAGGCTCGAACGTGCCGCCATGCTGGCGTCCGATCACTTCCTGATCATAATCAAGATTGCACTCGCTTAAGGCTATAAGTGCTTTTTGCACATTTATAGAGGTGGTGCGGCCCCAAATTTTGATTTTCTCTGCCATGATGTCTTTCTTGTGCGTTGATTTTATTTTAACCTGACCCTTCCATCTGCACCCATCCATTTCAAGGGAAAAACAACATGCGTCTGCACACGTCCACCTGGCCGGAAATCGAAACATATCTTGAACGTTGCAAAGGGATCATTATTCCCATCGGTTCAACCGAACAGCACGGGCCGACGGGACTGGTCGGGTGTGATGCCATTTGCGCCGAAGAAATTGCTTGGGAAGGCGGCAGGCGTGGGGATTTTCTGGTCGCACCCACGTTTAATGTGGGCTCGGCCCAGCATCATATGTCTTTTCCCGGCACCATGACTTTGCGGCCCTCAACCATGACTTCGGTTATTTCCGACTGGGCACTGTCATTGGCTGCCCACGGGTTTACCCACATCTATTTTATCAATGGACACGGCGGCAATATTGCCCCGGTACACACAGCTTTTGCCGAAATCTATGCCAGACGCGCTCTTGATGGCGATCAATCCGATTTTATTATGAAATTGCAAAACTGGTTTGACCTGCCCGGCATTCCCGAATTGACCGAGGAGCTTTACCCTGTCGGCGCGGGAAGTCATGCAACAGCAGCGGAAATATCTGTCACCTTTGCTGCTTACCCGGAAAAAGAAGACCGCAGAGTTCTTGATCCAAAAGTAGCTCCTGAGGGCTCGATCACCGACAAGAACCGCTACAGGTTGGATTTTCCCGATGGCCGAATTGGCTCAGATCCCAGTCAGTCAAATGGCGCTGATGGCCAAAAATTAATCGACGTTGCCGCAACTGCTATGGTTGGGGATGTTGCAGCGTTTTTCAACAGTTAGGATTGATCTTTAATCCGTGTCACCAATGCCGCCACGATAACATTAAGACCGGCCAGCCACAGATAAACATCAACGATGGAAAAATTAAAGCGCGCCAGCACGATGACAAATACGGCTGATAAAACGATGGCGCCGGCACCCAGGATGTTATCGGCAGCAATGATACGGGCACGAAACTCAGGTGCGGCGCGCGCCTGAACCAGTGCAAACAGCGGCACAATAAACACCCCTGCGGTTACGGCTATGGCCAAGAGATCAAAGGAAATACGCAAACCGGAAAACGTTTGCAAAAAACCAGTCACGGATTGCATCGATACCAGAGAAGCAGCACCGGGGCTGGCAAAATAGAGATCAGCGCAGAAAAACCCCATGCCCAGCGCTGCTATGGGGGCGTATTTCGCCGATGTCTCGCCTTTAAGCAGGGTGTTGCACAACAACGCGCCCACACCAATACCGATAGAAAACAATGTAAGAAAAAACGTCACCAGCACCTCATCGCCACCGAGAATGTCCTTGGTGTAAACCGGCAGTTGAGCCAGAAAAACCGAGCCCATAAACCAGAACCACGCATCGCCTAAAATTGCGGAAAAAACAATGCGGTCTTTTCTGGAAAACCTTATCACCTGAGCGGTTTCAGCGATAATGTTCCATCGGAATTTTAGCCTCCCATGTTCGGGCAGGGCTTTTGGAATAAAACGGCAGGCAACATAGCCGCCAATAGCTGTAACCGTCATCAGGATTGACACAGCCAGCGGACCATTGGGGGTCAAAATAAGCAGGCCGCCAATTATCGTGCCTATCAATATGGCCATGAAAGTCGCGGTTTCAATCAGGGCATTGGCGCCAATCAACTCATTTCGCGCCAGTTGTTGAGGCAATATAGCGTATTTGAGCGGGCCGAAAAAGGCTGATTGGGTGCCGAGAAAAAACAGCACCACCAGCAAAATATAAATATCCTGCTGAAAAAGAGCGAAAACAGCAAAGGCAGTGATGAAAATCTCGGCAAGTTTGATGCGGGCAATAAGGACTGATTTTTCAAAGCCATCGGCTATTTTACCAGCGGTGGCCGAAAACAGAAAAAACGGCAGAATAAAAAGCCCGCCAGCAAAAGCCACCAATTGTCGCGGGTCCAGTGTCGTTTGTGAGGTAAGCTTGAACGTCACCAGAATCACCAGAGCATTTTTGAACAGATTGTCATTAAAAGCCCCAAGCGCTTGGGTAATGAACAGCGGTAGAAACGGGCGTTGCGTCAAAAGCCTGAATTGGGAATGGGGCATACAGAAAATCGCGCAACCAGGTGATTATTGATGTTGGAACAATACCTGATTTTGACGACCAAGGCCATAAGTCTGATGCTGGAGCCGCTTTAGTGATCGTCGCGGCGTCGTGCCATACCGGCAATCCCACCTTAGTGGCCAACCCGAAACTATATGAGTGATATAAGTAGTTTAATCAAAATCAAGCTTTTGATTGTTTGTTTGCGGGCGGACACTGTTGACCTAAAATTGCCATGTTTTGTTACAAGATATCAATTGTTTCAATATGAACGGAAAGTGCCATGAAAAGCTCCGAATTTACGGAAACGTTATTGGCAGGTTGCACGATTTTGGGTTAGCTTTGCTCTTATCGTTCATACGATAATGTTGAAATAAAAATACATGGGAACGTGGTCTGAGTTCTTTTTGGACACGCGCATTCGACCCCAGGAACAGCGTACACTTTTGTCAATGCGCGTCAGTTGAAAGGAATTTAATATGTTGAACCGTCGTAATTTCTTAACCTCCGGTCTGGCTGCGGGCTCGCTGGGCCTGTCACCGGCACTTGCCCATAAATCAGGTGGAAAATACGTCCTGCCGCAAAAATATATGCCTCGCGAGGTTAGCTTGTGGAACCGGCTGCCGCCGGGAGAAATTCATGTGTATCCGGATCAGTTCTGGATGTACTGGACCTTGCCAAATGGTAATGCCATCCGCTACAGCGTTGGCGTTGGTCGCGACAATCTTTACCACTCCGGTGTATATTTTGTCGGTGCTAAAAAGGAATGGCCCGAATGGACGCCAACCGCTGCCATGATAAAACGCAGCCCCAAATATGCCAGGTGGGCTAATGGTCAGCCCGGCGGTATCAGCAATCCGCTGGGTGCACGCGCGCTTTACCTTTTCACGCCCAAGCGTGGTGATACGTTTTTGCGTATCCATGGTACTAACAATCCGCGCACCATCGGTGTTGCCGTCTCCAACGGTTGCGCCCGCCTGGTAAATGACCAGATTGTTGAATTTTACGACCGCGTGCCACTGGGAACAAAAGTCGTGCTCAATCCAAAAGCCAATGCCGGACCGGAGCATTCGTGATTTTTTAAAATCTATTCGCCTTTTTGCGTTGCATTAACCAGGCACGCCATGTTGCCTGAGGGGTGTTTGTTGTCGTGCATCATCTGGTGCGCGACACCAATTTCGTCAAACGAATAGGTGCCCGATAGACACGGGTCGATCTTTTTGTCCAGGACCAGCTGGTTAACGGCTGCGGCCTGTTCATCGTTCGACAGGTGCGAGCCTTGCAGACGTTTTTGCATCATCCAGTGATAGCGAAGGTCCATGGTGATATTATACCCGGTGGTGCCGGCGCAAATCACCACCATGCCACCGGTATCACAGACAAAGCCCGAAGTGGGCAGGGTGGCTTCACCGGGATGTTCAAATACGATTTTCGGGCTTTTGCGTTCCCCAACGGCGTCCCAGATTGCCTTGCCGAAACCGCGCGCACCCTTCATCCATTGTCCCCACTCCTGGCTGTTGGTATCGGGCATCTTGCCCCAGTGGTCAAAATCCTTGCGATTGATGGTGCCAACAGCGCCATGATCAAGACAGAACTGGCGTTTGCTTTCGTCTGAAATAACACCAACAGCCTTGCCACCTTGAGCAGCCACAATCTGCAGGGCCAGCGAACCCAGCCCCCCGGCAGCCCCCCACACCAGCACCACATCGTCTTTTTCAACAATGTGCGGTGCCCAGCCCATCAACATGCGATAGGCGGTAGACGCACATAAGAGATAGCATGCGGATTGCTCCCAGGTTAGATGTTGCGGGCGCTTTTGTATCTGATGCGATTGCGCCCGGGCAAACTGGCAATAAGAACCATAGTTGGTCTGATAGCCCCAGATGCGCACGGAAGACGCCAACATCGGGTCCTTGCCGGATAATACCCACGGATCTTCAGGTTCCCACCAGCCCGAGTGAACCACAACTTCTTCGCCCACCTTTACATCATCAACCTCATCGCCAACAGCCCAGACAATGCCGGAACAGTCAGAACCGCCAGCATGAAAATCTTCCGGCTCACCTTTTTTCTGACGATCGGCAATCACATCGACCGGATAGCCCAAAGCTGCCCACACATTATTGTAGTTGATGCCGGTGGCCATCACATAGACCAGCACATCTTTCGGTCCTAGTTGCGGCACATCAATGATCTCACGTTGCCAGGCTTTTTCCGGTTCGCCAAAGCGGTCCTGTCGCACCACAAAGGCGTGCATCTTTTGCGGTACCGTGCCTGGTTCAGGTCTGTCACCAAGGTCATAGATTTCTTTTTCTGCTGGCGTGTACCCCATGGGAGCGCTCCTTCGTCAAACTGTGGTAATTTATTTTATTGAGTGTGCCTTTTTTTCCTGATGTAAATCAACAAGGTAATTGGTAGAGGTTAGACAATGTCGTATAGACTGCGATTGAAAATTGGAAATCGGAAAAAAACCTCATGTACCAGATTGCAAACCTTGGCCAACTCAAAGATCTGATTCAATTTTTGCCTGAACCAGACGAGGAAACCGAAGTCCTGGCACGGATGCGTCAGGGTGATTTGACCAAACCGCCGGGTTCTCTGGGCAGGCTGGAAGAACTGGCCATATGGCTGTGCGCCTGGCAAAGCCGCGAACGCCCGCAACTGAAAAAGATACAAGCCCTTGTATTTGCCGGTAATCACGGCGTGACAGCACAAGGTGTTTCTGCCTATCCAGCTGAAGTCACCGGCCAGATGGTCGAAAATTTCAAAACCGGTGGCGCTGCAATTAATCAGCTGTGCAAGGTGGCAGATGCCAAACTTGAAGTTATCGCACTTGAGCTGGACACTCCCACCCAAGATTTTACTCTTGCTCCCGCTCTGGAAAAAAGCGCCTTTTTAAAGTGTTTTAACGCCGGATTGAGCGCTGTTGACAGTAACTCCGATTGCCTGATTCTCGGTGAAATGGGCATCGGCAATACCACGGTTGCCGCCGCTGTATGTTTCGGACTTTTTGGCGGCGGACCTGCCGATTGGGTCGGGCGCGGGACAGGTGTTGATGATGCCGGTCTCAAATTGAAAACCGATGTTTTGCAACAAGGTTATGACCGCCACAACGCTGTGCTCGATGATCCCCTTGAGGTATTGCGCTGTCTCGGCGGGCGCGAACTGGTGGCCATTGCCGGAGCCGTACTGGCGGCACGCCAAGCCCGCATCCCGGTGATCTTGGATGGTTATATCTCCACAGCCGCCGCCGCCCCGCTTGAAGTCATGGTGCCTGGTGCTCTGGATCATTGTGTTGTGGGGCACTGCTCATCTGAAACCGGTCACCACGGACTTTTAGAGCGCCTTAACAAACAACCTTTGCTGGATTTGAATATGCGTCTGGGCGAGGGCAGTGGTGCTGCGGTTGCAGCCCTGATCCTCAAGGCGGCTGTTGGTGTGCACAACGGTATGGCAACCTTTGCCCAGGCAGGCGTTAGTGAAAAAACTTAAGCGCCGTCGACAATAAACAATGTGCATTTGGCATTGGCCTGGCGAATTTTGGCAACGGGTTTGTATTCTTCTGAATTGGCGAAAGCGCGGGCTTTTTCCATGTCAGGGAATTCAATAATGACAAAACGGGTTGGCTGCCACAAATCATCCTCCATCATCTCCATCTCTCCACCGCGCGCACGATAGACCCCGCCGAATTTTTCGGCGATAGGTTTGGCCAGCGCCTTGTAGGTTTCATATTCCTCGGCGTTTTCAATTTTTGTGTCGGCAATAATAAAAGCGCTCATGATTTTCCCTTATGTTGTTTTTGTTTTATCAACCCAAACCGCGTTGTCAGGGATGGGTAGATCATTGTTCAATGAATAAAAATGCGGGTGAACTGTAAGTTGATCCTTTTCAATCAGGATCATGCCGTAGGCCGGTGGATCAAGCGCATGCGGCACCGGCGAGAACACATCCAGATTGAAGGCAATCTGATGGTTGGTGCCGGGCAGAACTGAATAAGAAATGTTGCGCCAGTTGCCGCTGATCGTGCGGTGCACGTGGCCCAGAAAAATGTGACGAATGTTGGTAAAGCCCGCAATTGCCGCTTCAAAATGTGTCGTATCCACAACCTTAAGCCGGTCCATTGACGCCATGCCGATATCAAAAGGCGGGTGGTGCATAAAAATATAGACGGGTTGGCCGTCGGCATCGTGCAATTGCTCCTTAAGCCATTGCCCGCGCATTTCACAATATTCTCCCCAGCTTTGGCCCACAGCAATGGTGTCGAGCAGTAAAAAATGGCCGAGATCGGTTTTGATTACCTGCTGAATGAAACCGTATGAATCACGTTGCGCCTGGGGAAGGTTTTCGCAAAAAACATCGCGGTCATCATGGTTTCCCATCATGACGTAATATTTAAGATTAAGCTTATCCGCCGATTGCCTAAAGGCGCGATAGGTGTCGGCAGCGCCGTTGTTTGAAATGTCGCCTGAAAACACACAAAAAGCGGCATCACTCTGGTGTGAATTAACAGCTTCGATACAGGCATCAAGACTTTCAATCGGGTTCAATCCGTCGAGCAGATCACCGGGGGCTACAAGATGATTGTCGGTTATCTGGATGATTTTCATTGCAATTTTTACCCTTAATAAGCACTGGTAACACTATGCATAGATTTATGAGATTACAATGACCGTTGAAAAATAGAGTTGTCTAATGGTATCTACTACCGTGTAATCAAAGTGTAAGGGACAAAGATGGCTGAAAATGATGCGGGAAACGGGGCAGACGAAAACCCAACCCAGGAGGACAGTGGGCAAGGCTCACCGGAAGATAAATCCGAAATGTCGGGCATGCCTATCTTTTATGAAAAGCCGGAAATCCTGGATTCAGAGCGCCACAAGGATTTGGGATTGATTGAATCTGCGTCATTTTCGTTTGCCTCTACCAGCAACGCCATTCCAATAAACGCCAGTGAATTTCCAGCGGCAGCACGTGATTATCCTGTTGTTTTCATTGGCGAAGAAGAAGTGAATTCTGTCGCCATCGTTGGCCTCCGAAAAGGCGAAAACCTAATGGTGGACGCAGAGGAAAAATGGGCTCAAGGCACCTATATCCCCGCCTACGTTCGCCGTTATCCGTTTATTTTTGTGCGCCAGGATGGCGGAACGCAGTATGCATTGTGTATTGATCGGGCATCAAACCGGATTGGCAGCGATGCCGACAGAATGTTTTTTGATGACAGCAAAATGACCGAGTTAAGCGAAAAGGCGATGGAGTTCTGTACTCTTTTTCAACGTCATTTCCTCGCAACAGAAGTCGTTGTGAAACAATTAATCGAGTTTGATCTGCTGGTCACCCACCAGGTTCAGTTCAGCCTCGCCAATGGCTCTACCCTGACCTTAAAAGATTTCAAGGTCGTCGATGAAAGTCGTCTGAATGAACTTGGCGAAGCGGATTTTATCAGCTTGAGAAAAACCGGAGCCCTAGGTGCCATTTACAGCCACCTTATCTCCCTGAACAGTTGGCAACATCTGCTTATGCGCACCTCCGCTTGAGGCAGATTATTTGCTTTTTGTGATCTTTTTGTAAGCTGCGGTAAAACCGGAAAGGTCAACGGGAATATTTATTGGTTTTTTGTTGTTGGCCATGAAGGCAACCCGTAGTTTATTGCCTTTTTTCATCGCCGCCACCTGTTTGTCAGAAAGACCACCCGAAGCATAACACCCTTCCACATCACAGGTTTCAATGATCATCCGGGTTTCTTTGCCATCATCGATTTTAAAAGCGGCACCGGCGGGTAAATATAACCCGTGGGGAAGAGAAAGCAGGATGGCAATTTTTGGCTCAATAATCTGAGGTTGAATGACCACGGCAAGCAAACGCTGACCGGTCTTTTTAAACCTCAGGCTTTGTTGCATGCGGCAAAATTTTCTCTTGGTTTTCGGGTCTTCCCCGCATTGTACTGCCCACGGGTTCTTTTTCTTGGCATTGACATCTTTTTTGATTTTCTTGGGGCTTGTTCCTGGTACTTCATCATGTGTGATCGGTAACAGTATGATAGGGCTTTGAATTGGGGAAGTGTTCAACTCCGGGGTAACGACGAAAGCTTGAGCTGTTGACAAGCTTGCTGCAAATAAAATTGCCGTCAGGCTAACGGGGCGGAAAAATTTTAAAAGTCTGTCTGTCATTTTACCTGTTCCTTAACTCTTGCTAACACTTAACTATTATCGATCAGTCTTAAGACCATACCGGTTATTCAAATTTATCATATTAGCCCAAGCCTTACACTTTCGCCAACCGATTAAGACACCGGTGACACAAAATGTCGTCCGACCTTGCCGTTTTGCAAAATCAAACACTACAGACCCGGATAATTCAAGACTTGTAGCCGACGCCATTGTTATTGGTATATATATCTATGTGCCTTCAAACAGCAAGATAACAAATGTCCAAATCAACTTCGCCGAACAATTACCGCCTGATAAATGCCCGATTGGCCGTTGTCGTATCCAGTGAAACTGAACACCGGAGTATTGCAAACGGGTTCGTGGATATAGCAAACGGTGTTATTTCAGGGGTTGGTGAGATGTCGACCCTGTCGCAATACAACGATGAAATCTCATGCCAGACAATTGACTGCAAAGGGCGGTTGATGACGCCAGGCCTGATCGATTGTCATACTCATCTGGTATATGGCGGTGCACGTCAAAATGAATTCGAGCAGCGTTTGACCGGTCTGTCTTATGAAGCAATAGCGCGCAGCGGCGGTGGTATCAAATCTACTGTTGCCGCCACCCGAAAAACTTCTGTTGACGTCCTTGCCCAAAGGGCTGCCGAACGGCTGGATTGTCTGTTGGCGGAGGGCGTGACCACCGTTGAAATCAAATCTGGTTATGGTCTGGATACAGAAACTGAACTCAAAATGCTCAGTGCTGCGCGAAAAATAGAAAAAATGCGAGCTATTGATGTCAAGACCAGTTTTCTCGGCGCCCATGCCCTGCCGGATGAATATGCCGGTCGCAGCGATGAGTATATTGATCATGTGTGTAACGATATGCTGCCTGCGGTGGCCGCACAAGGACTGGCGGATGCAGTCGACGGATTTTGCGAAGGTATCGCTTTTTCGTGCGACCAGATAGAACGTGTTTTCAAGGCAGCAGTCTTACACGGTCTTCCGGTTAAATTGCACGCGGAGCAATTGTCTAATCTCGGTGGTGCTGCACTGGCAGCGCGCTACGGTGCCATGTCAGTTGATCATATTGAATATCTCGACCAAGAAGGCGTTGATGCCATAGCTGCCTCAGGCACCGTAGCGACAGTGTTGCCGGGGGCTTTTTATTATCTCAATGAAAGCCAAAAGCCGCCGATCCAGGCTTTGCGCGATGCCGGCGTCCCCATTGCCGTTGCCACGGACCACAATCCCGGCAGCTCTCCGCTTTTGTCCCTGCTGGCCACCATGAACATGGTTTGCGTATTATTTGGGTTGACGCCACAAGAGGCTTTGTTGAGCGTAACAGTCAATGCGGCAAAGGCTCTCAGGCTGGAAGATCGCGGTGTCATAGCGGTTGGCAACAAAGCCGATCTGGTTATCTGGCAGGCAGAAGCTGAGGTTGATCTAGTTTATTCTTTGGGCAAAAATCCCTGCCATACAGTGTTCAAAAACGGTCAGATTGTTTTGACGAAAGGTGAAAATTGATATGCCATCAAGATTGGACAATACGCGGGTTATTCGCAGTCCCCGGGGGACAAAATTAAGAGCCAAAAGCTGGCTTACCGAAGCGCCTTTGCGCATGTTGATGAATAACCTGGATCCCGAAGTGGCAGAACGCCCCGAAGAACTCGTGGTCTACGGTGGCATTGGCCGTGCTGCACGCGACTGGCCAAGTTTTGAACGTATTCAGCAAGCCTTGATCAATCTTGAGAACAACCAGACGCTGCTGGTGCAATCCGGCAAACCGGTGGGCATATTTGAGACCCATGAAAATGCCCCGCGTGTGCTCATTGCCAATTCCAATATCGTACCCAAATGGGCGACCTGGGAGCATTTCAATGAACTCGATCGCAAAGGCCTGATGATGTACGGCCAGATGACGGCGGGTTCATGGATCTATATCGGCTCTCAGGGAATAGTGCAGGGTACTTACGAAACATTTGTCGAAATAGGCCGCCGCCATTTTGCCGGTTCCATGAAAGGCCGCTGGATACTCACCGCCGGACTGGGGGGTATGGGCGGCGCCCAGCCGCTGGCAGCGACCATGGCCGGTGCCTCAATGCTGGCCATAGAGTGTCAGCCCAGCCGCATCGAAATGCGTCTTAAAACCGGATATCTGGATGTCGAAGCTACGAATTTAGACGAAGCTTTGCGGATGATAGAAGAAGCGCACTTGAAGGGTAACGCCATCTCCATCGGTCTGTGTGGCAATGCGGCTGAAATCCTGCCTGAAATGGTGGCGTTAGGCATCAAACCTGATGTGGTAACCGATCAGACCTCGGCGCACGATCCAGCCAACGGATATTTGCCGGTCGGGTGGAGTATTAACGAATGGGAGGACAGGCGCGCGAATGATCCTGACGGTGTCGCCCTGGAGGCCAAAAAATCGATGGCAATCCATGTCAAAGCCATGCTTGCATTTCAAGCTGCGGGCAGTGTGGTTGTTGATTACGGTAATAATATCCGCCAGGTGGCAAAAGACGAAGGCGTGGACAATGCCTTTGATTTTCCCGGTTTTGTTCCCGAATACATCAGGCCGTTGTTTTGTCGCGGTATCGGACCTTTTCGCTGGGCAGCTTTGAGCGGTGACCCGGAAGATATTTATAAAACCGACCAACGGGTCAAAGAACTCATTCCTGATGACAAGCACTTGCACAACTGGCTCGATATGGCGCGTGAACGCATCCAGTTTCAGGGCTTGCCGGCCCGTATCTGCTGGGTTGGTCTGGGGCTTCGCGACAAGCTTGGTCTGGCGTTTAACCAGATGGTTCGTGATGGCGAACTCGACGCCCCCATCGTTATTGGCCGTGATCATCTTGATTCAGGCTCGGTTGCCAGTCCCAACCGCGAAACCGAGGCGATGAAAGATGGCTCGGATACCGTGTCTGACTGGCCCCTTCTCAATGCTCTGCTCAATTGCGCCAGCGGAGCCACCTGGGTATCCCTGCATCATGGCGGTGGCGTCGGCATGGGCTATTCACAACATTCCGGCATGGTGATTGTCGCCGATGGCACACATGAGGCTGACGAGCGTTTGGCCCGCGTTTTGTGGAATGACCCGGCAAGCGGCGTCATGCGCCATGTGGATGCGGGCTATGAGGTGGCCCGGGAATGCGCGCGCGAAAACAGCCTTGATTTGCCATCAGCGGACTTTTAACTGAAACTTACTGCGAGAATTAATGACCGATTATCTGGAGAGTTACCGTGGAACGGTAAAGGCGTGGGAATGTGATCACGTCGAACATTTTACCGTAGCTTATTATTTTAAAAGTGCGGCAGCGGCCCAGTTGCGCCTCTTGCATGAGTTGGGCATTCATCCATTTGACCATGATTTTCCCGTGGTCACACATATTTACACCCGCTTTTTAAAGGAGCTTCGTAAAGGGGATACCTATTTCATCAAAAGCGGAGTGATCGAGGCAAAACCAGACAGTCTCGTTCTCGGTCACCGTATCATCAATGCTGACAGCGGTGATGAATGTACCCTGATTGAAATGACCCTGGATTGCGGCGCAAAAAAAGAAGTGTCAAAAGTAAATTGGCAGGCGCCCGACAAACGTGAGCAGGAAACACCAGTGCCATCAACAAACTGGCCTATGACGGCGGCTGATGTGGTGTCGACAACACCGCTTGATCTTCAGGGAAAATTGAGTGTCGAGGGCATTGTGCATCTGTTTTCGGACGCCAGCGTTCAGTCTCAAATGTTGATTGGCATGACGCCCGATTACATGCGCAAAAACCGTATCGGCTTTTCCACCATGGAGTTTCGTTTCATCTTCCATGAGCGCGCCCCGCGCCCCGGAGATATGGTGGAAATCAGAAGTCAAATTACCAAAGTTGGGGGTACATCACTCGGCTTTGCCCACGGTCTGTGGAATATTGGCACCGGTCGATTGCTCGCTACATTGACGCAAGCCGGTGTTCATCTTGACCTAGACAGGCGCCGCCCGGCCAGCTTGCCCGATAAGATCCGAACAAAAGCAAACGCCTTCATGTAATAGCGTTCGGATAAGTTTTTACCTCAAATAATTTTTCATTAAATCATATTTTGTATCTTGAATTTTTACGCCACAATAATGACATTGTGATTAGCCGACGCCTTATTTAAATTTGATGGGTTTTGGGGGCTGCATATTGTCTGGCAGCCAATTTACTGTTGCAGGACTTGTATGTCGGACTGGATGTTATTGGCCAATTTTGAGCCAGGAAAAGTGTCGATGGTCATTATGATCGACATTATCCTCTCGGGCGATAATGCCATAATTATCGGCATGGCGGCCTGTGCTGTTCCTCTGAAATTCCGCAAGCGTGCAATTCTTTATGGCATTGGTGCGGCCGTTGTCTTCCGTATCCTGTTTTCCATGTTTGCCTTCTACCTGCTGCAAATCAAAGGCCTGGAGTTATTTGGCGGCCTTTTGCTGTTCTGGGTGTGTTGGCGGTTGTGGGGGGATTTACGTGAAAATCAACCGCAAACCGGAGCCATCGTTGACGATTGTGCTGACCCCGGAGTTGAAGAACTGGTTGGTACGATGACCATGCGCAAGGCCATGTTTAACATCATTGTAGCGGATGTTTCCA
Organism: Hyphomicrobiales bacterium; assembly: GCA_021775475.1. GTDB lineage: Bacteria > Pseudomonadota > Alphaproteobacteria > Rhizobiales > JAJFHR01 > JAJFHR01. Next base: position 51,858 of record JAJFHS010000049.1, read on the forward strand.
TGTCGCTGGACAACGTTATAGCGGTTGCAGGCATCTCACGCGGGAACCTCGAAGTTCTGATTTTTGGGTTAATCCTGTCGGTTGCAATCATGGCAGTAGGCGCCACTTGGATAGCCAAGCTTCTCGATCGCTTTTACTGGCTGGGCTACATCGGGCTGGCCATCATCGTGATGGTTGCCGGAGACCTGGTGTGGTCCGGGCTTCAGGACTTCAATTTAGTCTGACGGTGTCCATTGTTTTTTATTGACATGGAAAAACCCTAAGAGTATGAACCGTAAAGCTTTTTCAGCATATCCAATTGGGGACTTGTCTAATGGTAGGACGCCGGACTCTGACTCAGAAAGCACTGCCTATCAAGTAATTGAAATTGCTTGCGTTTAAGTTACTGGGTCACTTTTGGGTCACATATTCTCGAAAAAGTACGCTCTCGGTGACAGTATCTCTGTCGGGTGATGCTGGACATGATGAACCAACCGCAAAAAAACGGGGATGGTATAAAGTCTTGTCAGTATTCGGACTGGTCTGTCTGGTTAGCGGATTTGGATTGCAGATTTTAGCTACCTGGATGCGATGAGTTCTGGCTCCGCTTGATATTCTCATTGGTGCTCTGGCAACTGGGTAGGGTGACTATCTACTCGTAGTGGGGTTGTTGAGATGCGTGATGACATCACTAATTTCCAGCATGCCATAGACGAAAAGATAGAGTGACGCCACGGCAGTGCTGACCGCAAGAATCTGAAAAAAGACGGCAGCTTTAAACCACCTTTTGGATGCCTTCGTCTCACCTACTCGTTTGATAAGCATCTCGTGCCATTTCAGCAGGAAAGCAGCGTATTCGGCAAATTGGAATTGGCAGTAATGCGGGCATTCTCAACGAAATATGCCCTCGCCCTCTACGAGGCCGTAGCACGCCGTGTGAGGCTTCAACATATATTTTATGGAAGAATTCCCCTTGACGCCTTTCGCGAACTCCTAGGCGTGCCTGAGGGCAAATTAAAGACCTTTGGGAACCTTAACCAGTACGCTATCAAGCCCGCTGTCACGGAAATCAATGCAATGGCTAATTTCGGGGTCAAAATTATGCCAAACAAGCAATGTCGCTGGGTTATCAGTGTGACGGTTGGATGGTGGCAAAAAGATATTGATGATTTGAAAAGTGCATATGCTGAAGTTCGACGCCCTAAAGTCGGTCGTAAGGCGCGTATTGCTGACAAGGTTGAAGAAGTTGTGTCGGTTCAAATCTCTCTGCCCGTTTGATTTGTTGTCCCCACCTTTTTCTTTTTAGAAGGCTTTTATTATTAAATGAATATTCTTCTTTGAGTATTATTAGTGTTCAGATTTTGAACATCGAGAAGTACATATTCTGAACATCCGGATGTTCAGATTTTGAACAACCGGATTATCATCACTTTGCACTTACCAACACTTTTGCTTTCAGGTTTACCTCGTACAAATTTGGCTTATTCATCCCCTGTCTTTTCACCTTTATGTACCCCTTCGAACTGAGTTCTTTAATGTAATGGTGGGTACTGGTTCGCCCTACTCCAATATCTTTTGCGAGTGTTTCTTGTCCGGGGAAACAGAAGTCATTATTCCATGCGTATGACAACAACATGATGTAAGCAAGTTTTGCTCCGGGTGATAAGTTAGAAGTTCTCAAAATTGCATTGGGTACTTGAGTAAATCCATGCTGAGAAAGACCGTCTGCGCCAATTAATTTGATGTTCCTTTCGAGAAGTTCCCCTAGTTGTTTCATTGCAAAAATTATACCGCACTTTGCGAATTCTAGTTTGTGTGGATATCCCCATTCCTTACATTTTTTGGTTCCTCTTTCGTTGACGACGGCAACAACATTTGTTGAAGATTTCTAATCAAACATTTGTCTCTCTGTCGCGCTCCAGCATCGCCGAAATCTGTTCGTCCTTAACTTTTAACTGCTCGTCTTTGACCCTGATTTGTTCTTTGAAAAATTCTGTCATCTCGTCTGGAACAGCATGCATCTGCATGCGGGTTCATGCAGGTTCATGCAGGTCGTTAACCGATTTGAAGTTGCTCATATAATCTCATTATACATCATCGGGACGAAGCTGCTCTGAGTGGTTATCCCCTTTCCTTGGCATAGCATCTTGATCTGCAATCTCAGTTACTTGCAGTTTGCGTATTGGCTCAGGAGCAGAGAGTTCAAGCCGGGTTTCTAACTGGCCAATCATTCTGCTTTGTGTCGTGATTGTCTCAACATGGTGCTGAAGTTGTGATAGTAATTCCCCGCGATCATTCTTTAATTGATCGATCAGACCGTCACGCACCCGCTTGTCGATCTCAAGTGACATTGCTTTTTGACGCAAGGTTTCATGTTCAGCATCTGTCTCAGCGGTCTTTACTTCACTTTCGTCATCTTTGTTATTAGATGCGACAGTTTGCGACTCGTCGCGTCGTGCCGCGTCTTGTCGTGACATGTCATGACTTGCCGCGACAACTGTCGGCTTAATAAATTCTTGCTTTTCGCGAAGCTGGGCGACGCGTTCGGGAATTGATGCCGGATCAATAAGAAACAAATAATTGTCCTTGTCGGTCAGCTCCCGAGTATCTGGATCAACCCGCATTGCGCGTAACTTGCCGGACTGGCAATAGCGCTGCACGGTACGTTCGGTAATTGACATAGATGCTTCACGAAAGGCAAGGACCGAATCTGCGACTGAATAGGTAAACCGGTCAACACCAGCCTCATCAGCATGTTTGTCGGGGATTGTCGCGTCATGTCGTGACGGATGAAAAGGATTGTTCATTTCACAATAATATCATACTGAAAGCGATGCTTCGACCATCAGGCACTGGTCGCAGGTATCGGATAGCAGGCTACTGGCAACTGGTGGCAAAGCAGCCATCTGGTATTGCGGTCAGGAAGCTATCAATGCCGGCCAGCGAATTCAGTTTCAGTCTTCAGATGGGTTGGATCACTCATAGCGGGTTTTCTTTCCAAATTCTTCAGCATCGCCATTTCCCAACTTCAGCGGTTAGTTACCAGCATTGCCGATACCTGTCGGAATACATCACCGGCGGGCGACCGCGGGTAAAGAGTGGCGTCTGCAAAGAGTGGGATGCGAATGCCCACTTCTCCCACTGCTGCGAATTTCGTTGACGCACCGAGCTCCTTAAACACTTTAAGCATGCGGTGGTTGTCACTCAACACAAATGCGACAAACTCTCTGACGCCGTTTTCAGTTGCCCTTTGTGCAAGGGCTGCAAGCAGTAAGGTGCCAAGACCTTTTCCCTGGTGACTGTCGACAACAGTTACTGCGACTTCAGCTGATGCTTCATTCTCTGGCATCCGGATATAACGTGCCACGCCAACTGGGATGGAGGTGGTTCCGCTCATATCAACGGTCTCGATCGGAAATGGCGCGGCAGCGGTTTTGGAACCCTGGCCAGCCATCATGATGCCCTCTTCTCGACGGGAGGCCGCGCAATCAGCGCACGCGTGGCTGCTGCAATGACGGCTTCCTCATTTGTTGGCACCACAAGTACATCAACCTTCGAATTTACGGCACTTATGACCTTTTCATCTGCATCGTTGGCGGTTTGGTCCAGCTCGACCCCAAGCCAGGCCAGACGTTCACAGATGCGTCTGCGGACCTCGGCGGAGTTCTCGCCGATACCTGCTGTGAACACGATGGCATCAAGACCTTCCACTGAGGTTACAAGCGAACCAAGTTCACAGGCAGCTCGATAGCAGTACAAGTTGATCGCCTCTTGAGCTCTGGGATCAGCACTTTCCTGCAACACTTGCATATTGTTGCTGATGCCGGACACACCAAGCAGACCGGATTCGCGATAAAGCATATTCTTGACTTGCGTGATGCTCATTCCCCGGTTTTCCATCAAGTGCAGAACGACGCCGGCATCCAGAGAACCACATCGTCGCCCCATCATAAGACCATGAAGCGCAGTAAAACCCGTGCTGGTGGCGATGCTCCGCCGCTCTTTCATGGCGCACATGCTTGCACCGTTACCGAGATGAGCCACAACCACACGCCCGTCAGCCCGCTTGCCCAAATGATCCGGCAGGACGTTGGCGATATACTCGTAGGACAGGCCATGAAAGCCGTAGCGGATCACACCTTCTTCGCTCAACTCACGCGGCAGTGCAAAGAGCTGGGCAAGCCTTGGCTGGGTGCGGTGAAAACTGGTGTCGAAACAGGCGATTTGTAGCAAGTCAGGAGCAACTTTGGCAATGGCATCAATTGCCGCAAGATTATGTGGCTGATGCAGCGGCGCAAGGGGCACCAGACGTTCGAGTTCCTGGCGAACGGCCTCATTGACTATCGTTGGTCCAGTGTACTCCCGCCCGCCATGAACGATGCGATGTCCGGCGGCCACCGGGTTATATGTCACATAACGGCTCGCCAGTCGTTCAAGAAGCTGCGTGATGAGCCACTCATGGGTGGCGTCAGCCGGTATATTGTTCAAAGGTTCGGTAACAGAAATTGCTTCATCATTGATACTGACTGTTAGAACCGGCTGGCGGCCGATGCCGGTTACCTTTCCCTTGACCAGCGGATCGCTGGCTTCCGTTTCCACAGGAAAAAGCGCGAACTTGAGGCTCGATGAGCCGGAATTCACTACAAGTATGACATCCGTCATTGGCTGCTCTTTCTGTCATGATGAATGTACAGTTGTGCCAACGCACACGAAGCCAGCCGTGATTGTGCCCCATCTGCCCGGCTGGTCAGAATGATGGGAACGCGAGCGCCCAGCACGATCCCGGCGGACTCAGCGCCGGCCAGATAGATTAGTTGCTTGGCAAGCATGTTTCCCGCTTCAAGATCAGGCGCAACCAGAATGTCCGCATCGCCAGCAACGTCGGAGACAATACCCTTGGTCGTAGCGGCCGATTTCGAGATCGCATTATCGAAAGCCAGCGGGCCATCGAGAATGCCGCCGGTTATCTGCCCGCGATCCGCCATCTTGCAAAGCGCTGCGGCGTCCACAGTTGAGGCAATCTTGGGAGTGACGGTTTCCACGGCGGAAAGGATTGCAACTTTCGGCTCGGCAATGCCGAGCGCCTGCGCCAGATCGATAGCGTTCTGGATGATATCGCGCTTGTCATTGAGATCGGGGTAGATGTTGATCGCCGCATCGGTGATGAACAGCGGCTTGGGATAGTGCGGGACATCAAACGCAAATATGTGGCTCATGCGCCGCTCGGTCCTCAAACCCCGCTCCCGGTCCAAGACTGCATCCATCAACTCATCGGTATGAAGTTTACCCTTCATGATCGCGTCTGCGGCACCTTTGCGAACCAATGCAACTGCATTTTCAGCCGCCGCATGACTGTGCGGAACGTCGACGAGTTCAATGCCATCCAGACTTCGTTCAGCTTCATCCGCGGCTGCAGAGATTTTGGTCTTTGAGCCGATGAGAACCGGCTCGATCAATCCCTGGCTTGCGGCCTCCAGGGCACCAGTGAGGGAGAGTGCATCACATGGGTGAACGACCGCTGTTCTGATTGGATTGAGGTCATGTGTGGCGGCGATCAACTCGTTATACCGGGCGCCGCGCTCATGCAGGTGAACTTCCGGCAGCATAACGCGAGGCCGGCGTACTTTTTCACTCGGTGCAATGACGTCGGCTTCGCCTTTGATCACGGTTTCAACATCCCGTTCCGACAGATGCGGTCTGACGTCCGCTCGCGCCTTAGCTGTGTGATCCCGGCGCCGGGTCGTTTTGGTTGCTGTCGCGTGTGCGCTGGATTCTTGCATGGACAATTTCCGTGATCCATTTGCGCTGTTCACGCCAGTGCAAATTTTGGCCTTATGCGGTGAGGCTTGCGATTCCATTGTAGGCCTCTCTCTTTCGGTTTAGTTTAATATATATAGTTATATTGTGCATTGCAACATTGATTTAGGTCATATTTTTCCTGTAATTTTTGCATGTAGTCTATATTGATTGTGCGGCGCATCATAGATATATTCGTGGCACAAATTTGACGCGTCGGTCGGTCAGAGAGGTCCATTGGCCACCGTAAGGAGAGTAATTCGATGAAATTGAAGATCTGGTTCGTCACGGCTATTGTTGCCTTGGCTACTGGGCTTTGCCAGAGCCGGTTCCGCTGACATGAAAAGCGTGCATATTCGCACGCTCAACAGCCTCAATAATAAAATGAGCCAGACCATCATCAGCCACCCATTCATTAAGATCAAGTGGCAATAGCAACCGTTGCGAACGGTCATAGGAGCGAAAATTTATCATGACGAATCATAGCATAATATAGTCAAATTATAGACTACAGGTTCATATTAAATCCGACACACTGCTATTTGAGTATTTTTCCGTAAATGCTGCCTTCATGACCCCGGCGACAGGGCCATCTGGTGGCCTTTGCCGCCAATTGAAATCGTGCCAAGCACCGCAAGGCTGGTCTGATCAATTACCTGAATTTCCGGCTTGTCAGCGCTCGATACATAGAGCTTATCGGTGCCGCCCACAGCGGCGAGGTGATAAGGTGCCGGAATGCCGACATTACGCTTTTGTCCCGTTTTCAGATCAACAGCAACCAGTTTATTCCGCTCCAATGCGCTGACAAAAAGCGTATTGGCATCATTGGAAATATCTATACCGTGCAACAAATCGCCGATCTTGAAAGTGCGTGCGCCAACACCGTCTTTGATATTGATTTCAGACACAGTGCCATCACTGTCGTTGGCGGCGTAAATTTTCTGACCATCTTTTGCCATGGCCAGATGTCCGGGGCCTTCACCTGTTTTGAACTTGCGGGCGACTTTCCAGGTTGCCGGGTCAACTTCACTGATGGTGTTGTCACCGCCATTGGAAACATATGCGCGACCGGTGGTTGGGCTGAAGACGACGAAGTTGGGAAGCGCTCCGGTGGCAACTGTGGCGGCGATTTCATAGGTGCCAAGATCGATGGCGCTAATCGTGCCCTCACTCGGATTACTTACCACGGCGAATTTTCCATCCGGGCTTATCGCCACATGATGAACCGCACCGGGCACATCAATTCGGCGAACAATCGAATTGTCTTTGACCTGTATAACCGTAACTGTGCTGATAACCTTGCTTGAGTTCTTTCCCTGCATAGCCATGTGGGGCTTGGATTTACCCTTCATCGTCATACCAGGTTTAGCTTTGTCTTTCATCGCCATACCAGGTTTGGCTTTACCCTTCATCGCCATTCCGGGATGATGCGCGGCGTGATCTTTTGCACTCATTTTTGCGGGTTTCTCAGGTGCCTTGCTACCCGGTTCGCGCGCATCCAAACTGCCAGCGACCAGAAACCGGCCATCAGGTGTTTTGGCCAAACCGTGGATGGCCGGAACCCCACCAATAGTATTAACAATCTTGTCGGTTGCCGCATCGACCACAAGGATTTTACCTTCATCGCCCATTGGCACATAGATCAGTGGCTCACTGAAAGTTGCCTGCATACCCAGGCCCACAGTGAGGGCACTGGCCAACACCGTGGCCCGCAGAAATGAAGTCGCTCTCAGAGAAATTCCTGTTGCGGTATGTTTCATAGTAGTTGCTCCAAATGGCAGGTTAAATTTTGACGGAACGTAACATAACGGCCATGTCTGACGACCTTGGCTCCGATCTTGATCAACTTCTCCCGTACCCACCAAGGCGTTCAAACACCGACTGACGAAACTGCCCCGTCATGCCGTGCCATCCGTTCTTGTCGGTACGGCTGTCTTGGAAAATATTCCCGGCAACTTCAGTCAGGCCAAGGGCATCGTCAAGTTCCCGATAAGCGAGCAACCCGGCGTCATAGGTGATCTTGGAACCATGGAATTCAAGCTTCACGCGACGGTCAAAATCGACCCTGAGTTCGCCTTGTTTTGTTTCACCCTCTGGGTGTGCCATTGCCACCACTCCATTTATGCCTCAACACATTGATTCTTATAGCATAATTTAGTGTTAAAGCAGAAATTATCGGAACTACTTGGGTAATTGGGGATAACATAATAGCTGGCGAAATGCCCGGGGCTGCCCTGCTGGAACAGGAATTTTCCGCGCGCTATGTGTGGCAGGTTCGGGACAGTTCTGCCCATCAGATCAGATGTATCTGACGCCAATTTGTCTCATAAGCGCTGACGTCAGACATCAATAACCTCACACCCGCAGATGTTTACTTCGGGCGTGGGCAAACCATTTTCTTGAAAAGAGAAGGGATCAAACAGAAAACCATCGAAACAAGGCGCTTGCAACACCGCAAGAATGCCGTCTAATATATCAAAGCTGATGAGCAAAACTTTCTCTTGGCTCAAACCGTTCCGAGACCCATTATATTTGATGACGGACAGTGGACAAGATGAAAAGCACTAGCCGACAAAGCGAAGGCCGCCTGCGCCGGATCGTTCCGGCGATGAGCACGCCGCTGGCCTCGATCTTTGGCAGCGGATTTCTGGTGGTGGTGCCGGTCTTGGCCAGCGCCGTCGGCCCCTACGCGATTATCGCGATTGTCGTTGTCGCGCTCGTGGCCCATCAGGTCGGCGCAATTGTGCGCCACAACATCCTGTGCGCCGAGCCGGTGCTGGCCGCAAAGAGCAACCGTCTGACCGTGCTGGCCGAGCGCGTGTCGGATTTCGCGCTGGTGGCGGCCTACGTGGTGTCGATCTGCCTTTATGTGCATATCCTATCGTCTTTCGTTCTGGGCGGTCTGGGCCTGGACACCGCCTTCAACAAAAGCCTGATGACCAGCATCATCATCGCGGCCATCACCCTGATCGGTCTTGCGGGCGGGCTCGACCCGCTGGAAAAGCTGGAACGCTGGGCGCTTTACCTTACCATCGTCATCCTCGCGGCGCTGTTGCTGGGTTTCGCAATCTATGACGGCGGGCTAATCCTGCGGTCAGGCGCCGTGGCGCTGCCTGCCATGCCTGCGCGCAGCATCTGGGAGATCGCCACCATCGTCGCCGGCACGCTGATCATCGTGCAGGGGTTTGAAACGACGCGCTATCTGGGCGAGCATTTCGATGCCGCCACGCGCATTCGCGCCGCACGCTGGTCGCAGTATTTTTCGCTGACGGTCTATGTGGTCTTTGTCGCGCTGGCCCAGCCGCTGGTGACGGTGCTGAACGGCGAATACGGCGACAACAGCCTGATTAGGTTGGCCGCGGCGGCGTCGGTTCTGTTGCCGCTGCCGCTGATCGTTGCGGCCGGGCTGTCACAGTTTTCGGCGGCGGTGGCTGACACGCTGGCAGCGGCGGCGAACCTCAAAGAGGCAAGCCATGGCCGTGTCGCCACTCGCTGGGGCTATCTGGCGGTGGGGCTGGCGGCGATCGCGCTGGCCTGGACCGGTTCGACCTTCACGATCATCGTGGTGGCCTCGCGCGCCTTCGCCTTTTACTACCTTATGCAATGCTTCGTGGCCTTTTCCGTCTGCCGCAACAACCGCGAGCGGGTTCGTTTCATCGGGATTGGCTTCGTGCTGGCCTTCGTGCTGATCTTCGCGGTACCGGCGGGTTGACCGGCGGATGCCAGTCGGGCGGCACCAAAAATTTATCCCGTGACAATTCAAAAGCCGCTTCGTAGTATCATTTAACGCCCATGGACTCGGGCCATATCGAAAACGTTGTTCCGCTGGAGACCCGGTTTCATGTGCCTTTCGCAAACCGTCAGCTTTACCGCCAGCGCCCTTCTCATCGTTGGCGGCGGCTTCGCCATCACCAGGGCATGGCAGATCAACAAACGCTACCGGAGGTGAAACCGCCATGCCACAAACAAAGTCAGACATGAGGCCCGCATCGGGTGAGCGGCAAATCGACCATGCGCTGCTTGTCGGGCGGGATGCTTTTCTGGGGTTCCTTGTGAAACGACTTGGCAACCGGGCCGATGCCGAGGACGTGCTGCAGGAATTCTGCATCCGCGTTTTGACCCGCAAGGAGCAGCTGCGCGAAGCGGATCGGATGGATGCCTGGCTCTATTCGGTCTTGCGCTCGGCCCTGAACGATCATTATCGCAAAACCGGGCGGCGCAAACGGTTGGGCGACGCCTTTGCGATCGAAATGCAGTCGGCAGAGAAATCGCTGGAAACGTCTGAAGCGATGGCCCATATGTGCGGCTGCGTACAGGGCCTGGTGCCAAAATTGCGCCCTGCAGACGGCGAACTGATCCGCCGTATCGACATCGACGAAGAAGATCGCGCCACTGTCGCCGCAGATCTGGGGCTGAAGCCGGGAACGCTCGCCGTGCGTCTGCACCGCGCCCGCGCGGCACTCAGCGATGCGCTGCTGGGCCATTGCGGCTTTTGCTGCAAACATGGCTTTGAGGATTGCTCGTGCCCGCCGGCCGGCTGCGAACATCCGGACGAGGCAACCCATTGTGCCGGCGAAAATGCCCCAGCCTGACGCGCCATCGCAGTAAAGTACCCGTTCAAGGAGCGTCTTCCGGATGGAGGACCTTGAAGTCGTTCATTGAAACCGGCAATAACTCATATCGGTTCTCTCACAGCCGTAACAAGAAAATGCATAAAACAGCAAACATCAAAAGCCCCACTTGACCACAGCTCCGCTACGCCTGCTGTGTCGGAGCCACTTCGCGAAGCGGGCCTATGGACAACCCTTCACAACATCGCTGAAACTATCTTATCCAGCGTAAACATGTTTGGGGCGGTTCAGTTTTAAATGCTCATTGACAATCGAAGACGCCGAACGTACTTTTGTCAAAACCCTGCGCGCGGAAGGGTTTTTTCAATCTGCCCGGAAATATCTGTAATCCCCCGGACTGGCGCGCGTCTTTGTCACCATACGAGGCTTCGGCCTGGGATTTACAGGAGGAACAGCGATGATCAGAGCGCTGACACAGACTTTCGGATCGATGCAAGCCCTGCAGCAGGGACTGATTGCCCTGTTCGATGCCCGTGTTGCCGCCACAATAGCCAAGTTTGACTTGAGCGGCGTGAAAACGGATATTGAGCCTTTTAAGGTAGGCGATGCGCAAACCTTTGGCGGCTACTTCGAATTCCAGAAACGCGATCTTTACTAAATCAGAGTGCAGGCAACGCTGCCCGAAACCGGGCGCGCAATCGGGAAAACCTTCAAATACCGACACCAATAGCCCCCGCGGCACGGGCTGGTCGGTCTGTGAGAAAATGGAAGTGAAATGACCAAGCGAACAACATATCTTGCTGCCTCTGTGGCGATCTTCGCCGGCCTGCTGGTTCTGGGATGGGCAACACACGGCACCGGCATCGTCAAGGACGACCCGGAACGCAACATCGTCATCCCCGACGAACTGACCAGCGAACTTCAGGTCAAGGCCGCCTATGACGGTGAGAAGATCTGGTTCCGCTACCGCTGGCCGGTCGACCGGCCCAGCCTGTTCAATGACGTGCTGGTCTTTCAGGACGGAAAATGGGAAAAACGCGGCGGCGAGGCATTGGGTCCGAATCCGGAATTTCTGACTGAAGACCGGGTTGCGATGATGATCGACGACGGCTCGGTGCCGCTGTTTGGCCGCTATGGCGGCTACATCACCATCGGCGACGGACTGACGACCTTTACCGGCACGCCGGAAACCGACGAAGAGCGCACCAAATACCTGCCGTCCACGCGCACCGACCCCAATGATTTCGAAACGGTCAAGCCGGAAAGCGATCTGGCAACGCTGCGCGCGGCAGGCCAGTTCATCGATTTGTGGCAGTGGCGGTCAAGTCGGTCGAACCCGATCGGGCTGGGCGATGATGGCTTTGTGGCCGAGGAACGCGGTGGCGACGCGGGCACCGGCCCTTACACAACCAACTGGGACAAGGCGGCCAGCCAGCCGCTTTACATGTTCAACCCGGAAGTGGCCGGCAAGACCGCGCTGTCAATCGATGCGGTGATCAAGGGCGATGTCGGGTTCAACGACACCTATTACCTGAGTGCTGAAACCGCCGTGCCCTTCGACCCGAACTATGCCTGGAAAAACGGCGACACCATTCCGCGCCGCTATCTGCGCCCGACCAACGGCTCGCGCGGCGATGTCGTGCAGCCCAAGGCGGCGCGCTGGCGCAACGGGTTCTGGGACGTGACGCTGGTGCGCGACATGGACACCGGCAACCCGCTGGACGACAAGATTTTCCGCGATGGCGGCAGTTACGATCTGGCTTTTGCGGTGTTCCGCAACGCCTCGACCATGCGCTGGCATTACGTCACTCTGCCGGTCTCGCTGGGGCTGGAGCAGCCCGCACAGATGGTCGCCGAACGCATCGAGCCGGGCACCGAGCCCGACTGGACCCAGCCCTGGACCGAAATCAAGACCTTCTATCCCGGCCAGGTCACTTGGGGCCGTCTGACCGACGCGCGCCAGCACCCCGGTGCGGATCGAATCGCCAAACGTGTGCCGGTGGCCTTCCGCCACAGCGAAGAACAACTGGCCTTGTACGGCGTTCAGGTCGAATTCGCCAAGGAAATCAAACGCCAGTGGATCTGGACGCTGATCGCCAGCCTTAGCCTGATCGTTGGCCTTGGCATCAACATCAACCTGCTGATGCGCCGCCGGGAGGAAGCTAAATGACCCGCCCTACCGAAACGCTGAACCCGTCCATAATTGCCGGAAAGGAAGACGACATGAAACGCCCCGGATTGATGCAGAGAGGCCTCTGGATCGGCCTGGCGACGACGGCCGCTGTGCTGGTGGCAACCGGTGCGGCGCTGGCGCACAGCGAAGGCGGAGGGGTCGCATTGGCCGTCGAGGGCGCGCCCGCGTTTTCGCTCAGCCCGGTCTACCACATTCTTGTCGCGCACTTTCCGGTTGCGTTGTGGATGACGGCCTATTTGTTCATCCTGATCCGCTGCTTTTCGGATTCGGAATTCGCCGTGCGGCTGCAAAAGGCTATCTGGCCTGTGGCCGCGCTGGGCACGATTGCCGGCTTTGTGACCTACGGGCTGGGGCTTACGATCTATCCGTGGTCGGCCATTACCGAATCGCCCCTGGGGCGCAACCACATCATGCTGGCGACCTGGACCCTCAGCTACTGGACCGTGATAAGCGTTCTTGGCTATCGCTTCCGCCGTCACCTGTTTGAAGGCGGGCAACGCTGGGTCACCTTCACGCTGGCAACGATCGGCGCGATAGTGATCACGATCACCGGCACCCTGGGCGGGTCGCTGACGGGTACGCCTTCGCTGGTGACAAAAAGCCTCAGCTGGATCGGCTGGAACGTCTACATGACCTTCTATCTGCCGACCTGGATGCTGGCCATCTACTTTGCTGGCGCCGTGCTGCTGATCGCCATCGGCATCGTCGGCTGGAAGCGCCGTGTTTGACGCGGAACGCGCAGCCGCGCCGGATGTCTGCGCCGGTGCGGCAGTGCCCGAAGTTCCGGACTATCTGGAGCGGGTGTACTGGTGGGCTTATCTCAGGCCCGCCAGCATCCGCATCTTTGACCGTGCGCCAGTCGTGTCGGCGATCCTCTGGGGCCAGTACCGGCGCCTCTCGAACATGGCTCTGGCCCGGATTGCACCCGGCGAAAGGGTGCTGCAGCTGGCCTGTGTCTATGGCGACCTGTCAGAGCGCATTGCCAGGCAAATCGGGCCGTCAGGCACGCTCGACATCGTGGATGTCGCGCCGATCCAGATCACCAATGTGCGGGCCAAGCTGGCCGGGTACGACCGGGTTCGCGCAACCGTCGCCGACGCCGCGACGCTGCGGGTCGACCAGTTTGACTGCGTGCTCAGCTTCTTTTTGCTGCACGAGTTGCCAGACCCGCTGAAACGCCAAGTCGTTGACGCCGCGCTGGCGGCAGTCGCGCCGGGAGGCAGAGCGGTGTTCGTCGATTATGCCCGCCCAGCACGCTGGCATCCCATGCGGCCGGTGATGGCCGCGGTGTTCACGACGCTGGAGCCCTTTGCCGCCGCCATGTGGCGCACCCCTATCGCCGCGTTGGCGTCGCGGCCGCAGGATTTTGTCTGGAGTCGCGCCAGCCATTTTGCAGGGCTCTATCAGGTGGTTGTAGCAGGGCGTTCCGGGGCTTAAAAACGCCCCGGGCGGGCTCCGCAATGCGTCGCAATGCGTGTTACCGCCGATGAGTTTCTTTTCGGGTTAAGAATTGTGTAATGCCCAGCGTGATCAAGCGTCTTCATATAAGAGGGGCAGCGAAGCTGCCATTTATACATGATGAACAAGGAGAAATGTCATGAACGCTAAATTGTTGTTTGCAACTGCCGCCATCGTCGCGGTCGGGTTTGCCGGTGCCGCGCTGGCGCATGAAATGGACACCGATCAGGACGGGCTTTACTCGCTGACCGAGATGCGCACCGAGTATGCGGATCTGACCGAGGCCGATTATGCCGCACTGGATACCAACAAGGACGAAGCTGTGGACGCCAAGGAACTGGCGGCGGCGATCGCGTCGGGGAAACTGCCCGCGATGGAATAGAGGAAAATCTCTGCGGACCGGCCTACGGGCCGGCTGCGGCGGAGCCCCGAGTGAACAATCCGTTTGGAGATGTTGAAGCATGAACACCGAACCGAGCAAAACAACTCCGGAACAGGCACCGGAAGGCTCGCACCGCAAACCGGGCCGCCGCGACGTGCTGAGCTTCGGCCTGATCGCGGCTGGCGCGGTGGGTGCGGCTGGCTATTTCCTCTGGCCGGTGCTGCGCCAGAGCGCGCTGAGAACACCGGAGGCGACCGAGCCGGTTGTCATCTCGATGAGCGGCTTTTCCCCGAACGTACTGACCGCCAGGGTGGGCGAAAAGGTCAACCTCCAGCTGGTAAACAAAGACAATTCGCTGCATTCAGACGGTGGCGGCTGGCATCAGTTCGCGATCGATGATCTGGGGCTCGATTTCAAGGTCGCACCGCTGAGCGAAACCAAAGTCAGTTTTACCGTCGACAAGCCCGGCACCTATGATTTCTATTGCGGCATCTGCTGCGGCGGCAAGGCGAACCCCTATATGCACGGCAAACTGGTGGTAGAGGCCTGATCCACGATGACCCTGAGGCCTGTGCTGATCGTTCTGTCGCTGGCTGCCGTTGCGGCCCTCTCGATCGGGCTAACGGCCGGCTGGCTGCAAACGCCCGGTGGCCTGATGAGCGGCGTTCCCGGCATCATCGCCCGTCCGGAAATCGCGCTACCGACGATCATCTTCGCGGGTGTGGTCGACGGCATCAATCCCTGCGCCTTCACCCTGCTTTTGTTGTTCATCACCGCGCTGCTGGCCACGCTCGGCCGTGCCGGGCCGGATGCGGTATCGCTGGCTCGGCGCCGAATGCTGCTGAATGGTGGCGCGTTCATCTTCGCGATCTTTCTGGCCTATCTGCTGTTCGGCACCGGACTGATGCAGGTCTCGACTGCGCTGGCGCAGAACCATCTGGGAGCGCGTCTGGGTGCGCTTTTGTCGATCCTGCTGGGGCTCTGGATGCTCAAGGATTATTTCCTGCCAGGTTTCGGCCCAAAACTGGCGGCGCCGCGCTGGGTTGCCGGGCGGGTGCGCGGTGTCGATGGTGCCGCTTCGGTAGCAACGATGTTCGGCCTTGGTGCCCTGATCAGCCTGTGCACAGTGCCGTGCAGCGGCGCCGTTTACATCGCGATCATCAGCCTTCTGGCATTGCAGGAAAGTTTCGCGCTCAGCTACGGCTATTTGCTGATCTACAACGTGATGTTCATCCTGCCACTTGTCGCGATCCTGCTGGCCTCCTCTTCGCGCCCCGGGCTGAACCGGATGGCGCGCTGGAACCTGCATCACCGCGACGGTATCAAACTTGGGCTTGGCGGCGGGGTGGTGCTGCTGGGTCTGGCGATACTGGCCACCGCCTAGGCGGCACGGGCCAGGCGGCGGCCTCGCCGGGCGCGCGCCGCTGGACGGCGCGGTCAGACCAGAAGGCTCAAACACCCCCCGAACCCCAGGTTTGATCGCACCGAATCCCGCCCTTGACGGCACGTTGCGCTGGCATGGACTGGCGGCCCAACGTGTTCGGCCCATAGTGTCGTTGTTGGTGGCCGCGACTTCGCAAAGTGCTTTGTCGAAGACCGAACGCAGTGCTACCTCCTTGGAAGTGTCAAGGTCCGTGCCGATGATCCGGCCTCCCTTTTTGCCCAGTCGCTCGATGAACCGGTTAGAGACATGCTCACGCTCCATCATTAACAGCGCGGCCTGACCCGGTTGCAACACTTCCGCGATATCCTTCATGAAACCATCGTTGATCCCATAATCGCTGGGCACCCCGCCGAGCGTACCAGCGCCCGCCCCCGACGGCGAAGATGTCTACAATTAATACCAAAGGAAGTAATTATTTGCTCTGTTGAAGAACTGTACCCAAAGTTTCAATCACCAGCCGGTCATAAATTTGTGAATCAACAAGGAGGTTTTCATTTGTAAAATTTTACATGCTGCTTTCTTGCCTCTTTTTATCAGCGCATATCCATGTCATCAGGCATGTCTGTTTCACCCCCCATAGACATTGTCTCTCCTTCCGCCATTTCCAGTTCCATATGCATGGTGCCGGTGCTGTCGGTGTGCGTAATCATAAACAGGCGTTGTGCAATCAGGATTGCCACAAAACCTGTCAGCGAAACGATTATAACAAGCGGATCACTTTGGTATTTCAGAATCAGGAAGGCGCCGAGAATAATAACATCCAGCATGATGGCGATCAGCGGAATAACCGGTTTAGCTTTGGTCTCCTTGAGCAGATGGCGATACAGACCCCAATGGATGGCGATGTCCATGATCAGGTAGAATATGGCGCCGATTGAGGCGATGCGTGTGAGATCAAACAGCACGGTCAGGGTAATTGCCAGGGCCACCGTCAACACCAGAGCCGGGTTAGTGAAGCCCCGGTAAAGCTGCGGCAGTTGTTTCATATCACTCAGCATGGCCAGCATGCGGGAGGCGGAAAAAACACTGGCAATCAAACCTGAAACAGTGGCAACGATCGCCAGCAGCACCGTAAACACCAGACCCAACTCGCCAAATGCCGGTTTTGCTGCCGCTGCAAGCGCGTAGTCTTTGGCCGAAATTACTTCCGCCACACTCAGACTGCTGGCAACCGATAATGCCAGAAGCGTATAGAGTACGGTGCAGATAACAATGGATATAATGATCGAGCGCCCCAGTTTTCGATTGAGGAAAAGCCCGCAAAAGCCAGCCCTGCCAGTGCGAGTGCAGCAATCCCGGCTATTTTTATGGCCGCCGTTAGATTGGCCGTTCTTTCGATGGTCCTGTTGCCGGAAACATTGATGATATAGGCAATGGCGATTAACAACACACCCAGTGCGGGCACCAGTATCGCAGTATTCTCCACATCGAACAATCGCAGTGTATAGGATCCAAATGTTCGCGCCACCAGGCTTTCGGCGATGACCATAGATACATACATCAACAGCGAAAAGCTCCCGGCCATGGTGCCGGGGCCATAGGCTTTGCGCATGAACATGGCAACACCGCCCGATGATGGATAGGTGTTTGAGAACTTGACGTAAGAATAGGCACTAAAGGAGACGACGATCGCGCCTGCCAGAAATGCCAAAGGAAAAATCGCACCCACAAGCTCGGCAATCTGGCCCATCAGCACAAAAATACCGGCTCCAATCATAACGCCGGTGCCCAGCGACACCGACCCCAGCAAGGAGAGTTTGTTTCCTGATTTTTTCTTCATGGTGGTTCCTTTAGTAATTCTGCATTATCATCGGGTGGTAAATTGCTTTATCTATAAATCCAAAGGGGCGTGTCATGTGTTTGTCGGAAACGGTCAGCTATGCTGCCGGTGGTTTGCTGCTGGTAGGCGGAGCCTATGCCAGTCACAAGGCGTGGACCACTAATAAAAAATACCTGCCTGTGGCCATGATGCCAATCTTTGCCGGTTTGCAGCAGCTTTCGGAAGGCCTGGTGTGGTCCGGCATGACCACTAATGATCCGCAACTGGTATTATGGAGCGCTCTTGTTTTCATCTTTTTCACCTGGTTCATGTGGCCGTTCTGGATACCTCTGGCCGTTTATGTGCTGGAGCCGCCCGAAAGCCGGCGAAAGCACCTGTTTTCAACCTTTGCACTGGTCGGACTGGTTTTTGGACTGACCCTTTATCTGCCACATCTGTTTAATCCGGACTGGATAAACGTCTCCATTAACCGCCAGTCGCTGGCATACGAAGGCACGATGCTGCTTGACTTCCTGACGCCGCGCTGGTCGACAAACACACTTTATCTGGCGCTGATCATCCTGGCGCCGCTGCTGTCGCGCTACCGCCATGTGAAGTATTTCGGACTGACGCTGATAGGTGTTGTCACAGTCGATTTTCTGGTTTTCCGCTACGCCTATATCTCGTTTTTCTGCCTGCTGGCGGGTGTGGCGACGTTGCACCTGATCTACATCATCGCGCGCAACAAATGTGCCCGTGAATGCCCGATGCTGTTCAGCTAGAGCATTTTCAGATTGTTGATAATTCTACTCCATAAACCAGCCGTGACTAACCACCAGAGATTGACCGGTGAGGGCGTTGGTGGGGAATGATGCAAACAGCAGGGCAACTTCGGCCACGTCTTCGATGGTTGTGAACTCCTGGTCAACCGTATCGCCGAGCATGATTTTTTCGACAACTTCCTTTTCCGTGATGCCAAGCTCTTTGGCCTGTTCGGGAATCTGTTTTTCGACCATCGGTGTTTTAACGAAGCCCGGACAAACAACGTTGGCACGCACACCGTGCGCTGCACCTTCCTTGGATATCACGCGGGCCAGACCGAGAAGGCCGTGTTTGGCGGTGACATAGGCTGATTTCAGTGGCGAGGCTTCCTTGGAGTGTACCGAGCCCATAAAGATAATCGCGCCGCCGTTGTTGCCATACATATGCGGGAGGCAGGCTTTGGAGGTCAAAAAAGCGCCATCGAGATGGATCGAGAGCAGCTTTTTCCAGTCGGAAAACGGGAAATCCTCGATTTTGTGAACGATCTGAATGCCGGCATTGGCAATCAGCACATCGACACCGCCCCATTCTTCAACCACGCGGGCAACGCCATCATTGACCGCTGTTTCATCGGTTACATCCATGGCAACGCCGATGGCGGTTCCCGGTCCCATGGCGCTAAGTCTGGCCGCAGTTTTCTCAGCTGCTTCCAGATCAAGGTCAGCGATTACCACGCGCGCGCCTTCTTCAACAAAGCGTCTGGCAATACCTTCACCAATACCGCGGGCAGCACCGGTGATGATGCAGATTTTATCTTTGAGTTTCATTGTTTTATCTCCATTAGTCTTTCATATAATCATAGACAACCTCACCCAGACCTAACGTCAGGTCGGTGAGAATGTGGACGCCCGACAGGACTTCCAGAACCGGAAGATCGGCCACCGGGGCCAGGGCGTGGTGATGCAGGTCAAGGGCTGCCGGTGCTGACCAGGCACCCTTGATGTTGAGGTCAGTCAGGTAATAGCGAACAAGCTCACAGACCCGGGGACAGCAATCGACATGGGGGAAAATTTTCAGCAAAAACCCCGGCTGTTCGAGGCTGTCCCTGACTTTGCCAAGGTCCAGCGATTTGTGCTTGTAACCCATGGTGCCGGTGGCAATGCGCACCGGACCGTAGTCGAGTGTTCCCAGCAGCGTGTCTTTTTCAGTCGTCAGGGACGGCTCGGCCAGTTTTTTGGGAAAACCCCAGATTTCGCGCCCCCCGGCAATGGGTGAATCATCGTTGAGGTACATGGCATGGACATAGCTGCCTTTTTGACCTTCAAATTCAACCGGGATCACCTGCCCTGATTCCGTGTAGCTGCCAAACCCGGTTGAATCCGGCATCCGGATAAACTCATACTTGACCACGGGCTCGATGATTTTCAGAGGTTCGGGCACGACAGCGCGCAAGGCCTCGGGATCCGTGCGATAGGTGATGACGAAGAACTCGCGATCGACAAACCGGTAAGGCCCCGGCGGATAGGAAGGACTGGTCAGCGGCATCGCAAAAGCGCGTTGCCTCACTTCGTTGATTTTCATTTTAATAGCCTTTCTTTACTCTTCAGCATCGCCGGCAAGGTCAAAAACAGTTACGTCGGCCGTTGGTTTTTTGCGCGTCTTCCAGTCTTTGTGATCAAAGGTTTGCTGAACGTCGGCAAGACCACTTTGCCAGTGATCTTCTATCGAGGCGCGGGAGAATTCGAAGTCTTTGGATTGGGTGAAATGATTTTTGCGCCGGTGGATCAATTGGACAATGGTGACAGCGGCATTGCAGCACAAGGCGTGCATGGCCCGGGCATCAGCGTCGTTTTTGAGTTCCTTGGGAAGTTTATCGACCAGCCGGTGGGCGGCGCGCCGCAAGGCCTGGCTCTGGCGAAAAACATCCGTATTGAGGCGGGTGCGGCTTGAATAACGAATATCCTTGTCGCGTTCCGACACATCAAGGATGGTTTGTGGCATCGGCCCCCTGGCGCTGAACAGATCGGCCTGAAAAATCAGCATATCGGGCCGTGGCACCTCATCGAGGACATATTGCAGCGGTGTGTTGGAAACGATGCCGCCATCCCAATAATATTCGCCATCAATTTCAATCGGTGGAAAGGCGGGCGGCAATGCCCCGCTTGCCATGATGTGTTTGGCGCCAATGGTCTGCTGGTTGTTATCGAAATAGGTGAAATTTCCAGTTCGAATATTCACAGCTCCGACACTGAGGCGCATCTTTTTGGTATTGATCAAATCAAAATCAACCAGTTCTTCCAGCGTTTGATGCAGCCGCTCGGTCTCATAGTAACTGAGCGCTTCTGGTGTGTCGGAAGGCAAAGTCGCTGTGAGGGGAAAGCGCGGCTGGAAAAACCCCGGCAATCCGAATGTGGCGGCCAAGGACGCACTTGCCTCATTGAAGAGGGAGCGCGCCTGTTCTCCGGGTATGAGTGGCTCGGCCAATAGATGAGACGACACAGTCTCCCAGAATGCGCGCAACCGCTCCACACGTTTTTCAGGCGGATTACCCGCGATAAGTGCCGCATTAATCGCGCCAATTGAAATTCCCGAGACCCAGTCCGGCGTATGGCCGTTGGCGGCCAGTTGCTCATAGACACCGGCCTGATAGGCACCCAGAGCGCCACCGCCTTGCAATACCAGAACTGTTTGTTCGTCCGTGTTGGTGCAATCTGATTTCCGTTTAGATTTCATTGTGTTTGTACTCCACTTTATTTTCGACACGGATATGCAGTTTTTCAAGCTGAATTTTTCCAGTACGTCGATTGTTGCGGTTAACCAGCCCGATACCAACCAGGGTCAGAACTATGCCAATAATTTGCGGCCAACCCAGTGTTTCGCCATAGAACGCCGCCCCCATTGCAAGGCCGAAAACCGGAACCAGAAAGCTGAAGGCGTTGGCCCGGTTCAACGGGGTCTTTGCCAGGATCGAAATCCACAGCCAGTAGACCAGAGCCGAACCAAAAAGGCTCAAAGCCACGAGGATCAAAATAAAACGCGGTGACCAGATAACATCTAGAGGTTGTTCGAAGGCAAAAGCGGCAATGGCTAAAGGCACGCCTCCGATCAACATCTGGATGGCCATGGCCATGATGGCATCAACTTTGCCTGCGATGCGCTTGATCAACACGTTGCTGACGGTAATGCCGAGAACGGCAAGCAGGATATAGGCTATGCCGATAACATAGCTTTCTGCCTGGCTGGTTACAAGCTGCGGTGCTGCAATAAAGACTATTCCGGCAAAGCCCAGGACGAGACCCAATTTGCCGTAGCCGTCAAGATATTCGTTGAGAAACATGCCCGCCAGGACAGCTGCCAGCAGCGGCTGCGTATTGGCAATGACCGTGGCAATCCCGGGAGATACGAACTCGGCGGCATGAAACATGCCCAGATATGCAAGGCTGGTGGCACCCAGTCCGACAAAAATCAGAATTACCCAGACACCGGCTCCACGGGGCAGCGGGCGGCCAAGTGCCAGCCCCAC
This sequence comes from Hyphomicrobiales bacterium, assembly GCA_021775475.1. Lineage (GTDB taxonomy): Bacteria > Pseudomonadota > Alphaproteobacteria > Rhizobiales > JAJFHR01 > JAJFHR01. The sequence continues at coordinate 73,726 of JAJFHS010000049.1, forward strand.
CACCAACAGCGCAGCACCAGCCAGGAAGGCGCGAAGGGCTGCAAAAGTCAGGTGCGGTGCATAGGCAAAACCGGCGGCGATCAACGGGAAACAAACCGCCCACAGAAACATCACCACAATGATTTTGGAGAGTTCAAATGCTTTCATCGGTCATTCTCCAATCGGCCAGATGGCGAACGACCATATTTCCGTCGTGGGCGGTATTGCTGTTTTGATGCCATTTTCTGATTCTTTTAACCGAACTAGCTTGTATCCGTACCGTCGATTTGTGATGTAAATGTGGATACTTTTGGAATGATTGCGCGTTGCTGCCGACACCAGACACAATTGCAATCCACCTGCGAGCAGGCGCGCTGTTGGCGGGATTTACGGTAGCGCCAGGCAGCAAACGGATAGGCCAGCCGGGTGAGGCCTTGCGGCGCATAAAGCCGTTGCAGCCGGTTTACCGGATCATTTCCCGCACCAGCGAGCCCGCGCAAAGCCCAGCTGTGGGCAGCGGAGCCCATGGTCTCAAAAATCAAGCGATTGGCAATGCCGGTTTTCAACCGTGGCAGAATCTCACGTCGCCATGCAGCGGCATAATCGTGGCCTTCGAGCAGGCAGCGCGCTGCGAGAATGCCCGAACTCATGGCATAGCGTAGCCCGAATCCGGCCAGAGCGTCCTGAAAACCCGCCTGTTCGCCGATCACCGGATGACCACCCTGAAGGGGAAATTGGGCGAGAGACCAGGTGCCATAACCGCCAAATTTTCGCTCATTATGCATTTCAAGACCGAGTTTTTCGCAAAAAAAAGTGCGGGCCAGTTGCACGTGATTGGCCTGCCGGTCAAAATTGTCATACATGCAACTGGCCAGCGTGCCGCGACCCTGGTGCACCAGAAGATAGGCATAGCCACCGGGTGCGAGGTTTTGATCAATTGAAAACCAGCTGCCATTTTCATGATTGGTTTCAAACAGATATCCAGCGGCTATTACATTGGCGCGGCGCGGCCCCGCAGCAAGAATGGTTGGGCCGTGGGTACGGTGAACCCGGTCGTTAAAGCGCACCTCAACCGCTTCGGCCTCGGCCTGGGCCAACAAGCCGCGATCAAGGCTGCCAGGTGCGGAACCGCGGCGCAGAAGATAATAAAGCGGGCGGGGCGAGCGGATTTCATGGGCCTTGCCCTTACCATCAAAGGCAGTTGTTTGGTGCACTGGTGTGCGTTCAAATTCCGGCGTTATGCCCGAAGCCGCCAGTTCGACCAGACAATCCTCAGAGTTGCTCCAATTATCGAGACCCTGAAAATCGCCGTGAAACCGGTGACCAACGCTATCTTTCCACTCACGCACCTCAACTTTTCGGCCTCCGCGGGCAAGTATAATCGCGCAAGCCAGCCCTGAAGGGCCTGCACCGACAATTGTTACTGGCTCCTCACCGGCTGGCTTATGCTCCGCACGGTTTTGCATCTGATAAGATCTCCTGGGGATTTCTGTCACTAAACACCGGATTTCCCTGCGTCGTCGGCTTTATATTTGATTGTCGGGATTTTGGATGTACCCGTTACTGATTTGGATGCGGACGCTGGCCTGGCTTCGGGTTCGTTTTGCGTCTCTTTTTGTGTGGCCGCGGTAACATTTTTAACGGTTTTTTTGCGGGCGCCGCGATCGGCATCCTTGTCAGCGCCATGGCCACCTTTGCCACCGTGCATACCATGGCCAAGGTGCATGACTATCATTCCTCCAACCAGCAAAACCAGCAACCAATTGTCCAAAATCCACTGCATTTATATTATCCTTTTTTGATTGCCGGATGCACCATAGTGCGCACCCGGTTTGGTGATCTGCCCACTGAAACTGGTTCAGCAGACCACCTGCCTGGGCTTGTGGCGGATTACGCTGATCGGGTGGGTATTTTCCCACTCGGCAATGTAATCCCGGGTCAGCGGCACTGCATCGCGCCGTTTGGCCAGCTGAAGCTGGAAGACAAAGTGATCGCCATGGCGAAATACGGCTTCGCTGATAACCAGGTAGTATTCCCACATCCGGCAAAAGCGCTCGTCAATCATCTCGGCAATATGGGCCCGATTGGCTTCAAAGCGGCTGCGCCAGGCTTTCAGGGTCTCGGCATAATGCACCCGGAGGATTTCAATATCCGTTACCCACAGACCGCTCTTTTCAACGACAGCCAGGGTTTCCGACAGGGAGGGCGAATAACCGCCGGGAAAAATATATTTACGTATCCACGGGCTGGTGCTGCCCGGTCCGGCCATGCGGCCAATGGAATGAAGAACGCAGACACCATCATCCTTCAGCAGATCTCCTATTTTGGAGAAAAACTGCTCGTATTGGTTGACGCCCACATGCTCAAACATACCCACTGAAACGATGCGATCAAATGTGCTTTCCTGTTGGCGATAGTCACGAAGCTGGAACTTCACCCGGTTGTCAACACCGGCTTCGGCAGCGCGTTCGCGGGCTACCTTCAACTGCGACTTCGACAGGGTCAATCCGGTAACGTCACCGCCGCCTTCTTTTTCCAGATAAAGCGCCAGTCCACCCCAGCCTGATCCGATATCCAGCACCTTTTGCCCCGGCTCAAGCAGCAGTTTGGCGGCGAGGTGGCGTTCCTTGGCTACCTGTGCGGTGGCAAGATCGTCGCTGCCATTTTGAAAATAAGCGCAGGAATATTGCCGGTCACCATCTAAGAACAGGTCATAGAGCTGATCGGGCAGATCGTAGTGATGCGCCACATTTTTGCGCGACAGATCAATTGGGTTGTACTGCTGCCAGCGTCGCAACAGGCGCCAAAGCCGGTCGCGCAAGGAAAAAAGCAGATCAGATTGAGCATTTTTCTCGTTCTTCAGCATAATCTCAAACAGATCAGACAAGGTGCCCTCTTCGATGGTCAATGTGCCATCCATATAGGCCTCGCCAAGAGCCACCTCCGGGTTGATATAAAGCTTGTGATGCAAAGCACGGCTGTGCAGACGAACAGTAACTTCCGGCCCCGGAGTGCCGGAAAACGAGTGTCGCTTGCCATTGGCATCAATGACATTAAGTGTGCCGATACGCACGACATTGTTAAGTAAACGGGATAAAAGCATTTTAGATCTCCTGATACAATTGTCCAAACGTTGTTGGTTATTCGGCATGTGGGAATTATACTCAGGCTTTGAAGTCCCGGTCAAAAGACATCGGGTACCACTTTGTCACCGGCGTTGGCGTTGGTTACAATGGGTTACAAAATAAGTGAAGATTTGAGCTATTCCAAGTAAAATAGATCCTTGAACAAAGTCAAAATAGCCGTTTGTGGAGGTTAGAGCAGCACCTCAGCGGCCAGCCCCATGATCAGTGTAACCACCGCCGTTACCACCCAGACAAGGGTGAGCAGCGGCTGTTTTGTGGCTGTGACAGATGCGGCACCATCTTCTGGTTGCTGATACATCGGCACGATAATACGCAGGTAAACGGCCAGCGCCAGAACACTGTTGAGAATGGCAATGACCGCAAGCCAGGTGAACCCGGCGTCTATAGCTGCACCAAAGAGCAACACCTTGCCGACAAAGCCAAACAGTGGCGGAATGCCGGCGAGCGAGAGCAGCAATATCACCATGGCAACACCGGCAACGGGCATGTGACGTCCAAAGCCTTTGAAATCATCAAGACTGCGCCCGACGACCATTACCATGGCGAAGGCACCGAGGTTCATCGCCACGTAAGCTGCACCAAAGACAATTACCGATTGCAACGCCAGGGTATTGGAACCCACAGCAACAATTCCAAGCAGAAAATAACCCGACTGGGCAATTGAGGAATAGGCCAGTAGCCGCACCAGGTTGGTTTGCACCAGAGCTGCCAGATAACCTAGGGTCATGGTTACCGCCGAGATCAGCGCAATGATCAGCGGCCAGCCGGTTTCTAGCGGCAGATCACGCAATACCTGGGCAAAAGCGAAAATCGCAGCAATCTTGGTGATAACCGAGAGGTAAGCTGCAACTGATATCGGGGCGCCGTCATAGGCATCAGGGGCCCAGAAATGGAATGGCACAAGAGCTGCCTTATAGCCCAGTCCGACGATTGTTGCCACAAGACCTGCCACCATCACCAACGAGCCGCCGCGCATATTTCCAAGTTCAGAAAAAAGCGTTGACCCGGCACCGCCAAACCAGAACGTTAATCCGTAGATCATCACCGCACCGGTGACAGCTCCAAAGACGAGAAATTTCATGGCAGCCTCAGTGGCAGCATCATCACGCGGATAAGCCACCAGCGCAAAGGAGCCGAGCCCGGTCAATACCACGCCAAGAACCAGCAGCATCATATCGCCCGCACCCGACAGCATCAGAGCGCCAAGTGTTACCAGACAGATCAGGCTATAGACGGAGCCTTCGCGGTCTTTACCGGCAAGTTCAGCCCGTGCGAGCACCAGCGAAAAGGCTGTTCCCGGCAGCAGGATAAGCTTGGCCCAGGTGCTGAGATCGTCAATGCGGTAGGTGCCGCTGAACACGGAAGTATTGACATCGAGCAGCGGCAGGGTCAGACCGGTGGCCAGGGCCAGACCGACCAGACCAAAGGCCAGTGCGAGGCGCGGCATCCGCACCATTTCGGCAAGGAGCATGAATACCACTGCCATCGACAGCGTCATCTCGGGGAACAGGTAGGAAAGATCACGCGCCATCAGAATTTCAATGCCGCCATAGTTGTGTGGATCATATCCAGCAGCCACGAAGGCGCTACCCCGACAAGAACGATCAGTATCAAAAGCGGCACGACAACCATGAGTTCACGCCGGTCGAGGTCCGGCATCTTGAGCCATTTTTCATTAGTCTCTCCCATAAACACACGAGATATCGCCCGCAGGTAAAGTCCCGCCGTTACCACAATGGCGAGAATGGCGACAATCGCCCAGGGCTGGATGCTGAGAGTGGCGAGGAATATCTGGAATTCGGCGGGAAAATGCGCCAGTCCGGGCAGGCCAAGCGAGGCAAAGGCCGAAATCACAAAAGCCCAACCGAGCATCGGCACCACCTTCAAAAGCCCGCCAAACTCATCCATGCCACGGGTATGGGCACGGTCCTGCAACATGCCGACCAGAAAGAACAAAGCTCCGGTGACCAGCCCGTGGCTGACCATCTGCAACGTTGCGCCATCAAGGGCGACAGCACGCAGGCCCGGATCAAGGGTTAGTGAGGCAACAGCGACACCGATCACTACGTAGCCCATGTGGTTGACGGATGTGTAAGCGATGAGTTTTTTCAGATCACTTTGCGCCAGAGCAACAAAGGCACCGTAAAGCGCACTGAACACGCCAAAGGCGAGGATCACCAGACCGGCGTCGCGAAAAGCCTCAGGTGTCATCTGCAAGGCAAAACGCACCAGCCCGTAGGTGCCGAATTTCAGCATAACGCCGGCCAGAATGACGCTGCCCACCGTGGGGGCTTGCACGTGTGCTGCCGGCAGCCACGTGTGCACCGGGAACGAGGGGATCTTGACAGCGAAGGTGAATACCATGGCGATCATCGCCAGCATCGCCGCCAATCCGCTCAGGGGTGGCGTGTCAATCCAGGTGCGCATATCGAAGGTGTAGGGATCGCTGCCCAGAAACATTCCCAATATTGCCAGTAGCAGCGGCAGACTGCCAAGAAGAGTATAGAGAAAGAACATCAACCCGGCACGCTGACGGTCCTCATAACCCCAGCCGATGATCATGAAATACATCGAAACTAACGATACTTCGAAGAAGACATAGAACAAAAGCGCATCAAGGGCTGCAAACGTGCCGATGGAAGCGGTCTCCAGCATCAACATCAACACCACGTAGACTGCAGGACGCTCGCTCACGCGGGCTGAATAAATGCTTGAGAGCAGAAACAGCAGCGAGGTGAGCAGAATAAGCGGCAGGCTGAGCCCGTCGATACCCAACCGGTAAGCGGCACCAATTGCGGGTATCCAGGAAATTTCCTCAACCTGGGCAAATCCACCAGGCTCTATGCCGCGCGCCCAGATTGCCAGGGTCACCAGGAATGTCAGGCCGGTGGTGGCAATCGAGATGCCATGGGCCAGTCGAGCCGTCTTGTGCGGCAACATCATCAAAATGAGCGCACCGAGCAGCGGCAGGAAAACGGCAATCGACAAAAGCGGTAGCATAGGCTCGGTCTCCTTTTAGAAGTACATCGGCGCTGCGATGAGCACGACGGTAATGATGGCGGTTCCAATGACGGTCAGGGCGAGTTCGCGATGAATAAGCCCGCTTTGCAAAAGCCGCACGCGATCGCCTGCGGCAATGGTGCGGCGAACCAGCCCGAAGATCATTGCGTCAATGCCCTGCTCGTCGCTTTTCCGGGTGATAAAACCAAGCTCAAGGTTGCTCTGCCCGATGGCCAGCACGCCGTTATAAAGCACACGCTCCAGCCGTTCGCAAACGCGGGCAATAGCCATGGCCGGGCGCAACACCAGACCATCAAAGCCACCGGCTATGGCAAAACCGCGCAGCGCCCAGGGTCTAACCGGGCCCAAAAGCTGCGCTGCTGGGACAAACCAGCCCAGCGCCAGCCCGCTCGCGGCGGCGGCCAGCCCCAGCGCCATTGCCAGATAAGACACAGGAAGTTCGACTTCTAGCAGTTGCTCCAGCGCTGGAAACCCGGCGCCAAGAATAATGGCCAGAACTACCAGAACCGCAATACCGGCCCCCATCCACACGACACCTGCGCTTGATGTGGCGCGAGGTTTACCCGCCCATAATATATGTAGCGCCCGCGCCATATAGGCCCCGGTGAGCACCGTGCCGACCAGAGCCAGAGCTGCCAGCCACGGGGTGGTCAGGGCGGCTGCGATGATAGCATCCTTGGAGAAAAACCCGCTGAGCGGCGGAATACCGGCCAGGGCAAGAGCAGAGATGGCAAAGCCTGCAAAAATTCGCGGCCGCGCACGGCCTGCGCCCGCCATATCTTCCATCGCCGTGCTGTCGCGGTCGTGCTGGAACACGCCTGCACCTAAAAACAGCGAGCTCTTGATTGCCGCATGGGCGATGAGGTGCAAAAGCGCTGCCATCGGCACACCTGCGCCAACAGCAACCAACATCAAGCCGTACTGGCTCGACGTTGAGGCTGCCAGCATGCGTTTAAGGTCACGCTCGCCAAGGGCAATCAGACCGGTGACAACGGCGGTAATCCCGCCAACAAGGCCTACCGCCAATAATGCTTGCGGCGGTAACATCGGTGCTGTGCGGATCAAAAGTATGGCGCCCGCTGCCACCAGTGTGGCTGAATGCAGCAGGGCCGATACCGGGGTTGGCCCGGCCATGGCACGTTGCAGCCAGTCATAAAGCGGCACTTGCGCTGATTTGCCGATGGCCGCGATTAAAAGCAGCAACCCGGCGATGATGGCGGCGGGACCGGTGACGTTAAGTGTCACCGAGATTTCAGTGGTGCCTGCCGCTGCAATCAGCACGAATATGCCAATATAAAGACCAAGATCGGCGCTGCGCGTATAGATAAACGCCCGTGTTGCCGCACCGGCAACGCCCTCGCGGCCATACCAGAACCCGATCAGCAGGTAGCTTGAAAATCCGATCAGTTCCCAGGCGGCCAGCAGTGTGATCCAGTCACCGGCCAGCACCAGTGTCTGCATGGCTGTGACAAACAGCAGCATGGTTGTGAAAAAGCGTGGTTTTTCATTGTCCTTGCCCATATAGCCAACGGCATAAAGAAGCACGAAGGCGGCCACAGTGGCGACCAGGGCGGAAAGAACCGATGTCAAAGGTGTTGCAACCAGACGCAAGGGCATTTCCGGCAGGCCGGGCAGGATTACCTGCGAGGTGGTGCCGCTGAAGCCCGCGGCCAGCAGGCCCAGAGCCGCCGCAAAGCTGATACCGATGCCGGCAAGAGCGATTGCCTCGGGCCACCGGCGCAATGGTAAAATCAAAATGGCCGCCAATAGTGGTGCCAGCAGCACAAGAGTGATCAGGTTCATCCTTTCAACTCCCGCGCTTCTTCCATCTCTACCGATCCACGAGACCGGAAACGCGCAATGGCAATGCCGAAGCCCACTGCCATCTCCACTGCCATCACCGCCATAACGATCAACACGAACATCTGCCCGGAAATTTCGTTCGGGTGCAGGTAGCGCCAGAAGGCCACCAGATTTACCAGAGCGGCGGCGAGCATTAGTTCGACGCCCATAATGATCATCACCAGATTGGTTTGTGACAGTGCGCCATACAGCCCGACGCCAAACAGGGCAGCACCTATGGTGAGTGCAATCAACAGTTCGGGGTTCATTTTGCCCCTCCTTTATCTTGTGGTGCGATTGCCACCATGGTTGCCGCGACCATCGCGGTGAGGATTGTCAGACCAGCAGATTCAAAAATGAACATTGAACGGCCAAGCAATTCAATCCCCAGCATTTCAATCTGCGCCGATGCCGAAGGAACCGACAATGCCGCCGGACCCCAGTCAACACCTAATGTAAGCCCCAACGCCGCCACCAGGCCGACACCGCCTGCCCACAGGGACAGGCGCTTTTGATGGGTCATGTCCATGGCGCCCAGACCGCCGGGGTCCATCATGAACATCACCATGAAAATTGCCATCACGCTCATCTCGGTGGCCATCATCATGATTTGCAGAACGCCGAGAAACTCGGCCTGCATGACCAGAAACATGGCACCGATGGCGGTCTGTGAAAACAACAAGGCAAGTGCCGAGCGCACCATCGAATGGGTGCGGAAGACAACAATGCCAAACCACACAGCAGCGCCTCCGAAAAAAGTCAGAAAAATCATCTCGGCATTCATATGGGCACCACCAGAGCGATGACACCGACGAGGAAAATATTGGCCAGCGCCAGCGATATACCCAGTTTCCAGCTTAAAGCCAGATAGCGTGCCTCGCGGATACGCGGCATATAGTGCCCGGCCATCAGCATCGCCACGGTCACGACAAGTATCTTGATGGCACTCCACGCCCATGGCGGCAGCCATGGCCCGAGCCAGCCACCGAGGTAGAAGGTGACTGTTGCACCGGCAAGCGACAGGATGATGATCATTCGCGCCAGTCTGAGCACGCCCAGACGCACGCCGGTATATTCGGCTTCAACTCCCCCGGCCAGATCACCCGGTGCCAGTGGCAGGTCAAGCGGCGGCAGATAGGCCAGCCCCATGGCGGCAATGACAAAAAGAACAAACCCGATTGGTTGATAGAAAATGTTCCACAGTTCCACCTGCGAGATGACAATCTGAGTGGTCATCAGTGATTCCGCTCGCATGGCGACGGCGGTAATCGGCATGACAATCAACATGGCATAAGCGATGAACTGGCCCAAAAAGCGCCAGCCACCTATCATACCATAAGCACCGTTTGCCCCCCACCCGGCCATGATCAGGGCTACCAGCACATAGGCCAGGGCGGCGTTGAGAAAAAGCGCTCCGGAGGACAGATCAGTAATAATCAGATCCGGTGCCAGCGGTATTACCGCCACCGCCAGCAAGCCTGCGACCAGCAACAGCACCGGTGCTGTTTCGAAAAACAAACGGTCGGGCTTGCGGGCCAGAACAGATTCACGACCAAGCAGCGCTAAAGCCGCCAAAGCCGGACCGGCGAGACGCAGCCGCCCATAGGTAGCCCAGCTTTCCACAATCGCTATAATATAGGCACCAAGAGCTAGCGAGCCCAGGATGATGGCAATGTTCACGCCCGGCTCTCCATGCCGATCTCCCAGGGCGAAAGATCAAGCGAGTTGATGGCCACCAGCGCATCACCCAATTCCTGTTGCGCGGTCATATCTTCGATCAGAGCCACATGGCGTGTAGACGGGGTATCGAGTTCTGCTGATATTACCTTGCCCTTTTTGAGAACCAGGCGCAGGTGTGCTGCACCGCGCGGAGTTTCGAGTGCGGCCGCGCCTTCACCTTTTGCCTTGCCGATATCTTCCGCCACCGGCGCGGTAATGATGCCTGCTGCGGCAATCAGTTTGAGACTTTGGTCAATCTCATCGCAGCGCAGTTGCAGCCGTGCCAAAGCGTCGCCACCGGTTCGCAAGGCCGGCGAAAATCCGAGGGCAGAGAAGGTCTGGTCGTCGCTGCGTACATCCTCATTGAGACCAATGGCCCGGGCAAGCGGACCTGCTGCATCAACGCTGTCGTCAAGCCGGGCAATGCCTTTTAGCCGCATGCGCATCAGCGGTGCGCGCCGCAACCGGCCAAGCAGTGCGGTAATAGCAGGGGTGAGGGCTGCAATCTGACCGGTATCGGCACCTTGAACTTTGAGTTGCAAGGCGGCGGCGCTGGTGGCCAGCCAGCGAAAACCGGTCTGGGCGCCAAAATCTGAAAGCCAGCTTAGATGGCTGGCGATGCGTTCGCGCTCCAGCGCTGCGGCCCGCCCGCGCGCTGTATCCTCACGAGCCTTTGTTCCTGCGGCATTCTCTATAGCACAGACCGCCAAAAGCCCGTAGGACACCGGCGCATGAGGCATCGTCTTCATCATCTGCGCGATAAAATCTTCCGCCGCCACAGGAGTGGACACCAAAGGTGCCGCAAACCCGACCAGATTGCGGATGCCCGTGCCCGAAACAGTGTCGCCATCAAGAGTTAATTGCAGACCCAGGCCACCCGGCAAGCCGGGGAAAAAAGGACCATAGGGAACCTCCAACCAGTCCATCTGCAAGCCATCGCTGCTGCGCGGGAGATCTTTGGTTATACCAACCATCGACATAAAATGCGCTTCAATTCCATCATCAGTTTCGGCACTGGCATGATTGCCATGGCCAGAGTGTTTGTCATCGGCGTCCTTGTCATCAACCGGCACCAGAAACATGCCGCATTTGGGACATGATCCAGGTTCGGCGCTGACTACTTCGGGATGCATGGGACAGGTGTATTGGGTAGCTTCGGCGCTGGCGTGTTGGCTGTGCTCGCCGTGGCCTGAGTGTTTGTCATCGGCGTCCTTGCCTTCAACCGGCATCAGAAACATGCCGCATTTGGGACACGAACCGGGTTCGGCGCTGACTACTTCGGGATGCATGGGACAAGTATATTGGGCAGCTTCGGCGCTGGCGTGTTTGCTGTGTTCAGGCGTATTGTGTTGGGACATTGTAGCCTCACTTTCGTTTGGAGTATGTCCAGCGTGCCCGCCACTGGCGTCTGTTTCTCGCGGCATGAGCACCATGCCGCATTTGGGGCAGTTTCCGGGCTTGTCGCTGACTACCTCGGGGTGCATCGGGCAGGTATATTCAACGCGAATTTCCAGCGCCGGTGCTTCAAAATCCGTAACATCATTGCCAAAAGCGCCTGCCGCGATTGCCCGACGCAGTTGAGCCAGGCCTGAGAGCAAACCCTCCTGCGTCAGATCAGCGGATACGTCCGCTACGGGCAAGGGTGCAAGATTGCCCGCACCCAGGGCCAGAATCGCCCGCGGGCGCGGCATCTGGGCATAGGCAACGGAAGCTGCATCGCGCAAGCCCTCAGGCAGGTTACTGATAATCAGAAGGACGCCCGCATGACGCGGGGTGACGGCAAGGGGCAGTCCGGCTTTGGCAAGGTCGAGACCGTGGGCGCGGGCAAGCTCAGGACCGGGCACAACGAAGGCCTTTAGCTCCTGCGCCATGGCCGCTGCCACCAGTTTCCGCAGACCTGAAAATGCACCTTTGCGTGCCCCTGAAATCATTATTGCCGCCTCAACGCACCCTGGCTCCAGCCGTAGAGCAGACCAAGAAACAGAATTGCCAGGAAAACACCCATATCGAGAAGAGCCACCAGCCCCTCCTGCCGGTAGACCACCGACCACGGGTACATAAAGGCCATTTCCATATCAAAGGCTAAAAACAACAGGGCATAACCGGTATAACGCGCGTGATAGCGCACCCAAACCGGGTCGCGGGAAAGACTGCCAGCAGTGGCGGGGACATTTTTGCCCGGTTCAATGCGGGTACGCCCAATGGCGCGAGCCAGCGCGTAGAGCGAGACAACAAAACCAACTGTCCCAACGGTCAGACCAAACAGGATCAGATATTGAATAGAAGCGCTCATGAAACTCAACCCCGGACAATACTAAGAAGAAAACCAGCTTTCAGCATTATTGACAACAAATCAAGGACGCAGGGATTGAATTTCCCTGATATGGTCTGTTAATTCCCTGTTACGTAAATAGATTTCCCTGTTACCTAAATTAAATTCCCTGTTATAGTTCTTAGGGAAATCACTAGCTAAACTACTGTTTTAACTAGAGTATTTCGTGCAAAATTTGGCGGTAAACGCCTATTTTTACGGCCTTAGGTAGCAAACGCACCAAAACTGTTATTCGGGATCACTACCCGGAATAACATCATGAATGTCCGTCACAATGTAACCCTTTGGGATTGGGTCACCATTTATATATTGGACGTGAACATCTACGACAAACGCGCTGGTTAGCGGGTTAACTTCTTTAGTCATTTGATATTTCAAATCCTGAAAACTTTTTCTGAAATAAACTGGTATAGGTTTGTCATAAATATCTGGGATAATGCCCTTGTCACCAGTACGTCCTTTTTCTTTTCCCGGCCCCCTATTAGCTTGATCAAGAAACAACATAACTTCTTTTTGAATCTTTTTCTTTTCGACACCCACTTCGATTGCTGGTGCTAACAGCCCGATTTTGTTGATATTTATCGCAGCTCTATTAAGTTCCGATTCATCGAATTTATACTCAACTACTATTTCTTTTTCACCATCAGTCTTTGTATATTTCGCATGCTTAACCCCTAGTGCCGCGCCACGTTTCCCGACCAGTGGCTTTACAAATTCTTTTATATCTTGGGCGTCTTGAATTGATGGGAGATCAATTTCTGGAGTATCTTGATAACCAGACGAAAAGGCTTTTATTACTCGTGATAATCGGCTCGTAAAATCGGCAACTATTACACTTCCATCCATTAGCGCAATAGTTCCCATTATCACCCCATATGGGGCAATCTCCATAAAAATAGAACCTGTTTCAAGCTTTGTTACATGAAGCTTAAGCGCGGCTTCTCCATCTTTTCGATAGTGCCGTTCATACATACGAGCGAGAGCAGCAAAACTTTCTGATAGGTCGCCAAGTTCTACAGGTTGACCGGGACACAACTCAATAACTATACGGTCGCCTTCTTGTCGCGTTTCCAAATCAACCATAACTACAGCCTTACTTCATTTGCCCCGATTGCTGACAGGCATTCTATTAAAAAAGCCGCTGTGAATTTTCCTCGCGCCAGCTTATTCCGTATATTCACTTCTTTTTCATCAACCCCTATTGCAGACAGTTTATCAACTAACTGTGCATAGGTGACGCCTTTTCGTTTCAATTCAGCCTTTAAAAGGTTAGATGCTTTTGCTTCCCAGTCGGTTTTTTCCGGCATTTGTATCTCCTGTGTTACTAAAAGTAACATAAACGATACATTTGCCCTTGTAAACAGTGCTATTACGTACTATATACGATACATAGGTATCGGAGATAGTTACATGGCACAACATTTTCTACTTTCATCAGCTTCCCGCACACTCTCTTTGAAGGAAATTTACAAAGCAGGTGAGCAAAAGGCATATCAAGTATTCTGCAATTTACGCTGGCCAGAAACCGGCGGTGAAGCCGTTTGCCCTAAATGTGGTTGCTGCGATACGTACAACATTACCACGCGCCGCAAATTCAAATGTAAGGCTTGTCATTCGCAATTTAGCGTCACGTCAGGAACCATGTTCGCCAGCCGCAAGCTGGATTTACAGATTTGCTGGCGGCTATTTGCTTGTTCGTGAACGGCTCTAAAGGCATGTCAGCAGTTCAGTTCTCGCGTGACCTGAACGTGCAATATAAAACAGCATGGGTGCTTGCTCACAAATTACGTGAAGCTCTTGGCAAAGACATACACACTGGCGAAATTCTTGATGGTCATGTTGAAATCGATGGCGCGTACTTTGGTGGCCACATTCGCCCCAACAACTTGAAAGAAGATCGTGTAGACCGGCGCTTAAAGCAACACCAGACCGGCACAAGGCGCGTTGTCGTGGCCTTGCGGGAACGTCTAGGCCGCACACTACCATTTGTTACCAAGAGCGAAGCAGATGGCGTTGAACTCGCACAAGCGCATGTTGATCGCATGGCTATCATTTCAGCAGATGAAGCCTCACACTGGGATATGTTACATGCTGGTTGGGAAACCGAACGGGTGAACCATAGCGAATGTTACAGCGACCACGGCAAGCACACTAACTGGGTTGAAAGTTATTTCTCACGCTTGCGCCGCATGGTGCGTGGACAACATCACTTTGTAAGCCCTAAATACTTGTACCAATATGCAAACCATGCGGCTTGGTTAGAAGACAATCGCCGCAATGATAATGGCACAAATGCAATGAATGTTTTATCAGGTATGTTGAGCAATCCAATTAGTCGGAGATGGTCCGGGTACTGGCAACGCATAGCCAGAACGTAAGAAGAACAAATCAGACTCGACAACTATATGCAGTATGGTGTAAAAAGCAAATGCCGAGATGTTGACGCATCCCGGCATTTTGTAGAACCCAGCCTTGGTAGCTGAAACTGTTATATAACGATTCCTTTATGCGGTCATTTAAGCCGTATGTCAATTGATATTTGACGGTTGAATATTATCAAGGCTCCTTAATAAAGAGCTATTACAATGGAATATTTTGAACTAAGTTACCCCGGAAAATCTGGACAACTTTACACTTTTGAGGCCTACCCTATTGGGATTGATTTCAAACCAATTTCAGGTGTCTACATCTTCTGTAGAGAGGTTGCCACCTCTGAATGGGAAGCACTCTATGTTGGCGAGGCGCAATCCTTCCACGATCGCCTCTATACCGGACTTTCTGGACATGACGGGTTCAAACGCGCATCCAGAGTTGGGGCGACGCACGTTGCTGCTATGCCTGTAAACGGCAAAACCAATCGCTTGCGGGTTGAAACTGATCTTAGGCATGGTCTGAATCCTCAATGCAATTTACAAGGCAATACTATTTTAAGTAATCTTTATCGCTAGTAAACTTTGCGGCGAGTATTTACACCCGCCGCAAAAAATACATTACGCACCTATCCGGTGCGGCCTAATTTCCTATCAATAGAACGTCTGGATGGCTTTACGCTTTGGGTTACGCGGTCAAGCAAATCGGTATCAGAACTATCCCACCCCTTCATTCTAATCACCATTGCAGCAATTTCTTTATTGGGCATCGATGATTGAGCTTTTCGCATTATTTCCGCGACTATATGATGTAATTCACCACGTTTGAATAGCCTCACATATCGACAACGTGGTGCTATCTGGTTGGGATTATCTTGATATCCAAACATCTTTAAAGTTTGATCAACATGACTTAGACGGGATTTGATTGCCGCCCTTTGCTTATCCAACTTAATCAGACCGCCTGCAAGTTCAGAACGTTTTGATACAAGTGCTGTAATAACATGAGGATCATTCATGGGACCCACTTTAACAAATCACAGCAAAATTATCCTTATTTTAGTTGGTGCGTTTGCTACCTAAGACCGTATTTTTACGAATTTTGGTAATCCCCCCTGAAATCAAAGGTGTTTAAAAGTAGAATTTTCTCGGCATAATACTCTGAGGAGATTTTGATGAAGAACAGAAGATTAAGCGATGCCAAGATCATGGGTATCTTGCGACAAGCCAAAAACACCCTTGCCGCGAGAGCGACTTATACCAAGCGCAGTTGTATCTGACTCAACAGGGGTTTCCAAATCAGTTGTGATCTGATTCACAGTGTCAAAGGAGAATTTCTATGCCTGCTGCTGTTGAACTTCGTTGTGATTTTGATGCTGCCACCCTGCGCACCTTGGCGAAGCGCTGCCGGGATGCCAAACAAACTCGGCGCTTGCTGTCGATTGCCGGTATCTACGAGGGCATGAGCCGGTATGAGGCGGCAAAGATTGGTGGCATGGACTGCCAGATATTGCGGGACTGGGTGCTGCGTTTTAACGACGAGGGCTCGGAGGGTTTGCTTGAGAATGGGCTGATAGGTCGCTTCCACGCGGGCGATATTGTCGTAGTAGACGGTTGGTGTTTTAGTTTGATCCACGCTGCCAAGGCGACTGTGGATTGCAAAAGTAAACCTCCACGTCCGTTGCCATTGTCAGGCGAGGATGATTTGCCAGTTCTTTGCCACGATCCCATGTCAGGGATTTATAAAGCTCCTTTGGCAATCGTTTGGACTGCTTGATCAATGCAGAGATTACACTTTCTGTAGCTTAATTGAGGGAACAGCATAGTCATAGTTGGCTGTAAGGAGCTACTTGATCACTGGCAACATATGATGTTCACGGAATTCAAAAACGCTCTGAATTGCGCGGCAGATTTCTTCTTCCGTGAAGCCACTGGCGCGTAGTAAAGGCGGCATATTGATCTGAAGTTGGGCATCCGTCATGGCTAAAATTCTGTCTTCGGTCGACATCCAATCAGAGTTTGTATTGAGGTATGACAACATACGCCGAATTTAAAGCGCCTGGGCCAACGCGACCATTGCACCGATGATGATCAATGTTTGGGCTGCGGTTATCTTGTAAACCTCAATGCGCAGGTCTTTGATGCAGTCGTTTGTGGCAAGTTCAGAAAAATCAATGTTGTCAAATACTGCTTTTAATGCATCGGCCTGATCTTCCGTAAAACCACCGCTTCGAAGTGTTTGGATCAAGCTGTGAGTGTCTTTGATGAGGGTTGCCATATTTGAATTATTGCAATGGAATTATAGCATAAAAATGGAATGAAAAGACGATTTCCAGCATTCACATGTCAATGTTCTCAATGATGACAGCGTTGCCAGCGTTGCTAGCGGGACGCCGCTTAGCGAGTGAAACAAGCCTTTTAAAAAGAGCGTGTCCACCTCTATTGTATATGATTTCTGTAGCCTTAATGAAAAAGTGAGAATAGCCTTTCAAGACAAGAGCATCATAGAATTTACCTTTCCTTTGGGGGTCATGTTCTGTTGTAGGTAAATGGTTTGCATTGAAAAAGAAGGAAGCCCGTCGTTGCTGACGGACCTCAATATTATGCAGCCACCTCCTGTTCTGCTTGGGCCTTCAGAAAGTTAACAGCCTCCTGCGCCTTTGCTGCTGCGGTGAAAATTGCCTTCTTGTCATCCTTGAGAACCTGAAGCCAATTCACAAGGTATTGGGCGTGATCTAATCGTGGTTCGGGTTCGATCCCCAACCATGCACACTGGAACGCTGCACCCAACTCAGCCACTAGTTCCTCCATCGCGTAGGCGTCGTCACCAAAGCGTTTTCCCATGTCTCGATCACAACGGGTTTTGATGCCGGTGTAGTGGGTCATTTCGTGAAAGAGGGTGCTGTAATACGCTTCAGTCCTTGAGGAGGTTTCTGTATCAAAGAAACGCTGCTCATCCGGCATATGGACAGTGTCCGTACTTGGCCGGTAGCAAGCTGTGGCTCCTCCATGAATGATAGGGGTGCCGGTCGAGGATACGAAGGCATCTGCGGCTTGAATGCGGTTGATAGGATCGCCTTCAAGTTCCGGGCGTTCAAGACCGTCCACCTGGTCCGCGTTGAAACCAAAGCTGGCACGGATCATGGGCCGTCTTTGCTCATCCCCATTTTCATCCTCAAACTCAAGCTGCTTGTAGAAGATGATGAGCGATGATTTCTCACCCTTTCGTACCTGACAGCCTTTCTCCTGCCATTGTTTGTACGTTCCCCATTCAGCGGATGAAAAGCACTTGATTTGTGCTGTCACCCATAGGTTGAGGATGTTGATGCCTTGATAGTAATTGCCTGATTGAATGTTGACCGGAAGCTCACACGCTCCGGCGCGGTTCCATGGCATTACCAGTTCGCCAGGATTGTTCTCGATGGCAGACACAATAGTATCCGTCACCTCGGCATAGAGGTCTCGTTTCATCAGAATAACTCCATTTGTTTGGATTGATTGAGACGTGCGCGGTATGCGTCGTCATCGTGCTCGTCGAGCCACTGCCGAACGAAATCTTCCACCCCATCAAAGAGGTCAAAGGCTTCGGGTTGTAGGAAGTGGGAGCGATACCCGGTTTCTGTTACCGGGATAGGGTCTTCAGCTCTCAACTCAATATGATGAAAGCCGGTATTGAAGGCGTTGATAGTATGGGAGATGGCAATATCTATACCCTCCCATTTGATTGAGAGGGTCATAGATCACCTGAATTTTAAAGTGCGTCCGTTCTTATTGTACCAAAGAACTTCACTGACATTATAAATTAAAGATTGCGCTTAATATCCTACGAATTTTGTGCTTACGAGCAATTTTCGCATTACGCTTAATCGCTTTCCCTTCCACTTTTTTCGTAATACCGTGTTTTCGGTACTGTTGCTTAATCAGTCCCTTTTCATAGTTACTCTTTTTTCTGTTATCATTTAACACCTCAACCAACTCATCACTATTCAACCTCGCATAGTAATCTTTAGCACTCGGTTCACTAGACTTCTTCTTCCGCTTATGGGCAGTCCTTGCTGTTGGTGGCTTATAAGCACTTTGCTTCTTTTTTGAACGAGCCGCCCAACGTCTACGATTTTGTTCGGACTGCTTGGTTCTGCGGCGGCGGACGATACAATTCATACAGCGACATCCGCTTGTGCCTCTGCACTTCTTAGCAACACCTCTCATTTGGCTACTCCTTTTCTATTTGCATATAAAGAAGAGCAAAATAATATGGGGGTGTCACCGGTTGGTATGAGTAGTAGTGGTTTAGTAGTAGCTCTATGAGTAGCTATGAGCACTCATCACTTTTTTGAAAATAGGGGATTCACAAATGAAAAAGGAGATGCTAGAGTGCATCTCCTAAAGGTAGGTATCAGAAACGCCAGCTTGTAGGCAGAAGTGCTTCTGTTATACCGATATACCCGACTAGGGAGCCGTCTACTAACCTCACTGGTATAGCGACGGTTCCTCTCATCACTCCACGTTTTGCATAACCAACTCCAAGTAAGTCTGCATCTGTGGGGTCGAAGCCTAAAGCAATCACAGCTTCATGGTCGGCTTCAAGGTAATCAAGGGGTTTGAAACCACGTTCTTCCCCTCTTGTAACCTTCTCTTCGGGAACTGTTTCATGGCTTTGTAACCATGCGGCGGCTTCCTTCGATTTCACACCGTTGATGAACTCAACAAGTGCAATCACGTCACCACCTTTCTTTGCTCCGAAGGAGTACCAAGCGCCTTTCTCTGGTGTAATGACCAAAGCACGCTCACCTCCTTCTTTGGAAACCGGACATTCTCCACGCCACTGGTTCCCTTTCTTCTTCATATCGAGACCGAGACGTTGCATCACGCCCTCAATAGGATTGTCTTCTTTGATTTTTACAAAATCCAAATAGGCCATTTTATCCTCCACGGGTTGCCATGGAGTAATTGTACCATTTCAGTGAATTTTCACTGGAGGCGCATGGTATAATTCCAGTGGAACAGCAATGAAAGGAGTGTCCACAATGGCTGACAAACCAGCAAAAAAATTCCGTATCGGTTATGTAACCGCGACGGTGTGGAAAAACGAAGGAACGGAACGCCCGTTCTATACAGTAAACGTTCAACGGGCCTATAAGGAAGGTGACGAGCTGAAGAACACTTCCGCTCTCAACGCCGCTGATCTGTTGAATGCAGCACATCTCCTGACCATCGCAAATGCCTGGATCATGGAGCAATAAAACCCTCCCTAAACTGGCCCTCAGTTTCGGGGGTCTTTTTTATGTACTCGCTCTTTGTTCCAATATGGAGACTTACACTTTGGGCAAATTGTCGGATCATTAGGTGTGCGGGGGTACCATTCGTGTTTGCAGCGATTACATCCGTATTGTTTCATATATTTTTATTAAGTAAATCACGACTTCTTTCTAAATCTTCTTCACATTTTTTACAGAAGTGAAAGCCAATTTTCTTTGTATTGGGTAAATCGTGATGTCCACATAGATTTTCTTCACCATCGTGTATCTCACTAATAATCATCTCAATCGCTTCGTGTGTTTCTGTTTTCATATTTATTTACTTAATCTGGTATACCTATACTATATACCTATAGGTATATAAAGCAAGCATTTCAAATACTAAACAAGGGGAGCTTTTTTATTTAATGAGAATGACATCTTCCATCCCTGCACGTTTCCATGTGCCAGTTAAAAGCGGCATCACATAATCCGGTGGGTTCACTGATTTCCCAAATTCCCGGTAGTACTGGCTCAGAATGTAATTACAACCACTAGGGAAGTGTTTTCGTACTACCTTTATCATCTCTTCCATATGCCCAGGGTTAACGGTCAGGTTAAGTAGAAAGCCCATGTCACCCTTCTTTGCCCCAACATACTTTTTATATAAATTACTACCGATAAAATGCTTCATCTGAATGACAGTACGTTCCCAACTTTTGGACTTATCGGTTGTCATCTTCGTCGCTTCAGTGTCTCGGTCGTTCTCAATAAACAAATAGAAGGTTCTGCCGGTACTTAACCGCGTCACAGAACATATGCCGTCGTTCTTCACTGATACACCGTCAAGCTCATAGTGCGGCTGCGGGGTATCAATTATCGTGTGTTGAGGATTGAATTGTAGGTCTTTGTCTCGGCTCGCCTCAAGCGCCACCGCCGCCATAGTCATTGATCCAAATAGCTGGTGCTCGTATGGACCTGATGGCTTGTATACATTCGGTACTAACCGACCGGCATTTTCCAACAACTCAAGAGAGTGTTCATTGATCGAATGGGTCAATTCGTTTGATAACCAATTTTCCGGTACTGTTTGTTGATAGGGACGATCCAAAAGACCTGAACCACGGGGAAGGTCAAGATAGTCTCCATTTAGTAGCCGGAAAGTACGCTCATGGAATAAATCACCCAAGACCTTAATTAGTCCTGTGCGGTCCTTGGCGTGGGGGAGGTCTTTAGTGAACTCATACAGGTAGCCAGTCGGAAGGCGACCGAACCAATGCAGCCTTTCCAATAAGACAAGAACACGCTCACTAACCCCCACACGTTTCCCTGTCGGGTTGCGAGCCATACGTTTGCGGCGACCTATCTCATCGAGTTTGTCAACTTTCATAGATTTACTAATTGTATCACGCTACAACGGCTCAAAATCGTCATCTGGCTTGATAACTGGCTTTTCTTTGTAGACTACATAATCAGTCTCAGGGTCATGCTCTTCGGGGGGAGCTGCATCCTGAACGTCTTCCGGCTCTTCAGGTTGATTTTTAGGTTTTGCATATTTTTCACGAATGTAATCTCGCAGTTCTTCTCTTCCTTCCTTTGTCCGTTGAGGAAGGGATGATACACAACCGTATGGAATTTCGAGGGGAATTGCTGTTCCCGTCACCCCCTTTATGTAGGTAGCGAATGTCAATGCGGGTTGAGCGTTGATAAAATCGGTTGACGTTCTCATTTCTTTAGATAGTCGGGTTGCATCATTCACCGATACACCACTACACATCTTGATTGAAGTGTTCGCCATAAAACTTGCACGCATTTTCGGTTCTAGTTGTCCTAAGTGCTGCGTAATCCAGAATGTGCCTACATTCATCTTGCGAGCTTGTTCGAGCATTGTAGTGATAGTCGTGTCGCTGTTGTTCTTCACGTAGTCATGGGATTCGTCACAGAAGAAATAAACCGGTTTTCTATTTTTCACGAGTGCTCGCTCTTGAATGGCTATGTTGAGCATAGCAAGATACAGACGACCTAAAAGCTCTGTACCACTATCCTTCAAAAGGCTCTTGTCTGTATCGAGTAGGATAAGTTTCCCTTTCCCCATTTCCTCAAACAAATCAAATTTGGAACCGGCCTGCGAGAACATGCGATCAAACACACCAACTTCCAAAACGTCATACAAACGACGAACGACTTGTGACTTCGTTTCTCCATATTCCTTTCTGTTAGGGAATTGGTTCTTAAAAAAGGTCTGAGCCGTTGGGCTGAGTTGAGCGATGTACTCTTGATAAGGTGGGGGACCTTCTTCCTCTAAAATTTCCCGCATTGTATGAAGTGTACTATCGGGGATTAGAATGAGAAGACGTATCACAAAATTAAAAAGAGTTTCTTGTTTAGTGGTCATGGCCGCACCCAGGATGCCACCGATTACAAAACGTAATACCTCAATAGCCCCATTAACTACTCGTTCTTGGTCAGCAGCAGGATATTGGGACTTTCTCGACATACCCATATCGAACAAAGATATTGGAATGGGAAACTGGATGTCACTTGGATCAATGTGGATTATTTTGTCCATAGGCATGTCAATGTTGAGTAATGTATCAAACAACTCTTTTTGACTATCCATCACAATGATTGAACATTCACTACGTAGTAGACTCACTAATTCATTCTTGATGAACCAAGTTATTAACTGGGTCTTACCCGATCCTGTTCCTGCTGTAATAAGTCCATGTTCATAATACTTTTCGCGGGGAAAGCCGAACGGCATATCCACTTCAAAAAGTTCTTGCAACGGTGTATCCGCTAAATATGCTTCTACTACATCATCACCTGTATATTGTGCAGGAAACACGGTTGGTGTTCCCAAGGCATTCAGATTTCTATTTAAGGTGGTTCTCATTGTATTAAAATAATCACTGCGGAATATAACCCTGATACAACTATCGACTGAACTATTTAGATCGTTCAGCAAATAGCGTATGGGAACATTCGCCTCTTCTGGCAACTCCGGGGGGTTTATGCTGTCAATACAATCATAAATGACCTCTATTACTGCATCGGCATTTACCTGACTAACACTCCCCAGTTTCGACAAACGGTCTCTGTATCGCGCACCCTCAATACTATTACATATTGGAGGCGGTGGCTCCAATACACCACTACCTATCTCCATTTCAAACAGCGCCTCTGCTACCGGAATAAACTCCTCCTCAAGTTTCCACTCGACTGATACTTCTTTATATGAAGCAAGAATTGTCTCGTACAGTTCCAAGGTGTGTTTGCGGGATGCTTCCTCTTTAGTCGTAGGGTTGTTTTTCCAATAGTAATAACCAGCGACAACACCAGCACCCGCTAATCCAACTGGTAGGGCAATAACTGAAAAAACGATGAGAAGCATCACCATGCCAATGAACGCAATAGCAATAAGGTAGGTTACTATCTCCCCACCTTCAGAATTCACGAGTATTGACCTCTCCATCTAACTCAGGGTCAACTTCAAGATATGATTTGATTTTTGGCATAACATCCCATAATTTTTCTTCGTATTGTTTTGCGTCAGAGGGTGAACCACATTTAAATTCATTTGGCCCGTGGAGGAGTGAGCTTAATTTGAGATTGTAGAAAGTAGGAGTAAATAGCTCAGGCTTTTCTTTTTCATATTTGGTTTGGAAAGTTGGAGTTCTCTGAAGTACCAATATATTTTTGGTATCCATTTTCTCAAGTATATGGCGTTCCTCCTCAGAAAAAATAACATGACAAGTCACAACCCAATAAGCTGTTGTGCTTTTTGAAAAAAAGCCCGTTGTCTCTTCTTCTTCCTTGTGCGATATGGTAACTCTCACTTTATCCCCCTATTTATGACAAAAATTAAAGTTCGAGGGCTGACGGGCATAAGTCAAGCATTTTCAATATAGGAGTTAATTTTGGCAGCGACATGCTCTCTAGGCGACGCATATTTGATGCGGTTCTTGCTCAATAATTTCTCTCTTCGTTTTGGGTTTGGTGTCACATCCGGTTTTGGCATGGTGACTGTAGAATAGAAATAGCGTTTTTGAATAGAGAAATCAGGGACCGTAACCAGTGCCTCGTGCAATGGCAACTCATATAGTTTGTCCACTGTGTTGTCATTTGGGACGTAGTTTTTCATGTATTCAGCATCGTCTATGCCGGTTCTAAAAGCGATTGTAGTCCCACAATTACCAAACAAAGCAGAATTGAAATCCTTTAGTTCTGGTTGGATGAATTGATGAGCGATTGTAATAGACACAGAAAACTTTCGAATGCCCGATAACATTTCAGTTACCGTATTACCGGCGAAAGTATCAGCCTCATCAATATAGATATGGAAAGGGTTATCGTCTTCACGGGAAAGGGCCGCGTTGTGTATTGCGGACAATAACAATGATCCCATCATCTTCGTTTTTTGTAGGCCAAGTTTACCCTGGGGCAATCTAGCAAATAGTATCTTCCCTTTAAGGACATCGCGCAAGTCAAAAGCACTCTTCGCCTGCCCTAAACAGTGTCGAATATGCGGGTCTGCTAAGAAGTACTGAAACTTTCCAAAAGTGCTTTCAATCAAAGTAGCGCGGTCCCGTTTGTTAGGTATCTTCAAAAACACCTCTTTCCAATAACGCCGTACCATTGGATCACTTGTTCTTTTGATAACAGCCTTCAACCTCTTTTCATCCGATAACATCAATGGGATGCCTAACAGAGTACCATTCTCAACATCTAATAAGGAAGCAATGCAGTGGTACACAATCAATTCAACTCGTGATGCCGAAAAGTTTTTCTTGAAGCCCCACAAACTATCCTTCGCAGTATCCAGGTTGGATGATGCAACAAATGGACGGCGGTGCTCTGGGACTGCCTGAAGTGGATTAAATGCGATGGGGAAATCGTAATCTGAAACATCGAAGACAATCAAATCGTCTTCTCGTCTCTTCGGGAACTGTTCAAGGATTGTGTTTGTGTCGTGGCCATGGGGGTCAATGAAAAGGACACCGTGATCGTTTTCGATGTCGTTTAGAATTAGCTGTTGTAGCAATGTGGATTTTCCCGTACCTGTTTGGCCAATTATATGTGTATGGCGAAATCGGTACGGTTGTATCGTTGTAAGGTCAAACGTGTTCATGTGACAGGACAACACCCTAAGACCTGTACACAAAACGTGCTGGTGACATAGGTACAAGTATATGGTGTTGTCGTGAATAATGAACAGTCCGCAGGTATTATACCTTTTTATTTGTTCATGTTTTGTTCTTCAGCGACTTTGAAACCGGAACCACCTTTGTATGGAGACACTAGGCACATACCCTAATGCCACCGTACAAGGGGAGTTATTCGTAGCAGTCTGCGCAAATGGGATTTCTAACTGCATTGTTCGTTATGGCTGAATTTGCCTTGTCAATACCGGTGATGTACATTCGGTTAGACTCCCTTATTTTACCACAAACACGACATGGGTACTTCCGATTGCTAGTGTTCATTTTAGGTTGGTAGCTTCTGGCCATATAAAGCAACATAGTATCAAAAACAGAGAAACAAGAAACACAAAAAGCACACGACAATGTGTGCTTTGATTGTGTGAGAATTGCACTAATTAGTAAGCGAACAAAGCCCCCACCTTGAGCGCTTCGCCGATGTTACTTCTCAATAAATCGACCTCGGTGTAATCTTCATAATGCCAGTCAATTTCGTGGCAAACGTTATACAGTTTCGCCTCACTATCATAGAAGATATTTTTACTACTGCGAGCAAGGCCGCCCGCAAGTGAAATAAAACACTCAAGCGCTTCATTATCCGAGAGCTGTTTTAGCTCTGTGATTGAGTTGATTTTTGTCATATGATATTTTTTTAACCTGCTCACGATTAAAGACTTTGAAATGTACTGGTGCCTTCCCTTCGTTTGTTTTACCATCTTTCGTTTTGGTAGAACGGTCAACAAATTTTATTAATCCTGTACCCTTGCTACCTTTTGTTACATTGTAGCCAGCAGAACGCCATTGTAAGAATGTCGCCCATTCCATGTTTGCTTCGTTGGCTTCTAATAATGCGGGAACATTTTTTCCCTGATACACAACTCCACTAATAGGGTTGTGCGGTGCGTTTATTGTTTCCATATTGTATGTGATTATGGATTTGTAATGTGTAGAAAATTCACTTATGTGGTGTGACGTTTCTACACATTACATTCTAACAAATTACAGCCAAATGTCCAGAATGTGACTCAGTTGAGCCATATAATCGTAGTTTGTCGAATCGTATTGTTTAAAGTGTAAAGAACAAAACCAACATATAAATAGAGTTGATAAGAGCATAGGACTGTAGGTTGTAACAGTTGTACGTAAAGTATAATTGTGAAAGGTTTTTGTATTGTTGTTTAATATGTATTGTATAGTGTCCGTCCACAGTTGTCGGGAGCGTAGGCGACATGACTTCAGATTCTATAGGACAAGGCCGCGTGTGGGTGTTTCCATCGCGCGTGTCTTTTTCGTTTCTGTGACAGTGGTTCAGAAATAGAGTATGAAGTCATGGCGGTAAGCCTGACAACTGTGTGACGGAATGAGTAAGTATAGTACTGTATGTTGTACCATACTGTATTACCATACCAGAAAAGAACTATAATATAGGCTGTATGGTATGGAATTGAAAACAAATAATGCTAAGGATTGGATGAATAAACCCCATCTTTAGCATCAACAGTGCCAGCTTTCTTCAATGCAGCAAGTGCATTGGAGACAGACTGTTGTGCCGACTTGTCGGTAGCGTTTAACTGTGTAAGTAGTTCAGCACGAGTGATGCCGTTCGGCGCTGCCTTCACAGCATCTAGCACATGTTTCCTGATGCCAGTGCGCCGTGTTCCGGTTGTAGTAGTGCCTGTGAGCTTGTAGTTGTACCCAAGGGCGTTGAGTTCTTTCAAAGCATTTTCAACCTTAGATAAGACTCTCTTTTTTTCCTCTGAAACTATCTGTTTCTTCTGTGCTTCGAGTGCTGCAATCTGGTGATCTAGTTCTGATAGAGTAGGCATGGTACACCTGTATGTGAGTTGATGATTAGAATTGTGTACATTGGTAAAATCAGTGGTGCAAGTAAAAAAGGGAGTGGCACGATGGCCACTCCCCCTGCTCAATTAAGAGCTTACAGACAAATCGCAATCTAAGATACGTTGTTTAATCCAATCATCTATTTCATCCTCCACCCACGCCACTCGGTTCTGACCTAACCTAACCCTAGAAGGGAACTGTCCTGCCTTCTCCATCCTAGCGATGTGTGCAAACGAATAAACAACACGATCACGCACCTCTTTCTTCGATAATAGTCTCATCACGCGTACTCCATAATTGGAGCACTGCGCAATGCCCTGGGTTGCAAAATCCCGGGTGCTTAGACTGTATCTGTCTGAATGAGAGAGTTCAAATGATTTTCATAAACGGCAAGAGCTTCAGTCATTTCCGTCAAATACGAATACCTATTGTATATTCCAGCAACACCTGAAAACGTACCAGAGATATGATTGAGCATCTTTTCTACAACATGAATAGGGGTGCCTAAACGAGCGTGTGTAGAAGCAAATGTGCGCCGTAGGTCGTGAAGTGTCCAACCAGTCACTCCAGAACTTTCGTCAAGTCGTGCTTTCGCTTTCGTCCAACCATTAAACGTAGGGGCTGGCAAATAAGGTAGTGCCATATCGACTGGAAATGTATGCAACAAACCATTCTTTGTATACTCAGCCGGGATAGTGGCAATGTTATCTGAAATAGAAATGTGTACCAGTTCGCCTTTGCGCTGCCCGGTTATGATAAGCAGTTTTACAATGGTAGAGAAACGATCCTCACTAAGACTGTTCCATATTGCTTTGAGTTCTTTTTCTGAAAGCACACGATCTCTCTTATTGATTTTGCCCTGGTTTCGTAGGCCAGCAATCGGGTTCTGCTCTATGTAGCCATTATGAACACACCAATTAAGGAACACCTGAAAAGCAGTAGTCAGATGAGACAGCTCTCCGGGTGTAGAACGGAAAGCCTGTAGCGTTGTGAGTATGGTTTGCTTGTCCCAACTGTCGGGAAAGCGTTTGAGGAGGCGGGTGTAGTCTTTGACGGTGCGGGGCTTATTTTTCACCGAACAGTGGAAAAGGAAGGCTCTGAGAGCTTCAAGTGGCTCGATGGTGGCATTTTTAGGTGCTAAAGGTTGTAATATAGCTATCGCCTTTGTGCGGGCGTTTTTGAGGGAAAGGGCAGGGTATTTGCCTATCGTTGTAGATTTTCGGGTGCTCCCTTGTAAGACGATAAAAGAAACACCAGACTTGTAGACACGGACACCGAAGTTGGGTATAGCATCATCGAAATATCTCTTCTTCGAGCCATCCAATTGAAGATTGCGGAGAAATAAGTCTGTAAGTTTCATTGGGTCACATCCGGGTCACATAAAAAGATGGTCTGTCGTGAAATGGTATGAATAGATATGAGCATAGAGCATATAGTGACCTAAGTAAAATCAATAACTTACGTTCATTATGACACACTATGGGGACTCGTCTAATGGTAGGACAGCGGACTCTGACTCCGTAAGTCCAGGTTCGAATCCTGGGTCCCCAGCCAATAAAAACAATGGGTTAGCAGAATAATTTTTCAAGGTTTGCCAATTTTTGCCCCCCCTTGGTTCATTTTTACTTCAAAATTCTTCACCACAGCGGTCATGGTTATATCACCGCGCTCGCCAATGCTCAGCCCCATCGGTTTGGGCATGGCAGCCTGATCGTTCGCGTTATCAGCCGGTGGTTGTTTGTTCATAAAGCCTCAAACTGTTTGTAACCGCAACACAGCCAACACCCAATTACTGCGCAAAAGGAAAGCCGCAAGCACAGAACCTGACATTGGCTGGCCTGTTCCTGCATATAACACCGGCTCGGTATTTTGTTCTGAAATTCAGGAAAATCTTGCCATTTGCATCGCCAGAACATTCGCGAGTTCCCATTTAACAAATAACGTGTACACTGGTCTCAACTAGAATTTTCAGGAGCCATACGCCGCTTCAGTTTTAACACGAGTTGTGTGAATTGGCGGATCTGGCAGGTTGGACCGTGAGTAAACCGATTGTTGCAAAAGGCGCTGGTAGCGTTGAAAAAGCGGTGCCGGACAGGCCGCTTCAGGTGGAGAGGCAAGGGTCATTTCCGAATAACGACTGCAATTCGACCAACCCCGGTAACAATATTCCAGCGGATAAATCAGGTAAACCTAACGGCAAATCAGGAAAATCGCGCCGGCGACGACACCCTTCGAAGGCATCAGCCAGCCCGCGTGTCTATGCAGCCCTTGATCTCGGCACCAACAATTGCCGTCTGCTGGTTGCCAATCCCAATCGGCACACCGGTTTTCGGGTGATTGATGCCTTTTCGCGCATCGTGCGTCTGGGCGAGGGAATGACGCACTCCGGCAAGTTAAGCGATGAGGCGGAAGTTCGCGCCATTGCCGCGCTCAAAATATGTACGGATAAAATGATCCAGCGCGGTGTTGAACGTTCGCGTTTGATCGCAACAGAAGCCTGCAGGATTGCCAAAAACGGTAAACAGTTTATAGACCGGGTAAAAAGTGAAACCGGATTGAATATTGAGATTATTGATCGAAAAACCGAGGCGCAATTGGCCGTTGCCGGGTGTGCCGCACTATTGTGCCCGCAAAGCCAGCGCGCATTGGTGTTCGATATTGGCGGTGGATCGTCCGAAATCATGTGGTTGGCGCACAAGGGCTGTGACTATGAAATTTTGAGCTGGACCTCCATCCCTGTCGGCGTGGTCACTTTGGCGGAAAAGTTTGGCGGCATTGAGATAAATCAGCGCGAATTTACCACCATGATTGAATATGTGGCACCTTATTTGCAAAAATTTGAAGACGAGTTTCAGATTTCCTGCGAACTTAAACGCCATAACGCCCATATGCTCGGCACCTCAGGTACGGTGACAACCATCGCCGGTATTCACCTCGATTTGCCGCGCTATGATCGTTCAAAGGTTGATGGTTGCTGGTTGTCAGGCGAAGACGTGGCCGCAGTAAACAAACGGCTTTTGGGCATGCCGTTTGAAGCGCGCAAGGAGTGTCCTTGTATTGGTGCCGACCGCGCTGATCTAGTGCTGGCTGGATGTGCTATCCTTGAAGCGGTTCGCCTGCAATGGCCGTGTGAGCGCGTAAGGGTGGCTGATCGCGGGCTGCGTGAAGGTATCCTCACAACCTTGATGTGTCAGGATGAAACTTTTGGCATGGATTGTTCGCACCCCAGCGACAATCCCCGTCGCGGACCCTTTCGCCGCCGCCGCAAGCGTTCGAACAGGTCGCAAAAATCAAATTCTCAATCTGAAAACACTCAAAACAGGTCATAAGTTTCGTGAACAAAAAAAGACAAAGTGGCGGTGAAGACGGGCCGGGTCGCGGTGCCCGTGATCTCTCCGTCCGGGTAAAAACCGCCAAATACCGCAAGATTTCCTCAACCAGATGGCTGCAACGCCAGCTTAACGATCCTTACGTGGTGGCGGCCAAAAGAGACGGCTATCGCTCGCGTGCGGCTTACAAGATCATTGAGATTGATGACGCCCACCAATTGTTTAAACCGGGTGCGCGTGTGGTTGATCTCGGCGCGACACCAGGCGGCTGGAGCCAGGTTGCCGCCCAACGCATAGGCGCGCCCGCCAACGGCAAAATCGTCAGTATCGATATTAACGAGATGGAATCCATTGCCGGTGTGGATTTTATTCAGCTCGATTTTCTCGACGACAATGCCCCCGACATTATCAAGCACGCCATCGGTGGAACAGTAGACGTGGTATTGTCCGATATGGCAGCCCCGGCCACCGGCCACAAGCGGACCGACCACATCAAAATTATGGCCCTGTGCGAGATCGCACTGGAATTGGCCTATGAGATGTTAACGCCGGGCGGGCATTTTTGTGCCAAGGTATTGCAGGGCGGCACGGAAAAGCAATTGCTGACAAAAATGAAGCAGCGCTTTGAAGTGGTCAAACATGTAAAACCCAAAGCCAGCCGCGCTGACTCGGCCGAAACCTACGTACTCGCCAAGGGTTTTCGCGGGGATTGAAAAATGCGTGCTCCTGGTATCAACTTATTTTCAAAGGCTACCGTATAAGCAAGACAGAACCCAAGAGCATGAATACATACCCGTTTGCACTCTATGACGCGTTTTCTGATATTCCCTTTGGCGGCAGCCAGGCTGCGGTCATCTTTGATGCAGCCGCGATTGATGCGGATGTTCGTTTGCAGATCGCAAAAGAGTTTGCCTTGCCCGCCACCTGCTTCGTCAGCGCTTATAGCGAAAATTCAGTCTCGGCCCGTTTTCAGTCCACCAAGCGTGAATACCCCATGTGCGGTCATGGGACTATTTGTTTGATGACACATATGCTTGAGGCCGGGATATTTGACTGGAAGGGCAGCGATTGCATTAATGTCAGTCTTGATCTGCCAACCACGAAAACATCTGTTGAAATTTACCGCCGCCGCGATGGCCGCCCTGTGGTGATGCTGGATATAAGTGTGCCGGAATTTCGTCAGGACAGGTTTGATAAGAATAAACTGGCAGATCTATTGGGGCTGAGTGAGGAAAGTTTTGACAACAACCTGCCTGTGGAAACAGCCCGTGGGGACTTTGTTCATTTGATTGTCGCCGTTAAAAACCTTTCGGCCATGCGCTCGATAGTGCCTGATTTTCCCGGGATTAAGGAATTTTGTGAAAACAACGGGTTTGAAACCATAGCGTGTTTTTGTCTGGGGGCGGAATTGTCAGATCACCATATCCATGTGCGGGATTTTTGCCCGGCGGTGGGCGTACCTGAATCAGCCGCTGCTGGAACAACCAATGCCGCCCTGACCAGCTATTTAATTCGCCATGGGCTGGTAAAGGACAACGGACTGGAGAAGATTAATATCAAAGCCGAACAGGGCCTCGAGATCAAACGACCGAGCTCCATTCTCTCGGTTGTAGTCATGAAAGGCGGTGAAATTTCCCGATTGCAAATCGGTGGTGTTGCCACCAAAATTGTGGACGGTAACCTGGTCTTGCCTGCCTGATTTTCCAGAAATTCGAAAACTGCAACCTGGTCGTAAAAAAAAGGGTCGCCTGTCAGCGACCCTTTTCAGAGCTATGTAAGTCTCAGGACTCACCTAAGCCGGAGTTAGAGGAAAAGCGAAGATTGCTCCGTTAAACCCCAATTTTCTCCAAAGTCCTCAAGCCTCACAAAAATCTCAATAGACATCGGATCACCCCCTTTCGCTGGTTGAACATAGAGTGCACTATGGCGGTGTTCGCGCACATGGGCAAGTGTATTGCATTTTTCCTGATTTATCGCAGTCGTACTACACGATACAGAACTCATAAATCGACAATGTCAGAACTCAAAGCCAGTGCCTCATTTGAGGTCTGGTTGCAAATTCTATTCCATCAGGTAAGCTGCTGGCTTTGGGAGCAAGAATATGTCCATGAATGATGATTTGGCAGACGTTGAAAGTGAAATTATCCGTCGTCGCGGTGAGGATATACGATCATTGTTTGATGCTCAGATACAAGCTGCTAAGGCCCATCTGACCATGGCTCAGGGTCTTTCAGTCGGCGATGCAGCTCCGCAATTTTCTCTTGAGGCAACGGGAGGGAAATTAATTACATTGCACGAAGCGTTGTGTCACGGCCCTGTAATCCTGACATTCTACCGTGGCAGCTGGTGCAATTTCTGCAATATGGCCCTGAAAGTCTGGCAAGGCTACTTGCCTGATATTTTGGCAAAGGGTGCCGCTCTTTACGCCATCTCCCCTGAAAAACCGGAGAAGGGCCTTGATTTTAAACAAGCTGCGGGATTGGATTATGAACTTCTGTGTGATGTCGACAATACAGTTGGAGACGCTTATGGCCTTACCTATGAGCTGCCACAATTAGTGCAGGAGAAGCTGGCCGATTTTGGCACCAATGTCGGGGTGTGGAATGGTAACGGAAAATGGGAGGTATCGGTGACCGCTACTTTTGTAGTGGGACAAAATCGGCGTATTAAGATAGCAGATTGTGGCCCGGATTATAGACAAAGGTTAGATCCGAAAATTGCAATATCAGCGCTGGTATAACCATGCAAACTGACTCGCATTGGTGTTGTATCATGTAATGTGATATCGACATTTGTGGCATGAGTCTAACCATTGAAGGCCGCCGAATATGCAGGAATTTGAAGTCGAAATCACCACGGACGATGGCATCATGGATGCCTTTGTCTGCCACCCCGAAGAAGGCGGACCGTTCCCGGCAATCATCATGTATATGGACGCACCGGGCATTCGCGAAGAATTGCGTGATATGGTCCGACGCATTGCCACCGTGGGTTATTATGTCATTTTACCCAACCTCTATTATCGCACCGGGCGCGAGGGGAATTACGGCTTTGATCTGGCCCGCATCAGAAGTGATGACGCGCACCTTCAAAACATGTTCAAGATCATGAACGAAACCACCAACGAGCGCGTGGTTGCCGATACAAAGCCCATGTTGGATTTTATTGCAGGTGATGCCGCAGCAGCGCCGGGCAAGGTGGGGTGTGTCGGCTATTGCATGAGTGGGCGCATTGTCATGTCTGTGGCCGCAAGCTACCCGCAAAATTTCGCCGCCATAGCCTCTTATTACGGCGTTGGCATTATGACCGAAGAGGAAAATTCACCCCATCTTTCCGCCCATAAAATCACCGGTGAGGTCTATCTGGCGTTTGCCCAAACCGACGTCTACGTGCCGGAACCTTTGCTCAAGGCCATCCCCGCAGCGCTCGATAAAGCAGGAATTAATTACCGCATGGAAATCTACCCCGGCACCGACCACGGCTTTGCCTTCCCCCAACGCCCGGCCTACAACAAAGCCGCCGGTGAACGCCACTGGGAGCGCATGTTTGCCTTGTTTGCAAGAAACCTGAAATCTTAAAACTGCCGCCCAAAGTCAGGTTCCCAATCCGACCCCCAGGCTTCTTTCCAGAACCATGGTTTGTCGGAGTTTGATTTGGTGGTGCCGCCGTGCCACAGGTCATAGCGTTCATCGCTGTGCTGGCTGAAAAAACTCTCTATGCGCTCGGACAATTCTGTAGCAATTTCAGAAAAATCGGCGTCATTAATGAGGTTTTTCTTCTCCATTGGATCATTTTCAAGATCATAAAGCTCGTCTTCCAGCGGGTGGGCGGCGTTGGTCCTGAAGCGTTTCATATAGAGCCATTTGGCGGTGCGGATGGTCCGGGTTTCTTCCTGCTCCATGAAAACCGCATCGCGCCACTTGGTGGGCTTGCCTTTGAGGTAAGGTGAAAAATTCTGTGAATCTGAATTGCCGTTGAGGTTTTGGGAAGCAATGCCGATATAATCCAGCAGCGTTGCAAACAGGTCCAGTTGACTGACCAGTTCATCGCATATCTGCGCCGGTTCAATGTGGGCGGGCCGCGAAGCAATCAGCGGTACATTAAAGGCAGCGCGGTGCATATTGGCAGGCCAGGTTGCCTGACCATGCCCCCAGAACCCATTGTGGCCAAGCGAATAGCCATGATCAGCTGTATAGATCACCAGGGTTTCTTCTCCAAGATCATTTCCTTCCAGAGCGCGCATGATGCGCCCGACACCATCATCGACCATCGACATCTGCGAGTAATAATTACGCATGGTTTCGAGATCATTGGGCATGCGCAAATGTGCGGTATAATCAATGCCGCCGCCGCTTTCGCCCATGCGTTGCAAAAACCTGTCGATGACTTTTTTGTTGAGCCCTTCGCGCGGCACATTGAGCATCATGGTTTCTTCATAGAGATCGGCAAAGCGGTTATTGGAGGGGCCTTTTATTGCTGGCCAGTGGCCATAAGGCGCATTGTACGGCACGAATAAAAAGAACGGCTCATCTCCATTGCGATCATAGCTTTGCAAAAACTCAACCGATTTGTCGGTGAAATAATCGACACTGTGGCCTTCGAAGACATAGCGCTCGTCATTGTCGATAAAGGTGTTGTTGTTGAAATCGATAGTGTGGCCATGGGGAAAAGTTACCCAGTGATCAAAACCATTTTGCGGCTCAAACGGCACGCCCAAGTGATATTTTCCAATTAACGCAGTGAGATAGCCATGTTGTTTGAGAATGGTTGGAAAGCTTTTGTATTCACCAATGGCGTTCCATTTATCAGGCCAGCTCTCCATAATGCGATCATCAAGCCAAGTGTGAATGCCATGCTGGCTCGGCATCAACCCGGTCAACACTGACGCCCGGCACGGTGAACACATGGCGTTGACGCAAAAAGCGTTGTCAAAGCGCACGCCTGTGGCTGCCATCTGGTCAATGTGTGGCGTGTGAATTTCATCATTGCCATAACACCCCAGCAATTCAGCCGGTTGGTTATCACTCATGAACATGAGAATATTGGGACGTTTTGTCGACATGGTGTGAAAATAGCCTGATTGTAATTTCTTTGATAGTGTGGCTCACCCTACCATCAAATGCCCGTCGATGCCGGAATTATATACAACGAGAGAGGCTGCAATGGATCTGTCAAAAACCGCATTGCTTGTTATTGATGTGCAGATGGCTTTTGTCCATCGCGACGAGAAAAACGAACCGCGCAGCGCACCTGAAGCCGAGGGAAATATTGCCCGACTATTGAGTGTTTTTCGTCAAAACGCCATCAATATCATCCATATACACCATCATTCCAGAGTTGAAGGGTCTCCCTTTACTGCCGGTCTTCCCGGCGCTGCTGTTCAGGAATTTGTGGCCCCCGCGGAAGGTGAGGCGGTCTATATCAAACACGTCAACAGCTCCTTCATCGATACCACGCTGGAAAAGGACTTGCGGAGCCACGGCATAGAACATCTGGTCCTGTGCGGGGCCACCGCCAATCACTGCGTTGAAACTACAACGCGCATGGCCGGTAATCTGGGCTTTGATACCTACTATGTCAGTGATGGTGTCTGGGCTTACGGCATGATCGGGCCTGATGGCAAATCACACAACCCCGAGGACGTGCATTCCATGACGCTGAGCAATATGCAGGGTGAATTTGCCACTGTGGTTACAACACAGGAAATTCTTGCACAGATGCGCTGATCTTAATCTTCTATAATCTTCTGTATCAACGGACTTTTTGAATTCTGCATCTCGTCGAGAATTGTAAAATGGTTGGCACCATCTATCGTCAATGTTTCGGTCTCAACTCCCTGAGCATTCCAGAACCGCGCCAGGGCAGTGGCCTGGCGATGGAATTCGTGGCTTTCAAACTCACCCACCGCAGCAATAAACCTGACGGCGGATTTGGCCACCGGGCGAAACAGCGGGCTGGCCAGACGGGCTTCTTCTTTTGACAGCTTTAATGCATCATTCTTGGTTGTGCCACGCAAGGGAGCCAGATCATAAATGCCGCCCAGAGCACAGCCTTTGGTAATCAGATCATCAGGCAAGCCGGGGTGACAGGACCAGTCGGTGGAAACCAAACAGGCCGCTAGATGACCGCCGGCAGAATGGCCGAAAACGACAGGTTTTTTGTTGTATTTTTCCCAGATTTTACCGGCACATTTTCGCATTTGAGAAATGATTTTCGGGATCGATGTATCCGGGCACAGATCGTAGGAGGGGATGACAACCGAATAGCCATTTGCATTCAGCCCCTTGGCCACGTGCGAAAACATTTTACGATCACGCGCCTGCCAGTATCCGCCATGGATAAACAGAGCTATCGGCGTGTCGTCACTGAGGTTTTCGGGGTGAAAAAGATCGTATTTATTACGCTCCGATGGGCCGTAGGCAATGTCGAGTTCTACATTCTTGTTGCCACGATATTCTTCAGCCTGCTGCACCCAGGATGCCTGGATTTTCGCATGCTCAGGAACACGCAGTCGATCATTGTATTGTTTCTCATAAGCAGCTAGCGCCATGACACTGTTTCCCCTTGATCATGGGTGGCGATACTATCATGGCAATTGTACAGAAAAACCATAGATAAATATCTACAAAACCGGGCCTTTGAACCGTTTCCCAAATTTACAGTTTATCATTACAGGAAAATTTAAAGTAGTCACGGAAAAATGGCGTAAAATCCACTATCCACCAGTAACACTCATATGACGCGACACCGCCGGGGCTTTGCTGTCACGATCAATGATAAAGTCATGGCCTTTGGGCTTGCGTAAAATGGCTTCGTCGATTGCCGCATAAAGCGGGCCGTTGCTTGGTGACGAACGCAACGGTGCACGCAAATCAGCGGCATCTTCCTGGCCCAGACACATGTACAGCGTTCCCGTACACGTCACGCGCACCCGGTTGCAGCTTTCGCAAAAATTATGCGACATCGGTGTAATAAATCCGATACGTCCGCCGGTTTCCTTGATTTCCATGTATCGTGCCGGGCCACCGGTCTTGTAAGGGATATCTTCAAGCGTCCATTTTTCCCTTAATTGCGCACGTACCTCGGACAACGGCAGGTATTGATCGGTTCTGTCTTCGTCAATCTCGCCCAGCGGCATGGTTTCAATCAATGTCAGATCCATACCGCGACCATGGGTCCAGCGGATCATTTCATCAATCTCGTCATCATTGACACCTTTCAGCGCCACTGCATTGATTTTGACTTTGAGACCGGCAGCTATTGCAGCGTCAATACCGGCATTGACTTTTTCCAGCGAGCCCCAGCGGGTGATGGCCTTGAATTTGTCAGGATCAATTGTGTCTACCGAGACGTTGATGCGACGCATTCCAAGATCAAAAAGCTGGTCGGCAAAGCGCGTCAGCTGGCTGCCATTTGTGGTCATCGTCAACTCTTCAAGCGCACCGGATTTAAGGTGGCGGGACAGCGACTTGATCAGTGACATCAAGTTCTTGCGCACCAAAGGCTCACCGCCGGTAAGTCTCAGTCTTTTAACGCCTTTATCGATAAAGGCCGAGCACAGCCGGTCGAGCTCCTCCAGCGTCAGCAGCTCGCGCTTGGGCAGAAACGTCATGTTCTCGGACATGCAGTAAACACATCTGAAATCACACCTGTCCGTGACCGAGACCCGCAGGTAGTTGACGGCCCGACCAAACGGGTCAATCATCTCGGAGCTTGTGTTTCCGCCTTGGGAAACGGCGGTATCTTCCGGTGGTAATAAACTATTCAATTTTGCGTCCCCGTCTTCAGGCTGTGTTGGTTTTTGTGCACATAGCACGCCCTTTTCACCAGCCTTTGTCTGGATATTAAATACAGTTTGCCACAGAAACCGAAAATATCAAAGCGGGCAAGGGCACATACAACACCATACGACATCGCGGCCGGGGAAAAACATAGATTTAAAGCGGAAAACACCGTCAGCCTTTTTTATTTTGGCAGGAAGAAATTTCACCTAGTGGAAACACTACTGCAGAAGTAGGGTTTTGAGTTGCAGTTCAGTGGCGGCTACACTAGACTTGCTTTTGAATCAATTTTACAGTCGGGCGCAAAGAATGTCGGCCGCACGAAATTGATTGCAGGCAATCCCACCGTTGGTAAAAAATGCAGGTGGCAGGGAAAAAAATGAACACAATGACGAAATCATCGATTTCCAGTGTGGCAGAGGAGGATATACTGCGGGCGCAGTTGTATCAGATGCTCTCGCATTTCCTTGGCAACCCCCCTTCACAAAAAGACCTCGATAATCTTGCCGCCATGAGTGGCGATTCGTCGCCTCTGGGTGAGGCTATCGCCAGTCTGTCGAAAATTGCCGGAAAAACCGACGCTGTTCTGGTTGCCCAGGAATATCAGGAATTGTTTATTGGTGTGGGGCGTGGCGAGCTTTTGCCGTTTGCATCATACTATCTCACCGGATTTCTGCATGAAAAGCCGCTGGCGGCATTGCGCCAGGATATGGAGCGCTTGGGCATTGCGCGCCGGGCCGAGGTGAAGATTCCCGAAGACCACATTGCGACAATATTTGAAATGATGTCCGGGATGATTGAGGGAAAATACGGCACTGCCTATGGCCTGGATGAGCAGCGCGAATTTTATAATAAACATATCGGCTCCTGGGCTAAACATTTTATGACCGATCTCGAAGGCGCGAAAGCTTCCATACTTTACGCCGCCATGGGAACGATAGGACGCATCTTCCTCGATATCGAGGAAGTCGCGTTTACGATGGATTAAATCATGAGCGAGCGGCCGTTAACGAGCTGCGCCGTGGTTTTAGGGAATTCAGACTTGTTGCAATATGAGTTTGGATAATGTCCTGCCAGCATTTTGGCCGGATCAAACATAGGAGGATCGCTAAATGTCTGAAAACAGACAATCAGCCAAAGCAGACCGCCGCAGCTTTCTAAAGCTTGCAGGGTGGGGTGCTTTATCCGGTGGAGCTGTGCTCGCGCTGGATAAATCACAAGCCGAGGCCAGCGAGACAGCTGTTAAATCAACAGGGTCATATCGCGAAACCGAACACATACAGGCCTATTACGAAAGCACAAAATTCTAGGCTCATGATGTTCCGGGCATCTCCCGGCGCATGGTGCTTAGGGTTTAAAAAAGGAAAACAGTCTTCGTAATCAGGATTGTTGGGAATATTGGGAAAAATTTAGGAGAATAGATATGCTTAGGAAGAAGACCGGCGGGATGGCGATTGGCTCCCGTTTGTCATCAGCCCTTAAGGATGTTGCATCGGAAACGATAGACAGGCGTTCATTCCTGCGTCGTTCCGGCCTCGCCGTTGGCGGTTTGGCAGCAGCAGCAAGCTTTACAGGCAGTATGGTGGAAAAAGCCGAAGCCGCAACTGATTCAAGTGGCGTTAAAGTGGTTAAAACAATCTGCACCCATTGTGCGGTTGGTTGTACCGTTTTGGCCGAAGTTGAAGGTGGTGTTTGGATTGGCCAGGAACCTGGTTATGACAGCCCGTTCAACCTCGGCGCCCATTGCGCCAAAGGGGCGGCTGTTCGCGCCACTGCTCATAGTGAGCGCCGTTTGAAATACCCGACCAAACTTGTCGGTGGTAAATGGCAGCGCCTGAGCTGGGATGATGCGATCAACGAGATCGGCGACAAGATGATGTCGATCCGTGAAACGTCAGGACCGGATTCGGTGTACTGGCTCGGTTCTGCCAAGCATTCCAACGAGCAGGCCTATCTGTTCCGCAAGTTCTATGCCTTCTGGGGCACCAACAATGGTGACCATCAAGCACGTATTTGTCACTCAACCACAGTTGCCGGTGTTGCCAACACCTGGGGCTACGGTGCCATGACAAACTCTTTCAATGACATCCATAATTCGAAGTGCATCTTCATTATTGGCGGCAATCCTTCAGAGGCACATCCCGTTTCGATGTTGCACGTGTTGCGTGCCAAGGAAGTCAATAATGCACCGGTGATTGTTTGTGATCCGCGTTTTACCCGCACAGCTGCACATGCCACCGAGCATGTACGCCTGCGCCCGGGTACTGACGTTGCCTTGATCTGGGGTATCCTGTGGCACATTTTTGAAAACGGCTGGGAAGATAAAGAGTTCATCCGCCAGCGTGTTTACGGAATGGAAGAAATCAGGGCTGAAGTGGCAAAATGGACACCTGAAGAGGTCGAAAGTGTCACTGGTATTCCAAAAACCCAGATGCGTCGCGTTGCTCGCACGATGGCCAACAACCGGCCAGGGACGGTTATCTGGTGCATGGGTGGAACCCAACACACGAATGGTAACAACAACACCCGCGCTTATTGCATTTTGCAACTCGCTCTTGGCAACATGGGCACGACGGGTGGTGGAACCAATATTTTCCGCGGCCATGACAATGTGCAAGGCGCAACAGACTTCTGTGTGCTGTCGCATTCGCTGCCAGGTTATTACGGCCTCAAGAAAGGTTCGTGGAAACATTGGGCGCGCGTATGGGACGTTGAGTATGATTACCTGTTGGGCAATTTTGCTTCAGAAAAACTGATGCAGTCCAAAGGCATGCCGGTTTCTCGCTGGATTGATGGTGTATTGACACCGAAAGATAAAATCGATCAGCCCGATAACCTCAAAGCCATGGTGTTCTGGGGGCATGCTCCCAACTCACAGACACGTTTGCCGGAAATGCGTGCAGCAATGAAGATGCTGGACCTTTTGGTTGTGATTGATCCTTATCCGACCATGACAGCGGTTTTGCATGATCGCCAGGATGGGGTTTATCTCCTGCCTGCTGCAACCCAGTATGAAACCTACGGGTCTGTGACAGCTTCCAACCGGTCATTGCAGTGGCGCGACAAAGTCGTCGATCCATTGTTTGAATGTCTGCCTGACCACACCATCATGTATAAATTCGCCAAGAAATTCGGATTTGCTGACCAGATGTTCAAAAACATCAAGGTTACCGATGATGAGCCATTGGTTGAAGATATCACGCTGGAATTCAACAAGGGCATGTGGACAATCGGCTATACCGGGCAATCACCGGACCGGCTGAAAGCGCATATGGCCAACCAGCACACATTTGACAAGACAACCCTGCTGGCGCGTGGTGGTCCTGTTGATGGTGAATATTATGGTCTGCCGTGGCCCGCATGGGGTACGGCAGAAATGGGTCATCCAGGCACACCCAACCTGTATGATACGTCCAAGCCCGTGGCTGAAGGCGGCCTGTGTTTCCGCGCCCGTTACGGTGTTGAGCGCAACGGTGTAAATCTTCTCGCTGAAGGTTCTTACCCCGTCGGTTCGGAAATTGAGGATGGATATCCTGAATTTACCATGGCCATGCTTACAAAACTTGGATGGGATGGCGATCTGACAGCAGATGAAAAATCAGCAATTGATGCTGTTGCCGGTGAAAAGACAAACTGGAAAACGGACTTGTCCGGTGGTATCCAGCGCGTTGCCATTAAACACGGGTGCGCACCATTTGGTAATGCCAAAGCCCGCGCAATCGTGTGGACGTTCCCCGATCCGGTACCGCTTCACCGTGAGCCGCTGTATACGCCGCGTCGCGATCTGTTGCCGAAATATGTAACCTACAAGGATCGTCAACAGTTCCGTCTGCCAACGTACTTCGAGAGCATCCAGAAGAATGATTATTCGAAAGATTTCCCGATCATTCTAACCTCTGGTCGTCTGGTTGAATACGAAGGTGGCGGGGACGAATCGCGGTCAAACAAATGGCTGGCTGAACTGCAACAGGATATGTTTGTTGAAATCAATATTGTTGATGCAAACAATCTTGGCATTCGCGATGGTGGCATGGTCTGGGTCAATGGTGCGCCAACTTTTGATGGCAAACCGGGTGGCCGGGTAAAAGTCAAGGCATTGGTCACGGAACGTGTGGGCCGAGGCGTTTGCTTCCTGCCGTTCCATTTCGGTGGTCATTTCCAGGGCGAGGACCTGCGAGCGGAGTATCCGTCAGGCGCTGATCCATATGTATTGGGCGAAGCTTCCAATACGGCTCAGACCTATGGTTACGATGTTGTAACAAACATGCAGGAAACCAAAGCCACACTCTGTAATATAGAAAAAGCCTAGGGAGAAAACGTTATGGCACGGATGAGATTCCTTAGTGACGCTGAACGTTGCGTTGAATGCAATGCCTGCGTCACAGCCTGTAAGAACGAAAATGAAGTCCCCTGGGGCATCAACCGGCGTCGCGTCGTCACGATAAGTGACGGCAAGCCGGGTGAGCGATCAATATCGATCGCTTGCATGCATTGTTCGGATGCACCGTGTATTGCGGTGTGCCCGGTCGACACTATCTACCAGACGGAAATCGGCATTGTGCTGCATTCCAAAGACCTGTGTATCGGGTGTGGATATTGTTTCTATGCATGTCCTTTTGGCGCACCTCAATTTCCGCAAACTGGAAACTTCGGTACAAGGGGCAAAATGGACAAATGTACATTCTGCGCTGGCGGACCTGAAGAAGAAAACAGCGAAGCTGAGTTCCGCAAATATGGCCGTAACCGCATAGCGGAAGGTAAATTGCCGCTATGTGCCGAGTTGTGCTCAACCAAAGCACTTCTTGCCGGTGACGGTGCTGTTATTTCGGACATCTATCGCGAACGCGTAATCAATCGCGGGTTCGGCGCTGGCGCCTGGGGATGGGGTCGAGCCTATCCAAACAGCGGTAGTTGATCGCATAAAAAACCCAAGGGTGCTGGCGCCAGGCTGGCACCCTTGAACTTACCAGCTTTAATATAAAAATCAGCCGTCTGACCGGTGGTCTTTAGACGCTGGAGGTGTAA
The DNA here is from genome assembly GCA_021775475.1 of Hyphomicrobiales bacterium. GTDB lineage: Bacteria > Pseudomonadota > Alphaproteobacteria > Rhizobiales > JAJFHR01 > JAJFHR01. Next base: position 116,549 of record JAJFHS010000049.1, read on the forward strand.
GTCGGTGAAATCCGGTTGACCTGCATCTTTGTAAAATTGTGAAATCGTCGGGAAAAATCCGCGAATAGAACGACTTTTTTATTTGGGCATTTCTGACATAGACAAATTTTTTAGGAGGGCGCTTTAATGCCCAGGTCCACCACATCTGTAGCGACAATGAAAAACAACACTGCCACCTACGCCAGAAAGGCAACGGTGATTTTTTTGCTGGCGTTAATGGCCATATTTTTAACTAACAGTTTTAGCCAGACAGGATCATTGGCTCAGGCCCAGACTCAGGCTCAAAATTCTCAGTCTCCTGTTGGCGCGCCTTTGGGAAACAGTTCAGATTCTGACATGTGGCGCGCGGTAAAACGCGGCGACCGGGGCAATGTTTCCATTATAGACAAAAAATCCGGCGTTCTGATACAATCCGGTGGCCAGTTTTTGCGCGACTTACGCAACGGCCCGATGTTTTCTTACGGTGCTGCCGCCATCATCGGTATCATTGCCCTGTTGTCCCTGTTCTACATGTTGCGTGGCCGTATCCGCATAGACAGTGGTAAAAGCGATGTCACCGTTACCCGGTTCAATTCTTTTGAGCGTTTTTCCCATTGGCTTCTGGCAATTTCTTTTGTAATTCTCGGTCTGTCGGGCCTCAACATGATCTATGGAAAATTTTTGCTAACCCCGCTGGTCGGCAAAAGCAGCTATGGCGACATCGCCATGGCGGGCAAGTGGCTGCATAACTTTGTCGCGTTCGCCTTTATTTTGGGGTTGGTGCTTATTTTAATAATATGGATCCGGCATAATTTCCCCAACAGACATGACATTGTCTGGCTGCTGAAAGGTGGCGGCATGTTTACCAGGGGTACGCATCCGCCAGCGAAAAAATTCAATGCGGGGCAGAAAATACTGTTCTGGCTGATAATTCTGGCCGGGGCATCAATAGCCCTTTCGGGTGTCTCTTTGTTGTTTCCGTTCCAGTTTTCGTTGTTCGCCGATACATTCGAAATCATAAACCGGCTTGGTTTTAATCTGCCGACCGAATTGACTGGCATTGAAGAAATGCAGCTGTCTTTAGTCTGGCACTCAGTTGTTAGTATTTTCATGGTCTGTGTCATCATCGCCCATATTTATATCGGCAGTGTCGGCATGGAAGGCGCGTTCGATGCCATGGGCTCTGGCGAGGTTGATAAAAACTGGGCAAAAGAGCATCACTCCATATGGGTTGATGAGCTTGAAAGCAAAGAGCGGGCAAAGGCAGCATCGAAGCAGGTTGCCGCAGAATAGGACATGCAGGACCAAAAACATGTGCTGGATATGTGGTGCCAAAAAAACCGGTTTGCCAAAATTTAGCGTAATTTCCAGCGTCCTGATGAGCGTTTTAAATCTCTTGTTGATCTCTTTGCCATTAACCCGGGCCGGGGCCGAAGTGCAGGGGCATGGTGGGCCGGTAAAGTCGATCATGTTATCCAGCGACGGTTATACCGCCTTAACCGGATCCTTTGATTATACTGTTATTTACTGGGCCATTTCACCCGCTGGTTCCAAAGTCATCAAACGCCTCATCGGCCATGATGGTGCGGTTAATTCTGTCGCCTTCGTGCCGGGGAATGCCCTGGCACTATCAGGCAGCGATGATGGCACAGTTGCACTGTGGCAGCTGGGAGACCTGAAACTGGTGACGCGTCTTAAGGGGCATAGCGCCAAAGTATCCGATGTAGCAGCTTCACCCGATGGCAGGATAGCTGCATCCGCCTCCTGGGACAGCACTATCCGGCTGTGGGATATCGCAACCAAATCTCAGACAGCTGTCCTCAAAGGCCATCGCGGAAATATCAATTCAATTGTTTTTTCCAGCGATGGAAAATTCCTCTATTCCGGCGGCTATGACGGCACCGTCAAAATGTGGGACACCACAAGCGGCGACTTTATCCGCACGATTTACAAACACGGCTGGGGCGTTAATGTGGTACGGGTTTTGCCTGATAATCAAAACCTGTTTATCGGCACCCTTGATGGTGCCGTCAATATTCTGGACATTGAAAGTGGCAGGATTGTTCGCCGCCTCAAACCCCATGAAGGCCCGGTTCTCGCAAGCTTTGTTGCCGCCGAAAGCGGGCTTGCCGCCACCAGCGGTGGTGATGGAAAAATTCGTGTGTGGTCGATGAAAACCTGGAAGCTGCTGTATCAATATGACGATCCATACCGTCCGATCTGGGCATTGTCGTTTTCCAAAAACACCGGGAGGGTGCTCTACGGCGGCCTCGATGAACATGTGCTTGAATGGGACTTCACCAGTGGCAAACAGTTTAATGAAGCAAGAAGAAAAATTCCGCGACGATTTAAGTTTGTCAATGATGAAGACCTCGGCACCCGCCAGTTTGCCCGCAGGTGTTCAGTGTGTCATACAGTAGCACCAGATGGCGGCAATCGGGCCGGGCCATCACTCTACAGAATTTACGGCAGGCGGGCCGGAACCCGCGCAGGCTATGTCTATTCCAGAGCATTGAAATACTCTGATATTATCTGGAGCAAAAAAACTATTGGTCGCCTGTTTAATGAAGGTCCGGCAAAATATACACCGGGGTCCAAAATGCCCCTGCAACGCATACAAAGCAAAGAAGAACGTGAAGCTTTGCTGGCCTTTCTCGAAAAGGCCGGTGAGCTTGTCAAAAAAACCACAACCGTTCAGTCTGAAAATTGAGCATTAGGAGAGATTTATGAAACCATTTATGGGAAGTCTGATCGTTATCGCCATCGTATCTGTGGTGTCATCATATGTGCTGGCAAACATGAAGATGTCGGCTCAGGATGTCTTTCAAACGCAAACCGGTAATGTGCGCCTGGACAGCGGCACAAAATAGCGTGGGGTTTTTGAATACCCGTGCCCTCCTTCTGGTTGTGTTTTTCAGCTTTGGCCAGACGGTGATCTCCGGGCCCGTGCAGGCTCAATCGACCTTGATCACCAAGTCGGTTGTCAGTGTCCTGCCCCAATGGTCCAACCCGGCTTCGCGCGCAGCAGAACCTGAAGGCAGCGGTATTGTCATTTTGGACGGCCGCAAGATCCTGACCGCCCGCCACGTCATTAACAACGCCTTGTCAATCGTTGTCAGAACCAGTGACGGCCGCGTGTTAAAGGCCGAAGCCATCGGTCAGGACGTATTGACCGACCTTGCTGTTCTTGCCATCAAAGAAACACTTGCACCCTTAAGCTTTGGCCGCGATGCTGAAGTGGGTGAGCGTGCCTGCGCCATCGGCAATGCTTTTGGCCTCGGCCTGTCGATGACCTGCGGTGTGGTGTCAGCCATCAATAAGGCCGGGGTGGGCTTTAACCCCATAGAGGATTTTGTTCAAACTGATGCTGCCGTTAATCCCGGTGCATCGGGCGGCGCACTGGTGGCACAGGATGGAAGCCTGCTCGGCATTTTATCGGCCATCTTCACCAAACAGTCTGATGCCAACATCGGCGTTAATTTTGCTGTTTCTTCCGCCCTTGCCAAAACCGTGGCGAAGGCGCTGGTGAAAGACGGTAAAGTCACCTGGCAATTCAGCGGACTTAAACTTGAGGCCGCTATATCGCCTGGCGATGTGGGGACGCTGGGAGCTGTCGTCGAAAACATCCGCCCCGGATCACCGGGTGAACAAGCGGGGTTGAAAATCGGTGATGTGATTTTGCAACTGGGCCAACGCCGTATCAAAAAACCAGAGGAGTTCAAAAGCGCCTTTGTTACCGGTCCACCGGGTGCGAAACTGAAGTTGAAAATTAGCCGCAACAAGGCCCAAAAGATGCTGGAAATTCAACTGCCCGAATAGTGGAATAATTCCCTGCCAGCGCAAAATTCCTTTAGATTGAAAATCAGATAATCATTGAAACACAGGAGTATAGTCAATGAACGAAGAAAAGTTCAATATGTCGATGCGAAAATTCCTTAAACAAGTGGGTGTTACCTCGCAACAACAGATCGAAAAAACCGTGCGTGAAGGCAGCCTTTCCGGCCAATCGACGATTACCGCCAAAGTCATCCTGACGATTGAGGGCACTGATCTTAATCATGTAATCGAAGAAACCATCGATATTGAGTAATCTCATGCTGCAAGATGAATATGGATGGACCGCTGAGCCGCAATTTCCACCGCTGCTCAACGGCGTAAAAGTCAAAGGCCATCCGCGACCTTTCGATTGCGCTCATCGCGATGCAAAGGCCAAAAAAGCCCAGTCTGGTGACCTCTATTGGAGCCCGTCACAACGCTTTTTGGAATGCGCTCTGGTGCTTGAGCCAGAAACCGGTGCAACGCGTTCAATGCATATGCTGTTTGCCGCCATGGTTGCCTTTGGTGATGCCTTTGGCTCACTGGCACCGCCCGAATTGGGCATGTTTTATCGCTGGCCCAATCGTTTCATTCTCAATGACGCAGTCACAGGTTCGGCGAGAATAGTTATGGCTGAGACCATTGATGATGACGATGTGCCGGACTGGCTGGTGGTCGGCATCAAGATTGAGTTGAGGGGGAAAGACGATAATCTCAATCCCGGTGAGGATATGGGGCATACCAATCTGTTTGAAGAAGGGATTGGAGAATTATCCCAGCGCGATTTGCTCGAATCCTTTTCCCGTCATTTTCTGGTGTGGATTCACACCTGGAACGATGAGGGCTTCAAGCCGGTTCACGAAAACTGGTGTGGGCGCGCCGAAGCACTCGATAAAGAAATATCGATCAAACAGGGAGATAAATCCTGGGATGGAAAATATCTAAACCTCGATGATGACGGCAATCTGTTGTTGAAAACCCCGGCCGGGGAAATGATCTCCCTCAACCCGCGTGATTTTTTAAACGCACAAGCATGGGATAAATAATGCGGTTTTTGCGTGCGGTGAGGTTTGATGCATCCGATGACCATGTATATTCAAACTCGGCCATGCCCGATGAAATTGCAATCTCGGGCGCGTTTGAATTCAGCGATGTTGCCGAAGACGCGTTAACGGGAAAAACCGGTCAGGCCTTTGCCAACGGATTTTTGGGCGTGGGGTCATTTGGCCGCACAACCTTTGCTGTGGTCAGTGACGTAACCGACGGTGAGTTCGCCCGGATGATTGATAATTTGAGCCAGCATTTCATCGACGTCTATGGTGCTCCTGACGCCCAAGCAGCCGAAAATGCCGCGCACGAAGAAGCCGCTTTTGTAGAAGGTCTATGTAAAGATAATCTGCTTAATACTATTTTTTCCGTCTCGCGAACACTTGATAAAGACGGCATCCACGAGGAGTTTCGAGTGATCACACCGCCATCAAATGGTATCCATACCCGCATTTGGAGCGTGGCTGAAGATGACGAGGAAATGAGCAATGGTTGATTTTTGGAAATCTTCCGGCTATCACCTGTTGCAGGTGAATGATCAGGGCCATCTCGATGTTACTGCGGATTTTATCAGGGCTTACCTTACCCGGCCCGAAATTCATCCGGTTGACGAATCTTGTGATAACGAAATTACTGCTTTCGAAAAACTGATGGACGATCCGTTTGCCGTGATACCGGATGAGGTCATTGCAAAATTCACCGACGCTGACACCCGCGAAAATTACCGCGTGGTATTAGGCTTCAAGGAGTTGTTGATCGAGCACAAAACCATTGAAAACGCCTATCTCAATTTGATGAAATCCGGTGATATCAAAATCCCTGCGGTGTTCGTCGATCAGATGGTCACCGTCATTGTGCGCAATATACTGAGCCAATGCCACGATCCTATCAGGGTCAAGGCCGGTGAACTTTTCTTTCGCGACCAAAGTGTCACCACCGAAGACGGTCGCATCATGCTGGCCGATGATGAAATTGTCGAGATGTACGCCAAAACCGGTGGCGTTGGTTCTCTGGGGCAGTTGCTGGTCGACAGCAATACGCCGATGCCTTCAGTTGAACTCGACGTGCTGTCTGAAGACAACAAGGATATATACTGGCCGCGCAGCGACCGCTTTGACACGGTTATAGACTTCAGATTCACCCAGCCGGCACTGGATGCCTACGCCCGCGTCATCGAAGCCTGGATCAAGCATTTTTATCAAATGGAGGTTAAGTGCCAGCCGAAAAAGACCATAGAAGATGAAAAATGGTCCTGGCATATTGGGCTCGACGTCGAATCAACCCGCCTGTTGAATGCGCTTTATAATCAGGAGGCTTTGGGCTTCGAGGACCTTGAACAGATCATCGCACTTTTTAGACTCGAAATTCTCGACCAAAATGCTATAAACCCTGCAATGAGAGGGCGACCGATTTATCTGGGTCTGGCGATGACCCGGGGCAAGAAACTACGCATGAAACCGCAGAACCTGCTATTAAACCTGCCGTTAGTGAGGGAAACATGACAACAGCTACATCTAAACCGAGAGCCTTTCTGGATGGCACTTGTGCACGACTGCTGGCCGCTATCATACTTGCAGCCTCATTAGCTCTGATAGTCTTTGTTACTCGGGCAGACTTGTTTGCCGATCAGGCGAGCCAGAAAGTCGGTGGAAAATTCCCGGCTTTCACAAGCTGCCGCGATGCTGAATATGACACATTGGCCAAAATGGCGGCAGAGGATCCGGCAAGATGGACCGCCGAAGCCATGATCCGGGCAAAACAAAAAGCCAACGCCATGTGTATTAGAAAAACCGCGAGCTAAAGCGGCGCAAACTAGCTCACTTTAAAGAGTGCTACCAAAACCCGCCGACATTTGCAGCTTTTCAACCGGTTTGGACTGCATCATCATCTCGGCTATGATGCCGTAGAGCGTTGCCCATGCCTCATTAACTTCTTCCGTGTAGGTCTCACCCAGACCTTGCCGCAATGTCCATAAAAGCACATCGCCGAAGATTTCATAATATTCCGGCCGCGCCCCATACGAGCGGTATTCGCTGCCCAGCAGTCTCAGCATCGGCACCAGAGCATCCAGATTTCTCACCGAAATCACGGCAATTTGCAGAACTGTCGCCAGCTTGTCACTGTGCACGTTGGTTTCACCACAAAATTGTTTACCCAGACTGGGTTCAACTTCGGCCAGGCGATCGAAGAATATTTTGGAGGAATATTGAACAATTGGTTCAAACTGAGCAAAACTCTCCACAATCAGCAATTTTTGGCGTTCGGTTAGTTCAATCTGGAAGTTGTGAACAACAGTATCCGATTTTACGAGTTTAAGTGACAATTACAGCGCTCCTTTGGGATTTGGTTATGTGTGAGAATGGCGCTCAGAGGTTTAATGAGACCTTAACGGTGGGACTGCTTATGTGGATAAGTAGGGTGCTTTCCACAAAAATCAACGCAACTGACATTTCAGCTTGTGAAAATTATCTCTGTGTTTTTTGTATGTATTGGGAAAAGCGTCAAATTGTGCTCTTAATCCTGAAATTTTGAAACCCAAGCTCAGGTCACAGGAAATGGCAGATCAAACTACCACCACCGGTTTAATAGAAACCAACTTGAGAGTTTTGAGCTGGAATATCTGGTGGCGATACGGTCCGTGGCAAAGCCGCCAACCGGCTATTGTCGAAACTCTTAAAAATCTCGATTGCGATATCATTGCCCTGCAGGAGGTGTGGCAGGATGACAAGACCAATAATGCCGCTATTCTGGCCGCAGAACTAGGTTACCACCATGTGTTTGCTGCAAGCATGGAGAGGGAAGGCTTTGGCTTTGGTAATGCATTGTTATCGCGCTGGCCGATTTCGCAAAGCCAAAGTGTCATGCTCTATGGCACTGAAGAAAACGGCGAGGGCCGTTGCGCCCTGTATGCAGAAATTGAGGGACCGCGCGGGAGCCTGCCGTTCTTTGCCACGCACCTGAACTGGAAATTTGAACACAGTCACATCCGCCAGCGTCAGGTGGCAGACCTTGCCCGGTTTGTCGATGCAAAAGCAAACTTTGCCTTTCCACCTGTGGTGTGCGGTGATTTTAATGCTGACCCCATGTCCGAGGAAATACGCATGTTGACCGGGCTTACCACCTGTCCGGTAGAAGGCCTGGCCTTTCAGGATGCCTGGATTGCCGCGCGCAATGATAACTCCGGTTTCACCTGGGATAATGCCAATCCTTATGCTGTCGAGATACTGGAGCCCAACCGCCGCATTGACTATATATTGGCCGGAATGCCCCGCGAACGTGGTGCCGGCCATGTTGTCAGCTGCGAGGTTGTCGCCAAAGACCCGGTCAATGAAGTCTACCCAAGCGACCACTATGGTGTTGTGGCTCAGTTACGCTATTGAGTTCATGACCTGAGGGGGCGTAACGTGCTATGCAAAACTTCCTGCCGTTAAAAAGGACATGGACAACAATATGAAAGACATCATAGAGCAATTGACGCTGCGGCGCGAAGTAGCACGTCTGGGCGGCGGTGAGGCACGCAATGCCAAGCAGCACGAACGTGGCAAGCTGACTGCGCGCGAGCGTATCGAGCTGCTGCTGGATGAGAATTCATTCGAGGAATTCGACATGTTTGTCCAGCACCGCTGCACCGATTTTGGCATGGAAGACAACAAAATTCCCGGCGACGGTGTCGTCACCGGCTGGGGCACCATCAATGGGCGCGTGGTCTATCTCTTTGCCAAGGATTTTACCGTATTTGGCGGCTCTTTGTCGGAGACCCATGCCCAGAAAATCGTCAAAATTCAGGAAATGGCATTGCGCAACCGCAGCCCCATCATTGGTTTGTTTGATGCCGGTGGCGCGCGCATTCAAGAAGGTGTCGCGGCACTTGGCGGCTATGGCGAGGTGTTTTTCCGCAATGTCATGGCCTCAGGCGTCATTCCACAAATTTCCGTCATCATGGGGCCGTGCGCCGGGGGTGACGTTTATTCTCCGGCAATGACCGATTTTATTTTCATGGTCAAAGATACATCCTACATGTTTGTCACCGGACCTGACGTGGTTAAAACCGTCACCAATGAAGATGTAACAGCCGAAGAACTCGGTGGCGCAAGCGTGCATGCGGTTAAATCCTCAATTGCCGACACGGCCTTTGAAAATGACGTCGAAGCGCTGTTGCAGGTGCGTCGGCTGGTTGATTTTCTACCCGCCTGCAATACCAGCGATGTGCCTGAGCTGCCAACCAGTGACGCCGGTGACCGCGTTGAAATCTCGCTGGATACGCTGGTGCCGGAAAATCCCAACCAGCCTTATGATATGCACGAGTTGATCAATAAGGTGGTGGACGAGGGCGATTTTTTTGAAATTCAGGAAGCATTCGCTAAAAACATCATCACCGGCTTTGGTCGCCTCGAAGGGCGTACGGTCGGCTTTGTTGCCAATCAGCCAATGGTGCTTGCCGGGGTTTTGGACTCAGATTCCAGCCGGAAAGCCGCCCGTTTTGTGCGCTTTTGCGATTGCTTTTCGATCCCCCTGGTAACCTTCGTTGACGTGCCGGGGTTTTTGCCCGGCACTGCTCAGGAGTATGGCGGATTGATCAAACACGGAGCAAAGCTGTTATTTGCCTACGCCCAGGCAACCGTACCCAAAATTACCGTGATCACCCGTAAAGCTTATGGCGGGGCCTATGATGTCATGTCGTCCAAACACATCCGTGGTGATGTTAACTACGCCTGGCCCTCAGCTGAAATCGCCGTTATGGGTGCTAAGGGTGCTGTTGAAATCATCTTCCGCAAAGACATTGGTAATGATGAGAAAATCGCCGAACATACGGCAAATTACGAAAAGCGTTTCTGTTCACCGTTCGTCGCGGCTGAACGCGGCTACATCGACGAAGTCATCATGCCACACTCAACGCGCAGACGCATTTCCAGAGCATTGCATTTGCTCGCCAACAAGACCGTCGAAAACCCGTGGCGAAAACACGACAATATCCCGCTTTAGGGTATGGTCAACCGCTCCGTCCTGGTTTTGGGCCGGGACGGAGCGGTTGATTGTAAGTCGTAAGTACAATTACGCCAGTCCGGCCCGCTGTAGACTCTTCAGGTCTTTCATCGAAAAATCTACGCCAGCGAGATCAGCTGCGTCATCTGTGCACAACCAGGCAAGTGCGCGCGCTACCACTTGTGGTGATTTGTGCACGGAAGGGTCCATCTGGCTCACTGGATTAATACCCGAAGCCCTGATCACAACCTGCATTTCGGTATCAACAGTGCCGGGGCTGAGACCCACCACACGTATTCCCCTGTCGCCATATTCCTTGTCAGCACAGCGGGTGAGTGACAGGACGGCAGCTTTTGTCGAACAATAATGGCTCCAGCCTTCCATTGCGCCGGTGGCAGCGCCTGAGCTGAGGTTGATGATAACGCCGGAGCCCTGTTGCTCCATCACCGGGATAGCGGCGCGCAGGCCGTAATAAACGCCCTTGAAGTTGATGTCGACAATACGCGACCAGTGTTCGGGATCCGAATCAGCCAGACGCGCAATCGGTTCAATGAGACCGGCATTATTGACCAGAATATCGAGGCGGGAAAAATTGTCCAGGCAGGCTTCAACCACCTGCCTGACATCGTCGTAATTACTGACATCACAAGTGCGTGCAATTGCTTTGCCACCACCTGCATTAATTTCTTCCGCAATGCGTTCTATATCTGATTTTGTCCGCGCCGCCAAAACCACAGATACGCCGTGGCTGGCCAGTTCCTTTGCGACTGCTTCGCCAATTCCACGACTGGCTCCGGTAACAATGGCAGCTTTACCTGCAAGTTCTTTCATAGTTTCTCCTGTTAATGACTGGAGCAACTTATGCCATGAAAAAGCGGCCAAGGACAGGTGCGTGCTGCCGGGAATTTATTTTCATTTTTTGAACTTGTACCCCAGCAATCGCAAAGCATTCATGGTCACCAAAACAGTTGCCCCGGTGTCGGCCAGAATGGCCATCCACAAGGTGGTTATGCCCAGTAATGTGGTGACCAGAAAAACCGCTTTTAGCCCGAGAGCCATGGTAATGTTTTGATGGATGTTGGCCATTGTCGCCTGTGACAGCTTGACTAGCGAGGCAACATCGCCGACGCGTTCGTGCAACAAAGCTGCATCAGCAGCTTCCAGTGCGACGTCTGTGCCGCCGCCCATGGCAATACCCACATCAGCGCGCGCAAGTGCTGGAGCATCATTGATGCCATCACCGACCATGGCGATATTACCACTCAGCTTTAAAGCTTCAATCTCATCAAGCTTGTCCTGGGGCATGAGCTCGGCCTTGACCTCGATGCCCAATTGTGCCGCCAGCGCCGAGCCGGTGCACTTGTTGTCGCCGGTCAGCATCACGGCCGATACGCCAATGTCGCTGAGTTCCTGCATGGCACTTTTTGCGTCTTCGCGCAGTTCGTCCCGCAGGGCAATAATCCCCAGCAGTGTTTCATCCACTAATACCACGGCAATGGTTTTGCCTTTATCTTCCAGGGCCTGGATGATGCTTTCCTGTTGTGGTGAAAAGGTTGAAATCTCATTGGCATAGCGCGGTGAGGCAATCGTCACCCGTTTTCCTGCAACCGTGGCCTGTACACCGCGTCCACTGAGGTTTTGGGAATCACTTGCCTTCTTCAGTTTTATTGCGCGTGCTTCCACTTCTTCCACAATAGCCAGCGCCAGAGGATGAGAGGATCCCGCTTCCACCGCAGCGGCAAGAGCTAACATAGTATCTTCTTTGCCTGAAAACACTTTGATATCGGTGACTTTTGGTTGGCCTTTGGTCAGCGTGCCGGTTTTGTCGAAAGCGATTTGCTTGACCGAGCCGATGGCCTCGAGTATGGCGCCACCCTTGATCAACAGACCGTGTTTGGCCCCGGCTGATATACCAGAGGTAATAGCTGCCGGCGTTGATAACACAAGCGCACAGGGACAGCCTATAAGAAGGATCGCCAGCCCCTTGTATATCCATGTGGTCAGATCACCGTCGAAAAACAGCGGCGGGATGAAAGCAATCATTGCTGAAAAGACGATGACGCCCGGGGTGTAGTAGAGACTGAACCTGTCGATAAACCGCGCCGTTGGCGCCTTGCTGGCTTCGGCGTCTTCCACCATCTGCAAAATGCGGGCGATCATGTTGTTTTCAGACCCTTTTTCAACTTTGAGGCGGATCAGGCCGTCCACATTGATCGAGCCGGCAAAAACACTATCGCCAACCTGTTTTCGCTTTGGCATCGATTCGCCGGTAACGGCTGCTTCATCAATAGAAGTCTGGCCTTCTGAAATAATGGCATCGGCGGGAATACGCCCCCCCGGACGCACCTCAATGAAATCACCAATTGAAAGCGTGTCTGCTCCAACCTCTATGGTGCCGCTGTCCGTCACCAGAAAAGCCGATTTTGGTACCAGATCAGCCAGCGCCTGAACCGACCGCCGCGCCTTGGCAGCGGCCATCATTTCCAGTAATTCGCCAATCAGAAACAGAAAAACCACCACAGCGGCTTCTGCCGCTTCATCAATAAATATCGCCCCGATGACCGCGATGGTAACCAGCATCTCAATGGTAAAAGGTTGCCTCGCAACAGCACTTAAAACCGCCTTGCGCGCCAATGGCATCAAAGCCGTAAGCCCGGCCAGGGCAAAGACATAGCCCGCATATTCAGGCAATTCATAGGATAATATTGCGGCCACGGCCAAAATTGCGCCTGAGGCAATTACCAGACGTCCCTTGCCCGTCTGCCACCAGGAAAGGTCTGGCGCTTTGGCTTTTTCACCGGGTTCGTTGACCTTGTAGCCGAGCTTCTCAACCGCTTTGACAACCAGACCGGCATCGCCGGATTTTTCATCAAGGTCAAATTTGAGCTTTTGGTTGGTGTAATTGAGCTTGACGTTTTCAACACCGGGAATGTTACAGACTATGCCTTCAATTTTTGCGGTGCAACTGGGGCAGTCCATGCCGTCAATAAGCAGTGTTTTGGTGTTTGCCATGTAGTTAAATCCTGATCTGATCCAATTTGTTGTCTCCTACATAGGACCTCTAGTTACTATAGCTTCAAGAAAAAACTTGCCACAATTGAAAATGTTGAATGAATTTTGAGTAGGTGTCTTGACATAAGATGTATATACACCTAAAAAGAGTACCCACACAAACGCGAAATAGTAGAAACAATGGCCCCACAAACGCCGACCAGCCAAAACCAGCCTGCCTTAGGCGAGTGTGCCTGTATGAACCTGCGCAAAACCGCGCGGCTGATTGCCCAGTTTTACGATCAGCGTCTTCAGCCTGGTGGTTTGCGCAACACGCAGTTCACTCTGCTTGTGGTGCTTGATCATCTTTCACCGGTATCAATCAAAAACCTGGCAGATCATATGGGAATGGACAGAACCACCCTTACACGCAACCTCAGATTACTGGAAAGAGATAACTATATTACAGCCCAACCAGGAAAAGACGCCAGAGTACGAATGATCAGCGCGACCGGGAAGGCGAGGGTGGCCATCAAAGAAACACAGCCTTATTGGCAAAAGGCGCAAGGAGAGTTTTTGCAAAAATTCGGCGAGGAACGCTGGACAGAAATGCGTGAGGATTTAACCGAGATATCAAGAATTGTGACTTCTCAGGATTAGGGCCTCTTTTTTTATTCAAAAAAGTGTATATACATCCAAAGGAATGGTAATGAACCAGATACCTGACTATGCAGCGGCTTCTATCTCAGCCCGGTTCATTGAGAATCGAATCAACCCACTCTCACCAACATCAAAATCGCGATTAGCCTCTCGTGGGCGCTCCCGGACCCTCGATTATGCAGAGGCGTTTAAGGAGTTTTCCGATGCTTCCAAAGACAGGAGTTTCCAACCAGCGATAGATTTGATGGAGGTAATCCTGTCCTACGGCGCTAACACCGACCCGAAAATCACCTTCCTTCTCGTCAATGCTTACCTGACCTGCAATCAACAGGCGCGCGGAATTCGCTTCTTTGAAAAGTTGCTCGATACCTATCAAGACACTATGGCCGATGACGTTCATGCCCATCACCTGTCGGCCTGCGCTATTCTAAGGGCAACTTATGCTGACGAGATTTTTGTGCTCAGGCGGATCGGTTGGATGCATACAACTTTCGCAACTCTGGATCAGGCACAAGCTCTAACCAATGCTGAAGATCCTCTCGTGCACTGGGCTGCCGGGTTAATCTATGCCCAGGTGCCATTCTTTTTCCTTAAAAAATCCAAAGCCTATGAGGCCCTGAACTGGCTGGCTGATCGCCCTGAAACAGAACCGGTTTTCGGGTTTTACCGGGAAGTCTACCATTTCCTGTCAAAGCTTCATGCCCGGGATGGCAACAAGGGTCTGGCCGCAAAATACCTTGAGAAAAGCGGGTATAAAGATTATCAGCCCAAAGCTCTATTCATGGGGTGGTTCACATCAAACCAGGATGTTGGCACCACCATGGCCCCCACACCGGTGCTGGAAGAGGTGATTCCCGGCGAAGTGTTCACGCTGGTCGGTTTTGGCTTTTCTGATATTTATTTCGTGCTTTCCAAAGATAAGACTGAGGTGATTGCGATTGATGCCGGAACTCAACCGTATTCATTAAAAGCTGCGTTGAAATTTCTGCACAAGTCCCATCACGACCTGCCGCAGGTAACAACGGCGATCATCACCCATAGCCATTGGGATCACATCGGTGGACATTCTTTTTTGCGCGAGTTGAACCCCGACATCAAAATCTATGGTCGCGACAATTATCAAGGCGTCGTCGACAGGGTGTTGAGGAACCACAGTTACAGGAACTTTCGCGGACGTGACTTCAATCCCGACTGGGTCAGCTCTTACCAGCCCGACATTACTGTTACAAAAGATACCGAGCTTAACATTGGTGGGACCAGGTTTGACCTGATCCCCGTCACCGGTGGTGAAACCGAAGATGCCATAATTATAAATCTGCCCGAACTGGAGGTGATGTTCGTCGGCGACATCGTCATGCCGTGGTACGGCGAGCCCTGGGTCAACGAGGGTTTTATTGATGGCGCAGTTGAGGCAATGGACGCGGTAATCAAAAGAAATCCCAAACACATTTTACACGGCCACTATCCCTTGACCATGATGTTTCAGCTCGAGGTGATGAAAAAATTCCGACAGGTTTACCAGTGGCTGGTGGAGGTCACACGCGATCATGTTGGCAATGGTTATTGCGCAAAAGACATAATTCGCCTCAACCTGATCGCGCCGGGCCTACAAGACCACCCGGATATTTACCTCTGCTATATCGCTTCAAGAGACAGCATCATCGCCCGCGTCAGCGATCATATGGTCGGCATCTGGCGTGAAGATGCAACAGGTCAGGAACCCGAAGGCCTCGACAACATCACTTCGGTTGAATATGGCCGCATGCTGCAATCCTATCTGGGATTATCAGCCCGTCAGGTGGCCCGGACCTTGGGTAAAATGATTGCTAACGGTGACAATGAATTAGCATTAAAATTCGCGATTGCCGCTGAAAAACGTTATGGGCCAGACAGATCCATTGTGCTGATGAAGCAAGAGGCCGGCGACCGTCTCAGAAGTGCTGCCCAGTTTTTTGATCCTTTCAAATTCACTACATACACTGAAATTATCGGCACCGAACATAACCCGATCTCTGCCACTCAGATAAAGGCCTGAGGGGGCAAAATTATGCATCCACAAATGAACGTTAAGCTTTGGGCGATCCTGCTGCTAACGGCAGGACTCTTTGGCAGTTCTTTTTTCTTCATCAAATTGACTGTCGACAGTATTCCTCCGCTGACCATCGCCGCTGGACGCACCATACTAGCTGCAGTCGTTGTCTATCTGTATATGCGATCCTCAGGGCAGCGTTTTCCAGGTTTTGGCAGCGCCTGGATTGCCCTTTTCATTCTGGGCATTTTAACGGCGGCAGTGCCGTATATCGCAATTGCCTGGGGGCAGCAGCATATTGACAGCAGCCTTGGCGGCATCCTGTTCGCTACCATCCCGATCTTCAGTGTGTTGGTGGCACCGGTTTTCCTTGCCGAAGAAACCTTTACAGCGATGCGATTGTTGGGTGCGCTGGTCGGGCTTACCGGTGTGGCTTTGATCATCGGGCCCGAAGCGCTGGCGGGGATTGACACCCAGATGTTTGGTGCTGCCATAACCCTTGTTGCTGCATTCAGCTATGCCACGGGAAATATTTACGCACGAACGCAAGGACACTTATCCCCTGTGGTTATGGCTGCTGGGCAATTCTTGACGGCATCACTGGTTCTGGTGCCGCTGAGCTTAACGATTGATGCACCGCTCACTTTGACTTACACCCAGACAGCTGTTGCAAGTCTGATTGCGGTCGCATTGTTTTGCACCGCCATCCCGTCTTTGCTTTTGTTCTGGCTCATCCGCAATGCCGGGGCAACCAATGCATCTCTGCTGGCTTTCTTCATGCCGATAGCTGCTGTTATTCTCGGCGTTGGCATACTCGGTGAAGCCTTGTCGTGGCTCACCCTAGCCGGTTTCAGTCTTATTTTTCTTGCCGCCGCAATCGTCACCGGAAAACTGGCAATCAGGCGATAATAAACAAAATCTTTTGAATAAAACTCAAGAAGGCAGGCGCCCGCCGCCGTACTTGGTTTCGGCCCAGTGCGCCAGGCGCAGCACCGGGTAGCAATAGGCAAAATATATCAGTGCCGTCATGCCGTAAATCAATATAAGCTCGCGGGGGTGGCGCTGGGTTGCATTTTCGCCCGCCCGCACCAACTCGGAAATGCCGATGACCGAAACGATTGACGTGCCCTTGATGATGATGACGTAAACCCCGCCCATGGGCGGGATCATCAGCTTCAAGGTCTGAGGCAGGACCACGTACCACATCGACTGCAAAGCCGTCATACCGGTAGATAGTGCAGCTTCGGCCTGGCCTTTTGGTACCGCTTGCCCGATCAATACCGAAATAACGGCATGTCTTCGCGACATGTCCCGTCTTCCTGGCATGCTCCAATATCCGTAATTTACGTCTTGCGTCCCGCTCGTCGTCCTTCGTCATTTGATCTATCTCCTTCCGTTCAGGATTTTAAAGAAGATGTCTCACGAGTCCCTACATATCTACATTACATTTTCAGGTTTCGATCGGTGTGCCGAAAATGGTGATGGTCAGGCCAAGAAGGGCGAGCAGGCCATACCCCGCTGTCTTGAAGCGGGAATGGCTCATTTTTGATGAATGCTGTGCAGCGATTGCAGATTGCAACCCGTAATAAAGTGCAAACGCGCGTGACGCGTAACTGACAATTTCAAATATGTTCGCAGACCACGTCAAAACCAGACCAGCGATCACAAGTAGCGCATATGCATAAGGAGTTGTAATTCGGCCTCGTGTAAGTTCTACAACAAGTCCACCCGAGCCGCCCGTATCGGCCACTGCCGCGCTGAATTGAGCGCTTAGAGCCGCGATAATTAGCAGGACAGGCAAGACCGGAGCAACCACCCCCATCATGTCGATAATGGCTGTTTCGCTCAAACTGAAATCTTCCGGCCGAAATACATAAGCAATCAAAGCGATGTAAGTAATATAGATTGCTGTTGAGAGATATTGGGCAAAACGCATGGACCAAATGCGGCTTTGGGCATCATATTCTGCTCCCAGATAACGTGAAGTCTCAAAACCCTGGACTGTCACAATCAGACCAAATGCCAGCGTCAGGGCTGACCAATCGCTTGCCTGTGCCGGATTGAAAACCACCTGATTGTCGAGCGCCTGCTCTCCAGCGAACAAAGCCAGGCCTGCAATCAACCCGGCAATGATTGCAATTTTCAAGCTGACAGAAACCTGTTCCATGCGTTCAAGCGCCGAAAACCCGCGCGTCCAGCCGACAATCAGAATGGCTAAAAAAACGCCCGTGGTAAGCAGCTTTGCATATATCGGGTTTGCCAGCGAGGTCAGTCTGATACCGAAGGCACCGAACAGGTTGAGATAATAGGCAACCGATATGATATAGGCAAAGGCAAGCACCCAGGAAGACAGGTTTTCCAGTTTGATGACGACAGGGTCACTTTGTTGTCTTGAGTAGGCCTGTATATTAAGGCGAATGGCCGATCCAAAAAGAAAGGCGACCAGACATAGGGCTACCATAACCAGAGGTGCATAGCCACCATAGGCCTGATTAAGTATCGGCCCTAAAATCAGAAAACCGCTGCCGATTATGGACGCAAGCGGTGTTATTGTCGCCCGCCAGGTTGAGTTGTTTGCCACCCGGGGAATGAATAAAACGACAGTGATCAGGAAGGTGGCAAAAAGTATGAGGGCATTCGAAATCATGCGCGAAGCCTACACAATTCGCGCATGATTTCATATTTCTTGTTTAGTGCGACCCGCCCTAGCTGCAACCGTTGGTGGCCCCGCAGGTATCGCACTTGAGGCAGGTGCCATTACGCACCATGGTGAAGTTTGCGCATTCACCGCACGCTTCGCCCTCATACCCACGCATCCGCGCTTCGGCTATCTGGCTGCCTTTGCTGCGCTCGGCAGGTGCCCTGTCAGGGTTTTTATCGCTTTTTACTTCCTCTAAAGGGTTGACATCAAGAGCCACCGATCCGATGGAAAGTGCATCACCAGCATCTTGCACCAGTGCCGCTTCGGCCTGGGCCTGAAGAACGGCAACCGGGCCACTGCTGGAAGACTTATTGGGTAAAGAGACAACTTTACCTTCAAAATTGCCAGGAGCGCCCCGCATCAACCCGCGAGAGATAACTCTGCTGGCATCCATGGTGTTGCTTTCCGAAGCCCCTTCATTGACACCGCCACCCATGACGGTTGAACCGATTTCTGATGGGTCAACGTGAGCCAGATCATTGCGGCCGAGGTAGGAGACAGCCAACTCGCGGAAGACGTAATCGAGAATGGAAGTGGCATTCTTGATGGCTTCATTGCCCTGAACGATGCCCGCCGGCTCAAACCGGGTAAAAGTAAAGGCATCGACATATTCTTCCAAAGGTACGCCATATTGCAGACCCAGTGAAATGGCGATGGCGAAATTGTTCATGAGCGAGCGAAAGGCAGCGCCTTCCTTGTGCATGTCAATGAAGATTTCACCAATGCGGCCATCATGATATTCACCGGTGCGCAAATAGACTTTGTGGCCCCCGACGATGGCTTTTTGTGTGTAACCCTTGCGTCGGTGCGGTAGCTTTTCACGCTCCTGTGCCGCGGCTACTTCGATGATACGCTCAACAATGCGCTCTGCCACCACTTCAGCACGCTGAGCTGCCGGTTGGCTCGCTGCAACGGCTTCGTGGGCGGCATCTTCTTCGTCTTCATCATCGCTTGCCAATAGTGAATTGAGTGGTTGTGACAGCTTGGAGCCATCGCGATAAAGTGCATTGGCCTTGAGGCTCAGTTTCCATGACAGCATGTAGCTGGCCTTGCATTGTTCAACAGTTGCATCATTGGGCATGTTGATGGTCTTGGAAATCGCCCCTGAAATGAACGGCTGGGCGGCTGCCATCATATAAATATGGCTCTCCACTGATAAATAACGCTTGCCGGTCTTGCCGCACGGATTGGCACAATCAAACACAGGCAGATGCTCGTCTTTCAGGCCCGGTGCGCCTTCCAGCGTCATGGCACCACAGCAATACTGATTGGCGGCATTTATATCGCTGCGTGAAAACCCGATTGCGCGCAGGATTTCAAGATCATCATCTTCGAGTTGTTCTTTGCTCAGACCTAATTTTTCAATGCAGAATTCTTCACCAAGCGTCCATTTATTGAAAATAAACTTGATGTCAAAGGCCGAGGCCAAAGAAGCTTCCACCTCTTCCAGCTTGGCGGCATCAAAGCCTTTGTCCAGCAAAGCTTGATGGTTGATGCCCGGCGCCGTTGTCAGGCTGCCGCGACCGACGGCATAGTTGATAATGTCTTCGACAGCGCTCTGGCCATAGCCAAGCGTGCGCAAGGCCTGTGGAACCGCGCGGTTGATAATTTTGAAATAACCGCCACCGGCAAGTTTTTTGAATTTTACCAGAGCAAAATCAGGCTCAATTCCAGTGGTATCACAATCCATCACCAGGCCAATTGTTCCCGTTGGCGCGATGACACTTGTCTGGGCATTGCGATAACCGTGGCGCTCCCCCAATTCAATGGCACGTTCCCAGGCGGCAACAGCGTGTTCGACAAGTCTTTTGTCGGAACAATTGGCATGATCCAGCGGTACGGGATCAATGGCAAGTTTTTCATAGCCCTGTGCCTTGCCCTGGGCCGCGCGGCGATGGTTACGCATGACCCGCAACATGTGATCGGCATTTTGCGCATGAGCCGGGAAGGGGCCAAGTTCAGATGCCAACTCTGCTGAAGTCGCATAAGCAACGCCGGTTAAAATCGAGGTTATGGCACCGCAAATGGCCCGACCTTCATCTGAATCATATGGGATTCCCGACGACATCAACAGACCGCCAATATTGGCGTACCCTAACCCTAACGTGCGGAAATCATAAGACAGTTGCGCAATCTGAGGCGAAGGAAATTGCGCCATCAAAACTGAAATTTCCAGAGTGATGGTCCACAGGCGTGCGGCGTGTTCAAATTTTTCAATCTCAAAAGCGCCATCTTCACCCTTAAACTGCAACAGGTTGATGGAGGCAAGGTTGCATGCCGTATCATCAAGAAACATATATTCAGAACACGGGTTGGACGCGATAATCTCGCCACTGGCCGGACACGTGTGCCAGTCATTGATGGTGGTGTGAAACTGGATGCCGGGATCAGCGGATGACCAGGCGGCATAGCCCACTTGTTCCCACAACTCGCGGGCTTTAAGTGTTTTGGTAATGCCACCGCCCTTGCGCGCCGTCAGGTTCCATTCACCATCATCTTCCACGGCTTTAAGGAACTTATCCGTCACGCGGACGGAATTATTGGAGTTTTGACCCGACACTGTGCGATAGGCTTCTGAATCCCAGTCGGTATCATAGGTTTGAAATTCAATGTCAGTATAGCCCTGACGCGCGAATTGAATGACGCGACGGATAATATTATCCTGCACCTGTGCCTTGCGTGCAGCTCTTACTTCACGCTTAAGGGCCGGGTTTTTCAGCACATCAAAACAATCATCGCCATCAGCACTGCAATTAACGCACGCCTTCATGATCGCGCTTAAATGCTGTGCATTGATTTTCGATCCGGTAACGAGCGCTGCAACTTTTTGTTCTTCCCTGACCTTCCAGTTGATGTATTCCTCAATATCGGGATGATCAATATCGACCACAACCATCTTGGCGGCGCGCCGCGTGGTGCCGCCGGATTTAATCGCACCGGCAGCGCGATCACCGATTTTGAGAAAGCTCATCAGGCCGGAAGATTTACCGCCGCCCGAAAGACTTTCGGATTCACCACGGATTTTGGAGAAGTTTGATCCCGTGCCTGAGCCATATTTGAACAATCTGGCTTCACGCACCCACAGATCCATGATGCCACTGTCATTGACCAGATCATCTTCCACCGATTGAATAAAACACGCGTGGGGTTGCGGGTGCTCATAAGAAGACTTTGAGCGCACAAGTTCGCCGCTTTCAAAATCCACATAGAAATGCCCCTGACTGGGACCATCAATGCCATAGGCCCAATGAAGACCGGTGTTGAACCACTGGGGGGAATTTGGTGCGGCTTGCTGGGTGGCCAGCATATAGCGCATTTCATCGAAATAGGCGCGGGCATCTTCTTCCGAGCTGAAATAATTTCCCTTCCAGCCCCAATAGGTCCAGGTGCCGGCCAGACGGTCGAAGACCTGACGCGAATCGATCTCGCTACCGTAACGCTGATCTTCCGGCAGCAATAAAAGAGCTTCTTTATCCTCAACACTGCGCCACAGCCAGCTTGGTACCGTGTTTTCTTCAACGCGTTTGAGCTTTGCCGGTACACCGGCTTTACGGAAATATTTCTGGGCAATAATGTCGCTGGCAACCTGGCTCCAGCTGGTGGGAACTTCAATGCCTTCCAGTTTGAATACGATTGAGCCATCGGGATTACGTATT
Organism: Hyphomicrobiales bacterium; assembly: GCA_021775475.1. Classification (GTDB taxonomy): domain Bacteria; phylum Pseudomonadota; class Alphaproteobacteria; order Rhizobiales; family JAJFHR01; genus JAJFHR01. Next base: position 138,411 of record JAJFHS010000049.1, read on the forward strand.
TCACTCGTGGCCTTGCGAAACTCAATGCCACTATAGGGGGATTTTTCAGCTTCCGTGAAACAGCGCTCAATTTTCATTTATTGCCCTTACCTTTATATATTCCTGCACAAGCATTTCTAAATCAGCTTGTGAACCATTATTGCCATATCAAATCGTCTGTGTACCCGGTTTGCCGAGCGCCCAAAGCACGGCCACTGGCTTTACACAAACTTGCAAACCACTAACTGTAACAACGTCGCCAAAATTTGAATTCAGCTCTGTTTCAGTTACCTTGTTACGCCTTATTCACACTTTTCGGAGAGTCCCAGCAGGGATACCTGATGGTATTGCTCGCGCTTCCTTAACACTCAGAAACACTAACGCGACTCGTTTTCCTGCGCAACAAGAATTAGTATGTTTACTTCGTCACCATACCACATATAGGGGTTAAGAAGGTTTTAACGCACTCAATTCCCCAACGAAAACCTCTCAATAAACTCAGCATTGCCGAGAATGGTAGGCAAACGCAAGGGCAAATCGCCTGGTTTTTGCCTGTGATAAAAATCTGTAGATAAACTCAAAGATGTTGTGGGAAACTTGGGGTGGGATTTTGTCAGCAACATTCGATTCGACCCGTGTATAAATCGGAAAAATCCCAATCTTACAAAAGTCAGATTTGCTATATAATGCTCAGCCATGTATTTATGCGCACAGGCATTTAAAAACGGGGGCTGATTCTTGTTTTCAATAGGCAGTCATCACCGTTAAAAACTTGGAGCTTTGGGCGAAACGTGAAGCAATTTTTCATACAGATATTCACCTGGTGGAACCGCCAGACTGTCGGCACACGCTTTTATACCTGGCGTAAGGGAGAAGAGGTCGGTCGCGATGAATTTGGCAACATCTATTACCGTGAGGCCAAACGCGACAAACGCTGGGTCATTTATCACAGCCTTGCCGAAGCCTCCAGCGTACCACCGGGCTGGAACGGCTGGCTGCACCATACGGTTGATGTGGCACCGGTTGATGAAGACTATCAGCCACGTTCGTGGCAACGCCAACATGTGCAAAACCTGACGGGGACACCGGGAGCCTATCGACCGAAGGGAAGCGTTTTAAAGTCAGCTAAGCGGCAACACGCCACGGGAGATTATAAGGCCTGGCGCCCGGAATAACCAGCCAATCCTAACGCCTTAACCCGTTCCGGCACCTGTTGACAATCTAACCCCAGCGTGTAGTTTTCAACAGAGCTTTGGAGCTCTAATTTTTATACCCGCTGGTTGTGTTGAGCAATCATGAAAATCTGAGAAGTGGATCTTATGAAAAACAGTTTTGTCGAAACCACTGTTGGTGCAATTGTCATTTTAATAGCAGTGGTGTTTTTCGCCTATGCCTATAGAACATCGGGCTCAACCACAGGGTTGCAGGGGTATTCTGTTACAGCAAAATTCGATAAAATTGATGGTATTTCCACTGGCAGTGACGTCAGAATGTCCGGCATCAAAATTGGCACGGTTTCGAAAAATGAACTCGATGGCAAAACCTATCAGGCAATCGTCACCCTGGCGATCACAACGCCGGTGCAATTGCCTGAAGATACAAATGCCAAAATTACCAGTGAAGGCCTTTTGGGTGGAAACTACATTTCACTGGAGCCAGGTGGTGCCGAAGAATTTATCAAGGATGGCGGCGAGATTGAATTCACCACCAGTTCCGTTGACCTTATCTCTCTGATTGGCCGTGCGGTGTTTGGCAACAGCAAGTCCGAATGATTGAGCGGAATTAAGTGATCTTGTCTAAGCCTTTTACCTTTAGCAGACACATGGCGTTTGCCGTAGTTTGTGCTGTGGCGATGATGACGTTTGCCGGGCCTGTCCAGGCCCAGAAAATAGAAAACCCTATCGCTGTATTTTCAGCTATGGATAAAATTACGGCGGTGGTTACAACAATTGAAGTGCCGATTGATCAATCCATCAGGTTTGGCACACTCAATGTAACTCCGCGAATATGCTACACTAGGCCGCCCACTGAGGCGCCACAGACGACGGCCTTCGTCGAGGTGGATGAGGTGCGTCTGGATGGTGCGCAGAAGCGCATTTTTACCGGCTGGATGTTTGCCTCCAGCCCCGGATTAAATGGTGTTGAACATCCGGTCTACGATGTCTGGCTGATCAATTGTAAAACCTCGTCAGATCCAGCATCCAAAGCCAAAGAATAAAAATCACCCTGAATTTCAAGCGCTTGCGCCAATCGGGTAAGATAATCCTCACGGGCAATTTCAATCGTGCCAAAGCGCTTGAGGTGGTCGGTAACAAATTGCGTATCAAGCAGATTGTAACCGCCCTGAATGAGCCGGGCAACCAGATAGACCAGAGCTATTTTTGACGCGTCAGTCTTGTAGGTGAACATACTCTCGCCAAAAAATGCACTGCCAAGGCTGATGCCGTACAATCCACCCACAAGTTCGCCGCCATACCAGACCTCAATACTGTGGCAATGTCCCATCTGGTAAAGTCGGCTGTACAGATCCAAAATAGGTTGATTGATCCAGGTAGTGGGTCTGTCTGTACGTTGGGCCGCGCACGCTCTGATTACCTTATCAAACGACGTATCGACACGGATGGTGAAACGCTCGGACTTGATCGTTCGTATCAATCTTTTGGGGACGTGAAACCGGTCCAGCGGTAAAATCCCGCGATGGTCAGGAAAGACCCAGAACAGTTCAGGATCATCTTCACTATTGGCCATGGGAAACATACCAACGGCGTAGGCTTCAAGTATAATTTCCGGGGTGATTGTCGACATCAAATTTTTCAGGATTTATCGCTGGAATTACGACAGATGTTTCTCTAGCCAGTGAATATCATAATTACCGTCAATAATGTCCGAATTACTCAGCAGGTCTATGTACAGGGGTATGGTGGTTTCTATCCCGTCGATAACATATTCGCCCAAAGCACGGCGCAACCGCATCAGGGCATCGGTTCGGTTTTTGCCGTGCACAATCAGTTTACCGATCAGGCTGTCATAATAAGGCGGAATTCTGTAGCCAGCATAAACGCCCGAATCAACCCGAACCCCCAATCCGCCCGGGGCATGATAGGCTTCAATCGTTCCCGGTGAGGGCACGAAGGTTCTGGGGTTTTCGGCGTTAATACGCACTTCGATGGCATGGCCGTTAAAGTTGATGTCATCCTGGCAAAACCCGAGTTCTGCACCCGCTGCAATTCGAATTTGCTGCTGCACCAGATCAAGACCGGTAATCATCTCGGTTACCGGGTGTTCAACCTGCAATCTGGTATTCATTTCGATGAAGTAGAATTCACCGTTTTCATAAAGAAATTCAACCGTGCCGACACCTGAGTATTTCATGTCGGCCATGGCTTTGGCGACGGTTTCGCCGATTTTGCTGCGTTGTTCGGCATTGAGCGCTGGCGAAAATGCTTCTTCCCACACCTTTTGGTGGCGGCGTTGCAGCGAACAGTCGCGCTCACCCAGATGAACAGCGTTGCCATGACCGTCGCCAAGCACCTGAATTTCAATATGGCGGGGCAAGGTGAGGTATTTTTCCATATACAGCGTATCATTGCCAAACCCGGCCATTGCTTCGGCCCGTGCGGTTGCCATGGCATCGTGAAGCTCAGCTGGACTGCTAGCCACCTTCATACCTTTGCCACCGCCGCCGTGGGCGGCTTTGACCAAAACCGGATAGCCGATTTCCTCGGCGATTTTCAAAGCCTCCGCACCATCATCAATGGCACCTTCGGAGCCGGGAACAACGGGAATACCAAGGTTCTTGACCGTTTCCTTGGCAATAATCTTGTCGCCCATAATGTTGATGTGTTCAGGCGATGGGCCGATAAATGTGATGTTATGTTCGGCCAGGATTTCGGCAAACCGGGCATTTTCAGACATAAACCCGTAGCCGGGATGAACAGCATCGGCGTTGGTTATTTCACATGCGGCAATCAGGGCGGGAATATTGAGATAACTGGCGGCCGCCTGCGCGGGGCCGATACACACACTTTCATCGGCCAGGCGCACGTGCATGGCATCTTCATCAGCGGTCGAATGAACCGCAACAGTTGCGATGCCCAGTTCATGACAGGCACGTTGAATCCGCAAGGCAATTTCACCGCGATTGGCTATAAGAATTTTGTCAAACATTTACTCAACTATCCCTATTCGAGGATGAACAGAGGTTCGCCGAATTCGACCGGACTATTGTCATCCACCAGTATGGCGGTAACTGTGCCCGAACGAGGTGCCGGGATCGGGTTCATAGTCTTCATGGCCTCAACAATCAGGCAGGTCTGACCTTCGGCAACTTTGCTTCCCACTTCAATAAATGGTTTGGCACCGGGTTCAGGTGAGCGATAAACCGTGCCGACCATGGGTGAGTTTACCGCATTGACGGACGGGTCAACTTTTTCGACTCCCGCCGCCGCTGCTCCAGGTGAGGCGGCAGGTGGTGCCTGTATGGCAACTGAAGGCATTTCCGCAGAAAAATTGCGGGCAACTTTAATGCGCAATCCATCGTGTTCGATTTCCAGTTCACTTAATCCGGTTTCATCAAGCAGCTCTGCCAGCTCCTTGATCATTTCTTTGTCTACTGCTTTTTTTCTGGTCATAAAACTACGCTTAAATTATCCGTCTAATTACTATTCAATTGGTTCAATAACGCTGAAATCGCCAACTCATAACCATGTGCCCCAAACCCGCATATCATGCCTGTGGCAACGGGAGAAATGAAACTGTGATGGCGAAATTCTTCGCGTTGGAAAATATTCGACAAATGTACCTCAATCGTTTTTATGCCTGAGGCTTTAATGGCATCGTGAAGTGCAACTGACGTATGGGTGTAAGCACCGGCATTGAGGATAAGGCCATCGCTTTTGACAGCGGCTTCCTGTATCCAGTTGACCAACTCACCTTCCTCATTGCTTTGGCGAAAAACAACATCAGCATCGTGAGCCTGACAAAATGCCCGACAGGCATCTTCTATTGATGCCAGCGTGGTTGAGCCGTAAATTTCCGGCTCACGTGTGCCCAGCAGATTGAGATTAGGGCCGTTGAGTATGTGTATCGTTTTTGCCATATTCAAATTCAATCGCAGGGCATCGTTAAACAGCGAACGTTATCAGGAAAACCATTAAATTTTTAAAGGTTCGACACTGTTTGAGGGTCGCTGGAGTTTCGATTAACTGCCCGATTTGCGAACCTCGGCAATCTGGCGCCTAAGTTCAGCAAGGCCAACAGCGCCACCGATGACACTATCGCCTATCACATAAGCTGGCGTTCCGTTAATGCCGATGGCAGAAGCGGTTCGCAGTACTTCATCAATTTCTTTGGTAATATAAGGTGCCTTCATGTCCTTCTCGAGTTTTTCCACGTCAAGGCCCACTTCTTCAGCAATTTCCAAAACGTTACCTTTTCCGGTAGAGCCGCGTACCTGCATCAGGGCCATATGGAATTCAATATATTTTTCCTGCTTCATGGAGGCTACGGCTGCACGTGCAGCATAAACCGAGCCTTCACCCAAAATGGGAAATTCCTTGAAAATGACTTTGAGTTTTGGATCAGTATCGATAAGGGTCATCAGGTCTTTCATCGACCGACGGCAATAGGTGCAGTTGTAGTCAAAAAATTCAATCAAGGTCACATCGCCGTTGGGATTGCCAGCCACAAATGAAACAGACGAGCCATAAAGGTTTTTTTGCTGCGCAACCAGCGCCATACGTGCGGATTTTTGCTGTTGCTTCAACTCATATGCCTGCAAGGCGATAATCGCTTCTCTGAGATCTTTCGGGTTCCTGAACAGATACTCCTGGATCATTTTTTTAATCTGTTCATTTTGCTGCGGCGTGAATTCCTGTGCCATTGCCTTCAATGGCATCAAAAGCCCTACAGCCACCAGCATCAGGCCCATTGAGTACGATATTTTTTTCGATATATTTCTCAGCATTTTGACTAACCCTGTGTCTACCATCATTCGTGTTATCTGGTTGTATAGCAGATTATTTTCGATGTTTATAATTAAGAATATCATTAGCCCTAATCCAGCCGGGCGATCCTTTTTTCAAGCCCCGCTGTGCTTTGGTAGCCCGCGTTTTGGCCAGATTGAGATCACCGAAGCGAAATGCTGATTCTGCTGATGCAAGGTCTGCCTGTCCAATGCGGCCAAGCCGTGCCTGGGCGATGGCCAAAAGCCGGTAAAGCGAGGAGGAATTGGGCTCGGATCTGCGCGCAATTGTTAACTGACGAATAGCGCTTTTTGCATTCTTCTTTGGCTGTGCCGCCAACATCGCCTGTGCCAGTAAAATTCGGATCAAACCGGCTTTAGGCGTCAAAGAAACGGCCTTTTTCAAAGGCTGAATGGCTCTTTGGGATTTACCGTTTTCAAACAGAGCCTGGCCTTTTAGCTCCCAAAAATAAGGGTTTTTTGGTTGCGATTTGATCAGACTATCAATTTCGCGCAAAGCCCGCTTGATATCTACATTGCGATAATATGAGATTGCTCGCGCATAACGTGCGGGCAAACTGGTGTCGCTCACAGGATAACGGCGAAAAACAGATTGCGGTGACGCCTGAAATCCACGCAGTTTGGCTTGCATCATTCGGTGGCGAAGCATCAGACTGGCGGAATCCTTTTTATTGTAAAACCGGCTTTTCCCGATATTCTTTTCAAGAAAGGCAATACGCGCACGCGGTACCGGATGGGTTAAGGAGTAGGGGTCGACATTGCGCAGGCTCAAAAGCGAGTTGTCGGCGAGTTGTTGAAACATTTCTATCATGCCGCGCGCCGATTGCCCGGTGCGATCGAGGTATTTAAAGGCGGCCTGATCTGCCCTGGCTTCCTGGGAACGCTGATATTGTAGAAGCGATCGCCGCCCGATGGATTGAGCACCGGTCAGAACACCAACCCCTGCCTGGCTTGAATTATTCCCCCCCGCAGCAGCAGCAGCCCCCACAGCAGCAGCAACACCAAGCAGGGCACCGATGATGGAAGCGGTAGATGCCTTGTCAATCTGGCGCCGTAATCGCGACAGATCGCCACCGGCGATATGGGCGGTTTCATGCGCCAGAACACCGATAAGCTGATTGGGATTTTTAGCCGCCATCAACAACCCGGTATGAACAAAAATACGCTGGCCACCGGAAACAAATGCGTTAATCGAACCATCGCTGATGAGAATTATCTGTATGGCTCTGGGTTTGAGCCCGGCAGCCTTGAAAACAGGGTTTAGATAATCCCGCAGCAGGTTTTCTATTTCAGAATCGCGAATGGCACCTTTTGCCGCAGCCCCGGTGGGCGTGATCACAGCTATAGAAAGCCCAAGCACAACAGTCAGGGAAATCCGCAGATTTCTCAGAAATTTCCGATAGGTGTTTTCAATCAAAGTCATAAGGGATGAGTGGCCAATGTCAAAAATAATAAATTTATGCCTTCAAATAAGACGAAAAGGGTTATGTACGCAAGGTTTGGGTCAATTACAGGCCTGAAAATATAGCTTAACTAAGGCAGGGGTGGCACATTTTGCCAACTCAGGGTAAAGCAGGGGAAATTTTGTAAGAAGATTTTCAAGTCGGAGTTAAGCCAAATGACGCAGCAGCCCGGTGTTTCGAAACGCAGTGGTGTAGATGCCTTTCTGGTAATGGACATGTTACGCCGTGCCAACGAACTTGAAAGCGCCGGTGAAGAGATCGTGCACATGGCTGCAGGCCAGCCGGGAACCGGAGCGCCACAAAGCGTCATCGAGGCAGCAAAATCTGCTCTTGATAGCGAAAAACTGGGCTATACTGAAAGCCTAGGTCTGCCGGTATTGCGCCAAAGAATTGCCACCTACTACCAGGAAAAATATGGTGTATCGGTTAGCCCCGAACGCGTTGTGGTATCAACCGGGTCGTCCGGCAGCTTTATTCTGGCGTTTCTGGCAGCTTTTGAAGCGGGCGATAAAGTAGCCCTGCCAACGCCGGGCTATCCCGCCTATCGCAACATCCTCAATGCGCTCGGCGTTGCTACCCCGGTAATTGAAACCACCGCCGCCAACCGCTGGGTGCCGGACGTGAATGATATTGACCGGTTGCATGACGAATGCTCCATTCAGGGGGTGTTGCTGGCCAGTCCCAACAATCCCACCGGCACCATGATCCGGCCCGATGCCTTAAAGGCAGTGGTGGAAAAATGTCAACAACTTGGGCTTTGGTTTATTTCAGACGAGATTTATCATGGACTGAACTATGAAATGGAAGCGGCAACGGCGCTTCAGTTCAGCGATGATGCCATCATCATCAACAGCTTTTCGAAATATTTCTGTATGACCGGATGGCGTATTGGCTGGATGGTGGTGCCGGAGCGTCTGGTGCGGCCGCTGGAAAAACTGGCGCAAAGCCTGTTTATCTCGGCACCAACACTTTCGCAAATAGCAGCTATTGCAGCGTTTGATGCCACCGAAGAGCTTGAGCAGCGCAAAGCCGTCTATGCCACCAACCGCGATATCCTGCGCCAGCAGTTACCTTTGATCGGTCTGGATGAATTTCTGCCGGTTGATGGTGCTTTTTATCTCTATGCCGACGTTAGAAAATTCACCAATGACAGCTATGGCTTTGCCCAGAAAATGCTTAAGGAAATCGGCGTATCCGTAACCCCCGGTGCCGATTTTGACCATGCCCGCGGAGCTCAGTATATTCGGCTGTCCTTTGCCGGATCAACCCAAAGTGTTGAACAAGCAATCAAACGTTTGGGCGGTTGGCTGAAATAAACAATGCTTGTCAAATAGGTGCAACTTATCGCATCATTTCAACCAAGGGATCGTTATCAGGTGTCAGTACAACCGGCTTGCCTGGCAAACAGGGGCAAATTTGACGCTTTTGACGGGGGAATTCAAAACAGTTGGCAGGGGGCGAAACATTGCCGCCAGCCCAACTATAAAGGAGGAACTTTATGAGTGTAGCAAACATACTCGGTGAAAAAGGCCGCAATGTCATCACCATTCAGGGCAGTTCCAGTTTGCTGGATGTTGCCAGAATGCTTTCCGCCAATAAAATCGGTGTGATTGTTGTCTCTGAGGACGGTGTCAGTGTAGATGGTATTGTTTCCGAACGCGATATTGTCAAAGCTATCGCCAATAACGGTGCAGAAGTCCTCCTGCGTTCGGTGTCAAAATTCATGACGCAGAATGTCATCACCTGCCAGGACAGTGACACCATAGAAAACCTCATGGAGAAAATGACAAAAGGCCGTTTCCGCCATTTGCCAGTTGTCAATGACGGTAAACTTGACGGTGTTATTTCCATTGGTGACGTGGTCAAAATGCGCATAGCCGAAGCGCAATCAGTAGCCGACGCCATGCGCGAATACATCACCACTGGTTGATAAAAACCGCAAGACAGGCGCTAGGCGTGTTGTTTAAGCACTTCAACAGCTTCTTCCAGATAGGGTAGTGCCTTGTCTACGGCGTCGCGACCGATTTCAATTGATTGTTTGGCCTTGTCAAAATCGAAAATGCCAATCTGTCCGGCTCTGGGTGTAATCATGACATCAGGCGGGTCTCCGGCCAGTCTGGAACGCGCCAGTCTGTCTTGCGATACGTTAAAGGCCGCCATCATAACGTCTGAAATACCGGGGTCGGGGTTGTTATTGCGGCCGAAAAACCGCTGTTTTAGGGTCGTTGCAAAAGAAGAACCGGTATCGTTTGTGGCTGTTTCGTCATCATCTTCACCATTAATACCGATGTTTTGTATCACCGTCCCAGCACCAAAAGCATCGGTGTTGAGATTGACAGCAATCACCAGCCGCGCACCCATGGCGCGGCAGACGGAAACCGGAATGGGATTGACCAAAGCCCCGTCCATCAACCAGATGCCGTCGACATTTATTGGTTTAAAAATGCCCGGCAAGGCATATGACGCCTGCATGGCTTCAACCAGCGGGCCTTGCCGCAGCCAGATTTCATGGCCGGTGGCAAGTTCGGTGGCGATGCCGACAAATTCCTTTTCCAGGTTCTCAATTTTGAGATGACCAAGATGCTTGTTGAGAAGTTGTGTCAGTTTTGTCCCGGCAATCAAGCCGCTGCCACTCAAGGTCAAATCGAGCAGTCCAAACACGCGGCGCCGGGTAAGCCCCAAGGCAAAGGTTTCGAGCTGTTGCAGGGTGCCCGCTGCATAACACCCGCCAATCAACGCGCCCATGGAAGTGCCGGCGACTATATCGGGCTCATATCCAAGCTCGCCCAGACGCTTGAGTACACCAAGATGTGCCCAGCCACGCGCCACACCGGAGCCCAGCGCAATACCGATTTTAGGCTTCTTCATGCTCCGGTTTTTATCAGGAACATCATCACCATTTCTAAAAAAACCAAACTTGCCCATAGACAGAACATAACAAAAGACAATTAAGGCTTGTTAAAGGCGGGTTTAACGCACAAAGTTTGCAAATGGCGATGCCATGAAATAAATTTCGAAGAAAGCAGATGTTTTTCATATGTACAAAAAATTTCACTTTGCCTTCCTCAACATCGGGCATTTTCTCGATCATTTTTTCATGCTGGTGTTTGCAACGGTTGCCGCTTTGGCGTTGAACCGCGAGTGGGGATTGAGTTATTCGCAACTGATTCCCTATGCGACACCGGGGTTTGTTGCCTTTGCTGTGTTCACCTTTCCCTCAGGCTGGTTGGCTGACAAATGGAGCCGCAAAAACATGCTTGCTGTGTTTTTCATCGGTATGGGGGTAAGCTCAATACTGGCGTCTTTGGCCACCAGCCCGGTTCAGATTGCCGTTGCCCTGTTTCTGGTCGGCATGTTTGCCGCCATTTACCACCCTGTTGGCCTGCCTCTGGTCATCGCCGGGCGCGAAAAAACCGGCATGCCGATTGCGCTTAACGGTATTTACGGCAATCTCGGCGTTGGCAGTGCAGCCCTGATCACCGGCATGTTTATCGATTACAATGGCTGGCGCGCTGCTTTTGTCTGGCCCGGTATATTTTCGATACTCGCCGGGATTATCTACTACTGGATGTTTTGCCGAAAAAGTGTTGCGGAGAAATCGGCCTCTGTAGCAACTGCCAAAAAAGCAGCAAAAGCACCTGTTAAGCTGGAAAAAAACGTATTTTTACGCGTGCTGGTGCTGGTCTTCATGACCACAGCACTTGGCGGTCTGATATTCCAGAGCACCACGTTTTCCCTGCCAAAAGTGTTTGATGAACGGCTTGGCTCGATTGCATCTTCCGCCACCATGATCGGCTGGTATGCTTTTATTGTATTTTCTCTGGCAGCGTTAGCCCAGGTGGTGGTGGGTTATCTGCTCGACAGATATTCCCTGCGTTATGTGTTCATGGGCGTGAGCCTGGGCCAGGCGATATTCTTCGCCGCCATGCCCGGCCTCAATGATATGGCCGCCGTGATCGTCGCTTGCGCATTTATGCTGGTGGTATTTGGCCAGATACCGATAAATGATGTGTTGCTCGGTCGTATCACCAAGGACGAATGGCGTAGCCGCGTCTTTGCCGCGCGCTACGTAGTCACCTTCACCGTTTTAGCCGTGACCGTCCCCTTCATCGCCTGGATCCACGCCAACTGGGGCTTCGATACCCTGTTCACCCTGCTGGCCATGGCATCAGCGGGAATTTTCACCGCAACCCTTGCCTTGCCGCACCTGCGCCCGCAAGAGGTTAGTGTAGAGGTATCAAACGCAGCTGAGTGAAGAGATGTTCCCGGAGAAACAAAAACTAAAAAATAACGCGCAGTAGTGCCGAAACTACAATGGATAGTCTTCGTATGTTTGAAACCATCATGTATACTCAGCACGAGAATACTAACCACATCTTTTGCAAGGGTAATGGAAATGCCAAGCAATAAACGAATAAGTTGGCGTGATATCTCTGTTGTGGCAGTCGGTGGAGTAGCGGGTGCTGTCGCAACAATGTGACCCGGCCCCCTGATCCGGGCTATTCAGGTGTAGAATCCGTTCATGTTTATTTCCGTTATTTTGGTTGGCGTCAAGGCCTGCGGAGTGGAGCCCTTGCGTAGCTCAAGCGAAGCAGGCCGGTTTGTGCGGTTTAAT
>JAJFHS010000050.1 GCA_021775475.1 Hyphomicrobiales bacterium
ATTAAACCGCACAAACCGGCCTGCTTCGCTTGAGCTACGCAAGGGCTCCACTCCGCAGGCCTTGACGCCAACCAAAATAACGGAAATAAACATGAACGGATTCTACACCTGAATAGCCCGGATCAGGGGGCCGGGTCACATCGTCCGCAGACTCCGCCTTGGAGTTTGGTAGTTAGCTGATGAGGATGTCTGTCTCATGTTGGATTTTGATACCATTTCCCAAGCCACGTTTATGGAAGAACCATTCAAGCATTTTGCCGTTACCAACACTTTGAGCCCGGCGGCATTGGCAGATGTTCGCAAAGACTTTCCTGCTATCACCAATCCCGGAATTTTTCCCCTGTCGACACTCGATTGCCGGGGGCGTTTCCTGGATCTGGTCAACGATATACGGTCTTCCACTTTGCAAGCGATCATGGAAGAGAAATATGGCGTCGACCTTTCCGATAAACCGCTGATGATTACGGTACGGGGGCAGGCACAAAAGAAGGATGGGCGAATCCACACCGATTCGACGACCAAGTTCGTGACCTGCCTGCTCTACCTGAATGAACCCTGGGATGAGGGCGGCGGTCGATTGCGGTTGTTGCGACGAGGCGACGACATATCAGACTATTTTGCTGAAATCCCGCCCCACGGCGGGACTCTTGTCTCGTTCCTGCGCTCTGACAACTCGTGGCATGGCCATGAGCCCTACCAGGGGCAGCGACGTTACATCATGTTTAACTGGATGACCTCCAAAGCGGCTCTGGAAGCCGATCTCCGTCGCCACAGATTTTCAGCGAAAATCAAAAAACTTAACCCATTTGCGTAGGGAGTGAGAAAAATTGTCAGCAAATATACCTTCTTCGTCTCAACAGGAGCCAGGCTCTGTTGAGGCAAGCTTTCTTGCGAGCCTTGAAAAATCAGCCCATCAAACTTCGCCGTTCGATTTTTGGTTGCTTGAAGACGTTCTTCCCCAGGGGTTTGCCGCAGACATTGCGGGCCTGCCGTTTGATCCGCCATCCGACACAGTTTTCAATGGGCGGCGTGAAACCAACAACGCCACGCGCGTATATTTCAACCCTGAAAACCAGGCCCGGTTTGATGTTTGCGAACAACTCGTCGCGGGTTTCAACTCCCCCAGGGTTATGGCAGCAATCGAACGGAAAACCGGAACCAACCTCAACGGCCGCAGATTGCGCATAGAGTATTGCCAGGACTGCGAGGGTTTCTGGTTGGAACCGCACACCGATATAGCGGCGAAAAAATATACGATGCTGGTTTATCTTGCTGACAATCCTGCCCTGGCCGGTGCGGGAACGGATATTCACGAAGGGCCGCCGGAGTATACCTACGTGACCTCGGCTCCCTATGCGCGAAACAAGGGCGTAATTTTTATTCCGGGTGAAAACACCTGGCACGCGGTGGGCAAACGCGCGATGAAGGACGTCCGCAAATCAATCATCATCAACTATGTCGATAGCAGCTGGCGCGATACCTGGGAACTTGCATGACCCTCAAACAATTATGATTTGTGTCATTACGTCTGATATGATTCACTGCAATGATGACTAAAAAACACAAAACGCCGGTTGCCACTGATAAAGGTAGCGTTGAGACTTCCAACTCTGAGGATATCGACAGGTTTCTGGCCCAGGTTAAATCGCGACCGGCATCATCCAGCAGCGCTCAACGCGGGCGTTTGGTGTTTGCCATGGATGCGACCATGAGCCGCCAGCCTACGTGGGATGCTGCGTGCAATCTTCAGGGCCAGATGTTTGCTGAAACCGCCGCCATCGGCGGTCTTGATGTGCAGCTTGTTTTCTTTCGCGGGTTTGGCGAGTGCAAGGCCAGTCGCTGGGCCAGCGATCCTCGCACCCTGTCCAGTATTATGTCCAAGGTGGATTGTCGCGGCGGCCATACCCAAATCGGCCGCGTATTGAGCCATATTCGCAAAGCGCACAAAAAACAAACCGTAAATGCAGCGGTTTATGTGGGGGACGCCATGGAAGAGGATATCGATCATCTGTGCGCAGCTGCCGGTGAGCTGGGATTGATCAACGTGCCTTTGTTCATGTTTCAAGAGGGCCACGATATGGTGGCTGAGCCGGCCTTCAGGGAAATTGCCAGATTATCCGGTGGTGCCTATTGCCGCTTTGATGCCTCATCTGCCCAGCAATTGCGCGATCTTTTGTCTGCCGTTGCGGTCTACGCAGCTGGTGGACGCAAAGCCTTGCAGAATTTCAGTGCCACCAGCGGCAACCAGGTCCGGGGTTTGCTCGGGCAAATGAAATAATTTATAATCTGGACCTCGCCTCAACCGTTTGGTAGACGAGCACATGCAGTTTATTATCCTCGGAATTCTACTCTTTGTTCTGGTGTTGCTGGGTTTAAAAACCTTTGCGACAATGGACCACAGGCGACTGGCAAAGCTGGTCAAGCGCTTCGGTGGCATACTGACAATAGCCATTGGCGGCTTTATGACCATGCGCGGCATGGCGATTATCGGCTTTCCCGTTATGGCCGCTGGTCTGGGCATGTTGCGCGGTGGTTTTGGGCTTTCAGGCATGTGGGCCAACCGCACTAAAAAAGCTCAAGGCCAGCAATCACGCGTGCGCTCGAGCAGTCTCGAAATGGAGCTGGAGCATGATACCGGTACCATGGACGGAACAGTCTTGCGTGGCCAGTTCAAAGGCTCCAGACTGTCGCAAATGTCTCCCGGTGAGTTGCAAAACCTTCATGGAGAAATCCTGTCGCGCGGTGACAATCAGGCCGCAGCCCTGCTTGAAGCCTACCTCCAGCGCATGCACCCGGAATGGTTTGAGCAATCCGAAGGCGGCCAGTCGAACACCGCCACCGGACCCGGCGACAGCGCTATGAGTGCAGAACAGGCTTATGAAATACTCGGGCTTCAGCCCGGAGCCTCAAAGGCTGATATAAAATCCGCCCACAGAACATTGATGTTAAAACTTCATCCTGACCACGGCGGCTCAACTTACCTTGCCTCAAAAATCAATGAAGCCAAGGATTTTTTACTGGCAGGGCGTTGAGTTTCAGCTGAGCAGGAATTTTAGCCGATCATCAACCAGTGAGGGTGAGATTTCGAGAATTTCCGCTGTCACAATATCCTCAAACACAAAAGGATCGTCATTCACACGGTTTTGCAGGTCTGTGAGCGAGATATTGTGTGCCACAATGGCGCCGCCCAGCTTGGGTTGCAGGCTGCCCGCAAGCAAAAACACGCCATCATCAAACCCGCATTTGATCCATGCTTTGTGACTGTTCATAAACTGGCCAGCCTGGCCTTTGTTGTCAGAAAACTTTAGCGTTATAATAAACATCGGAAAATCTTATTACTGACTAATCATTGCCTGTTTGCGTGGTTGGGGAGGGGCCATGGCATAACAACCGACGGCATCATCCTGCAAACTCATACACACAGCTTCAGCGTCATCTTCGTCAAGTCCGGCAAACCGCACGCGATAAAGATCACGACCGTTTTTCTTTGCCTGCACAATTTTTGACCTGGCATCCTTCAGCGGTTTGAAATTTTTGTTTAAAATGAAATCGAGCCGGTCCTTGGCCATGCGGCGTAGGGCAAAAGCGCCCACCTGTATTTGCCACAGGGAAGAAATATCCCTGCCATGACTGGTGTTTGGTACAAATTTAACAACGGATGTTTTTGTCGTATCCACGCTGTTTTCAGCAATTAGCTGGGTCAGTTTTTGCCGCTGGCGATTGTTGATTCTGGAGACAACTTTTCTCAAAGCCGCAGGTTTGATTCTGGTCTTGCGTTTGGCCACCTGAATTGAGCTGGCTTTCGCTTTCGGAAACGCCCGGGTCAGGATTGTGCGCATATGCTGGTCGCGCCATTTGCCGGTTTTGCCACCGAGAACCACCCCAATAAGATGTTTGCCATTGCGCCTGACAGACGATGTCAGATTAAATCCGGAAGCACGTGTATAGCCGGTTTTAACACCGTCGGTTCCGGCAAAATTTCGCAACAATCGATTATGGGAGTAATATGTGCGCCCGGCATAGGAGAACGAGCGCACCCGGAAATACGGATAATACTGCGGAAAATCGGTCATCAGGCGTAGCGCCAGCGTTGACATGTCCCGTGCGGTGGTGCGCTGCTTGCGATTTGGCAGACCATTGGCGTTTTTGAATGTGGACCGTTTCATACCAATGGCACGTGCCGTGGTGGTCATACGCCGGGCAAAGCGACTGTGCGTCTTTGATATGCCTTCGGCCAGCACTACAGCAGCATCATTGGCTGATTTCGTCACCAGAGCTAAAATGAGTTTTTCAACCGTTATGCGCTGGCCTGCTTTGAGACCAAGCTTGGAAGGTGCCTGCCCGGCAGCCTGTCTGGACACTCTGAAACGCGTGTTTTTGCGAATTCTACCCGCCTGCAATTCCTGAAATGTGACATAAAGAGTCATCATTTTTGTTAGCGATGCAGGGTACCTGAGCGCATTGGCATTACGGGAAAACAAAACACGTCCGGTTTTCGCGTCCATGACAAAAGCCGCGTACTTGGGATTCTGTGCCATGACATCGGTGGAAAACGATCCGACACCAAGCAAACTCACTGCAATAAACAAAAAAACGAAAACCGGCATTGCTGCGCCGCAACAAATCTTAATTGTTCGAGCGCCGTGACATATTAAATTATACACGCAACCCCCAAAATACTCGGATACTTCACAAATAAAATCCCTTAAAACCAGCTTTCTGCAAATCCTGCAGACGGCTACTCAGGTCCAGGCTGCCAGTTTTCCTGTTTGAAACAGAGGAATTCAGGCGCAAACCCCAATTATTTTGCCACGCGATACATATATAGCGTGATTCAATCTGATTTGAGAATACCTCACCACCCTTAGTAAACAGTTAATCCGCGTTAAGGAACAACCACCATTTTGTGGTGATTGTTAGATTGAAAATAAAAATGGTGCACTGCACAAAAAGCCTTGACTTTTTGGCTGGAAGGCATATTTATAGTGCAACGCAACAAGGCAAGGGCCTTAGCGCAACGAAATTCAAATATAGGAGATGTGCAATGTTTAAAGGTTTTGAAGATTTTCAGGCAATGAGTAAAGAAGGTACCGAGGCTGTTAGTGCAAGTGTAGCAGTATGGGCCAAGGGTTTTCAGACTGTTGCAACTGAAGTAACAGAAAATGCAACCAAGGCATTTGAAGGCGGATCAGCCGCTGCAGAAAAAGCAATTGCTGCTAAATCTGTAGACAAGGCTTTCGAAATTCAGACCAAATTTGCTAAGGACAGCATTGAAGCTTATGTCAACGGCTTGAACCGTATTGGCGAAATTTATGCTGAAACAGCTCGTCAGGCTTACAAGCCTCTTGAAGCTCAGGCAGGTAAAGTTGGTGCCAAAGTTAACGCTAAAGCAGCAGCTTAACTTCTCCATACAGATTTTCTGTTAGAATTAGGCCCGGTGCATTTGCATCGGGCCTTTTTTGTGCCTAAATGGCAATGTCTATTACAAGGAAACCGGCGCTCGTTTACCGGTAGGGTCAAATGCTCAAATGGAGTGTATTGTTGGATAACAATTTGTTGAAGATGTCTAACGATAAGGATGATGATAACAACAATGATGGTGGCACCGGGGTCAGCACACAGCTGCGCTCGCGTACCAAAAAACCCAGTCTGTACAAGGTTTTGTTGTTGAATGATGATTTTACACCAATGGAGTTTGTCATTGTGGTGCTGGAACGCTTCTTTAACAAGCGCCAGGAAGACGCCACAGACATTATGCTCCATGTTCATCAAAATGGCGTTGGCCTCTGTGGGGTCTTTACATATGAGGTTGCGGAGACCAAAGTAACCCATGTGATGGATTTCGCCCGTCAGCATCAACATCCGTTACAATGTACAATGGAAAAGGAATAACACCCTTAGGGAGTAACACCGTGCCAACTTTCTCGCACCACCTTGAAGAAGCTCTGCATCGCGCTTTGGCCCTGGCCAATGAGCGATCCCATGAATATGCCACGCTGGAGCATTTATTGCTGGCGCTGGTGGATGATTCGGATGCAGCCTCGGTCATGCGCGCATGTAATGTTGACATGGACATATTACGCAAAAAGCTCAGCGGCTATCTTGATACCGAACTGGTCAATCTGGTGATGGAAAGTGCTGATGATTCCAAACCAACCGCCGGTTTCCAGCGTGTTATTCAGCGCGCTGTAATTCACGTGCAGTCGTCCGGTCGCGAAGAAGTCACTGGCGCCAATGTGCTTGTTGCCATATTTGCCGAACGCGAAAGCCATGCCGCATACTTTTTGCAGGAACAGGAAATGACCCGCTATGATGCGGTTAATTATATTTCCCACGGCATTGCCAAACGCCCGGAGCTTTCCAAAACCCGCCCGGTCAGCGGCGCCGACGAAGAGCCCGAAATCAACACCAAGCCGGAAGAAGGCAGTAAACCCGGCGCAGATGCCCTCGACAGCTATTGCATAAATCTCAACGAAAAAGCCAAATCCGGCAAAATTGACCCGCTGATTGGCCGCCACAAGGAAGTTGACCGCACAATCCAGATCCTGTGTCGCCGGCAAAAAAACAATCCCCTGTTTGTCGGTGATCCCGGCGTTGGCAAAACCGCAATTGCTGAAGGTCTGGCGCGTAAAATCGTCAATGATGAGGTGCCGGACGTTCTTTTGGACTGTACGATTTTTGAACTCGACCTCGGTGCCTTGCTGGCGGGCACTCGATATCGTGGCGATTTTGAAGAGCGCCTCAAAGCCGTAGTCAAGGAAATCCGCGATTACCCCGGTGCCATCATGTTCATTGATGAAATCCATACGGTGATTGGTGCCGGTGCTACCAGTGGCGGGGCGATGGATGCCTCCAATTTGCTCAAGCCAGCCCTGCAAAATGGCGAACTTCGCTGCATGGGCTCAACCACTTACAAAGAGTTTCGCCAGCACTTCGAAAAGGATCGCGCCCTGTCACGCCGGTTCCAGAAAGTCGATGTGATTGAGCCTTCGGTTCCTGACACCATCAAGATACTCAAAGGCTTGAAGCCCTATTTTGAGGAGTTTCACGGTATTCGCTACACCAGCGAGGCGATCAAGACAGCCGTTGAACTGGCGGCAAAATACATGAGTGACCGCAAGCTCCCTGACAAAGCCATTGATGTGATTGATGAAAGTGGGGCATCACAAAAGCTGCTGCCGGAATCGAAGCGTAAGAAAACCATTGGCGTTAAGGAAATCGAGGCAACCATCGCCACCATGGCGCGCATACCACCCAAAACCGTGTCGAAATCAGATGAGCATCTGCTGCGCGATCTCGAAACAGATTTGAAGCGCGTGGTCTACGGCCAGGATGCCGCCATCACATCGCTTACCGCTGCCATCAAGCTTGCCCGTGCAGGCTTGAGAGAGCCGGAAAAGCCGATCGGGTCTTACCTTTTCTCCGGCCCCACCGGCGTTGGCAAAACCGAAGTTGCGCGCCAGTTAGCGTCACTTCTCGGCGTTGAGCTTCTCCGCTTCGATATGTCAGAATATATGGAGCGCCACACCGTCTCGCGGCTGATTGGCGCACCACCGGGATATGTCGGCTTTGATCAGGGCGGATTGCTCACTGATGGCATTGACCAGCACCCCCATAGTGTTTTGTTACTTGATGAAATCGAAAAAGCTCACCCCGAGTTATTCAATATCCTGTTGCAGGTGATGGATCACGGCACGCTGACCGATCATAACGGCAAGAAAATCGACTTCCGCAATGTCATATTGATTATGACCACAAATGCCGGTGCATCAGATATGGCCAAGGAAGCCATCGGCTTTGGCAGTACAAAGCGCGAAGGTGACGATGAAGAAGCCATTAATCGCATGTTCACGCCGGAATTCCGCAACCGTCTCGATGCCATTGTCAGCTTTGGCAATCTGCCGCCCGAAGTTGTGCGTCTGGTGGTGTCTAAATTTGTGCTTCAACTGGAGACCCAGTTGCAGGACCGCAATGTCATGATTGAAATGAGTGATGACGCCAGTAACTGGCTGGCAAAATTGGGCTATGACAAAAATTTTGGTGCCCGCCCTCTGGCCCGTGTCATTCAGGAGCATATCAAAAAACCGCTTGCCGAAGAATTGTTGTTTGGTGCCCTCAAAGACGGCGGCACTGTGCGGGTGGATGTGGTCAAGGACGAAGATGGCAAAGACAAGCTCGGATTTGAGTACCTTACCCTCGAAGCTTCCAAGCCGACGCGCCCCAAAAAACCTAGAAAAAAACCAGCCGCTAAAACCAAAGCGTCTGCCAAAAAGGGGCGTGGGCGTAAAGGTGGCGGCACAGTACCAAGAGTACCTCTGAGCGTCGATTAAATCAGGCCTCTTGCCCGCCATCCTCTGGCGGGAGCGTAAAATTTCAAACCGCCTTTCAATCGGGGCATCAGTTCATGGCGAAATATCAATTTAACTGGGCGGCATATGCAAAAGGCATGTCCCAGGTGATTAGCATTGAATTTCTGGTGCTGTCAGTATCTTTCCTTGGATTTGGCGCGTTTATCAGGGATTCTCAACTCGATGTCTTTCATGGCATGTTTTTAACCGGCGCAATCTGGGCATTGCCCGGTCAGGTGGTGCTGGTAAATCTTTTGCAGGAAGGTGCTGTCTGGATCACCATCGCTGTGGCGGTGTCACTGACTGCGATCAGATTTCTGCCGATGATGGTCTCCATGTTGCCCCTGGTCAACAATCCCGGCACGCCGCGCTGGCTGTTATATCTGCTCTCCTACTTCGTCTCAATATCCGTGTGGGTATTGGCCAACCGGCATTTGCACAAGGTCGAAAAATCTCAACGACTGTCGTGGCTGATGGGAGTAGGGACAATTTTCTGGGCAGCAATGTTGGGAGTGATTGTGGTTGGCTACTATCTGGCCGGTTTTCTGCCACCGTTGCTGTCGATTTCTTTGGTGTTTTTGACGCCAACATTTTTCTATATATCGCTTTTCGCCACCGCGCGAATGGCCATGGACTTTCTGGCCCTGGCTGCCGGGACAATATTGGGACCGATCTTATACTTCATCATACCGCAGTTTGATTTTTTGCTGGCAGGCGTGGTTGGCGGTACCGCAGCATATTTTATCGCGCGGACACGTAGAAAACAAGGCACCCAGGAATGATACAACACGTTCCATATAACCGATTACAAAAACATCCCTTATCGTCATCCTCGGGCTTGACCCGAGGATCCATTCCTCAAACCTCTCGGCTAAAAAGACTGTGTTTTTGCTTTCGAAAGCTCAGCGGTATGGATCCTCGGGACAGCTGCGAGGATGACGGGTTGGGCGGGTTCGATTAAATGCAACAGGCATTGGATCCAGACATAAACATCTATCTGTTAATTTTTCTAGCTGGCTGCCTGCCAACGGTAATATGGCGGTTTTTAGGGGTTTATTTCGGAGAAAAAATTACCGAAGACAGTGAGGTGTTTATCTGGGTGAGGGCGGTGGCCACAGCTTTGATTGCCGCGTTGGTCATGCGCATCGTCATCGCGCCAACCGGTCTGTTAGCCCAGACAGCCTTGTCCAGCCGGGTTCTGGCATTGGTTGCAGCGGTTGTGATCTATGGGTTAATGCGCCCCAGGTTTTCATATTCTCTGATAACCTCGCTTGCGACCCTGTTTTTACTTGAAACAGCCGGCATCCGGCTATTTTGATCACCGTCGCTACAGCTTGCGATGCAGGATTGGGTGGAAAACCGACTGCTTCTGGCGAAATGCAAATTTCCGAACGATTGAGCCATAGCCGTTGAACCTGTAGCCCTCGTTAGCGGTCAAAAATCTGTGCTTGTTTGCACTATAAAGCGCAGGCAGATCATACCAGGCAACATCGGGGTGGGTGTGGTGCACCATGTGGAGATTGTTGTTGAGAAAAAGCAGCTGAAAAAATGGATGCGCTTCGACAATCGCGGTTCGCCCGCCGATTGTTTCGCTGGCCTGATGTTCGGCAAACGAGCGCACTAATATCCATGCCACACCGGGATATATGACCAGCAGCGCATAGAGCCAAAAGGCGATGCCCACCACATAGCTGAGCCACAAATAGACCACCAGACAGCCGATTAAATGCAGGCTCCAGGCTTTACGCACTCCTTTTTCGCCTGCTACGAGCCGATGGAATTCAGTGCGGTAAAAACCCCACACACCTAGCGCCGGGCCCAACAGCATGCGACCGACAAATGTATTGTTCTTCTCTAGTAAAAACAGCTTTACCGGGCTCACGCTGTTTTGCTCACACTGCGGCCAGAAGTAACTTTCCGGGTCTTCATAGGGATCCGTCAGGTTGGAATTATTGTGGTGTTTGAGGTGCAATTGCCGATAGCGGCGATAGGGATAGACAAAAATCAGTGACGGAAAAACCAAAGCCTCATTTACCAAAGGCCATGGTGTCGGGTGACCATGAACAACCTCATGTTGCAACGATGTATGAAATGCAGTTACCACAGCGGTCACAGCAAACAACATCACATACGCTGCAGCTGACCCCCAAGTGGCGCTGACGGCAACAAAATTCCAGGTCGTTACACCCCACAGGAAATAGCAGGCCACAAACAACCCAAGTGTTTTCCATTCCACTTTGCGCGTGCGCATGGTGTCCCCTTTATGATTAAAACCCCCGCCCGCTTTTTTACTACCCTACCGCAATTTGATCAGAATAAATATAAAGAACCAATCTCGCGCAGCAGTTTTCGATGCATCGCGGTCTCAAAACTGTCATAGTCGCGTGCATTTTCGACGAAGGCCAGATTGCCACCGATCACAAACCGGGTGTAAAAATCAACCAGCGTGACCGCCTCACCGATGATCGCAAGACCATTGATGGTGATGCCGGAATTGACCGTAATATCGCGCTCAAAAGCCGGAGATCGATTGACATTGTTTGGACCGTCACCGGCAATGTCGATGGTTTTTCGCACCGTTATAAAAGGCGCTGAATTGACCAGTTCCCGGCTGAATTCTATCGCCCCGCCAATATCTGTGGCACCACCGTCGTAACGCCGGGGCATGCGCCTTACTTGCTCCGAAAGATTGAGAAGGTCTTCGCGGCTGGAGACGCGGGTCCATTTGATTTTGACTTCTTGTTCCTGAAATCCCGACCACTGCATGACGTTAATGGCAATGGCACCGCTTTTTCCAGCACCAACAGCCTGGGCCACCTGCACTGATGACAGCGCGCTGGCAAGGCCTTCTCGCATAAGTTGATATTCTCTGGCATCAATGCTGGCTGAGACATCCAAAGCCAGCAGCAACACCAGATCCACGTCACCCATGCCCCAGGTTTTACGGCCGGAAAACAGGGTGGAAGCGATCAGCAATACAATCAGAATAGCAAAAACAACATGAGGTGTTTTAATTTGCTTTTGATTTTGCGTCATATGTATTGAAGCTTATTTTATGATCAGTACCGGGCATTTGGCCAAAGTTTCAACCCGGTGAGAAACACCGCCGCGCAACACCCCTTCCAGATCTCCCATGCCACGAGAGCCGATGACGATCATATCGGCCTTGAAGGAATTCGCCCGCTCAACGATCGAACGCGCAATCGGGCCTTCATCGGTTTCGATTTCCACGTCCTTCAAGCCTGCCTTTCGTGCTTCACTCAAAGCGCTGGCCAATAAATATTGTGCGCCTTTTCTAAGTAACTCAGGGTCGAAAATCTGCATATGTTCAGCCTTGGCGAATACGCGCAGACTTTCAGGCAGGTTATAGGGTTTGACCACATGATAGAGCAATACCTGAGCATCCATCCCCTTGGCAATCTCCGCACCGAAAGCAACACAACTCAGGGAATGTTTGGAACCGTCGACTGCAATCAGAATTTTCTTGATCATGGCATTCAACCTTTTAGCCAGTGGATTTAAAGCTTAAAGTGCAGCCGCCGCTGCCTTGTCTCCTTTAGGTGCTGCTTTTTCAAACCCGTGCAGAACCTGTTGCGGGGCATTTTCAGCTTCGGAAATTTCCTCCATCGTGCGATGACAGGAAATAAAGTGATCCGGGTGAGGTTCGCGTGTGGGTGCGATTTCAACATTGCATGTACCCTCAATGGCAATAGGGCAGCGATTATAGAACGGACAGCCGGTATCGGTAATCTCGACACCTCTGGCAATGCCTACAGCCATTTCACGCTTTTGCATGGTTTCTTCGAGCCAGCCGACACGTAATTCCGGCACCGAAGAAATCAACAGACGGGTATAGGGATGATAGGGGGGGGCGAGAACTTCATCCACCGGTCCTTGTTCCACAACACGCCCGGCATATAGCACCACAATTTCATCGGCAAACGAGCCCACGGTTGAAAGATCATGTGAGATAAAAACAAACGAGACCCCGGTTGCATCGCGCAATTTTTTCAACAATTTAATAACGTTGGAGCTGACAATGGAATCAAGTGCGGATGTCACCTCGTCGCACAGCATAACTTCCGGGTTGGCAGCAAGGGCGCGCGCCATGTTGATCCGCTGCTTTTGACCCCCTGAAAGTTCTGAAGGATAGCGATTTTCAAATTCCACCGGCAACTCGACCAGCCGCAGCAATTCGGCGACTTTTTCACGGCGTTCCGTGCCCGTGAAACCTTGATAAAATTCAAGCGGCCGCCCCAGGATATCACTGATAACCTGGCGCGGATTGAGTGCCGTATCTGCCATTTGATAAACAAATTGCAGCTTTTGCAGCTCTTGTTTTGATCGGTTTTTGAGATCGGCTTCCAGTTTTTTGCCATCGAGAAAAACTTCTCCCTTGGCGGCTGGCAGCAAACCGGCAATGACCCGGGCCAGAGTGGACTTGCCGCAACCGGATTCACCGATGACGCCAACCACATGACTGTTTCTGATTTTGACATTGATGTCGCGCAATACAGTAATCGCCGGCTTGCCATTAACAATGCCACCATATCCCGCAGTCATATTCTTTACCTCAACATTGGGAATTTCGCGCTGGTGTTCTTCGTCCAACTCCTCTCCCATACCCGCCTTTGGTGTCGGTTTTACCGCTGCCATCAGGCGTTTGGTATACGGGTGTTTGGGGTTATTGATGATCTGATCTGTCGGACCTTGTTCCTGAATTTCGCCGGAATATAATACGACTATATGATCAGCCACCTGGGCGACAACAGCCAGATCATGGGTCACATAGATGGCAGCTGAACCTTCATCTTTTATGACTTTTTTGAAGGCCTTGAGCACTTCAATCTGGGTGGTCACGTCAAGCGCTGTCGTGGGTTCATCCAGCACCAGCAAATCAGGTCCTGAAACCAGCGCCATTGCCGCCATCAGGCGCTGCAACTGACCACCGGAAACCTGGTGAGGATAGCGCTTGCCCAACCGGTCGGGGTCTGGCAATTCAAGCGCCCGGTACAAATCAACCGCTCGTTTGTTAGCTTCTTCCTGGGTCAGCGTGCCGTGTAATACAGCAGCCTCTGTAACCTGCTCGCCAATGGTAATGGCCGGGTTAAATGTTGCCGCAGCACTTTGGGCCAGATAGGCCACTTTGTTACCGCGAATGGAGCGTTGATCTTGCGGGTCCATCGCCAGCACGTCTTTGCCATGCAAGCGCACTTCGCCACCGGGAAAATGCAATCCCGGGCGACAATAAGCCATTGTAGCCAATGATATGGTCGACTTGCCCGAACCGGATTCGCCAATCAGGGCGACAACCTGACCGGCCTTGACCTTAAAGCTTACCCCTTTGACGATCTGAACCGGTGTTCCATCTTCTTTGCGAAAAGCGATTTGCAGATTGTCGATTTCAAACAATTCAGCCATGTGACCATCTCCCCCTAAATCATTTTCTTGGCAAGATCGCCACCGGACTTGGCCGAGATGTCATCAACAATCAGGTTGATGGCAATGGTGAAAGAGGCAATGGCAAGTGCTGGCCAAATAGGAGCAAGCACCCCCCAGCCTTCGGCAAATTGCATGGCTTCCAGGTTGCTTCGAACCATAGAGCCCCAGTCTGCATCTGGCGGTTGAATACCAAGCCCCAAAAAGCTAAGGGACGAAATGAACAAAACCACAAACACCAGACGCAAGCCAAAGTCAGTGGCCAGTGGCATTGCCGCGTTGGGCAGCACTTCTCTGAAGATAATCCACCAGATGGTTTCGCCGCGTGCCTGCGCAGATTCGACATAATCCATCACCATGATTTCCTGGCCATAGGCCCGGGCGATCCGGTACACGCTGGAAGCGTAAATTACCGCTGCCGTGCCGATCAGGATGGGAATTGACGAACCAAGAGCCACCACAATCAACAGCCCAAGCATAATTGTCGGCAGGGACAGGATCGCATCATTAATCCGGCTCAAGATCATGTCGGTCCAGCCTTTTTTAACCGCTGCTGCGATCCCGGCCGTTACGCCCATTAGGTAGGCCAACAACGTAGCTACGAAAGAAATGCCTACGGTCATTCGAGCGCCCCACATAATTCGTGATAGTATATCGCGTTCGTTTTTATCCGAGCCGAGCCAGTGCGTTCCGCCGCCGTCGATTGGAGCGCCGGGGGGCAAATAGCTGTCCATATCAAGAATTTCGGCCTGATCATAAGGCGCAATATACGGTCCTATGAACACCATGATGACCCAGAAAGCCACAACACCAACGCCGAGTTTCCCGGTCCATGTCAGTTTCAGCTGTTTTTTTGGTGGTGCATCAGGCAATTCATCATAGATGGTCGTTTCCTGATCGTTTTCAATTTCTGCAGCTTGTGATGTATCTGTCATCGATCAGGTCCTATTTTGGGTTACGTAGCCGTGGGTTGGCCAAAATGGCTGCCACATCGGCCAAAATAATGAGAATGACGTAAGTGCCGCAAAAAATCATTGCGGTGGCCTGAACCAACGGTAGGTCGCGCGTTTGCACCCCGTCAATCATCAACTTTGCAAGGCCTGGGTATGAAAATATCGTTTCAACAATCACCACACCAGAGACCAGATAAGCAAGGTTCAGCGCGATAACGTTGACGATTGGACCGATGGTATTGAAAAACGCATGGCGAAGAATAATGCGTTTCTTTTTAACGCCCTTAAGGATCGCCATCTCTATGTAAGGGGAATTCATTACATTAAGAATACCGGCGCGGGTCATGCGGATCATTTGTGCTGCCACCACGATGACCAGCACAATCAGCGGCATGGCAATTCCACGGGCCATTTGCCAAAAAGTGTTTTCTGGCGCAACGTTGGCAATCGCAGGCAGCCAACCCAATTGTACCGCGAGGACCAAAACAGCAAAGGTCGCAATAAAAAAGTCAGGCACAGAAATTAGCGCCAATGTGCCAAAGGTCAAAGAGCGGTCAATCCATGTTCCGGGATACATAGCTGCCAGCAATCCCAGTCCAACCGATATCGGAACGGAGATAATAGCCACCAGTCCGGCAAGGAACATAGTATTGCCCAGCCGTCCTGAAATAAGATCAGAAATCTTGGCCCCGCCAGCCTTGGAAACTCCAAGATCACCAGTAACCATATTACCTAACCAGCCGAAATATTGAAAAATCAAAGGTTGATCAAGGCCATTGGCGGCACGATAAGCTGCCAGTGTTTCAGGTGTCGCTGACTGGCCAAGAACGATGGCCGCCACATCGCCTGGCAACAAAGACGTCATGACAAAAACCAGAACCGATACCACCCATAAAGTGACCAGCCCGATAAGAATTCGTTGTAATACCATGCGCTGCATGACAAAAACCTCCCGCCCTGTGAATTAGGGAACTTACCCCAGCCCTCGCCCTTGCCGGCAAGTTTCTATGTCACCGGCCCGAGCTTGTCTCAGGCCGGTGTTTATTGTTACTGCTAGACGTCCGTGCGCCAGGCAAACTCAGGCCATTCGTAACCGCCCAGCGAACCAAGTGGCATACGTCCGATACCTTCAATTTTGTCAGATTTGGCATCAACATAATTGCGGTGAGCGGGAATGATCATGCCGCTTGGGCGCATGTCGTCGTCGCCAACAGAAATGAGCCTTTGCATTTCGCAATACATTTCATGGCGCTTGGCGGCATCTTTAACACCACGACTTTCGACCAACAATTTACCAAGTCTTTCACTTTTCCACTTGGTGTCATTCCACGGTGCATCAGGCGCAAATGCCAGGTTCATCATGACATTGGCGGTTGGGCGCATGTTCCACGTCACCACGTTAAACGGTGTTTTCAGCCACACAGCACCCCAATACCCATCGTTCGGCACTTTGTTGATTTTCAGATCAAGGCCGATTTTCTTGGCTTCGCGTTGCGCCAGCAAAGCAATGTCGGTCATACCCGGACCGACTTCCGCCACATCCAGTTGAGCCGCCGTGACACCTGATTTTTTCAGGTGGAACTTGGCCTTGTCCAGATCGTGTTCGCGTTGCGGCAGTTCGGAACAAAAGTCTGCACCATAAGCAACATTGATCGGGTGATCATTACCCACAGTACCCTGGCCTTTAAGAACAGACTTAACGATTTTCTTGCGGCGCTGAATATATTGCATCGCCAGCACAAAATCGGGGCTGTCGCCTGGAGAAACATCCGTTAGTGCGCACAAGCCAAAATAAGCACCTGAAGCAACCGACCACACGCCCACACCATCAGTGTTTTCAACTTTTCTGATGGCTTTGGGGTCAAGAGCCTGCATCAGATCGATGTCGTTGGAAAATAATGCACTCAAACGTGCCACCGTATCGGTAATGGCGGTGATTTCAATCACATCAACATTGCCACCCTCGCGCCAGTAGCCGTTCCAGCGTTCACTGAGTGAACGGACGCCCGGCTTGAATTCAGTCATTCTGTAGGGACCGGTGCCGTTGGCTTCCTGAAACTCGGTGGTGCCATCTTTGATCATTTTAAAGTGTGGTGTGCCAAGAATCACCGGAAGGTCAGCATTTGGGCTGGACATAATCGCTTTGACAGTATGGCTGTCGACTTTTTTCCATTCTTTTACATCGGCAACCAACGACTTGGCTTTTGATGTGGATTTTTCGCCATAATGACGGCTCATGGTGTAAAGTACGTCATCAGCAGTAAAGGCACTGCCATCGTGGAATTTGACGCCCTTGCGCAGCTTGAATGTCCATTCTGTGTTATTATCATTGGCTGAATACTCTTCCGCCAGCTCAGGCCGGGTTGATAGATCGTCATTGATCTGACACAGGCTGTTATACACAGCTCGGCCGCGTGAATAGTCGATGGTCGATGTATTCAAGCCCGGATCTAAAGTATCAGAAGGTCCATGTAAATCACTGGCGAACTTAATCTTTCCGCCTTTTTTCGGTGTGGCGGCCAAAGCATTTTGCGCAGATGTGACAATTGATCCAGCTACTGCAATTGTTGCACCACTGGCAATCAGCCACGACATGACTTCGCGCCGTGTCGCTCCGCGCTGCAATCCGGTTTCAATCGTTTCGCGGTCAGAACCGCTCAAGCTATTGATTGTTGGTAGGTTTTTGTCGAAATCCGTCATTTTCCCTCTCCCTTGGGTCTTTTGAATGAATCTTCTTATTTTGCCAGTGTTGCGCTGTTGCAATCAAAAGGGAACCGTAATAATACTTATATCAGGTATTAACTGAGGTAATAACATGTTACGCGGACGCATCCCCTCCACCAATTCCCTTTTCTGCTTCGAAACCGTAGCCCGCCTGAAGAGCTTTTCCGAGGCTGCATCAGAGCTAAATGTAACCCAACCAGCCATCAGCCGGTCGATCTCTGCACTTGAAGCTCATCTGGGATACTCGCTATTTGATCGTCATGGCCGCTGGATTGAGTTGACATATAATGGTGACAAGCTTTTTCGCGCGACGTCAACTGCCTTTAAAACCATTTCAGATTCATTGCGCGAAATCGGCCAGCGTAAAGAGGACCAGGAGACAGTGACTATTTCCATGTCACCGGTGGCGGTAAATTACTGGTTTATCCCACGTATGATAGAATTCAGGCAAAAGTTTCCAGCCGTATGTCTGAATTTTAAAGAACAGGCTAAGGACAGCGAAATTTTAGCTCCGGAAGTTGATCTGGATATCAGGCTTTCCAATCCTCGCGATGCCGACATGCACAGGTGGCCCTTTGCCGATGAAAGAATTATTGCCATATGTTCTCCCGATTATTTCTCCGGTCACGGTGCGCTGGATAAAATAAATAAAGGCATGTCGCACTCTTTTATTGAATGGCAGGAACAACGTTACGGACTGGATGAGTTTTTTCATGCCACCGGGCTTCAGTTTGAAAAAAATCCACTTTTTGTCAGATTTACAGATTATTCCAGCGTTTTGCAGGCTGCCATTCAGGGCCAGGGTATAGCTCTTTCGTGGATTACAGAATGTTCACGGCAGATTATTGAGGGATCGCTGGTGCCAGCCTGTGCCCAGGTGGTCAAAACCGGCAGACGTTATCATATTCTTGCATCCAACCTTAATCCCATGCGCCCGGTGGTTGAAGATGTGCGCAGCTGGCTGATCAACGAGATGCGCAATGACGAAAAGAAAGTCACGGCCATTCTTAGCGCAAACTGGGATTTGTTTTAAAACCACCAGGCCCCATCAACAGACACAAGGTGTTCTTGTTACATAGCAACAGGATATTATTAGATTGCTTTCGATGGTTTTATGGAGGAATTTGGACAATCAAATTCAGCACTCCTGAATCCTATTTGTCGCTTATTTGATGCGCCATACCCCTGCTGGTTTGAATTAGGAACAATTCATGTCCTCTTCCGACAGGCATCCCAATAATTTTGCACTTGGCGTAACCTGCATAACAATTGGTATGGCCACCAGTTCGCTGATGGATGCCACAATCAAATCGATGTCAGCGGA
The DNA here is from genome assembly GCA_021775475.1 of Hyphomicrobiales bacterium. Lineage (GTDB taxonomy): Bacteria > Pseudomonadota > Alphaproteobacteria > Rhizobiales > JAJFHR01 > JAJFHR01. The sequence continues at coordinate 18,789 of JAJFHS010000050.1, forward strand.
TTATCCTTTGCATGAAATTGTAATGGCAAGGTCGCTCGTTGCCGTGTTTCTCACGTTGGTAATTGTGCATTATGAGGGTGGGTTACATCTTTTAAGAACTCCCAATCTTTTTGTCCATTTGAGCCGGGGCGGGCTTTTTGTCGTCGCCAACATGACATTCTACCTGGCCATAGCAGCCATGCCACTGGCAGAGGCAACGGCTATATTTTTTATATCACCTTTGATTATAACGGCTTTGTCTGTGCCGATACTGGGAGAAAAGGTAGGCTGGCGGCGGTGGCTTGGGGTTCTTACAGGCTTTGCAGGTGTCCTTATCATCATCCGCCCCGGCTTCAGTTCGTTCAGTTTTTTCTCTCTCCTGCCCGTGGTTGCAGCATTCGCTTATGCAACATCGCAAATTATTTCCCGGCGGATGGGGAGTTCTGAAAAAGCATCGGTAAAATCATTTTATATTATGCTGACATTCATTGTTGTTTCTGCAGCCTTCTGGCTGTTGTTTGGTGATGGTGCTTTGGAGGGACGTTATGATTCTGGTTTGGATTTTCTGTTTCGTCCCTGGCAATGGCCAAATGAAATAGATGCATTGAAAATGCTGGCCATCGGAATTTTGATCACAATTGTCGGTTACATGCTCAATCAGGCATATACAGTTGCCAATGCCAGCCTGGTGGCCCCGTTTGAGTTTGTTGCCCTGCCTTTGGCGGTTTTTTGGGGGTATCTGTTTTGGAATCAGCTTCCCGATATTGCCGCGACAATTGGGATGGTCCTGATTGCAGGTAGCGCTGTGTATGTTTTTATGCGGGAAAAACGCACCGCTGTTCCAAAAAAAAAGCCAACAGAGACCCTCAAGCCTTAAAGTGAGACACGCCGGTCAAATGTTTCGCCATGGCGGTCTTGCGAAGGCGTGGATTGAAAATAATCTTTATAGCGCCGCGAAAAATGCGACTGGGATGAAAAGCCCGCTGCGATTGATATCTGTAGTAACGGCATGCCGGTTTGAAAAATCAGATAACGTGCCTGGTTCAGGCGTAACTCAAGATAGTAGCGATGCAGCGTTTTGTGTCGATGTTCAGAGAAAAGCCGCTCAAGCTGGCGCCGCGACAGGCCGACACGACGGCAAATCTGCACTGAACTCAGCGGGCTTTCCACATTCGCCATCATCAGCTCAATTGCTTTGGCAAGTTTTGGCGAGTGGCGCTGAACCAGTTTTATTTCAGCTTTTCGTTGCATCTCCCCGGGAATGCGTGATGGCGAATGAATGAATTGTTCGGCAATGGCGGTGACCAGGTATTCATCATTTGTCAGCGCAATCCAGTTCAACATCATATCCAGTGCCGCAATGCCGCCCGCTGCCGTGATCCTTTTCGGGTTTATTTCATAAAGCCCGCCAGTCAGTATTGCCGAGGCATGATTTTCACGAAAACTTTCTTCATTCTCCCAGTGAATGGTGCACCTGTATCCATCCAGAAGCCCGGCATTAGCCAGAAATTCAGCACCGGTAGAGATGGCACCCATGGTGCAGCCTAAAGCCGCCTGTTTGCGTAACCAGTCCAGTAAGTGTTGCGATTTGGCTGTCTTGCGGTCGAAAAACCCGGAACAGACGATAATCAGATCATGTTTTGCAGAACTTTGAGCAATCGAACGATCGGAGGGAATGGGAATTCCGCTGCTTGAATTTGGCGCTTGTCCATCAATCGTCACGATAGAACAGTCGTACAAGGGTGATCCTGCCAGCCGATTGGCAACACGCATGGGTTCAACGATGGCGCTGAAACCGACCATTGAAAACCCGGGCACAAGCAACAGTCCGACTTTTTGTGGCTTTTGGTGATGGGGATGTTTTGATTTTTCTAACATTTAGAGAAAACATGCAACAAAATGGCGTAAAAATGCAAATGAAATTTAAAACTTCCAGCACACTGCCAAATAAACAAAGGGAAAAAACACAATGAAATCTCATGCTAGAGCGGTGGTTATAGGCGGCGGCGTTGTCGGCTGTTCAGTATTGTATCATCTGGCCAAGCATGGCTGGAGCGATGTGGTTCTGCTTGAGCGTGATGAGCTGACATCGGGGTCAACCTGGCATGCAGCCGGCGGCATGCACACCATCAACGGCGATCCCAATGTTGCCAAGTTACAGCAATATACCATTGATCTATATAAGGAAATTGCCGAACTCTCAGGCCAGGAAACCGGCGTTCACCTAACCGGCGGCGTCATGCTGGCCGCCACTGAAGCGCGTCTCGACTGGCTCAAAAGCCTGGCTTCCAAGGGCGCGTATCTGGGCATTGAAGCAAAAATAATCTCCAGTGAAGAAGCACTCGAAGATATGCCGCTGATGGATCCGTCAAAATTTGCCGGGGCCATGAGAACTTACGGCGATGGCCATCTTGATCCTTCCGGCGTCACCCACGCCTTTGCTAAATCCGCCCGCAAGCTTGGCGCGCAAATTGAGCGCTTCACCAAAGTCGAAGAACTAAAACAAAACGCTGATGGCACCTGGCGGGTGATAACCAACAAGGGTGAAATAATCGCCGAGCATGTGGTCAATGCCGGTGGCTTGTGGGCGCGTGAAGTTGGTCGCATGGTGGGGTTGGAACTACCAGTTCTGGCCATGGAACATATGTATCTTCTGACCGAAGATATGCCCGAAGTTGCTGAGTTCAATAAAAAAACCGGCAAAGAAGTTATTCATGCGGTGGATTTTGACGGTGAATTATATTTGCGTCAGGAAGCTGGCGGAATGTTGATGGGCACCTACGAAAAAGCCGGTAAGCCATGGTCGCCCATAAGCACCCCGTGGGATTTTGGTCATGAACTGCTGGCCCCGGATATCGATCGCATAGCCCCTTCGCTTGAAGTGGGGTTTGAACATTTTCCGGCCTTTGAAAACGCCGGTATCAAACAAATCATAAACGGACCTTTTACCTTTGCGCCCGACGGTAACCCGCTGGTCGGCCCGGTGCGTGGTTTGCAGAATTACTGGTGTGCGTGCGCGGTAATGGCCGGATTTTCCCAAGGTGGCGGCGTTGGTCTGGCCCTTGCCAACTGGATGATTGAAGGCGATCCTGGCATGGATATTTGGGCCATGGACGTGGCGCGCTTTGGCGATTGGGCAACACCACAATATACCTCCAAAAAAGTGCAGGAAAACTATTCCCGGCGCTTTTCCATCCGTTTCCCCAACGAACAACTGCCCGCTGCCCGTCCGCTTAAAACCACACCGATTTATGATCGCCTTAAACAGGCCGGGGCGCAATTCAGTGACGCCTGGGGATTGGAAAGCGCATTGTGGTATGCACCTGTTGGCGAAAAAGATATTTTCTCCTGGTACCGTTCCAACGATTTTGTCCATGTGGCAGCCGAAGTCAAAGCTGTGCGCGACAGTGTTGGCCTGATAGAAATTTCATCCTTCGCCAATTACACCATTTCAGGGGAGGGCGCGCAGACCTGGCTCGACCGCATGCTCGCCTGCAAAATCCCCCCTGCAGGGCGCATGACACTGGCGCCTATGCTCAAGGATGATGGCAAGGTTATTGGTGATTTTACCCTGGCAAATCTCGGGCACAACGAGTTTTTCATAGCCGGGTCCGGTCCAGCGGAAGATTATCATATGCGCTGGTTTGAAAGCCATTTGCCCGATGATGGATCGGTGACACTGGTGGCACACGGAGCGGCCATGACCGGTGTGTCAATCGCTGGACCTAATGCACGCAAGGTGCTTGAAGCTGTTGCCAGCAAGGATGTCGGGCCGGATGATTTTAAGTTCATGGCGATCAGGCAAATGAATATTGGCATGGCACCGGCATTGGTTGGTCGGGTCAGCTTCACCGGTGATCTGGGATACGAAATCTGGTGCAAACCTGAATACCTCAACGTCATTTTTGATGAATTGATGGCCGCTGGCATAGATTATGACATTCGGTTGTTTGGATCGCGCGCTCTCAACGCGTTAAGGCTGGAAAAAAGTTATGGCAGTTGGGGGTCCGAGTATCGCCCGATTTACGATCCGGTTGAATGTGGTCTGGACCGTTTTGTTGCTGCTGACAAACCCGCTGATTTCATCGGTAAATCAGCTCTGCAATCAAACCGCCAGAACCAGAAAATGAGCCTGCGCACATTTATTATAGATACCGAAAATGCCGATCCTGTCTCTGATGAGCCGATTTACTACAACGGCGAAGTCAAGGGCTGGGTGACATCGGGCGGGTTTGCCCATGGTTCAGGCGTATCCGTTGCCCTTGGATATGTCCCGGCAGAAATTGCAGATGAGGCCGATGGATGGGAAATAGAACTCATCGGCGAGCGTCGCAACGCCAGGATGCAGCCAGATGCCCTGTTTGACCCTGATAACATTAAGATTAGGAGTTGACGCCATGAGCATTCAATCGGCCCGCAGGCGGTCAGGTAGGCGCACCCGCAGGCGCTCACCCAACAAAGACCAGCCGCAGGGACCAGCCGCAATTGAGCAATTGCCATGGAAGCAGCCACAGATAGGTTTTCCGCCGTTAGAGCTCCTGAATGCCGAACAGCTTGAAACCATTCATCAAGCTTCGCTGGAGATACTTCGCGATATCGGTATGGAAATCATGTCCGGCGAAGCGCGTGAAATTTTTAAAAAAGCTGGCGCCCATGTGGATGAAAGCACTCACATGGTAACCTTTGATCCTGCAATGGTGGAAGAAACCATAAAAACTGCCCCGGAACATTTTCGCCTGCACTCCAGAAACCCGGAGAAGCATCTGGAAATTGGCGGAAATTATATCGCCAATGGCTGCGTTTCCAGCCCACCCAATTGTTCCGACATGGACAATGGCCGCCGCCCGGGAACCACAGCTGATTTTCAAAATCTGCTGCGCCTGTCGCAATATTTCAACATTATCCATATCATTGGCGGCTATCCGGTAGAACCGCTTGACCGCCATGTATCCACCCGCCATCTTCATTGTACTCGCGACATGATTACCCTCACCGACAAGGCGATTTCGGGTTATTGCCTCAATCGCAAAGCCATACGTGATGTTATGGAAATGACCCGGATTTCGCGACAACTGACGCCGGAAGAATTTGACAACCAACCCTCCTTGCTTAGCATCATCAACACCAATTCACCCCTCAAGTTTGATCCGGCAATGCTCGAAGGCATTATCGAAATGTCATCGCGCAATCAGGTCATTTGCGTCACTCCCTTCACCTTAGCGGGTGCTATGGCGCCGGTAACGCTTGCAGGTGCCCTGGCGCAGCAAAATGCCGAAGCTCTGGTCGGACTGGTCATGACACAGCTTGTGCGCCCGGGCTCACCGTTCATCTATGGTGGCTTTACTTCAAACGTAGACATGAAGTCCGGTGCTCCGGCTTTTGGTACTCCCGAATATATGAAAACCGCTGTCATCGGCGGCCAACTGGCGCGGCGCTACAAAGTGCCGTATCGCACCTCTGGTGTCAGTGCGTCCAATATGGTTGATGCCCAAGCGGCTTATGAAACCGTATTCTCCCTGTGGGGCACCACCATGGGCGGCGGCAATGTCATTAAACATGCCGCCGGGTGGATGGAAGGCGGGCTGGTTGCGTCTTACGAAAAACTGATACTCGACGTTGACCTGCTGCAAATGGTCTCGCAGTTTTTAGAACCGATGGTGGTCAGCGATGCCGAGCTTGGCCTTGATGCTATTGTCGAAGCAGGCGTTGGCGGGCACTTTTTTGGTACTGCCCACACGCAAGCGCGTTATCGCAATGCGTTTTATTCGCCAATAATTTCCGATTGGCGCAACTATGAAAACTGGCAGGAAAACGGCAGCCCGCAAAGCTGGGAAAAAGCCAATAAAGTATGGAAGCAGGTTCTTGAAATCTATGAAGAGCCCCCGATTGATGCAAGCATGCTGGAAGAAATAGACGCATTTATCGCCAGGCGTGTTGAAGACGGTGGAATTGCCACGGATTTTTAAGATTGGGAGACAGGGTAATGCTCAAAGTATTTTCTGATGAACGCAAAAAGGAATATCCGAATTTTGAGGCTGCGGATGAGCCGCTGAAAAACCCCATTAAGCCGGAAACAGTGGCCAAGGTTCGTGCCTACCGCCACGACCGTATCAAGCAAAAAGTCATCGAGCACGATTGTGCCGCCATACTTTTATATGACCCCTTGAACATTCGCTACGCGACTGATTGCTCAAACATGCAGATCTGGACCCTGCACAATGCGGCGCGTTACACAATTGTCTGCGCCGATGGCCCCACCATTTGTTTTGAATATTCCAATGCCATGCATGTGGCCGAAGGTCTTGATTGCGTTGATGAAGTGCGCCCGGCGATCAGCTGGTTTTATTTCAGTGCCGGACCGCGGGTGTCTGAAAAAGTAAAACTGTGGGCGGCTGAAGTGGCTGATGTGGTGCGCCAGCACGGTGGCGGCAACATGCGTCTGGCGATTGACAAGATGGAACCCGCTGGCGTCGATGCCCTGCGCGCTGAAGGCATTGAAATTGTCGAAGGTCAGGCGCTGACCGAAACCGCGCGCATGATCAAATCAGCTGACGAGATTGAAGTGATGCGCTGGACCATAAAAGTGTGCGAGCAGGGCATGTGGCGCATGCGTGAACATTCAGTTGCCGGTAAATCAGAAAATGAAATCTGGTCGCAACTGCATTATGAGAATATTCGCAATGGCGGCGAATGGATTGAAACCCGCCTGCTGGCCATCGGTGAGCGCACTCATCCGTGGTTTCAGGAATGTTCGGATCATGTGGGCAAAGATGGCGACATGTTGTCGTTTGATACCGATTTGATCGGACCTTACGGCTATTGCTCTGATATTTCACGCTCGTGGACCATCGGACTGGTGCCACCAACAAATGAGCAGCGGGTGATCTACAATTTTGCCATGTCGGAGATCGAGCACAATATGGCGTTGATTGAGCCGGGATTGAGCCTGACTGAATTCTCTGAAAAATCCATGCGCATCCCCGAAGAATATCACGACAACCGCTATTCCTGCGCCTTCCACGGTGTCGGCCTGTGCGATGAATACCCGTCTGTCCCCACCCATGTGGATATGGAAAAGGGCAAAGGTTACCCCGGCACCATCGAAGAAGGCATGGTATTGTGCGTGGAAAGCTGCACCGGGCTCAATCAGGGCCGTGAATGCGTCAAGCTGGAAATTCAGGTGCTGGTCACCGACACCGGCATAGAACGGCTTGATCAGTTCCCGTTTGAAGATTGGGGGTAGTGATCACACTCTGGCAGGCTCGAATGCCTCTGCGCGTTTTTCATTGATGGGCAGATGGATGAGGGCTGCAAACAGCCCCAAGGCAATGGAAATCCACCAGATCACATCATAAGAGCCATAGCGGTCAAAAACGATCCCGCCCAGCCAGACACCGGTAAACGAGCCAAGCTGGTGGCTGAAAAATACAAACCCGAACAGGGTTGCCAGATGCTGGGTGCCAAACATCACCGCAACCAGACCGGAAGTCAGCGGCACCGTCGACAGCCATAACAATCCCATGACTGAAGCAAACGTCATTACCACCAGGGTTGTTGGTTCCGAAAATAAAAAGATGGCGATGATCGCCGATCGCGCAACATAGAGAAAACTCAACATAAAACGCTTGGAATGTTTGCCGCCCAGCACACCGGCCGTATAGGAGCCGATGATATTGAAAAACCCGATTGCCGCAATTGACCAGGCCCCAAGTTCCGGTGCCGCCCCCACATCACTCAGGTAAGCTGGAAAATGCACAGATATGAAGGCCACTTGAAAACCGCAAACAAAAAATCCCGACATCAACAATAAGTAACTCGTATGACCAAAGGCAGCACGCATCGCCTGGGTAAACGGTATCCGGGCTTCATTTCGCACGTGCGCGTGCACCTTGCCGGCGCTGAAGGCTGTGGCAAAAACAGAAATCAAAACGGCAAACCCCGCCAGCATCATCAAAGCGATTTGCCAACCGTAAGCATTAATGAACACCTGCCCCAGAGGAGCAAACAAAAACTGTCCCAGGGAGCCTGCAGCCGTCGCCAGGCCCAAAGCCCATGACCTTTTCTCGTCGGGCACCAGTTTGGCAATTGCCGCAAGAACAATGCCAAAGGCCGAACCTGAAAGCCCCAGACCGACCAGCACTCCGGCAGTTATGTCCAGGGCCAGCGGCGTTGTTGATACTGCGGAAAGGGCAACACCAGCTCCATACAAAATGCCACCAAGTGCCAGAACCCGCACCGGGCCAAACCTGTCCGCCAGCATACCGGCAAGCGGCAATCCCAAACCCCAAACCAGGTTTTGCAAGGCAAGAGCAAAGGCAAACACCTCTCTGCCCCAGCCATTCGCCGCTGAAATGGGTTGGTTGAACAATCCATAAGATGAACGAATGCCAAAGCCTACCAAAGAGATCAGACAGCCGCACAGGATAATAAACCCGGTTCTGCGCCACAACGGAGCTGGCAACTGTGATCTGGTGTCACTAAGATCAGGCATGTGAAAAATTTCCTGGGCATGTCGGAAAGTCGGCAGGATTTGTCTGAATAAGGGTAGGGTGGCGTCTATCCATTGGCAATATAAAAAATGCCCAAATCCATTAGAACCCCTGGATTGGTTCAATTTGTTCGATGAGGATTACTGTTAAGATTTAAAACCATAATGAGCTGGAGAATGTGCAGGCAAAATCGAGAACATGTGGCAATTTTTCACATCATCGCTATGGCGCTCTATGGTAGTGATATCAATCTGTAAAATTTGGATTGTGAATCAACATGCATCTTACAAAGCTGCAAAAATGGCTTTGGACCATGGTTGCTATTGCCTTGGTCGGATCACTCGGGTTTGCCGCCTGGATCAAATATTGGCCAACGGGAAACATATATATTTCTCGAATGGTTGGAGAAACCGAGGTTATACAGCCGCGTTTCCAGCTTACATCTCATACAGGTGGAAAAGTCAGCGATGCCACGTGGCGTGGTAAATGGCAAATGGTCTTCTTTGGTTTCACTAACTGCCCCGACGTTTGTCCAACCACGCTTGCCGAAATGGCGATGGTAATGGAGGGACTTGGTAAGGATGCAGAAAAAGTCAAACCTCTCTTTATCTCGATCGACCCTGCGCGCGATCGGGTGGCGGATATGGCAGAATATGTCGCCGCTTTCCATCCGGCAATTACCGGTCTGACCGGGACAGATACCGAGATTGCCACCGTGGCTAAAAACTTTCGGGTTTATTATGCAAAGGGCGAGCCCATTGATGCATCGGATAATTACAACATGGCGCATACTTCGGTAATATACCTGATCTCGCCAGAGGGCCAATTTGTGCGTGTATTTTCCTTCGGGACGCGCGCTAAAGATATTCTCAAAGATATTCAACAACGCTTGTAAGGAGTTACTGTTTTGAACATATCCGGGCAGCTTAAGCTGACGATATTTGCTATAATTTTATCAATCCTGCCAACGTCTTTCGTATTGGCCCAAACGGTGACGGTCGGCTCTCTTGTCATCGAGACACCATGGGCGCGAGCCTCGATTGGCACCAAACGTCCTGGGGCTGTTTTCTTTACAATTCGAAATAAGGGAAGCGTTGCCGATGTCTTGTCAGCTGTCGAAACTCCCGTGTCCGGCAAGGCAAGTGTGCATCGCTCACAGATAATCAACGGCATTGCCTCCATGACCATGGCCGGACCGGTTAAAATTCCCGCAAATTCCGAAGTGCGCCTGGCTCCGGGCGGGCTTCATATAATGTTGATGATGTTAAAAAAACCTCTCATCAAAGGCAAAGATTTTCCTTTAACGCTGGTTTTCAAAAAAACCGGTCGGGTTGAAATCACCGTACCCGTGTTGAGTGTAGGCGCACGCGGGCCAGAGCAAAAATGAGATTTTCGCCAACTTTTAGCAAACACGGAATCCAGTTTATGAAAAAAAATCTGATCGCACTTGTTTGCGGTATTTTCCTTACCCTCGCCACAACGCTACCCAGCCAGGCTCATTCGCTGGGGTATGTCGAAAAACAACTGGCTGGAAAGGGAAGTTTTTTCCAGGAGTTTGACAAAAAGGTTCCTGATTTTGAACTACAGGATATAGATGGCAATAAAATCACAGCCAAGCGTCTTGCCGGAAAAGTTGTTGTTGTTTTTTTCATCAATGCCGATTGCCTTGCCAATTGTCCCGCACATATTGAAGGCATGGCAGAAATACAATCGATGTTGAATTTATCGCCAATGCGTGACATCGTTCAAATCATCACTATTGTCACTGATCCACCAAAAGATATGCGCAAGGCTCTGCGCAAATTTGCCGATGAGACAGAGATTGCCCCTTCAAACTGGGCATTTGTAACCAGTGATCTGAAGCGGTCCTCTGCAACAAGGCAGCTATTGGATTTCTTTGGTGGCAAGGTTACCAGTGCTGCCAAAAATGTTGAGAAGAAAGATATTGTCACGCATGTGATTGGTATGAATGGCCACTGGCGTGCAAATTTCTACGGTCTGGATTTTCAACCGACAGAATTCGTGATCTATATTAACGCACTTGTAAATTCCGATCTTGGCGTAACGGACGGGCACGAAGACTAACAGGCTCAAAAAATTTGGGAGACACTTTGATGACCATAAATAAGAACCTGTCGATGCTCGAAAAACGTCGTATCGAAGCAGAATTGATAAAAGAAATCTATGATGTGTTGGTGAAACGCCATGGCGAAGAAGAGGCGCAGGAAATTATTCGTATCTCGGTTTCAAATTCGGCCATAACGCAAGGCAAAGCGTTTCGGGCTGAATATGACCATGAACCCGATCTTGAGGACTTTGCCTCTCATATGTATTTATGGGAAAAAGATAATGCTCTTGAGCGCGTCATCCTGCAAAAAACATCAGAAAAGCTGGATTACAATATCACCCGATGCGAATATGCCCGCATGTATAAGGAAATGGGACTGGGCCATATCGGGCACCTGTTGTCGTGCAATCGCGATGGTAGTTTTTGTGTTGGATACAGCAAAAACATAAAACTGACCCGCACCCAAACCCTGATGGAAGGGGCCTCACATTGTGATTTCCGCTATCGCAAGGTTTCTCAAACCTAGAGCCTGTCGGTTATACGCGCTTGTTTTTGACCGGGTGTTTGTCACGCCAGCGATAATAGGGCAGGGCCGTACGGGCCATTGCGCGAACGAGTCCATGAAACCGCACCGGCGTCGGGGTTGACAGTGGCAGGGCGAGATCTTTTGCGTCAGCGCCATTGATTGCCTTGGCCAATTCGCGCCCGATTGCCACGGAAAGCGCCACACCGCGACCGTTAAAACCAACGGCTGACCAATAATCGGGTCAGTTGATGAAAATGCGGGTATCGGTCCGGGGTGATGGCAACCAGACCTGACCACACATGAGAAAATGTTGGTTTTCCCAACATTGGAAAGGCTTTTTGCAGGCGCTTGCCAATAAGGTTTTTAATTCGTTTTACACCGTTAAACGGCAGCGCCAAAGCGCCGCCGGAGATCAGATTGTTGCGCGCGTCATAGCGAAAAAACTGTAAATCTGCCCTGGTATCGGACACGGCCTGGCGCTGGGGAAGTATCTGGCTTGCCAAAGCCTCATCAATTGGCTTGGTCGACACTTGCCAGGAAGTGACAGGGATGATCGACCGGGCTACCTTGGGCGCAAGAGTTGATGACATTTCGCCGCTGTAAGCGTTGGTTGCCAATAACACCGCATTACAAAGCACAGAACCCTGGGGCGTAGTAACCCGCCAGCGCTGGCCTGATCGAATGATGGTGTGGGCAGGTGAATTTTCAAAAATCAGAGCACCGCGCTTATCACACACCTGTGCCAGCCCGCGCAGTAACATCAACGGGTTAATGTGACCGCCGCTGGAGTTCAACATGCCACAATCCCAGGCATCTGAGCCCAACAATTTTGATGTTTCAGCCGCATCAAGCATGCGGCAGGGGGCGCCGCGTGCGGCCCAGGCCGCATTTCGTTTTTCACATAGAATACTGTGCGCAACCGTATGTGCGGGTTGAAACCAACCGGGTTGCTCCGCCTCGCAAGTGATGTTTTCGTGGCGCACCAGTTGAAACAAATCCTCGGCACTATCGCGGACAAGCCCAACTAATCTTTCTCCCGCCTCACCATAATGGCGTTCCAGATCCTGTGGCTCAACCCGAGATAATACCGGAATGACCTGTCCATTGTTTCGCCCCGAACCGCCAGAGCCAATGGTGTTAGCCTCAAGGATGCATACGCTTGCACCGCTGTTCAACAAATGCAGTGCCGTCGAAAAACCGGTATATCCACCGCCAATGATGGCGACATCGATGTCCATTGAGCCTTGAAGGGGTGGCATTCTTTTGCCTGGTGGTGAAACAGCATGCCACAGGCTTTTTGATTCTGATTCTGATTTGGAAGTTTCTTGCGCCATCAACGGCATGTCTGAACCCCTGATCCTAATCAAAGCGCTCCGGCATATGATCTGAGCGGGCGTAGTTCTGGAAGCGGGTGAACTCGGCCTGGAATTGCAGTCGGATGGTGCCGGTGGGGCCATGACGCTGTTTGGCAATGATCACTTCGGCCAGCCCGGTGATTTTCTCCATGTTTTCCTGCCATTCGAAAAACTCAGGAGTGTTTTCGCGTGGCTGGGATTTTTGCAGATAATATTCTTCGCGGTAGATGAACAATACCACGTCCGCATCCTGCTCAATCGAGCCTGATTCGCGTAAATCAGCCAGATGAGGGCGCTTGTCGTCGCGCGCTTCCACTTGTCGCGAAAGCTGTGATAGCGCAATTATCGGGCAGTTAAGTTCCTTGGCCAGCGCTTTGAGGTTGGTGGTAATTTCAGTTACCTCCTGCACCCGGCCCTGGCTTGAGGTTTTGGCCGAACCTGCCAGCAGTTGCAGGTAATCCACCACAATCAACCCCACACCCTCGCGCCGTTTGAGACGTCGCGCCCGTGCCGCCAATTGCGCTACGGTAATACCGCCGGTATCATCAATGTAGAGTGGCAGGCTTTGCAACTCTTGCGACACCTGTACCAGTGTATGAAATTCGCTTTCGTTTATCTGTCCGCGGCGAATTTTTTCCGAAGAAATTCCAGCCTGTTCGGAGACAATACGGGTGGCAAGCTGTTCTGACGACATTTCCAGTGAAAAGAAAGCGACAACGCCGCCGTTTTCAACATCAAGACTGCCGTCACTTGCGTGTTTTGCTTTGTATGCTCTAGCCACATGAAAGGCGAGGTTGGTGGCCAGCGCGGTTTTGCCCATGGCGGGTCTGCCGGCAAGGACAATCAAATCCGATTGCTGCAGGCCACCCATTTTATCGTCAATGTCCTGAAGCCCACACGAGATGCCGGAAAGCCCGCCATCGCGTTCATAGGCTTTGGCGGCCATATCAACGGCTTGCGTGAGGGCGTCGCCAAAATTTTGAAACCCCTGGCCATACTTCCCGTTTTCGGCAAGATCATAGAGCGCCTGTTCGGTGCGTTCGATATTGTCTTTGGGATCACTGTCAACAAGCGTCTCGTAAGCGTCATTGACAAGTTCTTCGCCAATTCCAATAAGGGCGCGCCGGGTGGCGAGGTCGAAAATGGTGCGGCCGTAATCTTCCGCATTGATGATGGTTGTCGCTGACGCTGCCAGTCGGGCGAGGTACGGTGCACCACCTATCTCGTCGAGTGCTTCATCATTGTCGAAATATGTCTTGAGCGTAACCGGGCTTGCCGGGCGCCCGGCCCGGATCAGGGCAGCGGCTGCCTCATACAGACGCGCATGCAACGGATCGAAAAAATGCTCGGGTTTTAAAAATGCCGATACCCTGTCGCAGGCCTCATTGTTAACGAGGATAGCACCAAGCAGAGCTTGTTCGGCTTCGATGTTGTGTGGCGCAGTGCGATAGTCGGCAACGCCATCATCAGCACTATCGATATCAAAAGTTGCGGCAAGGGAAGTGTTGTTGTCCATGATTGGACATTACCTCAAACGTGGCCGAGTTATGAAATATTTTTGAGCAAAATTTGAAAATTCAGAGATACCCACACAATACATTTTTATACAGATTTGATTTTATCAGTCGAAATTCGTGCTTGCATTTTCTGCCGGAAAAGAAACGGCAGGTTCGAAATTTCCATTTTCAAACCCGACAAAACAAAAATCACTTTTGATTTAATAACATACGCGATTCCGCCTCACCCATATAGGTGCGGGTAACAGGCAGGGCCTCAACACTTTTGCTCAACTGAATTTGAAACACCATATGTTTGCCATTGCGAAAAGACATTTCGGAGATAATCAGATAAAACTCCCACATGCGGCAGAAGCGCTCATCCAGCAGGTCGGTAATTTTCTCGCGGTTTTTTTGAAACCGCTGATCCCAAGCCAAAAGCGTATCGGCATAATGTAGCCGCAGAATTTCGATATCGGTTACCCACAATCCAGCCTTTTCGATGGCTGTACAGGTTTCAGACAGGGCAGGAGATGATGCACCGGGAAAAATATATTTTCTGATCCAGGCACTTGTCGGGCCGGGTTGGCCTTTACGTCCTATGGAATGGACCAGTGCCACGCCGTTCGGAGCCAGCAGACTGTTTATTTTAGAAAAATATTCCTGGTGGTGGTCGGTGCCCACATGTTCAAACATACCAATCGAGACAATGCGATCAAACGGACCTTCAACATGACGATAGTCCATCAATTCAAATTTTACCCGGTCCTGCAATCCGCGCTCTCTAGCTCGTTCTGTAGCCAGTGATTGTTGTTCTTTGGAAAGCGTCACCCCAAGCACGTCAACATCACAATGTTGCGCCAGGAACATCGCCATACCACCCCAGCCCGAACCAATATCCAGAACTTTTTGACCCGGCTTGAGGTCGAGTTTGGCGGCTATATGGCGGATTTTATTTTGCTGCGCTACGTCAAGAGTGTCGTCGGGTGAAGAAAAATAGGCGCATGAATAATGCATATCCTGATCGAGAAATAGGCGATAGAGATCATTCGAGAGATCATAATGATGAGCAACATTGGACCGGGCGTTGCTAATAGTGTTGTGTTGATGAAATTTACGAACACGTTTCAGAAATGTTCGAAGTGACCTTTGCAACGGTTGTTTGCGTAGATTTGATCGGTTCATGGCAAAAATCATCAAAAGGTCACGAATGCTCCCTTCTTCAACTATCATTGTACCGTCGACATAGGCCTCACCAGCGCGTAATTCGGGGTTAAGAAATAAGCGCCGGGCGAGATTTTTCTCAGTAAACCGCAGCGTTACTTCGGGGCCGGGTGCGCCCTTGTGCTCATGTCGTTTATTGTCCGCGTCAATAATATGAATGGTTCCGGTTTGGACAAATTTTGCCAGCATGGCATTGAGTAGTCGCATCGTGTAATCTCATCGGTTCTGGGGCAAAAAAAGGGCTCAATGTGCCACTGCACAGTGAGCCCTCCGAATTGCTAGGCTTCGTCTTTGGCTTCCGTCTCATCTTCAGCGGAAACTTCATCAGACGCAACATCATCAGATACGGCCTCTTCCTGGCTGTCATCGCTTGCATCTTCGGCAAGTTCTTGAGCAGCCTCCTTGGCCCGCTCCTCGTCTTCAAAAACCCCCTTAGTGGCCAGAGCATCTTCATCTTCGTCAAACTGATCAGCGGTCACATCTTCGCCGCGTGCCTGGCGTTCGGCTTCTTCTTCAGTTCGCGCCACATTGACAACCACACCCAGAGATACTTCAGGGTGAAGCACAACACGCACATCGTGCAGACCCAAAAGTTTGATCGGGCGTTCCAATACCACCTGGTTGCGGGAGATGCTGGCACCGCCCTCTGTCATCAGTGTGGCAATGTCACGCGTTGAAACTGAGCCGTAAAGCTGACCGCTTTCACCAGCCTGACGGATGATGATGTACAGGTTGCCGTCAATTTTTTCAGCAACTGCTTGTGCTTCTTTCTGGTTGTCGAGATTAGTGGCTTCCAACTGCGCCCGCTGTTCTTCAAATTGTGCCCGGTTGGCCTTGTTGGCTCTGAGTGCTTTTTTCTGTGGCAGAAGGTAATTACGGGCATAACCGTCTTTGACGCTAACAACGTCCCCCATCTGTCCCAGTCTTTCGATGCGTTCGAGTAATATGATTTCCATTTCTTTATCCTTCAGTTTTTAAATTTCAATGTCGGTGCAGGCTCGTAATTCTAACGCCCGCTTATTGTCGGTGGTGCCCCCGGCGTTGTGGGGGGCGGCGGTGTGGTAAATCTTTGTCTGATGCCAAAAATCGTTTCTGCAATCCCAATCAGTGCAAGAGCTGCGTAGGCGTATTTGAACACAATGAAAACGGCGATATAGAACATGGCAAAAAACAGCGGGCGTATCGGCACATTAGGTACGGTGGCGTGAACCACCAGTAGACCCAGAAACATGAACGCCAGTGATAATGAGGCTGTACCGGCGAGCGCGATGGTATGAATGACACCGGGAAGGAATGTCGCAACCAGCAAGCCGACCAGAACCAGTAGCGCCAGACGCGGATACTGCAAGGCACTCATCTCAAACGGCGGTCGAATTTCACGTCCCGATGCTGCAATGATTTTCGATGCCAGCCACAGATTTGATGTGGCCATCACAAAAGTGTAACTGGCGAGAGTTACCGGCAGCAGGGCAATAAACATTGCAACCATTTGCGGAACCGCCTTTTCGCCGCCAAGCCTGGATTTAAGTTCGATGTTCTGATCAAGAAGGGCGCCAAAAAGAACCTCCATAGAACTCTTCAGCTCCGGCGTCGACGGCAGCACAAACACGATGAAAATGACTGTTAAAAGCGTGGAAAAACCGGCAACCCATAAAATCAGTTGACCAAGAGGATACCAGTCGCGCGCAGCGGAGTTTTGTGGAGATGTTTGTTCATCATCATCGCGCGCGCGCGACATTAATGCGTAATAGCACAGGACCACGGGAATAAAGCCAACGCTGGCGAAATAGACCAGACCACCGGTAAGCCCGGCAATCGCAGATGCAATAACCACACCGATGGCAGCTCCCACAGCTGCAGAAACAGCCCCCCAACCCAATCCGGTTATGAACAGGGGCAGGGGGGCTAAAAAATAGAGAAATATAGACAGGGATGTGCCAATTGATCCCGATAGATACAAAAGGCTTGACGCAACGCCAGCCGCTATTCCTGTCAATAAATAAGAGTACATTGTAATCGCTGTCCCGCTTACTAGCGGTTAGAGGCG
Source organism: Hyphomicrobiales bacterium (assembly GCA_021775475.1). GTDB lineage: Bacteria > Pseudomonadota > Alphaproteobacteria > Rhizobiales > JAJFHR01 > JAJFHR01. The sequence continues at coordinate 35,973 of JAJFHS010000050.1, forward strand.
GATAACCCGCCCCAACCATTTATTGTTCTGCTATTTCACCAGATAAGGCAGCAGGCCTAAAAATCTCGCCCGTTTGATTGCCCGGGCCAATTCACGCTGTTTTTTGGCAGAGACAGCAGTAATCCGGCTGGGAACAATTTTGCCGCGCTCGGAAATAAACCGTTGCAGCAAACGGGTGTCTTTATAGTCAATTTTGGGCGCACCGTCCCCGGAAAAGGGACAGGTCTTGCGGCGGCGGAAAAACGGCCGGCGTTCTGGTTTGCCTCCGGGTGCCATTATTCAGCCTCCTTCTTTTCGGGTGTTTCATTTGCAACTGGTGCGCGTGCGGGGCGATCACCCTGCGGCGGACGATTGTCGCGCCGTGGGCGGCGGTCATCATCACGGGGGCCACGAGATTGCATCATCGCCGATGGGCCTTCTTCAAGCTCGTCCATTTTCAAAGTGAGAAAACGCAACACATCATCGCTCAAGCTCATCTGCCGCTCCATTTCAGCAACCGCTGCGTGCGGTGCATCAATGTTGAACAGGCTGAAATGCGCCTTGCGGTTCTTTTTGATGCGGTAGGTGAGTGTTCTCAAACCCCAATATTCGCTCTTGGCAAGCTTGCCACCACCTTCTTCAATTATCGTTTTAAATGTTGCTGTCATCGTCTCGACCTGCTGGGCAGATACATCCTGACGTGACAAAAACACATGCTCATATAATGGCATTGTTCATTAGCCTTTCTGGTCTCATTTATGCACCGGCGCAAAGCCACTTTCGAGCCCGGACCGGATAACAGGTGCGGAAAGGCTCAAACGGACCAACAAAAGAGTGAAGACACGGGAAATGAACAAGCTTGTCTTGTATCACCGCACAATCGAGCAAAAAAATGCATAAAAAGCGTGGTTTTCCGTTCAGCCTCCAACCGGAGCGGTTACGTAATCGCGTTTCATAAACACAAAATCACAAGCATTGCAAGAATAGTTTCTTGCATCCCTAATCTGTGACTGGTAGGCCCACGTGTCAACAGACATTTACCACACGATATAACCAGCGAGAAAACCATGGAAACAGCTTTCACATTTCCCGGTCAGGGCAGCCAGAAAATTGGTATGGGCAAAGCTTTGGCAGATGCTTTTGCCAGTGCGCGCGAGGTCTTTGAAGAAGTTGACGATGCCCTCGAAACTCCCTTGTCGAATGTCATGTGGACTGGAGAGGAAGAGGAGCTGCGGCTAACCCATAATGCCCAACCAGCACTGCTGGCCACCAGCCTTGCGGTTATCCGGGTTCTGGAAAAAGATTTCCACATTAATCTTGAAGATAAAGTCGCCTACGTTGCCGGTCATTCTTTGGGCGAATATTCGGCGCTGTGTGCCGCTGGAGTTTTCAGTCTCGGCGATGCTGTCCGATTGGTACGCACGCGTGGCTTAACCATGCAAAAAGCCGTTGGCGTCGGTGAAGGTGCCATGGCGGCGATATTGGGGCTGGAGATGGATATGGTGCGCGACATTGCGGATGCAGCGGCGCAAGGACAGGTCTGTCAGGTAGCCAATGACAATTCGCCGGGACAGATTGTTATTTCGGGGGCTGCTACAGCAATTGATCGAGCCGTTGATATTGCCAAGGAAAAAGGTGCCCGCATGGCGGTTCTGCTGCCCGTAAGCGCACCGTTTCATTGCGATATGATGCAACCTGCCGCAGTGGTGATGCAGGCCGAACTTGATCGCATTGACACATCGCCCGCCACCATTCCTTTGGTGGCCAATGTTCTGGCGTCAGCAATTTCCCGACCCGCAGACATTAAATCGCGTCTGGTAGAACAGGTAACCGGCATGGTGCGGTGGCGGGAATCGGTTGTATTTATGGCCGATAATGGTATCAAAACATTCTATGAAATTGGCGCAGGCAAGGTGCTGACCGGTCTGGCACGGCGTATTGACCGCTCGTTGCAGGGAATACCTGTTGGTGAGCCGGAGCAGGTGGAAGCCCTGGCAAAAGCGCTTTGATCACGAGCGATGTTTCGTTGGCAGTTGTTAAAACACATATAAAGGCAGTTATAGATGTTTGATTTAACGGGTAAAACAGCATTGGTAACCGGAGCTACCGGAGGCATTGGCGGTGCCATCGCCCGCAGCTTTCATGAAGCTGGAGCAACTGTGGTTTTGTCTGGCACTCGGGCAGAAGCTTTGGATCAGCTAAATCAGGAGCTGGGGGAAAATTCCCATGCGATTGCGTGCAATCTTGGTGACGCACAAGCTGTTGCAGCTTTGCCGGGCCAGGTCGAGGAACTTACCGGACAGCTGGATATCCTGATTAACAATGCCGGTATTACCCGCGATGGTCTTTTGATGCGCATGAAAGATGAAGACTGGGATCTGGTAATGGACATAAATCTGAAAGCAGCCTTTCAATTGTCACGCGCCGCTATCAAAGGCATGATGCGCCGCCGCCACGGTCGCATTATTTCCATAACGTCGGTTGTTGGTGTTACCGGAAATCCGGGGCAGGCCAACTATGCTGCATCAAAAGCCGGTATGATCGGGTTTTCCAAAGCGCTTGCCCGTGAAGTTGCCAGCCGCAATATCACCGTTAACTGCATCGCGCCCGGGTTTATTGAAACGGCGATGACCGATGCCTTGAATGACAAACAGAAACAGGCGATTTTAACATCAATCCCCGCCGGCAGGTTGGGAACGGCAGGTGAAGTGGCATCTGCCGCCGTATATCTATCAAGTGAAGAAGCTGCCTATATGACCGGCCAGACCCTGCATGTGAACGGCGGAATGGCAATGATTTAGGGTCTGTCGATTGAAAGTTTTTCAAATGATCGCGGCACGAACTGGTCAAGGTTGAAAAAGTATGTTAGGAAGCGCGCCATTGATCAAAAGTCAGTCAATAGCTGGCCTTTGGTGACGAATAATTTTATCAATTGACAGCCATGCTTTATAATAGATAAAGCATCCGGGTTGACAAATATCAGGGCTGTAGGGGCCTAACGAAGAATCAACAGCTATAAATTTAAGCATAATTGAGGAATACAGAATGAGTGACGTTGCTGAACGGGTTAAGAAAATTGTGGTTGAACACCTCGGTGTAGACGCTGATAAAGTGGCTGAAAATGCTAGCTTTATCGACGATTTAGGGGCGGACAGTCTAGATACTGTAGAACTCGTCATGGCTTTTGAAGAAGAGTTTGGCTGTGAAATTCCTGATGATGCCGCTGAAACAATTCTCACAGTTGGCGATGCTGTAAAGTTCATTTCTGAAAACGCATCATAGTTCTGGTTCTAATTCTCTTAATCCTGACGGTGCAGGTTGCCTACAACCTGACACCAGTTAAGGCGCAGGAACCAGTGGCGGGCAGGTTGTGAGATTTGAGGTGTTTGCATGAGGCGAGTGGTTATCACAGGAATGGGCATGGTCACACCGCTGGCCAGCGGTGTGGACGCATCCTGGCAGCGCTTGATTGCAGCCAAATCCGGCATTGGCCGAATTGAGAATTTTGATGTCTCTGATATCAAATGCCAGATAGCCGGGCAGATACCACTTGGTGACGGCTTAGATGGCAGTTTTAATCCTGATGAGGTTTTTCCGGCAAAAGACCAGCGCCGGGTTGATGACTTCATCACCTATGCCGTAGCCGCCGCTGCCGAAGCAGTTGAAAATTCTGGCTGGCATCCAAGCGAATATGAAGATTTGACAAGAACCGGTGTCATGGTTGGCTCCGGCATTGGTGGTCTGCAGGGGATAGAAGCAGCAGCCCTGGATTTGGAAGAAAGAGGCCCGCGCCGCGTCAGCCCGTTTTTTATTCCCGGTCGCCTGATTAATCTGGCATCGGGCTACATCTCAATCAAATATGGCTTTAAAGGCCCCAATCATGCTGTTGTTACCGCGTGTTCAACCGGAGCACACGCCATTGGCGATGCAGCCCGCCTGATTGCTTTTGACGATGCTGACGTGATGTTGGCCGGTGGTACAGAAAGCCCTGTCTGCCGTCTGGCATTGGCGGGATTTGTTGCCTGCCGTGCACTTTCTACCGGCTTCAATGATGATCCAACCAAAGGTTCACGACCTTATGACCGTGATCGCGACGGATTTGTCATGGGCGAAGGTGCCGGTGTTGTCGTTCTGGAAGAACTTGAACATGCGCGTAAACGTGGCGCAACAATCCATGCGGAAGTTGTCGGCTACGGCATGTCAGGTGATGCCCATCATATCACCGCGCCAGCGTCCGATGGCGATGGCGCTTATCGTTCCATGGCAGCAGCCGTCAAGCGCGCGGGAATTGAGCCCGGTGATATTGATTATATTAATGCTCACGGCACCTCAACGCCCTTAGGTGATGAAATAGAGCTTGGCGCTGTAACCCGGCTTTTCGGCAATGACGCATCGGGTCTGTCAATGTCTTCGACTAAATCCGCCACCGGGCACCTTTTGGGTGCTGCCGGGGCTGTTGAAGCCATATTTTCGACACTTGCCATTACTAACAATATAGCACCGCCGACGTTGAACCTTGATAATCCATCAATTGATACTCAGATTGATCTGGTTCCTCATAAGGCCCGGGAACGCGAAATCGATGTCGTATTGACAAATTCTTTCGGATTTGGTGGAACCAATGCATCTTTGGTTTTGCAGCGTTTTACGGACACATAAAGCGCTTTGTGGCAAAATATGCGAATTGGTAAGTAGCCTGTATGACATTTCCCCATCCATATATCCCCAATAACTTAGTCGCGTCAGTTTTCAAAAGCGGGGATTTGAGCCATTAAACGTAAATCCAAATCCAGGCGAAGCAATCGTCTTGCGACCATTTTGTGGGGGCTTTTGGTCTCCATCGTCTTCATAGGCGCGCTTGTGATCGGTTTTATGTATTACCTCAAAACAACTTTTGAAGGTCCAGGCCCCCTTGCTGCTGACATAATTTTTACGGTTGAAAAGGGCGACAGCGTAACCGTAATTGCGCAAAATCTTATGGATAAAGGGTATATTTCGGATGCACGCGTATTTATCTTAGGATTTTACCTCAACAAAGAAACAGGCACTCTAAAAGCCGGAGAATATCCTTTGAATGCCAATGTAAGTATGGAGGAGATTATTCGCATTTTCAGAGGCGGGAAATCTGTCGCATACAAGGTTACCCTGCCTGAAGGTTTGACCAGTCAGCAGATTGTTGATCGCCTGAACCAGGACACTATTTTGACAGGGGCAATTGAAGAAACCCCCAAAGAAGGCTCTTTATTGCCGGAAACCTACACCTTCCAGCGCGGCACTTCGCGGCAGGAACTGCTTGATCGCATGGCAAAAGCACAAAGTAAGGTTTTGGAAAAAGCCTGGGAAGAACGCGTCGATGGCCTGCCGTATAATTCGCCTGAGGACGCCATTATTCTGGCCTCCATCGTTGAAAAGGAGACCGGACAATCCGGTGAGCGCAGGCGTGTTGCCGCGGTCTTTATCAATCGGTTGAATAAATCGATGCGCCTGCAGTCTGACCCGACCATAATCTATGGCATTGTTGGACCAAAAGGCGCATTGGGTCGCCCCATTAAACAAAGCGAAATTGACAAACCCACACCTTATAACACCTACCAGATTGACGGCCTGCCGCCCACACCGATTACAAATCCGGGCGCCGCTGCGATTAAAGCTGTGCTCCATCCAGTGCGATCTGATGAGTTGTATTTTGTCGCCGACGGCACCGGTGGTCATTTGTTTTCCAAGACTTTGAAAGAGCACAATCAAAATGTTGCCAAATACCGCGCCTGGCAAAAGCAGCAAAAAAGTCAGTCTGGTGTGCCCGCCGCCCCGAAAATACCCCCAGTGACCAAGAGCGCAACTGTACCGGCGCAATAAACTTGGTTATTGTTAGCCAGTGTTACTCTTAAACTCCAGGTGCCTATGGCCTTAATCAGCATGACCGGATTTGCCCGCAGTGATGGCATTCATTCAAATGTTCGCTGGCATTGGGAGCTGAGATGTGTCAACGGCAAATCGATGGATATTCGATGTCGATTACCTCATGGCTATGAACGTCTTGAACCTGATTTAAGAAAATTACTGGCAAAATTTGTGTCACGCGGAAGTGTTCAGGCGTCCTTGAACCTGAAGCAGGAAGATGCCGCCGGTGAGTTGACCGTCAACGAGGCTGCACTCGAAGCCGTTGTGCTGGCTGCCGGGCGATTGGTGGAGACAGCAGGGGCAACGGCACCCACAGCCGATGGCTTACTGGCTTTAAGGGGAATACTGGAACAATCAGCCCCGGTGGAGGACGATGGAATCATCAAGGCGCGCAACACCGAAATTTTAAACAGCCTTGAAACCGCACTCCACGACCTCGCAGCCATGCGCCAACGCGAAGGCGAGCAACTTTGCCATATCCTCAATGCGCAAGTCAGCGACATTGAGAAATTGATGGTTCAGGTTCGTCGGGAAGTAGCAAAAACCGGTGATCTTATGCGGACGCGTGTGCACCGCCAGATAGCGCAGGTAATTGAGGCGGCACCATCTCTGGATGAAGACAGGCTTTATCAGGAAGCCGTAATTCTGGCCGCAAAAGCTGATATTACCGAAGAACTTGACCGCCTTGATGCTCATATACTGGCCGCCAGAGATTACCTGAATGCCGACGGGCCGATGGGACGAAAGCTAGAGTTTCTGGTGCAGGAGTTTAACCGGGAAACCAACACATTGTGCTCAAAATCGCCCACCAAAGAGATAACCGAACTGGGATTGGCCATGAAAGCTGCAATAGATCAGATACGCGAACAGGTGATGAATATTGAGTGATAGGGCTAAATTCGCCGGTATAGATCGGCGCGGAATGATGATTGTTTTGTCGTCGCCCTCAGGTGCGGGCAAAACCACGCTGTCCAAACGTCTGCTGGCATCTGACGACAACATAACCATGTCGGTGTCGGTTACCACACGCACGCCAAGATCCGGCGAAGTTGACGGCAAGGACTATATATTTGTCACCCAGGACAAGTTCTTGTCTATGCGTGATCACGATGAACTGCTCGAATCAGCCGAAGTGTTTGGTAATTTTTACGGAACCCCGGCAGCTCCGGTGGAAGCCATATTGTCGCGCGGCGGTGATGTCCTGTTTGATATAGACTGGCAGGGAACACAGCAGTTGATGGCAAAAATGCTCGGCGATGTGGTGCGCGTATTCATTCTGCCACCAAGTGCTCAAGCCCTGGGTGAGCGGTTAAAAACGCGTGCTCAGGACAGCGCCGAAGTGGTGGCGCAGCGCATGCAAAAAGCGGCAGCAGAAATCAGTCACTGGGCCGAATATGATTATGTTCTGGTCAATGATGATCTGGAAAAGTGCGAAAAATCCCTAACCGCCATAGTCCAGGCCGAACGCCTGACCCGGCCGCGCCAAAGCGGATTGACCGCTTTTGTACGTGACCTGCAAGCCGGGCTTTAGGTATAGCTACCGGTTTTTAGAGGCGCAGTTTTTAGGGGCGCTCAAGCAGCGGCGCGCAGCCTGCACTCGCCTTGCTCGTTAGTCCAACGCTGCGCTCGTCCGGGTGCCACAATGAAAAATTGTCTGTGGTTCACCGGGACGAGCGCAGCGTTGGACTAAGGCCCAAGGGGCCTGCAGGCTGCGCGCCGCTTGAGCGCCTCTAAAAATAAGCGCCTCCAAAACCTCAAGGCTGCAACACCACCCGTCCGGTGATTTTGCCTGCACGCAAATCATCCAGCGTTGCCGAGGCCTGATCCAGGGGGCGGGTTTCGATGGGTATGGGTGAGATCGCACCTGATTGCACCAGCGCGATCATCTCACGTGCATCCTCCAGAGAACCGACAAAAGTACCAATGATCGAAATAGCCCTGAGCGGGAACATGGGAATTGGTATTTTGAATTCGCCACCAATTAATCCGGCAACAACCACACGCCCGCCTTTGGCGAGACAGCCCTGGGCAAAATCGAGCGACGTTTCAGCGCCGACAAAATCCACCGCCGCCTGCGCGCCTCCGGTCATCTTGTAGAATGCGCGGCGAGCTTGCTTGTCGCTGGGATCAAAACATTCCAGTGCACCGGCTTTGACACCTTGTTTACGCTTGTCGGCATCAATGTCGCAGGCAAAAATCGGACCGTCAAACATCGATTTTGCAAACTGCAGGGCCATCATGCCAACGCCACCCAGGCCCATTATCATCAATGCTTCATCCTTGCCAAGAGGGGCGGCTTTTTTTAATGCACTGTAGGCGGTCAGCCCGGAGCACATGTAAGGTCCGGCCAATTCGGGCGAAATGCCGCTGTAATCGAGAAGGTAACGTGGATGTGGCACCACAACATAATCGCTAAACCCGCCATCGACATTGAGGCCGAGATGATGGGTTTTCTTGCACAGATGTTCCTGTCCCGCTTTGCATACGGCACAAGCATGACACCCGATCCAGGGATAAACGATACGCTTTTGGCCTATTGTAACCCCTTGAGCTTGTGGGCCAAAACCCGCAATCTCGCCTTCAATTTCGTGACCAAGCGTAAACGGCAGATCCCGACCCGGCCTGACATCGAGCTGTTTGTCATTTCCCAGGTCAAAATAACCATCCTGCAGGTGAATGTCAGAATGGCAGACACCACAATGGTGCACCCGTATTAAAACCTCTGTACCCTTGGGCCTGGGGGTTTGTGCGCTTGTCTCAGCCAGCGCCGCTCCATACTCAACAATTGATTGCCGCTTCATACAACGTAATCCTTCCCGACATTCGTCAGGCTCTAGCCATCCTCAAAGAGATACCTTTAAATGTGTGATCGGTTGAGGTCAATCGTCGTCGTCATCAAGACCGGCAGGCAGCTTATGGGCTATACCTTTATGGCACTCAATACATGTTTTTCCTTGCTTAAAAGCCACCTGCATTTTTTCAACCGCCCGGCGGCTTTGTTTCTTAAACGACATCGTTTCATAGCTGTGGCAGTTTCGGCACTCGCGCGAATCAGTTGCTTTCATCGAAGCCCAGACACGCTCGGCCAGCACCAGACGCTTGGCCTCGAATTTTTCGGGTGTGTTAATTGTCCCCAGTACCTTGTAGTACAACTCGCGCGTGGCTTGTATTTTTCGGATCAGTTTTGGCGTCCATGCTTTGGGAACATGGCAATCAGAGCATCCAGCACGCACGCCCGACGCGTTGTTGTAGTGCACGGTCTGCTTGTATTCCTCATACACGGTTGAGCGCATTTCATGGCACGAAATGCAGAACTTGGTGGTGTTGGTAAACTCCATGGCAGTGTTGAAACCGCCCCAGAAAATTATACCTGAAAGTCCACCAAGTATGAATATGGCTCCCCAGGCAAAACGCTGAGTGGGCTGCCAGAACCATCTCCAGATTTTCATGATCATAATCGTATTCCTACCAGTCAAGATTATCTGCGTCGGCAATTTTGCCGACGCAGTGGAGGTGAAAATTGATTATTTATCTTTTGGCAGGGTTGCCAGATGAGCCATCACATCAACAACAACCTGTCGATCAAGGGTACGTAAGGCTGGCATTTGTTCGTCGGGCTGACCGTTGAGAATTTTATGCATGACTTCCCACGGATTGCTCAACTGCTTGCCCAGGGTTTTCTTCATGTCTTTCGGCAAATCGCCTTTAACGCCATGACACTGGGCGCACATGGTATCAAAATAGTCCCGTCCGCGTGATGCATCACCACCGATAACGGCCTTTGTTGAATAATCGATATATTTACGCATATCGACCTGGCCCTTGGAGACAAACAAGGCGAGATCCTGAAAATCTTCTTCTGCCATCAGGCCAGACAGCTTGTGGGTGTCATCTTTGAGAACGGCAACAATTTTTGTAGTATCTGCACCTGCCATCGCGTTGATACCCTTGATTCCGGTTTTATACGAACCAGAGCCATAAGCACCATCAACACCTTGATTATCCCAACCGTGACAGGATTTGCAACGCCATGTGGTGTTACCCTTTTTCTTGGTGTTTGCAACTGGCCAGGCTGGGTGGGTCTCTTTTGGTTTTTCAGCCTTTATGACTGCGAACCACTTGTCATAAAGCTTTGCGCCACGGGCAATCGACCCTTCTTCGGATGCCATGATCGGAAGGGAAGTCATAGCGACAAAAATAAGGGAAACAAAGAATAAGAAGGAGGTTTGGAAAATGAACAATCTACTCATGGTATTTCTCCATTATGAGTTATTGGTTATCAAATTTCCCCAGAATAAAATTTGCGTCAAATGATTTTGGCACAGATTACTTCTGCCACCCAGCTATTTATTGTCCAACAGAAGCGCAAGTCGGCAATAACCGGCAAGGTCGACCTGTTCGGCGCGCCAGTCAGGTTCGATCTCTGCAAGCTTGAGAATATCCAGTGGTTGCGGAAATATTGTTTTCAGACTGGAGCGCAGCATTTTACGCCGTTGGGAGAATGCTGCCCGAGTGACAGTTTCCAGAGCGCCAATTTCGGGAGCGTCGGGCGGGAGCGTTTTCGGGATGAATTCAACCAGTGTTGACGTGACTTTTGGCGGTGGCGTAAACGCTTTTGGATTGATGTCAAAAAGGGTTTCGGTATGGCAGCGAAAATTGCACAGAACACTCAACCGGCCGTAGGCTTTTTGTCCCGGTTCGGCTACAATTCTTGCGGCGACCTCTTTTTGAAACATTAACGTCATGCGCTCGAACCATGGCGGCCACGGCTCGGTTTTAAGCCAGTTAATCAACAAAGCTGTGGCCACATTGTAAGGCAGGTTGGCAATGATTACACAACGACCGTCAATATGGCTCTGCAAAGGGGTTTTTAGCGCGTCACCCATAAGGACTTGAAGCCTACCTGGATAAGTATCGGAAATAGCGCTGAGTACTGGTTCAAACCGGGGATCGCTTTCAACCACGACCACCTGTTCGGCCCCCTCCATAAACAAAGCCCGTGTCAATCCACCGGGACCAGGTCCGATTTCGATAACCGTATAGCCGTCAATTTTGCCGCTTGCTCGTGCGATGCGCCGGGTGAGGTTGAAGTCGAGAAGGAAATTCTGGCCAAATGACTTTTTGGCACTCAGTCCCAGGTCTGCGATAACGTCTCTTAAAGGGGGAAGGGTGTCCGCGTCGGCCATGGATCAGATCCCGGCTTTCTGCAAATAATCCTGTCTGCAAACAGCCATCTGCGCGGCACATCTGAACGCTTCGGCAAGGCTGCGGGTATCCGCTATCCCCTGGCCGGCGATGTCCAAAGCCGTGCCATGATCGGGCGAGGTGCGAATGAAATCGAGACCTAAAGTAATGTTGACACCGGTATCGAACCCGAGTGTTTTAACCGGTATCAGCGCCTGATCATGATACATGCACAGGGCAACATCATAAGTTTTGCGCGCAACTTCATGAAACATTGTATCGGCGGGAAGGGGGCCGCGAATATTAAAGCCACGCGATCTCAATGTCTCCACCGCCGGCTTGATGATCGTCATATCTTCGATACCAAGCGCGCCATCTTCTCCGGCATGAGGATTTAGCCCGGCCACAACCAGTCGTGGGCGCTCCATGCCAAAGCATCTGACCAGATCGCCATGCACGATTTCAGCGGTTTGCACAATAAGCTCATTTGTCAGGGCAGCGGGAACTTTAGCAAGTGCAATATGTATGGTCACGGGAACCGTGCGCAATCCGCCACCCTGTAGCATCATTACTGCCTGGGGTGATTTACCGTTCTGGTTGGACAGATAGGCGAGGAATTCAGTGTGGCCGGGAAAGGAAAAACCACTGTCATACAGATTTTTCTTATGAATCGGGTTGGTGACAATACCGCAAACTTCACCACATAAAGCCAGTTGTACAGCAGTTTCGATGGCACCGGTAATGCACGATGCAGCCGAAGGGTCAAGTTGACCTGGCGATACATCACAATCCTCATCCAAAGCCAGCAGGGGCAGGGCGCGGGGAAATACATCGGTTGCTTCGGCAGGTTGTTCAACCTTGTGAAAGACAATATCATACCCCAGTTGCTTAACGCATGTGGTCATCTGGATTTCGCTGGCAATCAGGACAAACGGTGGAATATGAGAATTTACACGGTCCAGCCATAACTTGATGGCAAGCTCCGGGCCGATGCCGGCAGGCTCCCCCATTGTCAAGGCAAGAGGGGGCAGTTGTGAATTCGGCTGCATCATGTCCGAGCCTGTCTATAGGTCTATGACCTACCGCAAATCAATAATGGCATCGCGTTTCAAATCACGCAAATATCTTTTGGAAATCAAACCAAATTGCTGACTGGCCAGTGCAGCGCGAACCTGTTCGCGGGTAACTTCCCGGGCAGCGACGGTTTTGTTCGAGCAGTAGGCCAGAAGCTCAATGCCCTTGCGGGTCATATTAGGAGGCAGCAGTTTTCCTGGCCCGGCTTTGCGAAGAAGTTTACGCAGGTTAGGTTTTACCTGCTTTAGCGGAATTGGGCCGATATTGCGGATTTGTACATTGTATATGCCTCTGGCAATACGCCGCGTACTTCTACACCCCTTGAAACCCTGGATGATTCTTTGCGCTTCAATCTGGCGACCCTGAATGCTGGCTTGATCCAGAGCGCCATCGAAAGGCAAATTGATTTGCTGCAGCATGAAGAACCTTTGGGCTGGTCGTTTGTTTTTTTGCGCCCGCTGGAAAGCCCGATCGATATCCTGTTCATCCAATTCAACAAGTTTTCCAAATCTTCGACTCAGGATTCGCCGCCATGCGAGTAACGCTTTAACCCTATTTCGCATTGTTTCAGGATTTACGCCGATTTTTTTTAGCTGCTTATTAAAGACCTCAGGAGTGGAACGTCTGCGCTCAATCATTTTTTCGATGGTACCGTCAATTTCCTCGTCTGTTACGCCAATTCTGAGGCGCTTGGCCTGTTGGCGCTGCAACTGTTCTTCGACAAGTTCGTCGAGAATCTCTTTGCGCGCCCCCGATGTCTGACCCAGCAGTTTATTCAGTTTAATACGCTGACTGACATCAAATTGGGAAATCGGTTCATCATTAACGATGGCGGCAATTTTTGGATTTGATTGTGCGAGTGCCGGGCTGCTTTTGCCAGCTGTAAACCCGACACTCAAACCAAGAAGCACCAAAAATGGCAATACACCATATGCAGGTCGTATTTTTAAAAGAGGAAAATTCAATTCGTGATCTCTATTTCTCATAGTTTTTTTCAGGCGGCCTTCTTGGCGGGTTGCATTTTATGGAGGCCTGAAAAATGTGTCTAAAGCATGTTAATCGATGAAAACCTGAAAAGGGTCCGGTGGGGCTACAACCTAAAGCCCACCGCCAAACCCGGTCCCCCCAATAGTTTTCAAGGTAATTTGGACAAATAGTGATTTTTCGGGCTCAAGATCCCGGTCCGCGGTAAATGTTTCTTTATAAGCCAACGACAGAATGAGACATTCGTTCTCATAAGACAGGCCCACGCCATCTTGTAATCTGAAGCCGCTTTTAACGTCATAATAAATGTTGCCAAATGCCGTCCACTCTTTACTCAGGCGAACGCTGGCAGCGGCATTGATGACTTCGCTGGCGGCAAGTTCGCCAAAGGCTGGAGCCGCGGCCAGTCTGGTATATGAAACTGAACCGGAAAGCCTGTCGAAAGAGCCGCTAATGCCAAGTTCATTACGCTTTACAGAAAAATCTTCATCATCAAGCCTGACACGGGCTGACATCAAAATGTTACTTGTTGGTTGTATATATAATTCTCCCACATAATCGGAAGAGCCATTCTCCAGCCCGGTATTGGGTCCAAAACTGTTTCTACCGCCGAGTTGGAAAGATTGCCCGGCGACCGCACGCAGCCATACATCCGAGTTATTGTTGTTGTAAGTATAAGAAAGGCCAACATTGGCTCGCGTCCCACCTTCAAACCGATCAACGCCAGCAAACTTGTCGATGGAAAACAGGTTGGTTGCACCGAACTCAAAGCTTTGGCTGTCTTCATTGGGAATGCGCGATGTTTTGGTTTCATTGGGTCGCACAATGACCTGGGCGATGGGTTCAATTATATGCAATCCGCTATTGGTGGATTTCGCCCAAGGCATTCTGATGTCGACACCGCCAATTGGGAGTATACGGGCAAAGGCATCGGAACCGCCACCAGCCGTTGCAACATTGTTGGTGCGATAAAAATCACCACGACCTTGCGCAAAAGGAGTGACGACAACCCCGGATGAGGTCTTGATGGTTTTGCGCCAGCTGACCGTTGTGGAAAGTCGCGTTGAATCTGCACCAGTGTCGCGTTCTACGTTGAAGAAGCTGGTATCCACTTCAACCTCACCACCGAGGACCGGTTTATCATAGATGTAATTATATTCCAGGGCAGGGAGTATATATGGCGTGGTATTGGTATTATCGGTTGTGCGAAGGCCTTGAAAATAATAACTGCGCACATCAAAGTAATTTCTGCCTTTGAGACCCGTCAGGTAGGCTTCTGAAACCAGTGTATTATCATCTTTGATGTTGTATCTGCGTAAAAACGTATCATCGCTGGTTAACTCAACGTCCCAGCCCCATTTCCAGTTGTTATTAATATTGAATTCACCATCGGAAAATAAAGCTCCGCGAAACCGCCTGTCGCCGGGTGAAAAATTCGAGGGCTCCAGCTGATAAATACCGATGGGGCGAATCCTGTAACTGCCGTTTGTAAGGCGTTGCCGAAATTCAACATCGGCCAGCAAACCCTGTTTGGTGGTAATCGTAGGAGAAAACGTCACGTCTACATTGGGAGCAATGTTCCAAAAATAAGGTACCCGGACACCACTGCCGAACTGATCGGAAAATGTATAGCTGGGCGTAAGGAACCCTGATTTTCGTTTCACTGTTGGGTCAGGGTGAGAGAACCTGGGTACGTAAAGAACCGGAACGCCAAAAAACTCAAGTTTGGCGTTTTCGTAACTTATGGTCTTTTCCTTTTTGTCATGGACAACCTTGTCGGCCTTGATCTGCCACAATAACGGCCTGCCTTTGTTTTTTTCACACGCTTTGCAGGCCGAATAGACAACTTTCGAAAAGACTGTTGTATTGCCTTCTTCGCGGGTTGCCGATGCAGCCGCCAGGCGGGCCTGATTGGTGAAAACTGTATACAGGGTCTGAACGTTGCCTTCCCGAAATTTATCGGACAGACGAACAGTGTCAGCATACACAACATTGCCATCCGGCTCGGTCATGACAACATTGCCACTGGCGGTCAAAAGGTCGCGATTGGGAGAATAAGTGACGCGGTCTGCCAGCACCGTATATTTGTCGAAGTAAATTTCAACGTTTCCGGTGGCTGTCGCCGTGCCGGTTTCCTTGTCATAGGCGAGATTATCAGATTTCAACAGCAATGACTGATTGGTGTCTGGAACCTGGAGTCTGGGGAGTTTGAGGGGGGCATAATGCGTTTTCGCCGCTGCAGGAGTAACTCCCGGCGAATAAAACGTCAGTCCGGCCACAACAAAAAGGCTCAGTGCGAAACACCCGCTGAGCTTTTTGCTGAGGTCTTGACCTTTGAAGCGGAATTGCCACCTCGTCATTAAACGACCCCTACCTTTAATACGCACATACTACCCATCTTCATTATACAATAAAACGGTTACGCCAATCATTAAAGCAATACTTGCTGGAGACCATGCGGCAATTATTGGTTGTACCCGCCCAGCCCCCCCCAGAGCTACCGCCAAATTGGACAAAAAATACAAAAAAAACCCTGAACCAACTCCTCCAAGTACCATGCGCCCGATTTTACCTAACCTGAAGACCTGCATGGAAAAAACTGCTGCGACAATCACCATAGCACCCAAAAGAATCGGACGCGACAATAATGTGTGATATTGGACCTGAAATCTGTTCGCTGGCAAGCCCGCTTTACGTGCGGCCTCGATAAATCTTGGGAGTTGCCAAAAAGAAATCTCCGCTGGATCGCTTAAACTATCCGAAACCTGCTCGGCGGTTAAGAAAGTATCCAGGCGGACAGTGTTACGTTTGACGGGTTTTGAATCTCCACTGGTGACCCAGGCTTGCGTCAGACTCCAAAAGCCATCATACAATTCAGCAATCGGTGCCTCAATACGTTCATAGAACGCCTCGTCTGCGTTGAATTTCCAGACGGTTATGTTTTTTAGCAACACTCCGCCCAGTTCCGCTTTTCCGGCATGGATGATCGAAGACCCCTCATTACTCCTTTGTTTTAGCCACAACCCGGCTTTGGCACGCGACAGCATACTGCTCTCTGATCTAAAATATTCCACTTCAAGACGTTGGGAGGTTTTATTCAAACTGGCACCAAGTGGGCTCAAAGCCGTTACAGCAAAAATACCGATTAAAACCGCAATTATGATGGGAGGGGTTAGAAACTGCCAGACAGAAAGACCTGATGAGCGTGCAATGACCAGTTCCTGGCGCCGGTTGAGCTTTAAAAAAGCGAACATCGATCCGAACAGAACAGCAAAAGGAAGTACTTTTTCCGACAGAACCGGCAATCGAAACAATGCCAGTGTGAGGGCTTCATATAGGCCAAATTTTTCATTGATTTGTCCGCGTCGTAATAGCTCAACAATATCTATGAACAGGATCATCACCAGAAAAATAGCGTAAGTCGATATGATCGCATAGAAAGTTTGCCCGGCAATATAACGCGAAAGGATACGGCGACTTATCATATGGATCAGACCTTAACCGGCATCGGGGATTAGGGCTCGCGAGCGCTTGCTGCGCAAAAACGAACCGACTTGATTTAGGTTAATATAAAAAAGTGTTATCAAAACGACCAATAACGGTAACCCATACACCAGCAGCACGGCCCAATCCTTTTTTGCAGTCAAATTGGTAAACGCAAGACCAAGTCCACGCACTAATGCCACAGTTGAAATCGCCAGTAAAATTCGAATAATCTGTCCCTGGCGTGCTGTTTGGGCATCGGAGAGGAAAGCCAGCGCAATCAGTGTGAAAACCAGTGGATAAATTACCGAAGTTAAACGGCGATGCAATTCAGAACGAATTTTCCCCGGAAAAGAAAGAAAATAAGGGTCAGTTGGATTAGGGGCAATCAGATCGCCTAAAAATTTCTCCTTTGGTTTTAAATAGAATATCTCTGCCTCTGGTGATAATCCAGACAAGTCATAAGAATACTTGGCAAAGGCAACAAGATTGGTTTTTTCCGCGGTCCCGGCCCGGCGCTGGGTACTACCATCGTAAAACACCATAAAATTCCCAGCCTCGTTTTCAATCAATGTACTTCGCTTGGCGACAATTGTGATCTGTTCCGCCAGATTACGTTTGTCGTGAATTATCACGCCTAACATGTCATTATTTTGATCACGCTCTCGAAAATATATTGTGACCCCTTTTAAGGGGGAGAAAAACTTTCCGGGTTGCAACAGATTTGCTAATAGATCGGCGCGAATTTCTGTAATTTCCGCCCGTAAAATCTGTAAGCTTTTTGGCATTACGTAAGCATTTACGATACCGACAAGAACAGTAACCAGCAGGCTTGCCAGAATAAACGGGCGCACAATTTTCCATTTGCCCGACCCCGCCGCATAAATCACCGCAAGCTCACTGTCCTGGTTCATACGGTTGAGGGTGTAAATGCAGGCGATCAGCAGGCCAATAGGGGCGACGAGGCCGGCAAGGTTGGGAATGAACAAAAGAGAAAGGCGGAAAAATATACCAGCTCCCTGGCCTTGCAGAATAATCAGGTCCAGCAGTCGCGTTGCTTGTGTCAGCCAGGCAATAGCAGTTATAATAACCGTGGCCATAACAAAGGGAAACATGATCTGCAGGAATATGTAGCGACTTAAAAGGTTCATATTCTATTGCGATGCCCGTGTATAAGCCAATTCAAATTTTTCAAAACCCCCCCTGGCAGGCAAATTCCCCAATCGTATGCTAAAATTATATACCTAACGCCTGTTCATGGCAGTAATTGGACGCAAACATGCTTTAGGATTCCTTTACACTCAGCCAGCACACTGGCAAAAAAGCCAGTCAATTCCTGTAAGATATCCCAACCCGGCGATTTTCGGCCCGCTTTGTTTCTTACAGAAATTAAATAAGTCTGATAAAAGGCGTGTCACGCCATCAATTCAATGTCAAATAAAGGTTGAACACCATATGAAAATCACATTCTCCGCCCTGTCGATACCTAAAAAAGGCTCCGCAGTCATACTTGCCGGTAAAGATAACAAACTGGGGATTATCGCCCAAGGTCTAGATGATAGTAGTGATGGTGCTCTAACCCGGGCAATGAAGGCGGCTAAATTCAAGGCAGAGCAGGGGAAATTCCTCGAAATTCTTGCACCTGCCCACCTTAAATTGGATCGTATAATTATCGCTGGCATCAGCAGTGATGATGAGCTCAACCTGCACCATTGGGAGCGTTTTGGCGGCGGTCTTTATGGCAGACTTGCAGCGTCTAAATCCCAGGCTGTGACTTTGGTTCTGGAAAATGCCGGCGATGATGAGATTTTGTCCCCGGCTGTCGCGCGCGCCATTCATGGAGCCTTTTTGCGCAGTTACACATTTGACCGCTACAAGGGTGAAATTAAGGGTGGCAAAAAGAAAAAAGACAAAAACCACAATGTAAACAACTCAAAATCACCGGATAGTCTGGCTGTTCAGTGCGAAAAACCCGCTGTTGTCCGCAAAATCTATGCGGATCTCGACGGTCTTGGCTCCGGCGTTTTTGTTGCCCGCGATCTGGTCAACGAACCGGCAAATATTCTATATCCAGCCGAGTTTGCAGCCCGCGCCAAAAAGCTGGCCAAGCTTGGGGTGAAGGTTGAGGTTCTTAGCGAAAAGCAAATGGAAAAACTCGGAATGCATGCGCTTTTGGGCGTGGGGATGGGAAGTGTCCGGGATTCATCTCTCGTGGTCATGCAATGGAATGGCGGCCCGAAAACCCAAAAACCCATTGCCTTTGTCGGCAAGGGCGTTACTTTTGATACTGGTGGTATTTCTTTGAAACCCGGCGCTGGTATGGGCGATATGAAGGGCGACATGGGCGGGGCTGGTTGCGTTACCGGCCTGATGCATGCCCTGGCTGCGCGCAAAGCCAAAGCCAATGTGATTGGCGTTATAGCCCTGGCCGAAAACATGCCCGATGCCGCCGCCCAGCGCCCCGGTGATGTTGTCACCTCCATGTCGGGTCAAACCATTGAAATACTCAACACCGATGCCGAAGGGCGTCTGGTTCTGGCCGATGCGCTGTGGTACACACAAAAACGTTTCAAGCCGCAATTTATGATAAATCTTGCCACCCTGACCGGAGCCATTCTTGTCGCCCTGGGGCAGAACCATGCCGGATTATTCTCCAACAACGATGAACTGTCGCAAAGAATAACCGACGCCGGTCTGACCACAGGAGAAAAAGTCTGGCGCATGCCGTTGGGGCCTGAGTACGACAAAATGATCGACTGCGACATTGCCAACATGAAAAATATCGGTGGCCGTTATGCCGGTTCAATCACTGCTGCGCAGTTTTTACAGCGGTTTGTCAATGATGTACCCTGGGCCCATCTTGATATTGCCGGTACCGCCATGAATTCTCCCAAAAGCGAAATCAACCGCAGTTGGGCTTCGGGCTATGGCGTGCGTCTGTTGAACCAGCTTGTTGCCGATCATTACGAAAAATGACGGAGGTTTTATTCTATCACCTTGAGCGTTCACCGCTTGAGCGCGTTTTGCCGGAATTGCTGGAAAAATGCCTCGAGCGCGACTGGCGTGTGATTGTTCAGGCGGAATCACGCGAGCGGGTGGAAGCACTTGATGCCAGCCTGTGGACCTATAGCGAAGCGTCATTCTTGCCGCATGGAACCGATTATCAGGATAATCCACAAGATCAGCCTATCCTGCTAACGATAGAAAAAGACAATAAAAATGACGCTCACATACGATTTTTGGTTGATGGCGCCGACACAGATGATGTCTCCGGCTATATACGCGCGATATATATGTTCAATGGCCGTGAGGAAGACGCTTTGAACACCGCCAGAAAACAATGGAAAGCATACAAAGACAGCGACCATGAGCTCACTTACTGGGCGCAGAATGAAACTGGAAAATGGCAAAAAAAGGCTTAGGCAATGCGACTGAAATATCGTCTTTTAACCGGTGTCGACGACCGTTCTTTTTGTGAAAAAGTATCTCTTGCTCTTGAGGAAGGCTACGTGTTGTACGGCTCACCGACCATGACCTTCAATGGTCAGAATATCGTCGTCGCCCAGGCTGTGATTTTGCCTGAATGACGGAGATTTTTCAGACATTTGACGTTAACGGCAACCCAACTGAACTGGTTGAAAGATCACAGGTACATCGCCTTGGTCTGTGGCATCGATCCTCAGTCATCACCCTTTTTCATCCTGACGGGCGCATGTATGTGCAAAAACGCGCAGCCTGCAAAGACCTCTATGAAAACCTGTTTGATCACAGTGTTGGCGAACATTTGATACCCGGAGAAAGCCATGTTGAAGCCGCCCATCGCGGTTTGCGCGAAGAACTCGGAATAGAAGCAGTTGAACTTAAACCGCTGGGTGAACAACGCCGCCTGTGTACGGAAATCCCCGAACACGGTATCCGGGACAATGAATTTCAGCAGCATTTCAAAGGTGTCTATGAAGGCGACATCCACCTTGACCCTCAGGAAGTGTCTGAAATTCGCTTGCTCACATTGGAACAATTGCTTTCAATGATTGAGCGTCAACCCGGGATATTCACCCCCTGGTTTGAAAGCGATCTGGTGACATTCGGGATATTACCGCCCGGTTCATGAGGCCATTTCACCGCAGCGGCTTAAATTTCAATTTTGATCAGAAAAGCAGCTTGTGGCGCCGCAGACCATCCATAATGTGAAGGTTACGCTTTTCATCAGGATAAGGCCGCCAGTCCACCCGGTTGATAAGGTATTCTGGATCAATTTCAGAACATTGATTAAGCAGCGCACGGGCCTCGTCAACCTGGTTCAGATGGGCAAGACAGACGGCATAACGGAACAGTGCCTCTGGCAGATCGGACCTTAACATGACTGCTTTTTTGCCCCACTCTGCAGCCCGTTGATAGTTCCGCAGCGACAGGTAAGCCCGCGCCAGATAGGCCATATATCGCCAGCGAATGGGATCGCGCGGGTTCAATGTCAAGGCTTGTTCCATTTGCGCGATGCCTTCCAGCGTCTCCCCAACAAGATCAAGGCGATTGCCGACTGCCATGGCCACGTGGGCGAAATTGGGATTCAAAGCCAGCGCCCTTTTGCCCGCAGCCAGACCCAGCTCGGTTTCTCCAGCCCAGATGTGCACCATTCCCAGGCTGGCATGCGCCAGGGCTGAAGCATCATCAAGCGCTATGGCGCGCCGCGCCGCCTCAAAACCTTTACGCACAGACAGCTCGGGGTCGTTGCTGGTATCGTGCATAATCTGCTTGGAGTAGCACCAGCCAAGTCTTGCCCAGGCATCACAATAGTTGGGATCAGCATCAACAGCGCACTGAAACATTTTCAGTGAAACTTCGGTACTCTGGCTGGTCTCGTCATAAAACGTTTCCATGCCGCGCAGATAAAAATCCCAGGCGCTCAGGTCTTCAGTCGGCTTGATTGCGGAACGTCTGTTTTCAAACAATTCCAGTTCAGGAATGATTGTGGCGGCAATACGGGTTGTGATCTCATCTTGAACATCGAAAACATCCTCGATCTGGCGGTCGAATTTTTCTGCCCACACATGGTGGCCACTAACCGCATCAATAAGCTGGGCGGTGATACGCAACCGGTTTCCAGCCTTGCGTACACTGCCTTCCAGAACATAGCGGGCGCCCAGCTCTTGCGCGATCGTTTGAGTGCGCACAGATTGCCCTTTGTAGGAGAAACTGGAGTTTCGGGCGATCACCGGCAGGGAACGCCAGCGCGAAAGCGCGGTAATGATATCCTCGCTAAGGCCATCGGTAAAATATTCTTGATCGCGATCGCCACTCATGTTTTCGAAGGGCAGTACGGCGACGGCGGGGCGTTCAGACAGTGGAAGAGACCGCGCGGGTTTTTCGGGCGAGGTCCTGGTTGGCAAAATCAGATAGGCCTGAACCGGTTCGTCTATGTTTTTCAAGGTGTTTTTGCCAATGTCCTCATAATTCACATTAAGTTTGGTGTGCACCAGTCGATAAATATCCTCGGATATGCAGATTGATCCGGGTTGGGCAAGGCCTTCCAGCCGCGCCGCAACGTTGATCCCGTCGCCAAAGAGATCATTATCGTCATCAATGAGCACATCTCCAAGATTGACACCGATACGCAGTTCAATATGGCGGTCCTGGGGTCTTTTTGAATTATGCTGTCCAAGCGTCTTGTGAATTTCAATAGCGCATTGCACAGCATCCACAGCGCTGGGAAATTCAATCAGCGCACCATCTCCGGTATTCTTGAATATCCGCCCGCCGAACTGTTCAGCCTTCGGACCAAAGACATCCCCTTGCAATGTCTTTATCTGACTAAACGTGTCCGCTTCATCCGCGCCCATCATGCGGCAATAGCCGACCACATCAACAACGAGAATAGCTGCAAGATGGCGCTGGGCACGTGTTGCAACCATATAACCGCCTCCTTAGCCATTTAGCCTGAAACTGAAATGTGTAAAAGTTCTAACACTTTGTTTTTCCGCGTATCTTAATGAAATCCGGTTACCACTTTTTCTTAAATGACCTAGCCATACCGGTCTTGATTTTACAGTATGCTGGACGTGAGGGTTTGTCCATCATGGCGTCTGAATGATAATTCAGGGTGAAAAATCTTTTTCAAAGGTTGCAACCACCAGAGAAAATGTAGTGGAAGGCACGTGGGCAGACTTGAGACGGGTGCGGTTTTTTTCCATCCTTCCCATTTGATTGATTAATGTTAAAAAGTCGTGATACTGCATCGCCATTGCGCGCTGGGTAAAATATGTTTTTGTTACGGTGCCGGGGAAATCTGACTTGCTGTTTAACTCTCAAACGTTCCTGCTTGTTTTCCTGCCCATAGTGGTCGCATCCTTCTGGTTGCTGGCTCGGCACCGCCACAGCGGTCATCCGGGGTTTCGTTTGTTATTATTGCTGGCGTCCTGGGTATTCTATGCCTATTGGGATATTCGGCTGCTGCCATTGTTGCTGGCGTCAATTGCCGTCAATTATATGTTGATTTCAATTCTGGTGAAATCACCCGGTCCCAAGAAACATTTCCTGGTCATCGGCATAGCACTCAATTTATGTGTTCTGGGATTTTTCAAGTATTTCAATTTCTTCGTCGAGAACCTGCCATCCTCCTTCGGGTTTGATGTCGACAGGTTCAATATTGTTCTGCCGCTGGCCATATCGTTTTTCACCTTCCAGCAGATTTCAGCACTGGTCGATGCCACACGGGAAAAATTCCATCGCCAGAACTTCCTCGACTATGCGCTGTTTGTCTCATTCTTCCCGCAGTTGATTGCCGGTCCCATCGTCAGACACGACGAGTTGGTGCCGCAATTGCAAACCATGCCGGATCGGCGCGAAATAGACACAAAAATTGCCCGCGGATTGCTGCTCCTGACCCTGGGGCTGGTGAAAAAAGTTTTCATCGCTGACAATCTCTCCCAAATTGCCAATCCCCTGTTTGATGCGTCTCTTAAAGCCGGGTTGCCTATTGTTGATGCCTGGATTGCAACCTTTGCCTTTGGTTTTCAGATTTACTTTGATTTTTCCGGCTATTCGGACATGGCGCTGGGGTTGGCCTTGATGTTTGGCATCGTCCTGCCGGTCAATTTCAAAACCCCATATAAATCCCAATCACTTACAGATTTCTGGCGTACCTGGCACATTACGCTCTCATCCTTCCTGCGCGATTACCTCTATATACCTCTTGGCGGCAGCCGCCATGGCTCCGCCCGCCGGTCAATCGCTGTGGCAACAACCATGTTGCTGGGCGGGCTATGGCATGGTGCGGGCTGGAACTTTATTATCTGGGGTGGTTTGCACGGCGCTGGCATAGCCATCAATCAAACCTGGCGTCGTTTGGGATATAACCTGTGGCCGCTCATCGGCTGGGCGTTGACGTTCACGTTTGTAATGATCACATTTTTGATTTTCAGAGCCGAAAGTGCAACATCAATATATAATTTGTTGATGTCGGTTATTGGACTGGGACAGTACAAATCTCAATGGGCTTTTTCCCTTGATGGTTTGCAGATTACCGTCCTTGTGGCAGCCTTCATTATCGCTCTGGGCCTGCCGGAACCTTATGAAATAAGCCAGCGCCAATTTTGGAAAACCCCATGGCTCGCCACCGGAGCTGCCGTGCTTCTGGTGGCAATTATTAT
Source organism: Hyphomicrobiales bacterium (assembly GCA_021775475.1). GTDB lineage: Bacteria > Pseudomonadota > Alphaproteobacteria > Rhizobiales > JAJFHR01 > JAJFHR01. Next base: position 60,224 of record JAJFHS010000050.1, read on the forward strand.
CTATCTTGGAGGATCCTTTGAACAGGAATTCATCTATTTTCAGTTCTAGCTCCTATGTCAAACGCTTCGTTTTGACGGCGGCAGGTATACTCGTGGTTGCGATATTGTTCGTGGCAATTATCGACCCCAACAACACGCTTGCCTTGAGCCCGCCATTTGAGCGCTACCCTGCTGCCACCAACCAGAGGTTTTCCTATCCATCGATTGCACGTTCGAAAACGTTTGACAGTCTGATTTTAGGCACGTCAACCACGCGCATGCTGGAGCCCGCCAACCTTAACAAAAATCTCAATGTCAGCCTGGCAAACCTCTCGATGAATTCGGCAACCTGGTGGGAACAGGAGCAGATATTCAACCTGTTTTTACGGCACCATAAACAACCCCGGTTGATAATCTGGGGGATTGATACAATTTGGTGCAACCCTGATAAAACCGGTTCGCGTCTGACGCAGAGAAAATTTCCCGAGTGGTTGTATGATGAAAACAGCTGGAATGACTATTTCCATATCCTCAATTTCAAAACTTTTGAGCGTGCGGGCAAACAATTGGGAACTCTTCTCAGGCTGCGTCAGCCCAACTATGGCCGGGACGGTTACAGGAGCCTGAACAAGAAGGGCGCACCTTACGATCTTGCCAAAGCCCGGCGCAAAATCTACGGACAAACCGCACCGATCGCACCGGCTAAAGCTCTGGACAGGCCGGCAATTGATGCAGCCACACGAAAAAACTGGCAGTTCTCGAACCTCAAAACTCTCGACAAGCTGGTGTCAAAGCTGGACGGCAATACAAGGGTGGTTTTGATGATGGTACCCTACCATCAAAATTCACTCGGCGCTCCCAATGGCGCAACGATGCTGAGATATGAAGAATGCAAAAAGCGGGTGTTTAAACTGTCAGACAAGTTGCAGAATATCGACGTCATCGACTTCATGTTTCGCTCAAGCTTCACCAATGAGGACAAAAACTACTGGGATCCCCTGCATTTCAATGAGCAAGGTGCCAAACAGATTGAAGACAGCCTTGTAGATTTCATCGCCAAAGGAAAACCCGCCTCGAAAATCTATCGTACTTCTGTCAAACCCCGCCAAGGCGGCGATAAATCCTAGTTCCCGGGCGACCATCCACCTTCAGGCCGTATTTTCTCTGCGCCTTTTTTATGCCTGCGCGCGTTGCCGGACCAATGCGGCCATCAGCTTCGCCAACATTAAATCCGTTTTTGTTGAGCAGTTTTTGCAGGCGCAATCGCTGTTTGCGCGTGAGGCCGGGGTCATTGGTGGGCCAAGGTTTTACGAAAGGTTTTCTGCCGCGCAGGCGATCAGACAGGTGCGATATCGACAAGGCGTAAGAGATTGCCACATTGTAGGAATAAATCGCATTGAAATTGCGAAACACCAGAAACGCCGGGCCTTTTTTGCCAGCAGGTAAAATGAGACCGGCTCTTCTTTTGCCCGACAATCTCTTGCCATTAATCCTGACAAGACCACGCTTGCGCCAGGTTGTGAGGGAGGCCTTGCGCTTTCGCCCCCAACGCCCGCGGTAATTTTTTGGTATTCTGACTTCATAGCCCCAGGTCTGGCCTGTGCGCCAACCGGCATTCTTTAGAAATCTGGCGGTTGAAGCCAGTGCATCCGGCACCGAGTTAACCAGATCACGACGACCATCCCTGTCAAAATCCACTGCCAGGCGTTTGTATGTAGACGGCATAAACTGAGTCTGGCCAAAGGCTCCTGCCCACGAGCCTTTGAGATCGGAAAGTTTTATGTCACCACGGCTGACCAGTTGCAGGGAAATGATTAACTCGCGTTTGAACAGTTTCGCCCGTCGATTGCCACCGCAGACGAGATTGGCAAGCGAATGCGGGGTAAAAAAATCACCACGAAACTTGCCATAATCGCTTTCAATTCCCCAAAGGGCAGTAACAAAATAGCGATTAACCCCATATTTTTTTTCAACAGCTTTTAGCGTACGACTATATTTTTTCAACATCGCCCTGCCATCACGGATGCGCTTGGCATCAACCAGAAAAGCCATGTAATCCCAGATATAGGTAATTTTCTCAGGCTGACGTCGCGAAAACCGGGCGACTTTTTCATCATACTTGACGTTGGCAAATGCCAGGTTAGCCACATCTCGTCTAACACCAGCCTTTATCGCCGCACGTTTAAGGCCCGCCACACAGGATTTCAGAGAGGCGGAGGCCGGTTGAAATGTAAAAACCACAACAGCCGCAGCCAGCAGGAGGATGGTGATAGGGGGGCGAGTGTTCATGTTTAAATTCCTGGGTGTTGGTTTTGCGAAGTCTAAAGTTATTTCGTTCAACACTCCAGATCAGCAAAATCAGTTTTTTGCCTCAAGCGGCATAACACGGTCTCGGTTCCCTTCTCCCCATGGCTGAGAAGGTGGCAGCGCAGCTGACGGATGAGGGGTTTCCACCATCAAATTTGTGCCACCTTCTCGCGCGCTTCTTCGTATGTCTGCGACAGGGCCAGCCAGTCTTCTTCTTTTTGCTCTTTGCTTTTTACCAGAAGCCCGCGTGATTTGGATAGGTCTTCGGCTTTTTTCGGATCATTGGTATAAAGTGAGCTGTCACCGAGTTTTATGTCCAGTGCTTCAATTTCTCCGGTAATTTTGGCCACATCATTTTCGGCCCTGGCCACCTTGTTTTTCAACGGTGCCAGTTGTTCGCGCAACCTTGCGCGCTCCTTGCGGCGTTCGGCTTTGTCTTTGACCTTCGGCTGAAGTGCCGCGTCCCCCTCCTGGCCATCTTCCGGTCGTGCCCGTTTTTTCTTCACCGAACTCTCAGAGATGATTAAAGAGCGATATTCTTCAAGATCGCCATCGAAAGGTTTGACGGAACCCTTATCGACCAGCCACAGACGATCAACACACGCTTCGAGCAGATGCTGGTCATGGCTGATCAGGATTAACGCACCGCCATAATCATTAAGCGCATGGATCAGGGCTTCGCGACTGTCCACATCGAGATGATTGGTAGGTTCATCAAAAATCATCAGGTGCGGCGAGAAAAACCCGGTAATGGCAAACAACAATCGTGCTTTTTCACCGCCTGACAGGTTTTCTGCGAATGAATTCTGCAGATTAATACCAAACCCATAAGACCCCAGCCGGGCTCGAACAGAGGCTTCGCTGGCATCAGGCATAAACGCGCGCAAATGATCATATGGCGTTTGGTTGGCCTGGAGTTCATCCAGCTGGTGCTGGGCAAAATAGCCGCTGATCAGCTTTTTTGATTTATAAACATCACCCACAAGCGGCTTCAGCTTGCCCATGAGCAATTTAGCCAGCGTCGATTTACCGTTGCCGTTGGCCCCCAGAAGACCGATACGGTCATCATGATCAACGCGCAGATTAAGATCGCTCAACACCGGCTTGCCAACCTCGTATCCCGCTTGGGCATGTTCCACCCGGATCAACGGACTGGCTAGCAGCCTTTCAGGTGTAGGGAAATTGAATGAGGCCACCCGGCCTTCAATCTGCGCTGCAATCGGCTTCATTCGCGCCAGAGCTTTCAGGCGTGATTGTGCCTGCCGCGCCTTGTTGGCCTGAGCCCGGAAACGGTTGATAAAGCTTTCCATGTGGCGGCGCACATCATCCTGCTTTTTCTTCAGTTTCAGCTGCAACGCCTGACGTTCACGTAAAGTGCGTTCAAACTGATCATAGCCGCCCTGATAGAGCGTCAGCTTGGTATCATCGAGGTGGACGATTTCGGTCACGCATTTATTCAGCAACTCGCGATCATGGCTGATGATGACAACAGTGTAGGGATAACGCTGGAGATATGATTCGAGCCAGATGGTGCCTTCAAGATCAAGATAGTTTGTCGGCTCATCCAGCAGCAGAATATCAGGTTCGGCAAACAGAGCCGCCGCCAGTGCCACACGCATGCGCCAGCCACCGGAAAATTCGCTGCATGCCCTGAGTTGCGCTGCGTGATCAAAGCCTAGCCCGTGCAAGATGGTAGCGGCACGTGAGGGTGCACCATGAGCGTTTATGTCCACCAGACGCAATTGTATATCCGAAATTCGTTCGGGATCGGTGGCAACCTCTGCTTCTGCCAGCAGGTTGATGCGTTCCTTGTCAGCTGCCAGAACCGTATCGAGCAAACTGGTGTCATCACCGGGTGCTTCCTGGGCAACGCCGCCAATAGAAGCATTCCTCGGCGCCGAGACAGAGCCGTCATCGGAGGCTAACTCGCCCTGGATCATGCGGAAAAGGGTAGTTTTGCCCGAGCCGTTGCGACCGACCAGCCCGACCTTGTGGCCGGGAGGAATAGCCACAGTCGCCTCATCAAAAAGCAGGCGCTCGCCCATTCTGAAAGTAAGTCCGTTAATATGAAGCATAGGGTAGTTGGGCCTGCAAATTACTGTGCTGTTCAAATTCTGCCGCTGTATATCATGAGTTGGCGGATGAGTAATAAGAAAATGTATCTTGAATGCCACTTAAGGGATGGTTATAAGCCCTCGAAGCAATATTGATTGCCCCATTTTTTTATCACATCAGAAGGACGTTGTCGCATGTCACTTGAGCGGACATTTTCCATTATCAAACCCGATGCCACCCGCCGCAATCTCACCGGCAAGATTATTGCCAAATTTGAAGATGCAGGCTTGCGCGTTGTCGCTTCCAAGCGCATCCAGTTAAGCAAAGATCAGGCTGAAGGCTTCTATGGTGTTCACAAAGAACGGCCATTTTTTAATGATCTTGTCGCTTTCATGATTTCCGGCCCTGTCGTTGTTCAGGTGCTTGAAGGTGAAAATGCCGTTGCCAAAAATCGCGAGGTTATGGGCGCAACCAACCCGGCAGATGCAGATGCAGGTACCATCCGCAAGGAATTTGCTGAATCAATTGAAGCAAATTCAGTGCATGGATCCGATGCGCCTGAAACTGCAAAAGAAGAAATCGCCTTTTTCTTCAGCGATGATGAAATCGTCGGTTGATTTTGTGAAGTATAGGGTGTGGTATCACGCCTATGTCCGATACCTCTAAAATTCACTATTCCACCTGTCCTCATGACTGCCCGTCCACCTGCGCTCTGGAAGTGGAAGTGCTGGACGTGAATACAATTGGCCGCGTGCGAGGCGCACGCGGCCATACCTATACCGATGGCATCGTCTGCGAAAAAGTGGCGCGCTATGCCGAGCGTATTCACCACCGCGACCGTTTGCTGTATCCCTTAAAACGCATTGGTGCCAAAGGCTCGGGTGCGTTTAAGCGTATCTCTTGGGATCAGGCGATGGCGGAAACAGCGCAAGCCCTGTTAAAGGCCGAAGCCGAATTTGGGGCCGAAAGCGTGTGGCCATACTTTTATGCCGGAACCATGGGCCACATCATGCGCGATGGCATTGAAAGACTGCGCAATGCCAAAAAATATTCGGGTCAGCATTCAACTGTTTGCGTCACCCTTTCTCAGGCGGGCTTTTTAGCCGGTACCGGCAAGCTTGCCGGACCGGACCCGCGTGAAATCGCTCACGCTGACGTGGTGGTGATCTGGGGCACAAATCCCGTTCATACGCAAGTCAACCTGATGAGCCACGTGATCAAGGCGCGCAAGAAAAACCGCACTAAAATCGTCGTTGTTGACGTCTATGAAAATCCGACCATGGCGCAAGCAGATCTGGGCCTCTGCGTTAATCCGGGCAGTGATGGCGCACTTGCCTGCGCGGTAATGCACATTCTGTTTCGTGATTGCCTTGCGGACAGGGATTACCTTTTAAAATACAGTGATTACCCAAATGAGTTCGAGCAACATCTGAAGAACAAAACACCGCAATGGGCAGCAGAAATCACCGGATTGCCGGTTGAGAAAATAGAAACTTTTGCCAAATTGCTGGGCACCAGCAAGCGCAGTTACTTACGTTTAGGTTACGGCTTCACCCGTTCGCGCAATGGGGCGGTAAACATGCATGCCGCAGCGTCGATTGCCACGGTTTTGGGCGCATGGCAGCACAAGGGTGGCGGGGCTTTTCACGGCAACAATCACATTTATCACTGGGATAAAACCCTGATTGAAGGCCTTGATGTGCGCGACAAAACCGTGCGCATTCTCGATCAGGCCCGCATTGGTGCCATTTTAACCGACGACCCTATCGACATAGGCGATGGCCCTCCAGTCAAAGCCCTGTTCATTCAAAGCACCAACCCGATGGTGATTGCACCCGAACAGGAAAAGGTAAAACAGGGATTTGCCCGCGAGGATCTGTTTGTGTGTGTGCATGAGCAGTTCATGACCGAAACCGCATTGATGGCTGATATTATCCTGCCAGCGACAATGTTTCTCGAACATGATGATCATTACCAGGGTGGTGGTCACCAACACATTTCACTCGGGCCAAAGATTATCGACGCGCCCGGTGAATGCCGCAGCAATCACGATGTCTTAAGTGATCTGGCCAAACGGGTAGGCGCCGAGCATCGCGGCTTTGATATGACGTCGCGAGAGATTACAGCGGAGACCTTGGAAAAATCGGGTTGGCGCGGGCTTGAAAACCTTGAGCGTGAAAACTGGTTCGACTGCCAGCCGGATTTTGACACAGCGCATTATATCAATGGTTTTGCTCATGATGATGGCAAATTTAAATTCAAACCGGACTGGCACAAGATATCACCGGTTAAACCCGGTGGCCTTGGACCGGTTGAAAATATGCCGGAATTTCCCGATTATTGGGACGTGACGGAAAAAGCCGACCACGACCATCCCTTCCGGCTGGTAACGTCACCCTCGCGCGGGTTTTTGAACACATCGTTTAATGAAACCCCGACCTCACAGCAAAAAGAGGGCAGGCCGACCGCCCTGATCCACCCGGAGGATATGGCCCAACTGGGGATTGCCGAAGGCGCGCCGATTATTCTTGGTAACCAGCGCGGGCAGGTGAGGGTGCATGCTCAAGGTTTTGAAGGCGTCAATCGTGGTGTGGTTATTGTTGAAGGACTGCACCCAAATCACGCATTCATTGACGGAAAAGGCATAAACACCCTGACCTCAGCCGAGGTGAGCGCACCCAACGGTGGCGCACCTTACCATGACACCCATATCTGGGTGAGATCGTCAGAATAGGACTTCGCCTTCAAACCCTGCCCGTTGTATCGCCGCCGGGGGCATCCAGCCTGCGCACCTGATAGCCCTGATCCAGCAATGCCTGAATAATACCGTCAACATGGTGGCGATCGCGCGCTTCCAGCATCACATCTATGCCCGCACCTTTTGCCGGTACATCAAGCAGCATACGGCGATGGGAGACCTCCAGAATGTTGGCACCCTGTTTGCCGAGCAGCGAAGAAATGGAGCCGAGGATGCCGGGGCGGTCGGGAATTTGAATGCGCAAGGATATAATGCGGTGTTCACGGGCGAGTTCGCGGTAGATGATAGAAGCCAGCATGCGCGGGTCGATGTTGCCGCCACATAAAATCAGGCCAACCTTTTTACCCGTGAACAGCTCGGGCCGTGCCAGCATGGCGGCCAGACCGGCAGCACCGGCGCCTTCGGCAAGGGTTTTTTGGTGGGTGAGAAAGGCGTGGACGGCTTGCTCGAAATGGCTTTCGGAAACTTCGATTATCTCTTCGGCAAACGCCCGCACATAGGCAATGGTGCGCTCGGTTACATTTTTGACCGCGATGCCTTCAGCCAGCGTCTGGCCACCACAATGGACAGGTTCTCCGCGCAAGGTTTGCGACATGGATGCATATAATTCAGCTTCCGCGCCATATATTTTGATTTCCCGCTTTATCGCCTTGGCAGCAACAGCATTGCCCGAAAACAATCCACCACCACCTATGGGGATCACCATCACATCAAGTTCTGGTTGGTCCTCCAGCATTTCCAGCGCAATCGTACCCTGACCGGCTATAATCCGGTCGTCATCATAAGGGTGCACCAGTGTCAAACCCTTGTCTGCTGCAATGGCAAGTGCGGCAGCTTGAGATTCGGCCAGTGTTTCGCCTTCGAGAACGGTCGTTGCTCCCAGCGCTTGTGTACTTTCAACTTTGACGAAGGGCGTATTTTCCGGCATGACGATGGTGGCGGGAATGCCGAGGCGGGCAGCATGATAGGCTACAGCTTGAGCGTGATTGCCCGCCGACATGGCAATAACGCCGTTGCGTTTTTCAGTGTCGCTCAAAGAGACCAGTTTTACAAAAGCCCCGCGCGCCTTGAACGAACTGGTCACTTGCATGTTTTCAAATTTGACGAAAACTTCCGCACCGGTTATCAACGAAAGACCACGTGATTTCATCATTGGCGTACGGCTTACTTCACCGCGCAAAAGCTGTGCAGCCGCCTGAATGTCTTCTAATTCTATAGTCATTTTCGAAAACCTCGCGTTTTCGCCATGTGGTGACCTTATCACTTGACCTGCGGGTCGAGTATGCGATCAATAACAACAGTTCCATTCACGGTGATAGAAGCCTCACGCGTTAGGGGCAACCAAAAAATTTTAAGGAGTTTAACAATGGCTGAGCAAGTTGCATTTTTGGGTTTGGGGGTTATGGGCTATCCGATGGCGGGCCATCTCGTTACGACAGGCCATGAGGTGACAGTCTATAACAGGACCACAGCAAAGGCGGAAAAATGGGCAGACGAACATGGCGGCTCCTTTAAAGAGACACCGGCGCAAGCAGCTGAAGGCAAAAGCATAGTCTTTGCCTGTGTTGGTAATGATGATGATTTGCGTGCGATCACCATTGGCGGTGATGGTGCCTTTGACACCATGCAACCGGGCTCCATATTCGTTGATCACACCACAGCCTCAGCCAATGCCGCGCGCGAACTTTATGAGATTGCCAAAGGCAAAGGCATCGACTTCATTGACGCGCCCGTTTCAGGCGGGCAGGCCGGTGCCGAAAACGGCAAACTCACAGTTATGTGCGGTGGCGACAGCCTGCCGTATGCCAAAGCGGCACCGCTGATAGATTCTTACGCCCAGCGCTGCGAACTCATGGGTGCTTCAGGGGCTGGACAATTGACCAAAATGGTCAATCAGATCTGTATTGCCGGATTGGTGCAGGGGCTTTCAGAAGCGGTCAATTTTGCCCAGAAGGCCGGTCTTGAAACTGATGCGGTCTTCAATGTTTTGTCCAAGGGTGCAGCACAATCATGGCAGATGGAAAACCGTCATGAGACTATGGCACGCGGCGAATTTGAACACGGGTTCGCTGTCGATTGGATGCGCAAGGATCTTGGCATTTGCCTCGAAATGGCCAACAAAATCGGTGCGCAATTGCCGGTAACAGCATTGGTTGATCAGTTCTACGCCGATGTTCAGGCCATGGGCGGCAACCGCTGGGATACCTCCAGCCTGCTGGCCCGGATCAACAAATAGGTCAATTCGCAAAACCAATTTGTACGTTGGACTAATTTGAATTACTGGAAAGAAACCTGAATGAAAAATGCATATGGGCTCCTGGGAGTTATCATCGTTGTAATTGTTTCCACATTCGTGCCGGTTTCCCGATCGTTTGCTTATGAGACAGTGGGGGGAGTTTGTAACGAGGAGCCCTATGACAAGGCATCCGCAAACCTGCCCTGGTACGCCAAGGTAAAAGGTTTCTACAAAACAGTCGACCCGATTGTACAGATAGTCGGACGCCTTGATCACCTGGTTGAAATCGCCCGGCGCGATGGCAGGGTTTTGTACCGTGCCTATGGCGAAAGCCGTAGCCAAATGGGATTGGTCAAAAGCAGGCTGTCTTGTGTTGAGGATGTTAAATATTACAAAAACCTGATTATTGTCCGCATGGGCAGCAAAAATGATCAGTTGCAAATGTATGGCATAAACCGATACAGATCGGGGAAAGTGGCGAGCCTTCAACAACTTGTCTGGAGCCCGCGAAAATCAACAGTAAGTATGGCTGTCAGAGTTGATTCCGGTGCAATAACAGTTCGTGTCACCAATGGCAAAAACCGAAAACTGAAAAATACCTTCTGCTGGACACCGGGGAAATCATGGACCTACGCATCAAAGGCATCTGCAACAGGTGGATTTGGATCTTGTGACAAGATCTTTGGTGACCAAAAAATTATTGCCGTGCAATAGTGTGTGGGTGTGCTGAAAATCAGGTTGCGACGAACCTATTTCACGCGCCCGCCATCTATCACCCGCAAGTGCTTAACTGCGGTGAACTGGTTGCCATCGATTTTTTCCAGATTTTCCGGGTACATCTCCGCAAACACATTGATGGCCGTGGCTTTTTCTCTGGCAGGCCACATCATTCGCAGGCTTGATATTTTATGATGTGAAATCTTTTCCGCATCATTTCCCACCCATACAGGCTGATTGAAAGCTGAAATAATTCCCAAAACCCGCGGCGGTTTACGCACCGGAGACTTTACCGGTAAAACCAGCATTTCCATGTTGCAGGAACCTTGCTGGCTGGTATGAGCGCCAAAGCCGACAACACCCACAGCACTTTCTTCAATGACACTTTGCAACACGTGAGCAAGGCTGGTGCGATCCTGGCCATCCCAGAAATCACACATATTCAAGCCACGCAGTTCAGTGTCATAATGGTCGCATAATTCGGTGCCGGCCAGGGAAAAGGGAAATTTTTCTTTGCTTCTATACTCGAGAAAAAACATCCCCGGCAGCAGCCATTTAATATCACTTGGATTAATTTGATCGCGTCGGGGCGCATTTTCATCGCCGCGCAATCTATTCCAGTATTCAAACAATGCACGTGTATTTGTATGCTTCATATTCCTGCCGCCAGACCATGAGGGACATCATGATCTGGCCATTCCATCGTTGAACTCAATCTGGTTGTGTAGGTAACAAAGCATATCGCGTGCCAACCGGGCGGGTTGGCTTGTCAATGGTGTTAATGGGAAAAAGTGGCATAATGCGGGCAATTTACAATCAGGCGTATTGGTTTTTGGTTGACCAAAGTGTGTAAAATGGAGACTGGTTAAACGTGAGTTGTATCAGAATGAACCAATCTTCGAAATTTCCGCCAGCTCAGCGTCATTGTAAAAACAGTCAAGAAAATCTCTGGGTGGCAAAATTTCTAGCAAAGCGCTGTTGAGCGGTAGTTTAACGGGCCGAACAGGCATATTATCTCCAATGGGGCTCGACCCTGGTTTAAAACTCTTCGAACAGTTGCAACTCCCCAATCAAAGTATCCCCTCTGGCCAAATCGAAATTTAGTCCCTATTTTGAATGCAACCACCCGTAAACGGCACAATCACACACAGTGTCCTTCAACCAAGCGGAAACATCTTTGCAAAAAAATCCACCAATTTTCAACGTACCGACTGTGGTCTTTGCCTTTATCGCAGTCTTTGTCGGTGTTCATCTGCTGCGCCAGTTTTTGGAGCTTGAAGCCGGTTGGGAATTTCTTTTAACTTTCGCCTTCATTCCGCAAAGGTATGCTGCGGCAGCTGCTGGTCATGCCGGTATGTTTCCCGGTGGCCTTGCTGCTGATATCTGGTCGTTCGTAACCTACATGTTTCTGCATGGCAGCTGGACCCACCTTGCCATCAACAGTCTGTGGATGCTGGCGTTTGGCACGCCTTTGGCGGTGAGATTCGGGGCCTGGAGATTTATTGTATTCAGCTTTGTTTTGGCTGCTGCCGGAGCAGCGCTGCATTTGAGCGTTTATTGGGGAGAGATGGTGCCTGTCGTTGGCGCATCGGCGGCGATTTCGGGACACATGGCAGCCGTCATTCGCTTTTCCATGACTGCACCTGTCGATGCTCCTGCTCAACCATTGGTGCGGGTGCTGAGCAATCCGCGCGTGCTTATCTTCATTGCCATCTGGTTTGGTATCAATTTTATTTTCGGCATCGGCATTGTAGACGTTACCGGAACCGGTGCTCAAATTGCCTGGGAAGCTCACCTTGGTGGATTTTTGGCAGGACTTCTGCTGTTTCCGTTTTTTGACCCTGTCGCCCGTACCCGTTCTAGCTAGCCATTGTCGGCATTCTGTTCCAGGCATCAAGCGCGGCTATTTTGTAAGCTTCGGCAAGGGTCGGATAATTGAAAGTGTTTTCGACGAAATATTCTAAAGAGCCGTGCAAATTTAATACCGCCTGGCCAATATGGATCAGTTCCGTTGCCCCTTCGCCAACAATATGAACACCTAAGAGCCTTCTGGTTTTGAGTGAAAACAGCATTTTCATCATGCCGGTATCAATCCCTAAAATTTGCCCGCGCGATGTTTCGCGAAAGCGCGCAATACCGGATTCATAGGGGATGCCACGCTCTTTAACTTCTTCTTCCGTCAGACCGATGGTTGATATCTCCGGCACTGAGTATATGCCGTAAGGGAAATATTCCGGTGGCTTGTGGGCGTTATGACCAAAAGCATGACACGCGGCAATCCGGCCCTGTTCCATGGAAGTGGATGCGAGGCTGGGAAAGCCGATTACATCACCGGCAGCATAGATATGCGGGACATCGCATTGAAATGTCTGGGGATCAGTGGAAATGCGACCGCGATGATCAACCTCAATACCACATTTATCCAGCCCGATACTGTCGGTGGTGCCCATACGTCCAGCGGCAAACAACACCAGATCGGTGCGCACTGTTCGCCCGTCTTCCAACACAACTTCAGCGCCGTGTTCGCGCCGGTGAACTTCGACGGCCTTGGCCCCCAGCCGCATCAAGACCCCCCGGTCTCGCAACAGGTTGGTGAAGACGTCAATCAGTTCGCGGTCAATAAAATCGAGAAATGTCGAGCGCGGTTCAATCACCGTAACGGCCACGTCAAGTGCGCTGAATATGGTGGCATATTCAATGCCGATAACTCCGGCACCAATAACCACCATGGATTTGGGAATACTGGGAAGTTCGAGGATTTGATCGCTATCCAGAATAACTTCGCCGTCAAAGGGGATGTAGTCAGGCCGGAAGGGTTTTGTCCCCACAGCCAGAAGAAATTTGTCAGCTGAATATTGGCTCATCTCGCCGTCTTCAGAGGTGACCTCGATTGTGTTGGGGGCAACAAAACACGCGGTACCATGAACAGTTTGCACCCGGTTGCGGTTAAACTGGTGTTCCAGCACCTCAACTTCATGGTTGAGCGTTATGTGCAGCCGATTGAGCAGGTCTTTCGCCGTCAGGTTTTCCTTGACCCGGTATGCCCGGCCATAAAACCCGCGTTCTCGCCAGCCTGACAGGTTGAGTACGGTTTCGCGCAACGTTTTGCTGGGAATGGTTCCGGTGTGGACAGAAACACCGCCAACGCGCCGACCTTTGTCTACAACGAGAACGGATTTGTCAATTTTGGCGGCTTGAATGGCAGCCCTGCGGCCTGCCGGACCAGAACCGATAACGATAAAATCAAAATGTTGCGACATATTTTCAACCCCTGGCGATTGCCCATGATAATGTACACGCAACAAGGTTAATGAGTCCTAACCCTAAAAAACTGTCTCTTCATACCATTACCATAAATCTAATCTGCGCTGATAAGCGTATTCGCCCTTGGATACCTTTTCCTTCGCACGTTAGATGTTGAGCCAGAACCTGTTATTGAGTGGCCACGATATCTATTCGTTTCTGATCGCCAGATTTGATCGAAAATTCGGCTCTGAAGCGCTGGTTCTGATAGCGTACCACAACAATGTACCTGCCAGCGGCGAAAATACGCTCAGGTGAGGGCTTGGCATCGCGACCGATTTCGGCACCCGAAATATCATAAAATGTCCAGTAAGGTCGCCCCGTTGGCGTGCCGCCTGAAACCGATTTCAATTTAAAACGCGCCCGCCCGGCGCGATGAACCACAGTTGCACTGGTCGGTTCTCCCGCTTTCACAACCGCACTCATTGGCACTTTGGCGTTGGTTTTTCCCCAATGGCCTTCAATCAGGTATTCGCCTGGTGGCACACGAACAATCCCTTCGGCCTGGGCAGTGCTGAAAACCTCACGATAATTGCCCTCGGTGTCCGCTTTGGCATCGTAAATCACATAGAGGATCTGTGAAGTCAGTTTTTCAGGCAACCCATCAATCTTTGAACTCAAGCGCAACGCCCCGGCATTGACTATGATGGTTTTTTCCGTCCGCCTGTTGGCTGTGATTTTCACCTCCATGTTGGCTGAGGCGAGACCGTAGGTAGCTGTTATAAAATAGTTGCCGGTAGACAGCCACAAGGCGGGAGAGCTCTGGGTCAATTGCGCTATTTGTTGGCGCTTGCCCTCAAGACTAACCGCGCCTTTGTATATAGCGTAGTGCACCTTGTCCTGCAAAATTTCAGCACCAATTGCCGGGCGGGCAAAAAGTTTGAGAAAACCCGCATTAAGATTTAAAACCAGCGCCTTGGTCTTGTTAGCTTCAATCTTGACGGTGCGCTCGATACTGGCCAGATCACTTTGAACCTTTAGGCGATAAGTACCCGCAGGCAGGGTGAAGGTGGGGCGGTTGTTTGAACTTCTGCTGATTTCGGTGAACTTGCCGCTAACGCCGTCTTGCGCCTGTAAAACTATGTAGGTGGCACCGTTAATGACAGCTCCGCCGATAGCGGCAACGGATGTAACTTCGAGGTTGCCGGTGTCAGAGCCCGGGTCTGATTGTTCCTCTGGGGTTTGTGGTGCCGTTGACGTTTCAGCTGGTTGTTCCTGTTTAGGTATATCGGCAGGCAGTGGAGGGGGCGCGGGGATTTTCGGTATTTTTTTGCCCAATCCGAAAAATGCTTCGAGTATCGATGCATCCGTTTCTTCAGGCTTGATGTCTGTTGACGGCTTTTCGGCTAGGGGGGCATTTTTTGTCCTGGCTTCACTTGCGTCCCGGGCCATTCGTCGCGGGCCAACTTGAGGCACGGGAACACCGCCACCTGAAGCTGTCACAAATACCTGGTCAATAGTTTGCCGTATGGCCTTTGGCGTGTTGGCAGCGATATATTTTCCACCGGTGCGTGCTGCCAGCTGGCGCAATGAGGTCATTTCCGCATCACTGGAGCGCAGGGCTATGACATAGATTTTCAGACCCAGGTTTTCATTTTTTAAATCCCGTCCCAGTGCGGCAAGGTTTTTATTGCAGGCGTCGAACCCGTCGGTAACCAGAATGATGCTGTTGAACTGCCCGCGTCGTTTTTTCAAAACCTCAGCCGCCATTCTGACAGCCTTCACGATTGGTGTCCGCCCTTTGGCGCCAATCGCGTCGATGGTTTTCATATACCGTTTGGGCGAGATCGCCCCCAGCTTGACAGTAAGCTCGATATCATCACAGCCACCGCGGCGATTGCCATAGGTGATAACACCGAGCTGAAGACGCGAACGGACCAGTTTCAAAGTTGGTTCAAGCGCTTTTTTTACCAGTGAAATTTTACTTTTCCGCTCGATCCTCCCACCCATAGATATGGAGCCGTCAATAATCAGCATCGCATTGTGACGCGAGGATGCCAGCACGTGGCTCGTGCTCAGGCTGAAGTTGATTACGAACAGCGCGGCAAACATGCAGATGCCAAACATGTTGCGATAAAACACAAAATGCCCAGTAAACACGCAGCCCCCTCCAATCAATATGCTGATGACACTGAATTCAGTATTATCAGATTATACCAATTCTCTTTTAATTGTAAGCATTTGAATATAGTTTGGTCCAGATGAGATTAGCAAAGAAGTTAACCGGAGAGATAAAAATTAATGCCTGATACAATCGAATTGCTGCTGAAAAGACGGTCCACAGTCGCTGCTAACCTCAAAGACCCTGGACCCGACGCAGAACAACTCAAAACCCTGCTTCGTATAGCTGCGCGTGTGCCCGATCATGGCAAGCTTGCGCCCTGGCGGTTCATTGTCTTTCAAGGCGTTGCTCGCGCTGATTTTGGGCGAATGCTGGCTGACGTTACCAAACGCAACACACCTGAAATCACCGACGAAAGAATTGAGCTGGAAGCTGCCCGTTTTATGCGTGCACCAGTGATAATTGCCGTTATCTCAAGCAGTGAAATTCACCCCAAGATACCTCAGTGGGAGCAGGTGCTTTCTGCCGGTGCCGTGTGCCAGAACCTGTTGGTGGCGGCATCTGCCATGGGATACGCAGCCCAATGGATCACCGAATGGTATGCCTATGATGAAGGCGTTCGTGCACCTTTGAAATTGACGGAAGATGAAAAAGTCGCAGGCTTCATTTATATCGGCAGTTCAGATGAAATCCCGGAAGATCGCAGGCGACCCAATCTTGATGAGTTGATCACTTACTGGAGCGACTAAAACCTCAGCGTCTGGTGATTTGTGCGGCAATTGTAATGGCAATACCACAAGCGATGATAGCAGCGCCGATCCAGGTCATGGTGCTATAGCGCTCGCCCAGAAAAACTGTCGCCGCCAACAGGCCAACGGCAGCAGCGATATAACCGATCTGGCTGAGCAACACCGGCCCGCCTTTTTGTTGCAACCGGAAATAGATCGGAAACATCAGGCCTGCGACAAACGCCTGAGCCAACGTTGCTCCGGGCTCTCTGGCCAGTTCGCTCAAGGGGACTGATCCCTGCGTTGCCAGCAATATAAGCACAAAAACCACAACCGAAAATCCGTGGCTCCAGAATGCCAAAACATCCGGCAGCGCATTTTCGGGCCAATCCATTGTCCGGTAGATATTTCCACAGGCCAGAAATACCGGGATTATGGCCGTTGCGATAATCCAGATGGCGGCGGGTGCTTCAGGCGCGCTGCCGCGCGTTATACTGACAATAGCAGCACCGATTAATCCGGTTGCAATGCCCAAAATCCCTATCCAGCCCGGTGTTTTTAATCGGAATAAAGCCGCCAGTGCCAGCGTGAAAACCGGGGACGTGGAAAATATCAACCCGGTAAACCCTGAGCCCGCATGGGGAATAACGCTGAACAGCAGTATATTGGGGATGACGAATGAAATCAGCGCCGAAATAACAACGTAACGGATCATCCGGCCTTTTGGCACCGCCAGCCGGTGTTTAAGTGCCAGCACTGGTAGCAACATCACACAAACGCCGATAGAAACAACCATCGCCCATAACACCGGTGAAATACTTGCGTCACCGGCAATTTTGCCCAGGGGAAAATTGAAACCGATTAAAACACCGGTGACCAGCAACAGAACAACCGGGCTTTGTGTGACATTTTTCATGAAGAAAAGGAGCCTGAAAACGCAATGTCATTCAGTGGCATCCTCTGGCTTGGTTGTTCACGACAACCAAACTCTTTCGGTAACATCGAGGGATCAGCGCGCCTGCCAATAGCCACAACAATTTCGATGCTGAATTGTTCCGGTGCAGCCAGACTTTTCCGCACCTGATCAAAATGAATTCCTGCCATCGCATGAGCATGATATCCAAGCGATGTCGCCTGTAGAGCCAACTGAGCCCAGGCTGCACCAGCATCAAAACTGTGCGTGCCGGATAGCTTTGGTTCACCATTGTCAACGCCAGGCACCATGGTGTCTGATAAAACCACGACCAAAGCTGAGGCATGTAAAGCCCAGCTGGTATTAAACTCATCCAAAAGACTTAGATATAATTGCCAGTGAACATCATCGCGATGAGAATACAAAAAACGCCATGGTTGAATATTATACGCAGATGGAGCCCAGCGCGCGGCTTCGAGTATGATCAGCAGATCGGCGGCTGGCATTGAAGTCGCATCATACGCTCTTGGCGACCACCGGTTAAGAAACATCGCCTCGATCGGATGATCAGGACATCGTTCATTCGTCATCAGAAATTCCTTTACTCTCATGGGTTTTTATCTTAGTTTGATATTAAATATTACTATATAGAATAGTTTGACATCAAATTAAATAAGGTAATAGTTACCATGCGTCAAGATAAAAAACCCGAATTGCGTGACAATGCCTCATGTGGTCCTTCCATGGCGTCCATCTTGTCGCAATGGCGGCGCGAGCGCCCCGATATTGATGCGTCCCCCATGGCCTTGTGCGGGGAGATTTGGCGGGCGGGCGAAAGGTTACGTCAGGGCGTTCTGGCAAATCTGTCGGATTACGGTCTCGATCTTGCGGGTTTCGATGTGATTTTGACGCTGCGCCGACAGGGGCGTGGTGAGGCCTTGTCGCCCTCGGTGCTGGCGGGTGAGATGATGCTGTCGACGTCAGCAATGACCAACCGGCTTGATCGTCTGGAAAAGCGCGGGCTGATCAAGCGATCTATCGATCCCCGTGACCGTCGCGGTCTTAAAATTACCCTGTCGGACGAAGGTTTTAAACTTGCCGATGAAATGGTTGTCTCCCACGTCGAAACAGAAGAACGTATGTTGTGCCAACTGACGAAATCAGAACGTGACCATCTTCGCGCTCTTCTCACAAAGGTTGGGCTCTGAACCCGGATATTTTGACTTGAAGCAGTCCAACGGCCTATATAGACACAACCTCCTATATTAAAATAAAAGGTCTGAATATATGTTTTATGATGCGGTTGAGAACAGCCACGGGCTGCCTCACGATCCCTTTAAGGCGCTTGTTGCCCCGCGGCCCATTGGCTGGATTTCCACCATCTCGAAAAGCGGGCAGGTGAACCTTGCTCCCTACAGTTTTTTCAACGGGGTTTCGACCGATCCCAATATCGTCATGTTCGCCAGCGGTGGCCACAAGGACAGTCTCGTAAACGCCGAAGAAACCGGCGAGTTTGTGTGCAGCCTGGCAACCTACGATTTGCGCGATCAAATGAACCAGACGTCAGCCGCACTCGCCCACGGTGAAAACGAAATGGACTTCGCCAACATTGAGGCCGCAGCCTCAAAGCTGGTAGCCCCACCCCGCGTGGCCGCCAGCCCGGTGTCACTTGAGTGCAAATTTATCCAGACCGTGGAAATGCCGATAAAAAGCAAATCGGGCACCACCTACCACGTGGTTTTTGGCCATGTAATAGGCGTTTACATCAATGACGATGTCATTGTTGACGGTCTCGTGGATGTCACAAAAATGCGCCCGCTGGCCAGACTGGGCTACCATGATTATTCAGTGGTAGACGAAGTCTTCTCGATAGCCCGTCCGCAGGCTTAGCGCTGCTCTTTTTAGTAGCGCTCAAGCGGCGCGCAGCCTGCGCTCGGCTTTGCTCGCTAGTCGTTCGCTGCGCTCCTCCGGTGCCACAATGACAGATTTTTCGTGTGTCATTCGGTGACTGCATGCCAGATTTTCCGCATTGCTCCCGGAGACCACAACGCCAGATTATCGTTGTGGCACCGGGACGAGCGAAGCGTTGGACTCGGACCCAAGGGGTCCGCAGGCTGCGCGCCGCTTGAGCGCTACTAAAAAACCCAATCTTCAAACCATCACCCAACCCGCGAGGCAACAACTGCACGCGGGGAAAAGCCTGCGCGGGCGCGGTAGCCTTTCTGGTAGGCCAAAGACATGGCGTTGGCGAGGCTCAGCCACAGGTGAGGGGGCTGGTGTTCGTCAATCTCGAAGGCATCAAACCCGCAACGGCTCATAAACACGCCCTGGTCCGCCAGCACATTACCGGTGGCACGAAGTTCTCCGGTAAAATTCAGTTGCGTGGTGATGAGGCGGGCTTGCGAATAAGCCCGGCCATCGGTGAATGCCGGGAATTCAAGCGCGATCAGTGCTAGATTGTTGATGTAGGGTGCAAGGTCATGCGCGTCTGCGTCGTTATCAAGACGAACGCCCAGGTAACCTTTGCGCATGACAAGAATTTCGATGCTGTTTTTCAAGCGCTCGAAGCTTACCACAATATCACCCTGTACCGGGATATCGTCATCATCGCCGATAAATTGCCAATGATCTTCAACAATTCGACCGTCTTTAAGCAGTGGCATAGAGAGCCTCCTTGAACGGGGTGACACCGAGGCGGGAATATGTAGACGCGAATGTCTCATTTTCCTGACGCAGTTCCACATAGGTATCAACCAGGGTTTCAACCGCATCAATTACTTCTGTTCCCGAAAACCCGCGGCCGATGACGGTGCCGATTGCGGTGTTTTCTCCAGCTTCACCACCCATGGTGATCTGGTAAAACTCAACGCCCTTTTTCTCCAGGCCCAATATGCCGATATTGGCCACATGGTGGTGGCCACAGGCATTGATGCAACCGGAAATTTTTATCTTGAGTTCACCAACGTCATGCTGGCGTTCAAGATCGGCAAAACGATTGGAAATATCCTGTGCAATCGGTATCGAACGCGCAGTCGCTAACGCGCAATAATCCATACCGGGACACGCGATAATATCACTTGCCAGGCCCACATTCGGTGTTGCCAGATCAAGTTTTTTCAACCCTTGCCAAAGCTCAAACAAATCCTGTTTTTTGACAAAGGGCAAAACAAGGTTTTGTTCATGGCTCACTCTGATTTCACTCAACGAGAATTTTTCCGCGCAAGTGGCAACACCATGCATCTGTTCAGCGCTGGCGTCACCTGGAATACCACCGATGGGCTTGAGCGAAACTGTGACAATCGAATACCCGCGTTGCCTGTGCTCGCTCAGAGAACTGTTGAGCCACAGATTGAACTGCGGGTGCTGTTTGCGTTTTTCATCGAATGCGTCCAAATTAAAATCAGTGTCTTCATACGCCGGGTCCTGGAAGTAGGCAGCTATGCGCTCATATTCTGCCGGGCTGACAGCATCATTTTGTTTTTTGAGCTGGTCGAACTCCTTTTCCACCAGCCGGGTAACTTCCTGCTTGCCGGTCTCATGCAGCAGGATTTTTATCCGTGCTTTATACTTGTTATCGCGCCGCCCAATCAGGTTATAAACGCGGATAATGGCTTCAAGGTAATTCAGTAGATCAGGGCGGGGCAAAAACGCGCGGATCAATCGGGACACCATGGGCGTGCGGCCAAGACCACCACCCACATGCACTTCATAGCCGGTGTCGCCACCATCGTTACGAACGATGCGCAAGCCAATGTCGTGTGATTTCATTACCGCACGATCTTCGCGAGTGCCGATAACGGCAATTTTGAATTTCCGCGGCAGGAAGGTGAATTCCGGGTGCAGACTTGACCATTGACGGATCAACTCGGCTACGGGTCGCGGGTCTTCCACTTCGCCCACAGCGACGCCGGCAAAATGATCGGCGGTAACATTGCGAATGCAATTACCGCTGGTCTGGATGGCATGCATTTCAACATCAGCCAGTTCATCGAGAAGATCGGGTACGTCTTTTAATTCGGGCCAGTTGAACTGAATATTCTGGCGCGTGGTGAAGTGGCCGTAGCCTTTGTCGTACTTGACCGAAATATCAGCAAGCTTGTGCATTTGTCGTGATGATAGGGTGCCATAGGGAATGGCCACGCGCAGCATATAGGCATGCAGCTGGAGGTAGAGCCCGTTCATCAGGCGCAGAGGTTTGAACTCGTCTTCGCTCAGTCCACCTTCGAGGCGACGGGCAACTTGTTCGCGAAATTGCGCGACGCGCTGGCGCACAAAAGTTGCGTCAAACTCATCATAACGATACATGGGCGAACTCCTGTTGGACCTCATGGTGATTTTGAGCGGCGAGGGGGCTTTGGCCGCTGCGTAAACCGCCGGAGCCATAGACATTGGCCTGCTTGCCAAGATCGCCGCGCACTGTCGGACCTTTGGTGCGCATGATTTCACGGTAATGAGTGGCTTCGATCCTGCCTTCAACAATTACCACATCAACCAGATAACAGCCGACAACATGAGCAGACTTATCGGCTTTGGTTCCGATATCTTCCAATCGGCAAGCCTCTGTCTGGTCCCGGGCTATGCTGGCATCATTGATTTCAATTGACCAGTCATAGTTCCCGGTCAGGAAAACAACATCACCATCTACAAGACGATTGGCGGTTAAGATTTGCATTGATTTTATCCTTCTGTAGTCACAGCTTGCGTGCGTAACCTGGTTGATTGCATTTTAATTGAACCGAGCGGTTGCGACCCCACACCGGGAACAACCTCTGTTTCAATTCCCAGTTGAGACAATGGTTTCAGTGCTTCAATATCGCGGGCGAAATGAAGATCATCGCCGCCCTGCAGACGCACCACGTTTGAGCCCGCCAGCGCTTCTTGCGCTACTACCGCAATGATCCGACTTTGTCTGATAGAGGCCTTGTCCGCTGTTTTGCCGACATATATCCTGCGGGCATCGCGTCGGGAAAATTCCAGAATTTCAGCATTGACCAGACCATCAAGAACAATGACATCTGCTTCCTGCAGCAACCTTTGCGCCTTGAGTGTCAAAAGATCAGGATCGCCGGGGCCAACGCCAACCAGCGACACCCGGCCGGTGGCATTGGTGTCTTCAAGGCTGGCCGCGATTTCTTTGCCGCTAACCTTCCAGGCGTCATTCTCGCGGCCTTGCAATATGAGATTGCGTGCAGGGCCTTTGAAAAAACGTTGCCAGAACTGGCGTCTGGTACCGGTGTTTTGGATATGTCGGGCAACAATCGGGCGTAACTTTGCCGCAAACCGGGCAAGGGCGCCAAAGTTCATCGGCAACGTGGCTTCGAGTTTTGATTTTATCTCCCGCGCCAGAACCGGTGCTGCCCCTTCAGTGGAAATAGCAATAACCACCGGAGAGCGATCGACAATCGCCGGGGTGATGAAACTGCACGCGTCCGGTCTGTCGACCACATTAACCGGAATATTTAACTTGTGGGCTGTATCGGATACCGCATAATCCACAACTCTGTTGCCGGTGGCCGCATAAATCAATCGCG
Organism: Hyphomicrobiales bacterium; assembly: GCA_021775475.1. Lineage (GTDB taxonomy): Bacteria > Pseudomonadota > Alphaproteobacteria > Rhizobiales > JAJFHR01 > JAJFHR01. The sequence goes on from JAJFHS010000050.1 coordinate 82,813, forward strand.
CCGAATTCAGATCAGAGGGTTTGAAGTTGCGATTAATAGTCGTGATCCTGTCAGCTGCCGCAAACCCTTTCAACTCCGCTGTCAGCACTGGAGCAATGACAATCACCCGGGCATCGGTTTTCAGCAGCAGACGAACCTTCTGCGTCGCTGTTTCGCCGCCACCGATGACAACAACCTTTTGATTGAGCGTGTCGATAAAGATGGGAAAATAGCGCATCTATCCCCCCGCCAGTGTCAATTGCAGACCATTGAGTTCTTGGCTCCAGATGATCTGGCAGCTCAAACGCGATGTCTGGCTGATTTCGGGCAACTCATCGAGCATGTCCTCTTCGTCTTCGCGGGCGGGAAACAGCTTTTCCTGCCACTCAGGTGCTACATAAACATGGCAGGTTGCACATTCACACGCACCGCCGCATACGGCTTCGATTGGCAGCCCGTGTTCGCGGATAATCTCCATCACCCGCCAGCCTTCAACCGCTTCAAGGTTGTGGGTCTTGCCGTGTCTGTCTGTCACGTGAATATAACCCATCAGGCCACTCCAAGTTTTTCGTGCAGGTCGCTGGATGATGTGGTGTAGCGAAACACCAGTTTTTCATCAGGCCGCGCAATTTTAAACGCAGCTTGTGCCGCCAGAGCGCTTTCGTGAAAGCCCGATAAAATGAGTTTGAGCTTGCCCGGATACCAGTTGATATCGCCAATGGCGAAAATCCCCGGTGTCGATGTCTCAAACCTTTCGGTGTCAACCTCAATCAGTTTTGAGTTGAGATTGAGGCCCCATTCAGCAATCGGTCCCAATTCGATATTGAGACCAAAGAAAGCCAGCGCCCGGTCGGCTTTTAAGTCCTCAATTGTGCCGTCAGATGTTTTGACAGATATTGTTTCCAGCTCGCCATCTCCTCCAGCAAGCCCATTCAGCTGGCCGAACACCAGACGCAGGCGCTTGTCCTCTACTGCCTTGCGCATGGCTTCGATGGACGCAGGGGCGGCACGAAACTTGTCGCGGCGATGAACCAGCGTCAGTGATTTCACCTGAGGTAAAATATCTAATGTCCAGTCAAGCGCACTATCGCCACCGCCAAAGATCACCACATCGCGATTGAGAAAAGTGTTGCGGTTGCGCACGGCATAGAAGAACGATTTTTCTTCAAAGGCTGCAAGATTTTCCACTTTGGGCTTGCGCGGCACAAAACTACCTGCCCCGGCGGCGATAAACACGGCTGGCGCTGAAATCGAAATCCCCTGTGTGGTCACCAGTTCAAAAGTGCCTTCGCTGGTCTTGGACAGACTGGCAACCTGCTGTGAATACAGAAATTCAGGTGCAAACGGCTTGATCTGTTCCATCAACCTGTCAGTGAGTTCCTGACCGCTGATGACCGGATAGGCCGGAATGTCATATATGGGTTTTTCCGGGTAGAGTTCGCTGCATTGGCCTCCGGGTCGTTCAAGCGCATCTACAAGAATGCATTTCAGCCCCAGCAGCCCCGCCTGAAACACGGCGAACAGGCCAACCGGTCCCGCCCCGATAATAGCGATATCGCAACTCCGGGTGCAATTTGCCCGGGCTGTGTATTCCTCTATGCTGACAATCTCTCCACTCATTGCTATACTGCTCACTCCAAAGTCTGGTTAATCGAATTAATGTTCATTTTACAGAACAATACGTATGTCTTCGCTGCTTTCGGCACTAGGATCGTTAATTATCAAATCCGGAAACCCTTTAAAACAAGGAGATAAAACAAGATAATTAATACCGTACTACAAAAAGAACAATTAGTATTTTATAAAGGACATAGTGAATGTCAAGACCACCAAGGCGAAAAAATGCTTCCTCAAAGAAAAGTGATGGCGAGGGCGCCTATTCACCGGAGCTGGGTAAAACCATTCAGCGGCTGCGAAAAGCCTACAATCTGTCGCTGGGAGAATTGTCCGATCAATCGGGCGTCGCCAAGTCAATTATCTCGCAAATAGAGCGCAACGAGACCAACCCCACTCTGGCCACGGTGTGGCGTCTGAGCAAAGCGCTTGATACGACGATTGATCAGGTTTTAACCTCCGAAGAACATTCAAATATTATCGAAAAAAGCAGCGTTTCCGCCATTCCGGTGCTGACCAGCGAAGATGGATTATGCACCATGGCAATCATTGGCTGGCTCAAAACCGTGGATTGGGTGCAATGGTATGATTTCAAGGCGCAAGCTGGCGGCGTGCTCGAATCAGATCCCCACCCCAAAGGCTCGGTTGAAAACCTTTCCGTATTGCAAGGAGAGCTGGAAGTCTGGGTTGACGGCGACAGTAACACCATCAAGCAGGGCGAAACCTTGCGTTACCGTGGCGATCTTCCGCACAGAATTACAAATATCGGTGACGGCCCGGCCCATGCCACCATGGTCAATCTGGTCAAATCTTCCGTCATGACTTGAGGTTTGTTGATGTTTTTGAGATGTGTTTCCAGTACATGGAAACTGGCAAAGCCCAATAAAACATCGAATAATCGACGTTTTTTTCATGGTATTTGCAATTTCAGGAAAAACCTTCTATTCGTGTGACCGGATGAATTGAGCCCAATCAACAGTAGGGAATTTCCTATGCCAGACAATATCATGCTGGACGACGAGTTGCGCGGTGCAAAGCCCAAGCCGGCCAAAAAAGACCGGACTGGTCAGGTTCAATCTCTGTCACGCGCACTCAGTATTCTCAATACCCTGGCTGACTCTGACGGTGGTTTTTCACTCAGTGATCTGGCGTTGACAGTGGGTCTTGCCCCTTCCACCACCCACAGATTGCTGACCACGCTACAAAACGAAAGATATGTTGCCTTTGATGCCGAACGGCGGGTGTGGAATGTTGGCGTTCAGGCGTTTCAGACCGGTAATGCCTTCCTCAAAACCCGCGATCTGGTGTCATTGTCGCGACCTTTGATGCGCCGTTTGATGGAGACCAGCGGCGAGACGGTAAATCTTGGTATCTTTGATCATGGTGAAGTTATCTATCTTGCTCAGGTTGAGTGTTTGAAATTGATGCGGGCAATAACGCGTCCCGGTGGTCGCGTGCCGATGCATTGTTCAGGCATTGGCAAAGCCTTGCTGGCGTGGATTTCAGACCGCGAGGTCAATTCAATTTTACACGCACGCGGTCTGCAACGCATTACCTCCACAACCATTGATACGCCGGCAAAACTGCGTGAAGATCTGGAGAAAATTCGCGTCCGTGGATATTCCTTTGATGACGAGGAAAATGGTGTCGGTCTGCGTTGTGTCGCCAGTGTTATCTTTGACGAAAATGGTATGCCGCTGGCGGGTGTTTCTCTGTCCGGCCCCACTGCACGCCTTAAGGATGACAGGATCCAGATACTGGGTGCCAATGTGGTTGAAGCAGCGGTTCGGATTACCCATGCCATGGGCGGACGAATTCCCAAAAACCACCCTTTAACGTTGAATTAGAGCACTTCTAAATGCCGAAAAACCAACGCGAATTTCTTGAGGCCTTATTTCAGGCAAGCGTAAAGGCTGCTGATCCGCTTCATTGTCTTGCCCCCTTCCTGCCACCAAAACCCGCAGGCCGCACAATCGTTCTGGGTGCGGGAAAAGCTGCGGCCTCAATGGCAAAGGCTGTGGAAAATGCCTGGGGAAACGACGTTGAGGGCCTGGTCGTCACCCGCTATGATCATGGCGCTGCTCTTGACCACATTGAAGTGGTTGAGGCTGCCCACCCGGTGCCTGATGTTGCCGGTGTGGATGCCGCCAAACGCATATTTGAACTGGCCTGCAGTGCGCGCCAGGGGGACTTGGTTTTGTGCCTGATGTCGGGCGGAGCCTCTTCTTTATTGTCGCTTCCTGGTGGGGACCTGGATTTAAGCCACAAACAGTCGATTAACAAAGCATTGCTTAAATCCGGTGCCGATATCACCGAAATGAATTGCGTGCGCAAACACCTCTCCGCCATAAAAGGCGGTCGACTGGCGGTGGCTGCTTACCCGGCTTCTGTTATCACCCTGGCAATCTCGGACATACCCGGAGATGACCCCGCCACCATCGGCTCGGGCCCCAGTCTCGGTGATAAAACCACAGTTGCCGAGGCTGTTGCGATTTTGGATAAATACGCCATCGAAGTACCTGAGCCGGTGAGGGTGCATCTTCAAAGTGATGCCGGAAAAACACCGGCGCCTGATGATGCAAGGTTTGGTGATAACCGGTTTGAAATGATCGCCACACCACAGATATCGCTCAATGCCGCAGCGGAATTTGCAAAAACCAGAGGCATAACGCCGATAATTCTTGGGGATAGTATAGAAGGCGAAGCCCGCGAAGTCGCCATCGTTATGGCCGGTATCGCGCGTCAGGTGGCAAAATTTAATCAACCTGCACCTGCACCTTGTGTTCTGCTTTCGGGCGGAGAAACCACCGTCACGGTAAAGGGCGGGGGCCGTGGGGGCCGCAACGCTGAATTTTTACTGGCACTTTTGCATGAAATTAAAGATACCCCGCGTATTTATGCTGTCGCCTGTGATACCGATGGCATTGATGGTTCCGAAGATAACGCCGGTGCCTATATTAACCCGGATAGCCACCGGCGGGCATGTCTGGCAGGACTTGATGCCGGTGCCTATTTGAGCCGCAATGATGGCTATGGTTTTTTTGCGACTTTGGAAGATTTGATCATTACCGGGCCGACGCTGACCAACGTCAATGATTTCCGGGCAATTCTGATTGAATGACCGATTTTGAAAGAAATCTTTCACCCGCACAAAATTTGTAACAATTGTGACAAATGCCCGTCTACACCGCATTTTTCCAACATTAATCCACAACAAGACTCACCTTGAAGTTCCTTGTGATGGTCACACCCGTGAGGAAATTTGATTGTCATAAACATGGATAAATGCTAGTCGATATAGATAACTTATTAGGGAGAGAAAAATGTCACTTAAAAATATGCTGCTTGGTGCGGCTGCCGCCATTGCCTTTAGTGTGTTGGGGACGGGAGCACCGATTTTGAGTATCGATGGTGCATCTGCCCAGACAGCGGAGTGCAACCGTGGTACGCTGGACAAGGCTTATTGCGACCGGAATTTTGATCAGACTGCGGATTTGCCGCTTGATCCAAAAGACTGGATCAACCCGGATACCATTATCTTCACCTATACACCGGTTGAAGATCCTGCTGTTTATGCCAGCATCTGGGATGGATTTGTCAAACACATGTCTAAAGTCACTGGCAAAAAAGTCGTATTTTTCCCTGTTCAATCAAATGCAGCACAATTGGAAGCCATGCGTTCGGGCCGTTTGCATGTTGCCGGATTTAACACGGGCTCCAATCCAATCGCCGTCAGCTGTGCCGGATTTGTACCTTTTGGCATGATGGCCAAGAACGATGGATCCTTCGGCTACGAGATGGAAATCATTGTTCCCGCAGATTCCAAAATGCAGTCCCCTGCCGACATCAAAGGCAAGACAATGGCCTTTACCTCGCCAACTTCCAATTCCGGTTTCAAAGCGCCTTCAGCGATTTTGAAAGGTGAATTCGGTCTCGTGGCGAAAAAGGATTTCACCCCGGTATTCTCCGGTAAACACGATAATTCCATTCTTGGTGTTTACAATGGTGATTATGAAGTTGCAGCTATTGCCAACTCGGTACTGCAACGCATGATTCGTCGTGGTGGTATTATTGAAGCAGGAAAAATCCGCACAATCTACAAGTCGCAAACTTTCCCGACCACAGGCTATGGTATCGCCTACAATATTGATCCGGCCCTGGCTGCCAAGATCAAGCAGGCGTTCTGGACCTACAAGTGGGATGATAACTTCAAAAAAGAGTTCAAGAAAGCTGATCGCTTTATTGGCATCACACACAAATTCGACTGGTCGGTTATTCGCCAGATCGACAAAGCAAATGGCGTAAGTTACGACTGTAAGTAATACGTCTGCTTCATTAATTAACCAGCTGGTTCACTGCATTAGGTGGTGAACCAGCTGTTATTGGTGAGCTACATAAATTAGCACGAAAAATTGGTGGGAGGGCACATGCTGCGTCTTGAGGGATTGAGCAAACGATACAAGACCGGGGATCAGGCGTTGACCGACATCAATCTGGTCGTACCCAATGGCCAGGTGATGGCGCTAATCGGCCCTTCAGGAGCGGGGAAATCCACACTCATCAGATGTGTAAACCGGCTGGTGGAACCTACCAAGGGTAAAGTATTTCTGGGTGATCTGGAGTTGACCAAACTGGGTTCAGGTGCCTTGCGCCGCGCCCGGCGTAAAATGGGCATGATCTTTCAGGAGTACGCTTTGGTAGAGCGCCTGACAGTGATGGAAAACGTACTTTCCGGTCGCCTGGGATACGTCGGTTTTTGGACCAGCTGGACACGTAAATTTCCTAAAAAAGATATTCAGGAAGCCTACCGGCTACTCGACCGTGTCGGGCTTATGCATATGGCTGACAAGCGTGCTGACCAACTTTCCGGTGGTCAGCGCCAGCGCGTTGGCATTTGCCGGGCGTTGATACAGAATCCCGATTTGCTATTGGTGGATGAACCTACGGCGAGCCTCGATCCCAAGACGTCGCGCCAGATCATGCGACTTATCAATGAATTGTGCGCCGAACGCGGGTTGGCTGCAATTATCAACATTCATGATGTGCTGCTGGCCCAGATGTATTCCCAGCGTGTGGTTGGACTGGAATTGGGAAATGTCGTCTATGACGGACCACCTGATGGCCTGACACCGGAAGTGTTGACGAGAATTTACGGTGAAGAAGATTGGGAAGCAACCATCGAAAAGGTTGAGGATGAAGATGAGGACGAAATTGGCGAAGAGATTGACGCCATATCTTCCCCCACCAAACCTGAACAAAAGACTATAGTCGCCAGCGGGGAAAGCTGATCATGAGTGATACCTCTGCCGCAAATCCCGGCTCCAGTGGTGTTGGCATTACCTATCCCGCTAAATGGAAAAAACCACCCCTGATTACCAACCCCACATTGCGCTGGGGGCTGATACTGGGTTTTGCCATTTATCTGGCTCTGGCATTGGGAACAATGGACGTCAACTGGGGCAGGGTCTGGGAAGGGTTACCTCGCGGCCAACGCTTTATCGCGGCATTTTTTCCACCTGATTTCTCTGATAGCCGCAATGTGGTGTGGGATGGCATTCTGGAAAGCATGTGGATGGCTATTATTGCCACGGTGGCAGGAATTGCCCTTTCGGTCCCCGTTGGCCTGGGCGCGGCCAGTAACCTTGCCCCCAAATGGGTTTACCTGGCGTGCCGTTCTATTGTCGCTGGCTCGCGGACATTTCCCGAAGTTATTCTGGCGATCTTTGCCGTTAAACTTTTTGGCTTTGGACCCTTTGCAGGCTTTATTGCACTTTCAATAGGAACCATTGGGTTTTTTGCCAAGCTGTTGGCGGAAGACATCGAAAACATGAGCGCTTCACAAGCCGAAGCGATCAAGGCCACCGGGGCATCATGGTTCCAGTGGGTCAATTACGCCATTCAACCACAAGTTATGCCACGCATGATCGGGCTTTCGGTCTATCGTCTGGACATCAATTTTCGCGAATCAGCCGTTGTCGGCATCGTTGGCGGCGGCGGTATCGGGGCTACCTTGAATACTGCGTTTGACCGCTATGAGTTTGATACCGCTGCTGCAATCCTATTGATTATCATTGGCATTGTTATGGTGCTGGAATACGCCTCGGGTTATTTGAGAAAGTGGGTGCAGTAATATGCCATTGATTGAAACCAGTGATGGACCGATGTGGCGTCGTCGTGCCACCAAAAAACAACTCTTGATTTGGCTGGGATGGTTGGTTGGCATCGCGATTGCAACCTATGCATGGCAGTTGATTTCTGAAAAAACCATTTGGTTTTTTGTCGAGGACGCTCCCCGGCAGGCAGCTGATATTGGCACCCGCATGATCCCGCCAAAATGGTCCTATATGAATGAATTGTGGCGCCCGGTGTGGGATACACTCAATATTGCCACTCTGGGCACAGTGATAGCGCTGATTATAGCCATTCCGGTAGCCTTTGCCGCTGCAAAAAACACAACCCCCCATCCCCTGGTTCGCGCTGTGGCGCTGTTTATCATCGTGTCTTCACGCTCAGTCAATTCATTGGTCTGGGGCTTGATCCTGGTGCTTATTGTCGGCCCCGGTGTGTTGGCCGGGACAATCGCCATCGGCCTCAGGTCAATCGGGTTTTGTGCCAAGCTGTTGTACGAAGGCATTGAAGAAATCGATCATACTCAAGTTGAAGCCATTGAAGCCACCGGAGCGAGCCGGGCGCAGCAGATGCTTTATGGCATTGTGCCGCAGGTATTGCCAACCTTCGCCGGTGTCGGCGTCTTTCGCTGGGATATCAATATTCGTGAATCGACTATTTTGGGGCTGGTGGGTGCTGGTGGCATCGGACTGGAACTGAATGGCTCCATCAATACGCTGGCCTGGACGCAGGTATCGATGATCCTGCTGGTTATTCTGGTGACGGTGATCATCTCCGAGTGGGTCTCAGCCAGAGTGCGTGGCGCCATCATTTAGACCATGACCGATACCCTGTCTTTAACGCAAGCCTTTGACCTGTATGAAAAAGCCCGACGCTTTATGCCGAAGGCTGAGTTTCCGGTCGCCACAGACGAGATTTCGGGCCTGATGGATATCGCTGATCAATTTGATGTGGCCGTTCTTGATTCATTCGGCGTTCTCAATGTGGGTGAGGGCGCTATCCCCGGTGTTGCTGATACCGTTGAGGCTTTGCGCCAATCAGGCAAACACATCATCGTTTTGACCAATGGCGCAACGCTGGATCAACCCGGTGCGGTGGCAAAGGTTCAGGGTTTTGGTTTTGACATCGACAGTGATGATGTCATCTCCAGCCGTTCCGCTCTCAAATTCGGACTACAATCTTTCGATCGCCACATGCTCTGGGGTATCACAGCTCCCGCCCACTCCAATTGCCAAACACTCGGCATTGAATTTGAATACCTTGGCGATAACCCCGAAACCTACTCGAAGGCTGATGGGTTTATCCTGTTGAGTACCCATGATGCGCAACCTGCGCACCACAGACTTTTGCAGGATGCACTGCTTGCCAAAATGCGGCCGGTGCTGGTGGGTAATCCTGATCTGGTGGCCCCGCGCGGGAGTTACATGTCAACTGAGCCGGGATATTTTGCCTGGTTGCTGCACGAGACAACCGGCGTTGAGCCACAAAATTTCGGCAAACCCCATGCTCAGGTTTTTGAACAGGCAAAACAGCGTATCCAACAGGTTCTGGGTGCGATTGATCCAGCGCGGGTTTTAATGGTCGGCGACAGCCTGCATACAGATATTATCGGTGGTGCTGCCGCAGGTTTCACCACAGTTCTCACCACTCAGGATGGTTTTTTCGCCGGTGCCGACCCTCATAAATATTTTGCAGCTTGCGGTATCAGGCCTAACTATATGCTGCCGCGCATATAGGAACTCATTCGTCCCCCGGAACGCCATAGGAAGGCGCCTGGTCAGGTGCAATAGCACGCGTGACATAAGCTTCCATTTCCGGCTCCCAGTCTAGCCAAAGAGCGCTCAGATCACCAATTGGATCATCCGATTGATCCACACGCAAATCCGCCAGAGGCCAATCCTGAGTGTCGGCAATCAACATTCCGGCAGAAGATAACGGACCGGCTTCCCCACCGGCTTTTAGCCCGGCATTCAGGGCTGCAATCAGCCGTGTCCCTAGATGTTCGCTCCCGGTTTCAAGAAAACCGTCAATCATTGCCTCAGGGACTTTGGTTGATTTTAAAAGGTTTCCGGCAGCAATTGCATGGTCGCTTTGCGCCAGATGATTGATCCCCAAAGTTTCGCTGCCGGAAAATTGCGCAACCTGTCCAAGACGATCGATAATCAGCAATTGGCGGTAATCTATATTGGCGGCTGTTCGAATAATTTCATCTCTTGCCTGTGACGCGGATTTGCCTCCCGCCATCAAATCAAGCGCCAGAGTGCCCAGGCGCGGATCGGTGATGTTCTGTGAGGCTACCGCTCCAACCTGAGCGCGCACGAACGCACATCGTGCTGCAACACACAAGCTGGAAGATGAAATCGCAACACCAAACTGACCACTACGGGCACATTTTGCCACTATCGAAAATGTCATTCATTGTTCCCCGGTAATACTGTTGACGATGAGATTTGTTGAAACGGGAAATATTCTTTTACGCCATTTATCCAACGTGTGAAAGACCGGTGGCCGGTCAATTGTAGCATTGCAGATTTGTTTCTTAACTGACAATTATGGTGCCGAGCATGCCCGCACCTTCATGCGGGATGCAGAAATAGTGATAGGCACCGGCAACTGTGAAGGTGTGGCGCCAGGACTTGCCACCATTAATACGACCGGAGTTAAAGGCTTTGGCACCTGGTGGCAGTTTTGAATTGGCCGGGTTCTGCACCAGTGCCGGATCAGCGGTGACGGAATGGGGGTATGATTCGAGATTATGCCATTCCACCGTGGTGCCGATTTTGATGGTGATGTTATCGGGAACGAACTGCAGAGCGTTATTCATATCCACTCTGACGGTGTTACCGGAGGCTGGCTCAATCAGTATCCCTGTAGTATCATTGCTCATGGCCTGTACCGCCCATGGCGACAGGCTGGCGACAGTGGCGCTGGCCAGCGACAGAACAATCGCCCGCCGTGAGGGCGCACGGGCGAGATCTGGTGACTGGATGATTGGTTTTTTGGACATGGCTCAACTCCTGTGTATCGATTGCGGTAGCTAAGCGGTCGGTCACTTAAATTAACCAGAAAACCTAAAATGAATTTGGTTTGCGGCAGGAGTGTGGCGTCGCAATTCACCGGCTGTTAGCGCAGTTCATCTTGACCGGAGATTATCATCGCCAGTGCCGCCGCTGTTATTCTGGCTTGCGGCGGGTCGGCGCGCGAAGTCAGCACGATCGGAACTTTTGCGCCCATAACCAGCCCGGCGGCACAGGCACTATTGAAATAGACCATCATTTTGAACATCGCATTACCGGTTTCTATATTGGGAACCACGACAATGTCGGCATGTCCGGCAACCGGATGGGTGATGTTCTTGAGGGCGGCTGCTTGCGGCGATATAGCGTTGTCGAAGGCGAACGGTCCGCCAACAGTGGCCCCGGCAATTTCTGCTTCAGTCCGCTTGACCACTTCGGCCGCTCGCCCGCTCGACGGCATGGCGTCAAGGACACTTTCGCTTGCCGACAGCATGGCAACCTTTGGGTCATCAAGTCCGAGACCATGGGCGAGTTTTACCGCATTGCGGACAATATGGAGCATTGTTTCAACGTCGGGCGCTATATTGATGGCGGCATCCGTAATCAGCAGTGTTTTGTCCGAGCCGGGCATGGTCATGTGAAAAACATGGCTCAAACGGGTGCCGGTGGTAAGACCAAATTCCTTATTTAAAACAGCTCGCAGCAACGTATCGGTATGTATCTGTCCCTTCATCAAGGACGACACTTCGCCGTCAAATGCGAGTTTGACGGCTATCTCGGCGCATGCCTTTTCGTCTGCTGCATCGATAATTTGAAAGGTTGAAACACCCACATTGCGGGCGTTGAGCAAAGCTGTGATTTTATCCCTGCTGCCGATAAGCACAGGCTCTATCAGCCTGGCTTTTTGGCAGGCCAGTGCGCTATCCAGAGCGACTTCATGATCTGCCCCGGCAATAGCCATGGCGCAAGGTGTCAGGTTTTGAGCTTTTTTCAAAACACTGTCAGGAACTTCAAAGGGCGCGGTGCTCAGCATTTTTTTCAGCTTGTTTTAGGTGTTCTTTTAAAGCGGGGTTTGATATAGCCGATTTTTCTCGATATATTTTTCGCTGCCCGCACGACTATAGGGGCAAATTCCATTAACGACGCATGATCCAGACGTTCGGCTGGACCGGTAATGCCAATTCCGGCACAGACCTCGCGTGTTGCATCCCAGATGGGGGCTGCCACTCCATTTACACCCGTGCGCCATTCTCCCATATTTATGGCATAGCCTTTGGTCGAGACCTGCTCCAGCTCTTCCAGGAGTTGTTCTTTGCTGATTGTCGTTGTCGTGGTGTAGGCTTCCAGCCGTTCGGGCAGGATTTTGTCAAGCGCCTGGGTAGTTTGATGGGCCAGAATTGCCTTGCCGGTTGCCACAGCATGTATAGGAGCGCGTGCGCCCAACTGCGAGTAGGCCTGGATTGGTAGGCGACTGTCAATTTTACCAATGTAAATGATATCCTGGTGATCAAGGATGGAGAGGTGGATGGTCTCCCTGGATGCCCGCCCGAGTGAGTGCATGTCGTCGAAGGCCGCTGCGTGAATATTTGTGTGCGATAAGTACGCACTGCCGATTTCCCACATTTTTGGCGTCAGTTCATAAGCCGGAGACGTAGCGCATTGCCGAATATATCCAAGGGTTTTTAACGACTGCAACAAGCGGTGCACATTGCTTTTGGTCAGGTTGTTAGAATTGGCAAGCTCGCTGACGCCGACGGGACGATCCATTTGCGACATTTTTTCGAGTATGGCCAATCCCTTGGTGAGCGTTTTGTCGATATTTGTCATTATTATTATTTCCGACGTTTTTCTGCATTTGTATTGGTATTTAGAACAGCATGCTGAAATATGCAACAACTGCTTGATGTTTTCTATCTCCCGTACTACAGAATTTTAATGTGACTGAAGGTCGCAACCTTAATGGGATAGGGCGCAAAACAAGAAAAAGAGAGCGCAATGAATTTTGCCGAACATGCCGCCAAACCACTTCTGCGCGAAGTTGGTATTGCCACACCAGAGGGACACCTGGCGACAAATCCCGAGCACGCGGCTGAAATCGCGCAAACGCTTGGGCCTTGTGTGGTCAAAGCGCAAGTGCCGACCGGAAAGCGTGGCAAAGCCGGTGGTATTAAATTGGTCGACGGGGCAGACGCCGCCGCCACCGCTGCTCGCGATATTATAGGTATGGAAATCGCCGGTCACACGGTTGATACGGTTTTGATTGAGCAACAGGTCGCGATAAAAGCAGAATATTATGCAGCCGTCCTCACCAATGCCATCAGCAAGGGAGCGTTGATGCTGTTCTCCACCGAAGGCGGAATGGATATTGAAGAAGTGGCTGCAAATACGCCCGAAAAACTTCTGCAATTGGAAATCGATATAAATCACGGCGCAGCGATTGCCGATGTCCGGCAAATGTTGTCTTTAGCTGAACTGGGCGAGGCTGAACCGGAAATAGCGCAAACATTGTGCCGTCTCTATGAGGTTTTTACCCGTTACGATGCAGAGCTGGTTGAAGTTAATCCGCTTGTTGTCACCCGTGATGATCAAATAATCGCACTGGATTGCAAATTTTCAATGGATGACAGCGCCATTGCGCGCCAGCCGGAAATCGCAGCCTCGGGGTCTGGGGAAAAACTGAGCCAACTGGAAGTGCGTGGGGTGGAACTTGGCCTCAAGTATATCGAGCTTGATGGCGACGTTGGCATTATTGCCAATGGCGCAGGTCTTACCATGACCACCATGGACGTGGTCAGCTTCTATGGTGGCAGGCCGGCAAATTTTCTCGAAATCGGCGGCGATGCCTATACCAAAGCCAAACCGGCTTTGGAACTGGTATTGTCTAACCCGTCGGTCAAAAGCCTGGTGGTAAATTTCTGTGGTGCCTTTGCCCGCTGTGATGTGATGACGCAAGGTATCATTGATGCCTGGCTTGAACTTAAACCCGAAATCCCGGTTTTTTTCTCCATCCATGGCACCGGTGATGTCGAGGCCGTGGCCATGTTGAAACAGCGTATGGACATGGAACCCTTTAGCGATATGGACAGCGCCAGCAAGGCCGCAGTGGAGGCAGCAAGGCAATGATTATTCGCTCATCCGATAAAGTGCTGGTTCAGGGAATTACCGGAAGGCAAGGTACGTTCTGGACCGAACGCATGCAGGAATACGGCACCAATGTTGTCGCCGGTGTTAATCCTAAAAAAGCCGGAACAATTCATTGCGGTGTGCCGGTAACAGCAAGTGCTGTTGAAGCGATGGAGCAGGTGGGATTTGATTATTCGGTTCTCTTTATCCCGCCGATGCTGGTCAAGGGTGCTGCCCTTGATGCGATTGAAGCTGGTGCTAAAGGCGTATGCATTTTAACCGAGCATATTCCGGTGCGCGACGTCATGTACATTATGTCGGCAGCCAAAGAGCGCGGTGTCCAGATTCTCGGCCCCAACACCGCTGGCTGCGTCACACCTGACGAAGGTTTTTTGGGCTTTATGCCCGCGTTTAACAGCAAGATTTTCAAAAAAGGCCACATAGGTATTTTGTCGCGCAGCGGCAGTCTTGGCACCCTGTTCTGCCTCAATGTGGTTTCCGCCGGGTTTGGTCAATCTGCCTTCATCGGTATTGGTGGTGATCCCATCATCGGTACCACCGCCCGCGATGCATTGATGGCGCTGGATCAGTTGCCGCAAACCAAAGCCATCGTCATGGTGGGGGAAATCGGTGGAACCATGGAGGAAGAAGCAGCCCAATATGCCGCCTCCATGGCGAAGCCGGTCATCGCCTTTATTGCTGGCGGCGCTGCACCGGCAGGCAAAAAAATGGGTCACGCCGGAGCCATCGTCGTCGGCAACAAAGGTACATACAAATCAAAACGCGATGCCCTCGAAGCCGCAGGCGTTAGCGTGCTCGACACACCGGCAGGGGCGGTGGATGTTTTGCGCGAGCGCCTGGACGGTATTGCCTGACGACGGGAGTTATTCCCTCATCTTTGCAATAGTCCCGGATTACTGGCCAGATCCATGATATATTTCGTCGAAAATTCGCAGGAATACGGCCCCTCTACATAGGGTCCAATGGCGTAGGGGTCGAAACCTATGACAGCGCCTTTTTTGGTGAAGCGCCACTTGGACATATCCAAAACATGTGATTTTACCGCGCCGGGATAGGATTGTTCCAAATCGACGCGGGCATCTTCGATGCTACTGTCAAATCTCCCCGCTTTGGTTTCAACAATCATGTCGCTGCATTTAGAAATCAGGGATTTTATTGACGTATCAGAAAACAAGTCTCCGGTTTTCATTGGCCTGCCGGTTTGCAGATTGATGTTTATGGATCGCGACCAGCTGTTGGGATGGGCACCGTCGGAATAGTCATAAGTTGTGGCGGTGGCGGAGATCATTCGGGCAGTCAGTCGGCTTACTCTCAAATCGGTCTCCCGCTCCCACGAACCAATCGTTTGATCGTCGGTTGTTTCTCCCCAGGGTGCTTCGGCAATTGCTCTGTCAATCGCGCGGTTAAAGGCAGACCGGCCCGCGGATTGATCTGTGGTGTCGGAATAAGCGAATTTCAAACCGGAAAACCTGATAAAATAGGAGTTTTCCCCACCTGGCTGCCACCTGAAAACAGGCACCATGGCAGGTTGATAGCTGGAAATTTCAGCAAGTGTCGCAGCCCGGTTCCGGGTTTCATCAAGTAGGCAGTTTGGCTCTGCCTGACACAGGAAATCACGATATTTCAACCAGTTTCGCTGGCTGGTTTTTAAAAGTGCAACAGACCTTTGCACCAAATTGTCCCTGAAGGTGAAATAGGCTCTTTCCATGGCAGCATCCACCTGTTTTACTTTCGGGGTGGCGCAAATCGCCAGTTCTGTTTTCGTTGCCGCCTTGTTGCAGGGAAAGGCCAGAGCGGGAAGGGGGAGCGTAACGTAAACGGCAGGTAAAATTCCCAATAAATTTACCAGAACAATTCCCAGAGGAATGTTTGGGTTAAAAAGTTTCATATGAATTTCCCTTTCGTGCATACTGTTTCTTATCGGTTTTGCCATGCTTTCGAATTTTTTGTAAGTGCAGCGCAAAGTCGAGACTTTCAGTAGTGATGAAACCACTGATACGATAATCGAATTCAGGGGCTGTCGATAGATTAACAAGGATGAAGAATATGAGCTCTCAAGCCAAAATACGTACAAGTGATGGACGCGGTAAATTGTTCGACAGCATTTTGGATACTGTGGGCGATACGCCCTGTGTCCGGATCAACAATCTCGCACCCGAAGGAGTGAGGCTTTACGTCAAGGCGGAATTTTTTAATCCCGCAGGTTCGGTAAAGGACCGTCTTGCCCTCAACATCATCGAAGAAGGCGAGCGCAATGGCAGCCTCAAACCGGGCCAGACCGTGGTTGAAGCAACCAGCGGCAACACCGGCATTGGTCTGGCAATGGTGTGTGCGCAAAAGGGTTATCCGCTGGTGGTCACCATGGCTGACAGTTTTTCGATTGAGCGGCGCAAGTTGATGCGGATACTGGGCGCTAAAGTGGTGTTGACACCACGGGCGCAAAAGGGCTTTGGCATGTATCAAAAAGCAGTTGAACTGGCTGAGGCCAACGGCTGGTTTCTCGCCAGTCAGTTTGAAACCGCCGCCAATGCCGATATTCATGAAAGCACAACGGGGCCTGAGATTATCGCCGATTTTGCTGGCGACCGTCTGGATTATTTTGTTACCGGGTTTGGCACCGGCGGTACCGTAACCGGTGTTGCCAGGGTTTTGCGCAAAGAACGACCCGAAACAAAAATCATCCTGTGCGAGCCTGCGAATGCGCAACTCATTGGCAGTGGCAATGAGCAGGAGCGCAATGACAGAGGTGCACCGGCAAGCAGTCATTCAGCCTTTGAACCTCACCCCATACAAGGCTGGAGCCCGGATTTTATTCCGCTGGTTTTGCAGGAAACCCTTGATAACAACAACTATGATGAACTGATACCGATTGCCGGTGGCGAAGGTGTTGAATGGGCACAGAAGCTTGCTCGCAACGAAGGTATCCTGACCGGGATTTCCGGTGGCGCAACATTTGCGGTGGCGATGAAAATTGCTGAAAAAGCCGAACCGGGTTCGGTCATTCTGTGCATGTTGCCCGATACCGGTGAACGCTATATGACCACACCTTTGTTCGAGACAATTGCCGAAGACATGGATGATGAAGAAGTGGCTTTGTCGAAATCAACCCCGGGCTACCAGATGGACGGCTAGAGCGTTTCGCTTTTGTATAGATTCACACCCCCCTCTCTTCGTCATCCTCGGGTCAAGCCCGAGGATGACGAAGAGAGGGGGGCATTAAATGCGAAACGTATTAAATCAATCGTCATCACTATCATCAGCTGTGGGCAGATTTATAACCCGTCCTGTGTCTTTTTCGGGATCAATTTTAAAGCCTTTGCGTACCTCAACATTACGCAAAATGACATTGAGTGCGGTTGAATCAAACGGGTCGGGTGATTGCGGATCGGTGTATTTGGCCTTGATCGAGTGCAACATTTCAAGCTCGTTTGGCATCAGCGTATCTTCGATTTTATCAAGCTCCGAGAGCAAAACCCTGAGTTGAGCATAGGCGGTCATATCAAACATGATGATCGTCTTTCAAATTTTGAAGATTGAAACCATCATAGCAGTTTAAAACACAGCGCGGCGTAATAAATTGAGGCCGATGATAATCAGGAATAACAGGATTGCGGTGCGAAAGACTTTTTGCCCGATAAACTGGCGTACATAAGCACCGATGTAAAAGCCCGCTACAGCTGGCAATGTGGCAGCAGCAGAAATCCTCCAGGTGTCTTCATTGAGGATATCATAGGCGATATATGCCAGTATCATTGGCACTGAGGCGCACAGCCAGATTAATCCGATACTGCGGATCATTTCATCCTTGTCGAGCTTGAGCGCAACCAGATACATGGTGATTGGCGGGCCCCAGATTGTCGAGATGCCACCGAGAAAACCGCCCAGCGCACCGGCAAAAAACCCCGCCGGTTTTTCGTAATCACGTGACAATCGAAATTCCGGCTGCAACAAGCTGATAGTGCTGAAGACAACCACGGTGACACCTATAAGACCATAGACAAAGCGCGGATCAAAATCTGTCACCAGACGCGCACTTATCAAAATCCCTGCGACCAGAGGCACAATAACCGGCCAGAAGCGTTTGGCGGGGACAGCTGGGTTTCCCGCCTGAAGTGTTTGCGTCAGATTGGTGATAATCAACGGTATGGCCATATAGCCAAGCACCACCGGTACCGGTAAAACAGAAGATAAAACGCCGAATGAAATGATCGGCAACGCAATGCCGATGATGCCCTTGATCAGGCCACCAAAAAAGAAGGTAGCGCCAACCAGTGCCGCAATCTGCCAGGAGATGCCAAACACCGCTTCCATAGATCAACCCTCCTTCGTCATCCCCGGGCTTGTCCCGGGGATCCATACCGCTACACGTACGAATACAATAAAACTGTCTTTTGGCCGAAAGTATTGAGGAATGGATCCCCGGGACAACGAAGGAGGAATATTCCTAATTCTCCATTACTCACTATCGAATTAGGAACTTTGTATTAAAAACAGGTCTTTATGTTGTTCGCGCAATATATTTTTCTGCACCTTGCCCATGGTATTGCGCGGCAGTTCGTCAACGAAAAATACGCGTTTTGGCAGTTTGAAGCGCGCAAGTCTGCCGTTAAGAGGATCAACGATATCGTTTTGCAAAAGCTCGCATCCCGGTTTGGCGACAACCACGGCGACAACACTTTCACCAAAATCGGGATGAGGTACTCCGATGATGGCAGATTCGGTGACACCGTCGAGGTCATCAATTTCGGTTTCGATCTCTTTGGGATAAATATTAAGCCCGCCGGAAATGATCAAGTCTTTGTTGCGCCCGACAATCGACACCCTGCCGTCCTCATCCATAGTGGCGATATCGCCGGTGATGAAGTAGCCATCGGCGCGAAATTCCTCGGCTGTTTTTTCCGGCATATTGCGATAGCCCTTGAAGACGTTAGGCCCTTTGATCTCCAGCACTCCAATGTCACCGGCTTTGAGTATTTTACCATTCTCATCAGCAATGCGCGCCTCAACACCGGGCAGGGCAAAGCCTACTGTTCCAGCCACACGCTCACCACGGTACGGGTTGGAGGTGACCATACCGGCTTCGGTCATGCCATAGCGCTCCAGGATACGATGGCCGGTGCGCTGTTCGAATTCGATGTGGGTCTCGGCCAGCAGCGGTGCTGAGCCTGAGATAAACAACCGCATGTTGGCGCAAAGCTCTTTAGTGAACCTGTCATCGCTCAAAAGCCTTGTGTAAAATGTCGGCACTCCCATCATAACCGTTGATGTGGCCAGACGCTCCAGCACTTTGCCGATCTCAAACTTGGCCATAAAATACATCGGTGAGCCATTCAGCAATGCGCAGTGGCAGGCTACAAACAGCCCGTGAACGTGATAGATCGGCAGCGCATGTAACAGCACGTCTCCAGGCACAAACTGCCAGTACTCATGCAATACCCGGGCGTTGGAAATAAGGTTGTTGTGGCTCAGCATCGCCCCTTTGGAGCGCCCTGTTGTTCCTGATGTGTAAATGATTGCGGCCACATCATCTTCATTCGCCGCGACAATATCATCGCTGCTTTCAGCGCCGCTGGCCAGATCACAAGCTGACCCCGCACCTTCGTTATCAAGACACAAAACATGTTTGACGTTATATCTTGAAGAAATTTCTTTTGTACCGGTTTCAGTCTTTGGATCACAGACCACCACATGGGGGTGTGCATCTGAGATGAAATATTCCAGCTCGGATTGCGTGTAGGCAGTGTTGAGGGGATTATACGTCCCCCCGGCCTGAATGACGCCGAGGTATAAAAACAGACTTTCGATTGATTTTTCGGCCTGTACGCTCACCCGGTCCTGGCGTTTGAGGCCGAGTTGTTTCAGGGCAGTAGCGTATTGCCCAATTCTTTTGCGTGCCTCACCATAGGTGATGACTGAATTATCGGGCAGGATCAGACAAGGCGCATTATCTATGCCAAAACCGCGCCGCAGGTGGGTGTAGAGATTATTTTCCGGGGAGAGTGTCATAGTAGCTATTTTAGCAAGCCCGATCAGAGAGAAGAAGCAATTTTTTGCACATCCGCCAGAATAGCCCGCGAAACCGTCACACCATCTTTCAATGCTACTTGTTTTAGCGCTTGCGAACGCGTTCCAGGCAGGCGCACCCCTTCTTGAGAAGCCACAAGACCAAGCAGTGCCTCGAGCCGGTCAGCAAAAACGCCCTCGTCACGAATACCGTCTGTCGCAAAGGCAATGAGGATTTGCCCGACACCGGGCCTGTCACCTTCAGCTTCAAAGAACGAACTGGCTTCATAACCGAAATTTGCCCCGGTAAGAGCAACGGCCAGAATTTCGAACACCATCGCCAGAGCCGCACCCTTGGCATCCCCAATCGGTAACATAGTACCCTTCAGGGCAAGGTGTGGGTCAGTTGTGGGTTCTCCATCGGGGCCAAGCGCCCAGCCTTGGGGAATAGCCTCATCGTTTTTGGCAGCAACCATTATTTTGCCGCGTGCCACTTTGGTCAAAGACAGATCCACAACCAGTGGGGATGCATCCTTGCGCGGTGCAGCAAAGGCCAGCGGATTAGTGCCATAGACCGGAGTGGTCGAACCCCACGGCGCAATGGCCTGAGGCGAGTTGCCAAACATCATGGCAATAACGCCTTGCTGCGCCAGTCTTTCCACATGATAACCAGCCTGGCCCGAATGATGGGAGTGATTGATGCCGACAGCACTTAAACCATGTTCCCGGGTCAACGCGGGCAGGGTTTCAATTGCCAAATCAATCGCGGGATAGGCAAACCCGTGGTTGGCATCAATGTGCACTGTTGCAGTTTTCACCGCCGTCAATGTTGGTGTTGCGTGACCATCCACTTTGCCGCTGCGGGCCTGAGCCGAATAACTCGCCACGCGGGAAATACCGTGACCTTTTTGTCCGGCACATTCAGCAGTCACCAAAGCCCGGGCAACGCTGCCAGCAGTGTTTTCGCTTGTGTTACTGGCAACAAGAGCCCGGCGAACAAGGGTTTCAAGTTCGCCGGGGTTAAGGGTGATTGTTTCGCTCATGCGCTGCGATAGAGTTTGGTCATGACAAATTCTCTGTGCCCAAGCGCTTCAGCCGCGGTGCTGCGGCCATTGGCAGTGCGTCTGATCATCTCAATCAGATTGTCGCCCGCTGAATCAATGGTCAGGTCGCGGCGCAGAATGCCCGATACATCCACATCAATGTGTTCCGACATGGTGCGGACGGTGCGCGGATTGGCCGAGATTTTAATTACCGGAATAATCGGATTGCCGATGATGTTGCCCTGACCGGTAGGAAACGTGTGTACCACATAACCGGCAGCTGCCATCAAGGTAACGCATTCAGCCGCCGCTGACGATGTATCCATATAATAAAGTCCGGCACCTTTGGCGGGTTCTTCGGCAGGTCCAAGCACATCGATATAAGTAGACGTACGGCCGATTTTTTCGAGGTTGCCAAGCGCCTTTTCCTCAATCGTTGTCAGGCCACCTTCGATATTGCCTTTGGTCGGCTGGCTGTCGGACAGGTCATCAACCTTAAACGGCTCAATCACATCATCCATATAGGCCTGCCAGGTCGCCATGAATTTTTTGCCAACCTCAGGTGTGGCAGCGCGTGCCTCACATAAGTGTTCGCCACCGGTAATTTCTGACGTTTCACCAAAGCAGCCATAAATGCCGCGCGGCAGTAATTTGTCATACATATTACCAACCGTGGGGCACGATCCCAGACCGGTAGTGGTATCGGATTCACCGCATTTGGTTGAAATCCAAAGGTTTTCAATCGGGCATTCCTCGCGCTGTAGCTCTGTTGCCCAGTGGACGAATTCCTTGGCTTTGCGACCGGCTGTTGCAATGGTGTTCAAATCACCATTCTGCTCAATCCAGAAGCCTTCGACCGGCTTGCCGGTTTTGGCTATGCCGTCGACGATTTTCTTGGTCCACTCAGGTTCAATACCAATAACGATACAAGCGGCCACATTGGGGTTGGCGCCAGTGCCAATCATGGTGCGGAAATGCAAATCAAGATCTTCGCCAAACTGCAAACGTCCATAGGAATGGGGCAGGGCGATGGTGCCTTTGATATTGTTGGCAACCGCTTCACACGCGGCATTGGAAATATCATCCACCGGCAAAATCACCACATGGTTGCGCACACCCACACGGCCGTTTTCACGCCGGTAGCCAAAAATTGTCTGATTACTCATGAGTGTCTCCTACCAGCGTTTGGTTTTAATGTTATGGACGTGGGCGTGTTCGCCCTTGGCAATGTCAGCCACCGCTTTGCCAATGTCCTGGCCATATTTGATGATGGTGTCGCCATTGGCGATATCCACCAGAGCCACTTTGTGACCAATAGGAATATCGTGTTTGGTGTTCAAGGTGAAGGTGGTGTCATCTTCGGTAATCAGGCCCAGCATTTCGGTGCCGGCCTTCAAACCTTCAATGACAACAACACCGACGGAATCTTTTGGACTGTGCACAAGAAAATGCGGTTCGGCCATGAATTGTCTCCCGGTAAGTTGTTGATTGTCGCGCTGGCACGAAAAAAAATGTAAACGTTTCCAACGGGCAGGTTTTTTTTTAATATCACCTGTGCTGGTCTAAAGATGTTTGCGCTGACCGTCAAGGGTTGCACCAATCAAAAACGGCTGCCCGGAATGAGCAGCCGTTAATTCGCAGTAAAGCTGTACAGGTTGGATTTAGCGCAGAACAACCACGCGTGTGCCGACTTTTACGCGCTCGTAAAGATCCTCAACATCCTTGTTATGCAGGCGAATACAGCCACTTGAAACTGCCCCGCCGATTGTCCTGCCTTCGTTGGTGCCATGGATGCGATATAGTGTTGTGCCAAGATAGAGCGCACGTGCACCTAACGGATTTGTGATGCCGCCCTTCATGGTAATCGGCAGTCCTGGTATGCGTTTGCGCATGTTGGCGGTCGGTGTCCAGCTCGGCCATTTGGCTTTGCGTGAAATCTTCATGGAACCGCCCCATTCAAATCCTGGCCGCGCGGTACCGATACCATAACGCATGGCCTTGCCGCCTGTTTCGACCAGATAAAGATACTTGGCTTTTGTATCAACAATTACAGATCCAGGCCTGTACTTGCTGGAATAACTGACCCGGGAGCGAGCGCTCGTTGGCGTGAATAGGCCACCGGAGTGCGATACACTGGCACTGCTGCCGGTTATATCATTGAATATGTCACTGTCATCAACACCGGCAAAAGCAGCGCTGGCAAACCCGGTTACCATGCAGCCAGCTAGTAAAATTTTTTTAAACATTATTGATCCCCAATGTTCAGATGTCGGAATTCACCGAAATTGAGCCAGCCGACCCAAACACCCGGTGAATATGTTAAATACTGAAGTTTCGCCGTTATAATACAGGTTCAAAGGTGTTTTTCTGGTAAATTTTTCATCAAATGCGATATTTGTGGAAAGGTCATGATCAATGAAAAATATAGCCATGTTTATTGCTCGAAAAAACAGGAAAAAACCGGCGTTTTTTAGTGTAAAAACTTACCGGATGACACTGTTGATTCTGGTGTTCGTGACGATGCCGGTAGTGGGCAAGGAAGCCTTGCCACAGGTGTCGACGAATCAAACCTATGTCGAACAGTTACTATCTCCAGCATCACTAAACGTTAGCGATGCTTCATCGGTAATGTCATACATCCTAAACTCTCTCCTTGATGAAGTTGTGGTCTACCCAACCGAAAATTACTATTATTTCAGTTTTTACCAGGGTGGCCTGAAGTACAATGGAAACCTCAGGCTGGATGCGTCCGATCGTGATAGCGGTAAAATTCACATTTCCTATTTCCGCGCCAATACCGAATGGGGCGACACTCCAACAGGGATATCAAAAACATTCTCTCAAAAAGATGGATTAGCGATTGTAGCTGTGGGTCGGCTCAGGTACCGGGTTACATTTCGCGACCGCAGCGTATTGTTTAAATTAAACGATTTATCCAGGGTCCAGCCGCCAACAGAAACCCTGGCCGCTGGAGAGGAATACATCGGGCCGGTTTTTGATGAATCTGCCACACAATTCTTTTTGATTTACAAGAAAGAAACAAGGGGATTTCTTTATGTTCTCAATGAGATAAATAAAACTCCTGATGTTTTAGTATCGATAAAAACACATCCACGCCTGCGTCTGGCCCAACGCACCGGATTTGTGTTTTATCAGGACCATTTTTTGGACCGGCTTATTCTGGTCGGCGTATTCGAACGCAATGTTGTTTTGAACAATTATTTTGATGGACCGTTCGACCAGTTGCCGGATAATTATATCAAAGGCGACAGGTTAAAAAACGCATTCATTGATCAAAACCCAGAGCGGGCAGGCACCATAGATCGCTTTGGCAAAATGCTGGATAGCGACAACCGTACCTCGATTTCGCCTTATCTCAATTACCTGTCACTGGATGAATTATACGGCTTTGACGATTGTGCACAAAAATTCCGGGCCTTACCGAATAAATATTACACCTGCTTTGATGCCAGAAATTTAAGTAACGAATAATCGAGTTCAGTCTTTTTGAACCGCTTCCAGCAATCGCTGCATGAAGGCTTCACACTTGGCAATTTGCTCAATGTCGATAAATTCGTCGGGCGTATGAGCTTGGGCAATGTAGCCGGGGCCACAGACAATCGTTTCAATACCGCCATCCTGCTGAAACAATCCACCTTCAGTACCAAAATCCACCTTGCCGTGGGTATTGCGTTGGCACAGGCCTTTGCCAAAGCTGACGATATCAGCATCGGGCGAGGTGTTCAGGCCGGGGTAGGCCAGGGTCTCAATGATTTCAATCCTGGCATCAGGCGCATTTTTCCGCATTTCTGCTTCAAGCGTATTTTTGGCAAACTCCTGTATCGGCGCCAGAAGATCAGCCGGGTTCTGGTCGGGTAAAAATCTGAATTCGAATGTGAAATCACAGGTTTCTGGAACAATGTTTTGCGCAACGCCACCTTGAATAAGGCTGGTAAGACAGGTGGTGTGGCTGATGTTGAACATGTCATCAAATGGGCCGTCGCTGGCAAACTTCGCGTTCATGTCGGCAATAAAGGCAATCAGCCGGGCTGCATTTTCAATGGCGTTGACCCCTTCAGGGGCGCGGCTGGTGTGGGCAGGTTTGCCCTTGACCCTGACCTGATAAGCACGTTTGCCTTTGTGACTTATGACCACTTCCATACCGGTCGGCTCACCAACCAGACACATTGCCGGTTTGTTTCCCTTTTTGTTGAGCGCATCAATCAGTCCGCGCACACCGAGGCAGCCAACTTCTTCATCATAAGAAAAAGCAATGTGCACGGGCGTGACAAGTTCTTGCGCCTTAAACAGCGGTACATAGCCAAGAACCACGCCCAAAAAGCTTTTCATGTCCGAGGTGCCACGGCCAATTAACCGGCCGTCTTTTTCCACCACATCGAAAGGATCGCTAGTCCAGTTCTGGCCATCAACCGGAACCACATCCGTGTGCCCGGACAGGATAATGCCACCGGCAACATCCGGTCCAATGGTGGCATACAGATTGGCCTTGGTGCCCTCATCATTGTAGTGCAGCTCGCTGGCGACGCCATGACTGTCAAGATAATCCGTAACATAGCTCACCAGTTTCAGGTTGCTGTCTCTGCTGGTGGTATCAAAGGCGATAAGGTCGTTAATAATATTGCGACTGATAATATGAGATGTGGTCAACGGTGCTTCCTGTTGCGCTTTTTATGGAGGGAGTGTTTATTGAATATCGATTATACACTCGACTCTAAAACAATACATGAAAACATGAAAGTTGGGAAATAATGCCTGCGATAAAACGAATTGCCATCATCGGGCTTGCTCTTGAAAGCAACAGGTTTGCTCCGCCAACCACCGCCCAGGATTTTTTTCAATCCTGTTATCTCGAAGGCGCTGATATTTTAACCGAAGCACAAAAAGACGCCCCCGCCATGCCGCAGGAAGTACCTGCCTTCATTGATGAAATTAATAGGCTGGGAGAGTGGCAACCGGTGCCGGTGATTGTCACCGCAACCTCACCGGGAGGTCCGGCTGATCAAATGTTCTTCGCCCGGTTTTTAAGCCAGACGCTGGAGTGCTTGAGAGGCGCACGCGGACTTTCAGGTGTCTACATTTGCAGCCATGGTGCCATGACAGCCACTGGTGACCATGATCCCGATGGTACATTATATCTCGAGGTGAGGGCGCTACTTGGTCCCGATGTCCCTATTGTGGCGACCATAGATTTGCACGCCAATATCTCTGAAACCATGGTTGAAAACGCCGATGCAATAATACCCTACCGCACCAATCCTCATATTGATCAGGCACCGTGTGCACGCGAAGGTGCGCAATTGTTGTGGCGGTTGATGGACAGCGGCGAAAAACTCGACAGCGCCTGTGTCAGGCTACCCATTGTTGCCCCGACAATCAGCCTGTTGACCAATGATGGCGGTATTTTTGCCCAACTGGTGGAAAACAGTAAGGCCGCACAGACCAAAGATGTTCCCGCGGTATGCGTTGCCGGTGGTTTTGCCTTTTCCGACACCAGTTACAATGGCATTACAATTTCTGCTTTTGGCGATAGCAGCAAGGCCAAACGGATTGTCCACGATCTGGCCCAATGGACCTGGGCCAATCGGACCGGATTTAAAAAAGAACTGACCTCGGTTGAACGTGCAATTGAATTGGCGACAAGTGAGGGGCCAAATGTTCTGCTCGGCGATATGGGGGATAATCCCGGTGGCGGCGGGCGTGGCAATACCACAGAAATTCTCGAGGCATTGTTGGCCGCTGGAGTCAAAAAAGTTCTGTTTGGATTGTTTATTGATGCCGATCTGGCGCAACAATGCCATGAGCAAGGCGAGGGGGCGGAATTTGAGGCTGTCTTTAATCGTCAATGTGACGATGTAAACGCCAATCGATTATCCCTGAGCATCAAAGTGCTGAAGCTGTCGGACGGGCTGGTCGAGGGCAGGCGCGGGCTTTATGCCGGGCGCACCGTAAAGCTTGGCGCATCTGCGGCTATTCGCGTCAACGGCATCCACATGGTTGTCATCAGCTATCGTACACAGTGCGCTGATCCCGGATTTTTTGAACACTTCGGGTTTGATATCGCTTCGTACAAAGCAGTTGTGGTGAAATCGCGCGGCCACTTCAGGGCGGGCTTTGACGAGTTTTTTACCGACGGGCAAATCTATGAAGTTGATGCAGACGGGCTGACCACACCGGTGTTTTCACGATTGAAATTTAAAAACCTGCCGCGCCCTGTTTATCCGATGGATGAAGATACTGAATGGCACGGTGCGGGTTGGGGAAAAATGCATAACCTGTGAGCCAAGCCACTAACGCTTTGCGCAACTGCGCAATTAATGCAAAAATACCGACGCGAACGACATCATGCGGGAAATTCCGACCGTGTCGCAACAATAATCTGTAGTACCAATATTAGGGAGGACTAAATGTTTAAGCAGAAATTGCTGATTGGTTTGGCGCTTGCTGTTTCTCTGGTTTTTGCCGGAACAGCCTATGCGCAGACACTGAAAATCGGGCTCAAAAGCGAACCGAGCTCGATGGACCCGCATTATCACAACTTAACCCCCAACAATATGATGGCACTCTATGTGTTTGACCGGCTCATATTGCAGGATTCAAAACAGAATCTTAAACCCGGTCTCGCTGTGTCATGGAAAAACGTCGATGACCTGACCTGGGAATTCAAGCTGCGCAGTGGTGTCAAATGGCATGATGGCTCGGATTTCACAGCCGATGATGTCGCCTTTACCATCGGCCGCGCTCCCAATGTACCCAACAGCCCTTCATCGCTTGGCCGCTATATCAAGCAGGTCACTGGTGTTGAAGTCGTCGATGCTTTAACAATCCGCATGAAGACAGCAAAACCGTTCCCGCTGATGCCAACCTACATGAGCACATTTGGTATCATTTCCAAAAAAACCGGAAGCGGTGCAACCACAGCTGATTATAATTCCGGCAAGGCCATGAATGGTACCGGACCTTTCAAGTCCGTTGAATGGGTTCCCGGTGACCGCATTGTCTACAAGCGCAATGAAAACTACTGGGGTAACAAGCCTGAGTGGAGTGATATCATCGTCAAGCCATTGTCGAACAATTCATCGCGCGTTGCAGCGCTTCTCGCCGGTGACGTCGACATGATCGACTTTGTACCGACTGCCGACATTGAAACCCTGAAGAAAAACGACAAAGTGTCAATTTCCCAGACGGTTTCAAACCGCGTCATCTACCTGCATATTGATACAGCGCGTGACAAATCTCCATTTGTTACCGATATCAACGGCAAACCGATGGATAAAAACCCGTTGAAAGATTTGCGCGTGCGCAAAGCCATTTCCAAGGCCATAAACCGTAAAGGCATTGTGGAAAAAGTGATGGAAGGTGTCGCCATTCCTGCCGGGCAGCTGCTGCCGGATGGTTTCTTTGCCATTAGCCCCAACCTTAAAGTTGAGCCTTATGATCCCGAAGGCGCCAAAGCCCTGCTGAAAGAAGCAGGCTGGGGTGATGGCTTTGGCCTCACCATTCAAGGGCCCAACAACCGCTACGTCAATGATGCCAAGATTGTTCAGGCAATTGCGCAGATGTTGACCCGTATCGGCATCAAGACCAAAGTTGACACCATGCCCAAGAATGTTTTCTTTCCGCGTGGCTCAAAACTGGAGTTCTCGCTTATGCTGGTCGGCTGGGGAGCTGGTTCGGGTGAGCCGTCTTCGCCTCTGGGGTCTTTGCTGCACACCTATGACAAGTCCAAAGGCTTTGGCTCATCGAACCGCGGTCGTTTCTCCAATGCCGAACTGGATGCAGCACTTGAAGAAGCGCTGGCAACAGTTGACCGTAAAAAGCACGGTGATCTGCTCATCAAGGCCACCGAAATCGGCATCAACAACCTCGGTATCATTCCGCTGCATTTCCAGGTCAATACCTGGGCCACGCGCAAAGGTCTGAAGTATGATGCCCGTACCGATGAACAAACGCTTGCTGTTGGTGTGAAAACCGCCAACTAGGCATGTGTAGCAAAAGGGGCGAACTTTAACCGGTTCGCTCCCGCCACCACCGTCGTCATCCTCGGGCTTGACCCGAGGATCCATTCCTCAATGCTCTCAACTTGGAAGCACTTTCTTTGTTTTGAAAGCTCAGCGGTATGGATCCCCGGGTCAGGCCCGAGGATGACGACGAAAATATTTGATCATCCACGGGCGGGGAGGCTGGTTTGGTTGCATTTTTGATCAGGCGGTTGATGCAGAGCGGTCTCGTTCTGCTGGTGATGTCACTGCTGGTTTTCGTTGGTGTTTTTGCCATCGGCAACCCGGTCGACATATTGATAAATCCTGATGCGGACCAAGCTGAGATCGAGCGTGCAATCAAAGCCCTTGGTCTCGATAAACCAATGTGGGAGCAATACTGGATTTTCCTGGTTAATGCCTTGCAAGGCGATCTCGGCCGCTCGTTTGTCTTTAACATCCCCGCCCTGCAACTGATCTGGCAACGCATGCCCGCAACGCTGGAGCTGGCAGCATTTGCCATGTTCCTGGCAATTTTCATGGGCCTGCCCTTAGGAATGATTGCCGGTCTTAAGCCCGGCAGCTGGATCGGGCGCACCATCATGACCGGGTCCATACTTGGTTTCAGTCTGCCGACGTTCTGGGTCGGCTTGATGATGATATTGCTGTTTGCGGTCTATCTTGGCTGGCTGCCAGCTTCCGGTCGCGGCGAGACCGTTGATCTGTTTGGCGTACCCGTCAGCTTCCTTACCCTGAATGGTCTGTCGCATCTTTTGTTGCCGGCGATTAATCTGGCTTTGTTCAAACTGTCACTGACCATTCGTCTGGCCCGTGCGGGCACGCGCGAAGCCATGTTGATGGATTATGTAAAATTCGCCAAGGCCAAAGGTCTGTCAAACGCCCGCGTCATCCTGGTTCATGTATTTAAAAACATTATGATACCGGTGGTAACGGTGCTCGGGCTCGAGTTGGGCAATGTCATCGCCTTTTCCGTCGTCACCGAAACAATATTTGCCTGGCCGGGCATGGGAAAACTGATTATTGATTCGATCAATGTTCTCGATCGCCCGGTCATAGTCGCTTACCTGTTGATGACCGTTACCATGTTCATTGTCATTAATCTCGTGGTGGATGTGATTTACTCCCTGCTCGATCCACGCGTCAGGCTGGGAGACCTCAAATCATGACGGTAGGCGTGGAAATCATTAAAGAAGAAACCCTGTTGCGCCGGTTTATCTCTGACTTTGCTCAGAGCAAAATTGCCGTTGCCGGTCTGTGCACAATCGTTGTAATTATCCTCATTGCCATCTTTGCCCCGCTATTGTCATCCCAGAACCCCTATGATCTGGGGCAACTGGATATTATGGATGGCCGCCTGCCGCCGGGAGAGGTTGGCGGCGCGGGCTTTACTTTCTGGCTCGGTTCCGACGATCAGGGCCGCGACATGTTGAGCGGTATTTTCTATGGCCTCAGGACTTCTCTGGGTGTCGGTGCCATGAGCGCTTTCATCGCACTGTTTATTGGCAGTTCTTTCGGCCTGCTTGCGGCATATTTTGGTGGCCGCGTCGACAGTATCATCATGCGCATTGTCGATATTCAACTGTCGTTTCCAGCCGTGCTCGTAGCGTTAGTGTTGCTGGCCATTTTGGGCAAGGGCGTGGATAAAATCATCATCGCTCTGGTGGCGGTACAATGGGCGTATTATGCCCGCACCGTGCGCGGCACGGCTCTGGTTGAGCGCTCCAAGGAATATATGGAGGCTGCGCGGTGTCTGGCCTTAAACCATAAGCGCATCGTATTCCGCCATCTTCTTCCCAACTGCATGCCACCATTGATAGTGGTGGTGACGGTACAGGTGGCCCACGCCATATCTTTGGAGGCAACCCTGTCCTTTCTCGGTATCGGCCTGCCAGTAACCGAGCCGTCTTTGGGCCTGCTGATCGCCAATGGCTTTGAATACATGTTGAGCGGTAAATACTGGATCAGCTTTTTCCCCGGTATAGCCCTGCTGGTCACCATTGTTTCCATCAATCTGGTTGGAGATCAATTGCGCGACGTCATGAACCCGCGATTGCAGAAATAAGGATGATGAGGTGAGCCAATCCGAATTAACCCTGCAGGTTGAAGACCTCCAGACCTATTTTTACACCCGCGAAGGGGCGGTTAAAGCTGTCGACGGCATTAACTTTGATGTTAAAAAAGGTGAGATTATCGGGCTGGTGGGGGAAAGCGGGTCGGGCAAATCCGTCACCGGGTTTTCGATCATGGGCCTGATTGATCCACCCGGCAGAATTGCCGGTGGCCGCATAATGTTCAACGGCACTGATCTGGTCAAGTTGCCGGAAGCTGAGATGCGCGATATTCGGGGTAAAAAAATAGCCCTGATTTTCCAGGACCCGATGATGACGCTGAATCCGGTGTTGCGCATCGATACGCAAATGACCGAAGCAATTCTGGCGCATGAAAAAATTAGTAAAGAAGATGCTCGCCAACGGGCGCGTGATGCGCTTGGGCAGGTGGGTATTTCTTCGCCCGATCAACGTTTGAAATCCTATCCGCACCAGTTTTCCGGCGGCATGCGCCAGCGCGTCGCCATCGCCATCGCCTTGTTGAACAAACCCGATCTGATCATCGCCGATGAACCAACAACCGCACTTGACGTTACCATTCAGGCGCAAATTCTGTTTGAAGCACAAAAACTGTGTCGCGAAACCGGTACCGCGATGATCTGGATTACCCACGACTTGACGGTCGTTGCCGGACTGGCCAGCCGTATTTGTGTTATGTATGCAGGCCGGATTGTTGAAAAGGGAGACATCGATGAAGTGCTTGATGACCCGCGCCACCCCTACACCTATGGGCTCATAGGTTCGGTGCCCAGCCGCAACAAGCGCGGGATGCCGCTCTACCAGATACCCGGCATGACGCCGTCGCTGCTAAAACTAGCACCGGGTTGCGCTTTTCGCCAAAGGTGCGAGCGTGCCACGGATACGTGTCTTGTTATGCCCGAGCCGCAACAGCCACAGCCGGGCCGTGAAGTGCGGTGTTTTCATCCTTACGGGGGAGGGGGTGAATGATGGTCAAAACCTCCTCGACCCCACCTATTCTGGAGCTGCGTAACATCTCCAAAAGGTTCGTCAAAAGTCTTGATTTTGCCGGTCGCATGGCAGAACGCCTGGGCGCTGATATTCACGAAGAAACCGTCCATGCCGTAGATAATGTCTCCCTGAAAATCGAAGAAGGTCAGGTTGTCGGTCTCGCTGGCGAAAGTGGCTGTGGCAAGTCAACGCTGGGACGCATCGTCGCCGGTATTCTTGAAGCAACCGAAGGTCAGGTGTTTTACCGTGGTGAAGATGTTGCTTTGATGCCACCGGAACAGGCACAACAAACCGCTCTTAAAATTCAGATGATCTTTCAGGATCCTTTTGCGTCGCTTAACCCGCGAATGCGAGTTGAAGACATCATCGGTGAAGCACCGGTGGTGCACGGTATTATTTCGAAAAATGAACGTGATGATTACCTTGACGATATCATGATTAAATGTGGCCTCGACCCCAGCTTCAAGCGCCGCTACCCGCACCAGTTTTCCGGTGGCCAGCGCCAGCGCATCGGTATTGCGCGTGCTTTGGCGGTCAAACCTGAATTTATCGTGTGTGATGAATCGGTAGCCGCATTGGATGTGTCGATACAAGCGCAGGTACTAAATCTGTTTATGGAGCTGCGCCAGGAATTCAAACTCACCTATCTTTTTATCAGCCATGATCTCGGCGTTATTGAACACATCAGCGATCACATCGCGATTATGTATCTGGGGCGCATTGTCGAAACAGCCACCACCGAAGCCTTGTTCGAAAATCCTTCCCATCCCTATACCGATGCCCTGTTGCGCGAGGTGCCTCGCCTGGAAAACCGCCACGCAACCTTCGCCCCCATCAAAGGCGAAGTACCATCGCCGATAAATCCGCCATCAGGTTGCCACTTCCACCCCCGCTGCCCCAAAGCCTTCGAGCCATGCGCCAAATCAGCACCGGCACTTGAGACCACAGGGCAGGGGCGATCAGTAGCCTGTTTTTTGAATGAAACTGATCGTTGACCCCGGTGTCGTCACTTTTGAGCTGCCAATTCTGCCGAAGCCGGGCAGTTTGATCGCGGGATTGAGAAAGTCTATTCCCGCTACCAGTCCCAGGATGTTTATTTCAAACCCCTCAACCGCCGCCAGACTGATGCCTGCATAGCCTCCTAATGAGACTTGCCAGCCGGTGTTGCTCGGCGTTGGTGAGATCCAGGTGTCATAGCCGATAAAGTCTTTTCCCATGGCGGTGGGGGGCAGGGTGGTTTGCAGTTCAGGTACACTTCTTATCACATGAGCGATAAAGGAATTGGAGTTGGGCCCGGGCCACAACCGATAGCTGCCGTATTCAAAGTACGGATAATTACGGATTGCGGTTTCTATTTTGGGAATCAGTGCCTGAGCTTGTGGACCGGAGACTTCAAACTGCAGTTCGGGCTTTGACGAATACCAGTAACCGTCAGCAGGATAATTATCCTGCCGCACCGGACTACCCCAGCCCACCACTTCAAAGCGATGGTATCGCGCTTCCGAGCGGCGTTTCAGCACCAGCCAGGTATGAACTGCGAGTATTCCTTTCCAGCGTCCGGTGCGCGCCGAAAAAATCTTCACAGTCGCCTCGGTGCTTTGCTGCGCATCGGGCAGGATACCAGCGCTCGACCAATCAGCCACACTCCAGTTGTCGGGCCACGGATTTTGCCAATAGACCACAGCGTAGACAGCCAGCGGGCTCAGGAAAAAAATCACGAAACCCAAAATCAATCGGCGTATCAGTTTTTTCATTTTCGTCAGGAGGACCAGAATTGAGTTTTACAGAAAAATACAGTGTCACATAAATGTGGCGCAAAAGGTGTGTTTAGTTAAAATTAATACTTAAAGTTTAAAAAATAAAAATACCACCTTAACGTGCAGTGAATAATTTTATGGAATTGTCAGCGCCCGATGAATACAACCGAGCAGAATAAAAACCCTCCATCAAAGAACATGAAACAGGTCTTCCTGTCCTGGTGGTCTGCGAATAACGTGTCGTATATTCTACTGGCGATAGTTTTCGCAAGCGTGCTCAGCAGCGGCTATTATTATACATCCAGCTATAAATTCAGCCAGAGAATTAGTGAAAACAAAAAAACACTACTCGAACTTGTCACGGCATTTGTTTCGATATATTCGCAGCAAAGAACATTGGACAATAAACAGCATCTGCCCATGCCAGATGCATTCAGGAAATCATCCCTGAGGCTTTTTGATAAAGTAAATTCTGTTGATTATGGTATCCGCATCAAAATTATTAAGCTGGCTGGATCGGCGGTAAGACCCAATCCACCTGATGAGCAGATTACCAAAATTATTACCCGAATGTCGACTGAGCAATCCCCCGAAATCTGGAGTGGGTATGTTGGTGGGGTTGGTAAAGAGATACTGCGAACCATCGAACCGGTGCTGATTGCCGGGAAAAGCGGCATAACCGGCTCGGTGACGAGCGCCTACGTTATTGATGTGCCAACCAGTGGGTTTTTTAAAAAACTACGTCTCGAAGCGGGTGCTTTGGCCCTTGTCGCGTTCCTGTTTTTGTGGGGCAGCATTGCCTATTTCATGCAGCAACAGGCCCGCATCGTGTCAGTTAAAGCAGAAAACCTGCGCGGAAGTGAACGAAGGTCCATGCTTTCAGAGGCAAAAAAGCAGGCGGAAAATGAGACCGCAAAACTCTCTGCCCAGGTTCGTAAAGCCTACGAAGACCTGCGACAGGCATTAACCAAGGAAAGAGAGCTCAACGCCCTCCAGCGCCTGGAACGCCGTGCTGAAAAATTTGACAATTCTGTCGAAATTACCAAACGCGCCGTAAAAATAAGAGGTGCTGTTGAACGCATGACCAGAGTGATGGAAAGCACCTTGACGGCGGCGAGCCTGGATATTGGCAGGCTGTCTATAAATGTCGAGCCGTGTGATATAGCCCAGCAGTTAAATGACGCATGTCAGCGCCAGATGGAGTTGACCGGGTCGCACAATATTTCCTGCGATGTTTCCGACCTGCCGGCAACAATCCAGGCCGACCCCGGGTCTTTGGAGCAGATATTCTCCAATTTGCTGTCAAATGCCGTTAAATATTCGCCCAACGCACCGGATATTAATGTGCGGGCTTACTGCGAAGGCGACGAGGTGGTGCTGAGCGTCTGTGATCAAGGGCTTGGTATTGATGAAGAAGATTTACCACGCGTGTTTGAACGATTTTTCCGCGCCAGAACCGCAACCGGCATAGCGGGGTCCGGTATCGGTCTCAATCTGATTAAGATCCTGATTGAGTTGCATGATGGATCGATAACTCTGGAAAGCATCATTAACAAAGGAAGCACCTTCACAGTACGCTTGCCTATAGACGGGCCTGAAGAAATTGCTGCCAAAAGCGATGAGGCCGCTTGAAAATTTGGGTCGTCCAAAATATCTACATTTTATAGTAACCATTTTGAATGTACTTTGAATTCAGCGCTACAAAGGAGCAGAAAATATGCCAACCATTCTGTGTATTGAAGATGAACTTTTGGTTCGGGAAGACATTGTTGAAGAACTGGAAGATTCCGGTTACGACGTTCTGGTAGCCGATGATGGCGCCAAAGGGCTGGAAATGATCCTTGGACACAAACCAGATCTCGTTATATGCGACATTACAATGCCGCAAATGGATGGTTTTCAGTTGCTGCAAGAAATTCGCGGTAAATACAAATTGATGGCTGATATGCCATTCATTTTTCTTTCCGCCCTGGCAGATGAAGAACACGTGATAGACGGTTTGAAAGAGGGGGCGGACAACTATCTTACCAAACCGGTTGATTTTGACATGCTCAAAGCCACGGTTGAATCCTCTTTGCGGCAAATTGCCCGCATCAAATACAAAAACGAAGACATCTGCGTTCTCGATATCTGAGACGTGCTCTAAAACACGTTCGACTAAAATTGGTAAGAAAAAACGTCCTTCTCCGTCATCCTCGGGCTTGACCCGGGAATCCATTACTCAATTTTCTCGGCCACAAGACAGTATCGTGGTTTTCGAAAGCTCAACGCTATGGATCCCCGGGTCAAGCCCGAGGATGACGGATTGGGTGGCTTTGAAAGGACGCGATAGGCATCAGATCAAACCCAGGCCACGAAAACTGGCGTGGCCCTGTTTGCCGACAATGATGTGGTCGTGAATTTTTATGTTCAGTTTTTCCGCCGCTTCGATAATTTTCTGTGTCATAATTATATCGGGTTGTGACGGTGTTGGATCGCCCGAGGGGTGATTGTGTACGAGAATGATGCTGGAAGCAGCTAATTCGAGCGCACGTTTGACCACTTCGCGGGTATAGACCGGGGTATGATCGACAGTGCCTTCTTGTTGAACCTCATCAGCAATCAGTATATTTTTCTTGTCCAGAAACAATATCCTGAACTGTTCTTTTTCATTAAATGCCATGCTGGCCCGGCAGTAATCAATCAACAATGACCATGACGACAGGGCCGGGCGCTGCATGATTTCTCCTTGAGAAAGACGCAAGGCAGCCGCGTGTACAAGTTTGATCTCGGTGACGACATTTTCGCCAATGCCTTTGATTTCCTTCAACCTTTCAGGATTAGCGGAAATAACCTCGGCAAAGCTGCCAAACCGTTCGATTAATAATTTTGCCAATGGCTTGGTATCCCGCCTGGGCAGGGCGCGGAACAATATCAGCTCCAGCAACTCATAATCGGGCAGGGCATCGCTGCCGCCTTTACGGAACCGCTCACGCAAGCGCTCGCGGTGGCCACTGTAATGCGGTTTAGGGGGTGTGTTATCTGGCCCGCAATCGTTCATTGTACAAACCTAGCAGAAGCCCCCTAATCCGTCACAATGTATGGCGGTTTATGCAGGCCTTTTGGGGATATTGTGAATATATCGCAGCCGGTGGCACTGACACCGATGGTATGCTCAAACTGGGCCGACAGCGATTTGTCACGCGTAACCGCGGTCCAGCCATCGCCAAGAACCTTGACTTGCGGTTTGCCGGTGTTGAGCATGGGTTCCACCGTAAACAGCATGCCCTGGCGCAGCTCAAAGCCTTCGCCCTTGCGGCCATAATGCAAAATGTTGGGCACGTCATGAAACAATTTCCCAAGCCCGTGGCCACAAAAATCACGAACCACGCTTGTGCGTTCAGCCTCGGCATACTCCTGAATAGCAGCACCGATATCACCGGTAAATGCACCGGGTTTGATGACCTCCAGCCCCTTCATCAAGGATGTGTATGTGACTTCTATCAGGCGTTCTGCCTTGCGGTTGATCTTGCCGACCGGATACATGCGGCTGGTATCACCATGCCAGCCGTCAACCACCAGTGTGATGTCGATATTGACTATATCGCCTTCTTTCAGAACTTTTGATCCGGGAATACCGTGACAGACTACATGATTGATTGATGTGCAGATCGAGGCCGGGAATCCCATATAAAACAAAGTGGCGGGATAGGCATTGTGATCACAGGCGAACTGATAGGCCAGATCATCCAGTCTTTTGGTGGTGACACCCGGCACGACGTAAGGTGCCAGCATATCGAGCGCTTCAGCGGCCAGTTGACCAGCTTTTAACATGCCAGCAAAAGCCTGGGGGCCGTGGATTTTAATCTGGCCGGTGTTGCGCTGCGGTGCCAGTGCTGCATCAATATAACTCAATTGGATATCCTCTAATATCAGGTCATGGGAATGGGTGCGTCGATATCAATTCCCTCGGGCGAGATTGTACAGGAATAGGCATATGCCTCAACACCTGACTTTATTGCGTCATCAAAAGTATGCGCATAATCATTATCAATATCGCGCGCAAGGCTGAAAGTCTCCGCATCGGTACGCTGAATGAGATAGAACATGACACAGCGATAGCCCTGTTGGGCGTAAGCTGCAAGTTCTATCAAGTGTTTTTTGCCGCGCGTAGTCACCGAATCGGGGAACTCGGCAAGTCCGGCTTTACGCATCAGATGAACATTCTTTATCTCCACATAGCAATCGGGTCGGTTCTCCTCCTGCAACAAAATATCAATGCGGCTGTTTTTGCCGTATTTGACCTCGCGGCGCAGGGAGCTGTATCCGGCAAGCTCAGGTATTCGGCTATCTGCAATGGCATCGGCTACAATTTTGTTGGGAAGATTGGTGTTGATGCCGACTAAATGTGGACCACAGCCCAGATCAACCTCAAGCAGTTCCCATGAATATTTCAGTTTGCGTTTGGGATTATCACTTGTAGACAGCCACACACGGCTACCGGCCTCCTTCAGGCCCATCATTGATCCGGGGTTGGCACAGTGAGCGGTGACCACCTCACCACTATCAAGCCTGACATCGGCTAAAAAGCGTTTGTAGCGTTTGATCAAGGTGCCGGTGAGCAGGGGAGTGGGAAACTTCATTGAGTTAAGATGGCCGAATGCGATAAGATGAGGATTGAATTTTGAACATAAGCATCGGGGCCGCAATGAGCAAGCAGGATAATCTGGTAACCGCCGCCGTCATCCTCATTGGCGATGAGGTGTTGTCAGGGCGCACGCAAGACAAAAACCTTGCGTTCATTGCCGGATTTCTCGGTGAAATAGATATTCAGGTTGCAGAAGCCCGCATCGTTCCAGACAAGCAATCCCGCATCGTTGAAGCGGTAAATGCGCTGCGGCCGCAATATAATTATATTTTCACCACCGGCGGTATCGGCCCCACCCACGACGACATAACCGCCGACGCCATCGCCGCTGCCTTCAACGTTGGCATTGATTACAACGACGAGGCGATAGCAATTTTACGTGAGCGCTACGAGGAAAAAGACTTCAATGATGCCCGCATGCGCATGACACGCATTCCCCATGGCGCCAGCCTGATCGAAAACCCGGTGAGCAAAGCGCCGGGTTTCCAGATAGAAAATGTATTTGTTATGGCCGGAGTTCCAAAAATCATGCAGGCGATGATGGGATGTCTTGCACCCAGACTCAAAGGCGGGGCAAAAATGATGAGCCGTACCGTCAGGTGCGACATCGGCGAGGGCTGGATTGCCGCCAGCCTGGAAACCCTGCAAAGCCAGTTTCCCAACGTATCTCTGGCCAGCTACCCGTTTTTTGAAAAAACCGGCATGGGCACCAATCTTGTAGCCCGCTCAACCGATGAAGCCGCTCTCAACCAGGTTGAAGCCGCCCTGATCGAGATGGTTGCCAGCGCCAGCAGTCATTAGGCGAATAATGCGCTGGACAGACCAGCTGCAACAATTTATCACCAGCGCTTGAGAAGTTCCAATACCCAGGACCAAATGCGGGCGTGGTGGAATGGTAGACACACAGGACTTAAAATCCTGAGGACTTAAAGTCCGTGCGAGTTCGACTCTCGCCGCCCGCACCAATTGAACAGTTGTAACTTTTTCGACCCTTGATTTTTCTATAGTTTCTTGGTTTGCTTGTTTCCTGCCAGCAAGAATTATAGCATCGGGAGGGGTTTTAAGTGTCTGAGAATTTACCCGCATATTTGACACAAGGTGAAGTTGCGCGCTTGTTTCCTGTGCTGTCGACAACATCAAAAGAAGGTCGCACCACCTCAATTGTGTTGGCATGTTTATCTAAAATAGAAGAATTTGGCAAAAGCCTTTTGGGTACCGTTGGGCAGCGTGTCGGGAAATTATCACGGATTGAAACTTACACGGAAGTTGGATTTCAAAAACAACCAAACGAACACAAAGACAGGCCCGATGGCCTCATTGTTTTAAAAGTCGGTTCGCGTGAATGGCGCGCATTGGTTGAGGCAAAAGTCGGCAACAATGATCTGGATGCTGGTCAGATCGAAAGATACCGCGCCTTAGCTAAAGATAATGGCATTGATTGCGTCATAACGATTTCAAATCAGTTTGCAACAAGTCCAGCCGACCATCCTATGGAAGCTGTACGAAAAAGCCGTTCAAAAATCCCAGTTTACCATTGGTCTTGGATGCATGTTCTTACGTCAGCTCATTTGTTGATAAGCCAGGATGGTGTTGCCGATGGAGACCAGCTTGTTCTTTTGAATGAGCTGCGCCGCTTTTTGGGTCATGAAAGCGCTGGAGTAAAAGGCTTCGACCGCATGCCCAAGGAGTGGGCGGACCTGAATAGGTTAGTATCAAGTGGCGGTGTTATACCTACCAAATCCAAAGAGGCTGCAACCGTTCTTCAGGCATGGCATCAAGAAACGCGTGATTTATCGCTTATCTTAAGTCGATTGACTAAAACAAATGTATCGGAGAAATTACCACGCAAACACGCAAAAGATGCTGTCCAACGTCAGAAAGATGAAATGGATAATTTGCGTGATGCTCATCAACTTTGATGCACACTGGATGTAAAAGATGCAGCGTCACCCGTTGAAGTCGTGGCAGACATGAACCGCCGTTGTGTCGACGTTGGAATGAGTTTGCGCGCACCCGAAGACAAGAAAACCACGAAGGCCCGTGTGAATTGGCTTCTAAGGCAGATTAAAACTGAGGCAATTGAAGATTTGTATGTCCGGTTGCTTTGGCCGGGAACGAGTGAACCCACTCAATTCTTGGTGTCTGATTTACGGGAGAATATTGAAATTTGCATTGCGGAAAAAAAACATCTGACCACACATGGATTTCACGTCTTTAAGTCCAAGCGGATCGGCGCACGATTTACACAACAAGTAAATTTTATAGCGGATTTGGAAAAACATGTGCCTGAATTTTATCATACAATTGGTTCAAATCTTGATGCATGGAAAAGGAGTCCTCCAAAAATGATGTCCGAAAAAATAGCAGCTGATGATGTTTCACCAGAAGCTATTTTTGATGAAGCGGAGGGATTTGAGCCCTAGCCGAGTGAGTGGATTTAACCCCATCAAATGAGCCAGTAATTACGTCTTTTGGTATAACATGTGATAGGATGGAAATTCGCAGCTTTTAGCAAAATTTCATTTTTAAATACGGTTTTGGGCAATTGATTGATGCAGTATATTTTTTCGTACCTTTTAGCACTCCGAAGTCTGGTTAGCGCCTTGACGCTGATACTCCTGATATCAGCAAGTGCAAACGCGCAAACCTTGACCGCTGAGGAGCAGGCGGCGACAGAGCAAAAGGCCAAAGTGATCGAGGCTTCAATCAAAGCCATCGGCAATATTCTTGATGCTCAAAAAGCCAAACAGAAAATCATCAAAGACCTGCGAAGGGCCATCGATAAGGCGCAGACAGATGTCGACAAAAAACAGATTGGTGAAGAGTTAAAAGTTCAAAATGCAGAATTGGCGCAGCTGCGCGATCAGGTGATTATCCTTGCCACCGGTGTTTCACAAACCGATATTGATCCGGTCAATGAGGGCTTTAATCTGCAAAAAGAACTGGAATTGCTGATACGGCCTTTTGTCTGGATTTTAAAATCAGCGACCGAGAATGCCCGTCAGATCGAATATCTTAAACGCACGCTGCTGGCCGCCACCAAACAGCAACAAACTGCAGCTGACGCAATCGAGCGAATTCAACTGATCATTGACAAAGTCCCTAAAGATAAGCGCGTCGCCAAACAACTGCATACAATTCTTCAAGACTGGAAGGACCGTCAACTTACAGCAAAGGACAAGGCAACGACAGCTGAGCAGCAATTGCAGTCGCGATTGTCAAAACGCGTTGATGCGGGCGATACCACCAAGCAGGCGTTTACGTCGTTTTTCAACGACCGCGGCCGCAATCTGATTTATGGAATTTTGGGGTTTTCGGCCGTTCTGGTTGTC
The DNA here is from genome assembly GCA_021775475.1 of Hyphomicrobiales bacterium. Lineage (GTDB taxonomy): Bacteria > Pseudomonadota > Alphaproteobacteria > Rhizobiales > JAJFHR01 > JAJFHR01. The sequence goes on from JAJFHS010000050.1 coordinate 124,553, forward strand.
ATGCGCCTGCTGCGCCGAATTATTCTGTCTTCAATCGGTGCGCCCAGAAACAGAACCTTCCCGGTGCGAGTGGGTGCATTGATTTTTGACCTTGCCACAGCCGCCACAGCCTTTGGCACCACCATTGCCATCTTCAATAGTTACAATGACTGGCTCTTGACCGGTTTTATGTTGCTGCTTTTTATAGCGATTGGCTGGATCACTCTCAAATCACTTCCAAACCTGCTTGAGCAGGTAACCTTGTTGCTCAATCTTGGTGCCGTGCAGGAAGGTGAGCGCCTGGTGATCAATGGCGTTCCCTGGCGCGTTGCCAAGCTTGATCTTTATACGTCCCTTGTTAATCCGTCGCTCAGAGGCGGCTCGTTCACGGTTCCGGTACGTGAATTAAAAGGCCAGCACTCGCGCTTAGTTGATGACAAGGAAAAATGGTTTCCGTCCGAAGAAGGCGACTGGGTCGTTCTCGATAACGGCCTGTGGGCAGAAGTTGTTTTGCAAAGCCCCGAAGCTGTTCAATTGCGCGAAGAAGGCGGCGCCATTTTTTATTATACCGTTCAAAGTTTCCTTGATCAAAATCCCAAGAACGTCTCCACCGATTATCGCGTCACCATCGAGTTCGGCATTGATTATTCCCATCAGGCCATTGCTGCTGACGAGATACCAAAAATCCTGCGCGAGTATATCGAATGTGAAATTTGTAAAATGGTTGATCCTGAAAAGATTCTGGGGGTCTATGTGACCCTGTTTCGTGCCGGTGCGTCTTCACTTGATTATGAAATTGAAGTGGATGTGGGTGAGGGTATGGGCCATCTTTATGAGCCCATTGAACATGGCCTTGCCCGCTTTGCAGTGCAATGCTGCACAAAAAACGGCTGGACCATCCCGTTCCCGCAATTGACGCTGCATCGGGGTGACTAGGTTGGAGTATGTCGAGTTCAAACAAACTCACCTTTTTCATCATCCTCGGGCTTGACCCGGGGATCCATTCCTCAGTTCCCTCGACTAAAACGCAGTATCGTTGTTTTCGACAAGTTCAACGCTATGGATCCTCGGGTCAAGCCCGAGGATGATGAAAAAGGGTGATTCTATATCCTGATGACTTAGGGCAGGATGAAGCAAAATTAAGACCTCTGGGCATTGCCGGTGTCATTACACGGTTCTTTAATCCGCCTGCAACTCGGCAAAAATCTCATCCATAACAGCGTAACCACCTTCCCAGCCTTTGCCCATATTGTTAACGGCATCCGTGAAGCAGGTGATTTCGGCGTCGGTGGCATCCAGCGGTTCCCATACCAGTCTTACTTTGGTTTTGCTGCCTTCATCCTCGAATGTCACAGTCGTCAATAAGATGCGCGGCCAATCGGGCATCATTGGGTTCGATGTGGTGTTCCAGTCTGAATCGGTTGTGGAGTGGTGGTGCCAGACCAGGCGTTTCAGTGGTGTTACTTCTGTGAAAACAACTTTACTGAGCATGGCGTTTTCGCCAAACTTCATTTCATTGAGCCATTCGCCGCCGGGCTTCAAGTCAAATTTATGGATGATGGTTTCAACGCCGGGCCCATACCAGCGCGCCAGCAATTCAGGGTCGGTCCAGGCGCGCCAGACCATTTCACGCGGGGCATCAAACACCCGGTCAAGTGTGTATTGTGGTAGTTCACTCATAATCTGCTTCTTTCCCTTTGACTTGTTTCATTTGTACAAGCATGTCATCCAGTTGATCAAAACTGGCCCCCCAAAACTGTTTAAACTCCGTCAGCCAATCGACCGCAATCGTCATGGTTTGAGCCTTCAATCGCGCCGGGCGGCGCTGCTCATCAACGTAGCGCTCAATCAGCCCCGCACGTTCAAGCACCTTTAAATGCCGTGATACCGCAGGCTGGCTCATTTCAAACGGTGCGGCAATTTCATTCACACAGGCCTGACCACCTGCAAGTTGCGATAAAATCGCCCGGCGAGTGGGATCAGCCAGGGCGGAAAAAATCGCATCAAGATTGATTTCAGATTTTATATAACCAAGTTGTTCCATAACGTAAAAGTTATATAAGTGTAATGACTGTGTCAACTGATTTTGAAGTGTTGTATGAGCTGCGGTTACATGCTTCAAAGAAAGGGCAATTTTGAACCCGTGGGAAATACAAAACAGCCATGTTGAAATTATCTGTTGCGTTGAGTTTTCTAATTGTCACTGGGTTTGGTCCGGTGGCTTATGCTGGTGACGGTGCGCAAGCAGCCGTGCCGGTGCCTCGCTCCAGACCATCTGTAGAAACTGTGCAACAAAGCGTGCCGCAACCCTTGCCGGGTGAAGAAGCGGAAGTTGATGGTGAATTCAAAAGCTGTGTCGAGGCACTAAATAGCTTTGGCGTCGGGTTCGCAGTAGAAAACCCGATTGTCACCGCAAGCCAATGTCAGGTACCCGATGCCGTGCGGCTGATGTCGGTTGGTTCAACCGAGGGTGTCATTACCCTGCCTGCCAACCCCGTTCTTAATTGCGACTATGCCTTGCGGTTATCGATTTGGCTGTCTGATGTGGCCGCACCTGTGGTTAAAAGTTTTGCCCAAAGCCCTCTTGTTTCCGTGGCCACCGGTCCTGGCTACCAATGCCGCAACCGCAACAACCAGAAATCCGGCAAAATCAGTGAGCATGCTTTTGGCAACGCCATTGATATTACCTCCTTTGGTCTGGCCTCGGGCAAGACTGTCAGGGTTTCTTCCGTTCTGGATGGTCCGCCACCCCAGATCCGAATGTTAATGGCATTGCGTATTTCATCATGCGGATACTTTACAACCGTGCTGGGACCGGGATCGAACGAGGCGCACAAGGCTCATTTTCATCTCGATTTTGCCAAACGCGGCAAAGGGTGGAATTATCGCATCTGTGAATAAGCTGATTTGATTTTTCTTTCCTTGTTTTTGATTTGCCGCCATGATGGCGACAATCTTTAACCGGAGCCTTTTATATGTCTGTTGATTTTGGTCAATCGTGGCCGCAGCGTTTGCAGATTATCTCCGGGTTGATTCTCTTTACATTCGTCCTTTTTCACTTCCTTAATCACGCTCTGGGGCTGATCTCGCTGGACTTGATGTTATCTTTCCAGGAGTTTCGTCAGTTTTTTACCCGCTCGATTTTGGGTTCGATAATTCTGGGTGCAGCCCTGCTCACTCATATGGGGCTGGTGCTATATCGGCTGGCCATGCGTTCCACACTGAAGCTGCCACTTTGGGACTGGACCCGTATCCTGTTGGGACTGTCGATACCTGTTTTATTGATCCCCCATATCGCTAATACCCGTGGTGCAAATCTGCTCAAAGGCATCAACGATGATTACCTGTATGTGCTGCCCAATATCTGGCCGGACCTGAGTTGGGATCAATCGATTTTACTGCTGATCGTCTGGATCCACGCTACCATCGGGTTGCATTACTGGCTGCGTGTCAATAACTGGTACAGGCGGGCATTTATGCCGTTGTTTGCTCTTGCTGTTACTATTCCCATTTTGGCGATTGCAGGTTTCAGCGTAGCTGGACCGGCGGCCAAGGAAAGGGTCATAGCCAATTTTGTAGCCGAGCTACAGGCGCAGGCAAAAGCCAAGACTGAAGCTGAAACTGCCACAAAAGCACCAACTCCGAAACCTTATGGTGCCGTTGAAGTCAACGCAACAGATGCGGGTAGCGTCCCGGAGCAAAGCTGGTTTGAAACTCTGACAACGGAAATGCTGGTAGATCACGGTAAACTAATTTTTTACATTTTCCTGTTCAGCACATTAAGTGTTTTCGGGGTGAGATTTTTAATCAGAAAAATCGGAGAACACATTGAAATAGATTATAAATCCGTTCGAAAACTGCGCATTCCAAAAGGCCCGACATTGCTTGAAATAAGCCGGTCAAACAACATCCCCCATGCCTCTCAATGCGGAGGGCGCGCGCGCTGTTCCACCTGCCGGGTGCGCATCCTTTCCGGTGCCGAGGGACTGGCTCAACCGGGAAAAGATGAAGCAGCAACCCTTGCCCGCATCAAAGCTGCACCGGACGTGCGGCTGGCCTGTCAGATACGCCCCGAAAAAAATCTCGATCTGGTGCAACTGGTGTGGCCAAAAACTGACATGCAGACGGCTGACGCAAATTCTGAAGAAGATGAAGGAGTTGAACGCAACGTCGCTGTTATGTTTGTTGACGTGCGCGGCTTTACCAAAATGAGTGCGGAAAAACTTCCCTACGACGTCGTATTTATTCTCAATGCGCTGTTTGAAGCTTTTGGTGAAGCGATAAAGCAGGAAGATGGCTGGATCGATAAATACCTTGGTGACGGTCTAATGATAATCTTTGGCCGCAACGAAGGACCCGCGGCGGGCATGCGCCATGCTTTGGTGGCGGCAGCTAAAATTGACCTGGTGCTGGAGCAGGTCAACAAGACAATTGCCAGCGAACTTGATGCACCTTTGAAAATTGGCATCGGCCTTCATGCTGGTCCCCTGGTGATGGGGCGTATCGGTCATCGCGACAGCGCTAGCCTCACGGTTATCGGAACAACGGTAAACACTGCCGCCAGACTGGAAGCCATGACCAAGGAAAAAGGCGTGCAAATGATCCTGACGCAGGAAGCTGCACAAATTGCCGGTCTTAAAAGCGACGAATTTGAGGCTGAAGAAGTTGATGTTCGTGGTATCCCCGAACCGGTGGCAATTTTGAGCGTTAGACGTGCCCGCGATGCAGCCCATGTTCAAGAACCTGCATAATCCACATATAAGATTAAGGAGAAAACTATGAAAATCACCTGGTTGGGACATTCAGCATTCAGGATCGAGGCGGGCGAAAGCGTCATCCTGATCGATCCGTTTTTAACATCAAACCCCTCTTTTAATGGATCCTACGAAGATGTTATCGCCGGATGCACCCACGTGGTGCTGAGCCATGGTCACGATGACCACATCGGCGATACAGTTGATATCTGTAAGAAAACTGGTGCCAAACTTGTTGCCATTTTTGAGATTTGCATGTTTTTGAACGCGCGTGGTGTTGAAAATATTGACCCCGCCAACACCGGCGGCTGTCTGGTGCAGGATGATTTTTCCGTCACCTTTTGCCAGGCCCTGCATTCTTCAGGCACGGTTGTAAACGATGCATCAGTCTATCTTGGCAACCCCTGTGGGCTGGTAATCAAAACCAGTGAAGGAAAAACATTGTATCACATGGGAGACACAGATATTTTTGGTGACATGGCGCTGATCAATGAGATGCATGTCCCCGATATTGGCATTGTGCCCATTGGCGACCGCTTTACCATGGGCGCAAAATCAGCAGCGCTGGCCTGTAAACGCTATTTCAGTTTTTCCACGGTCTTTCCCTGTCATTATGCTACGTTTGAAATGCTTGATCAAACTGCCGATGCATTTGTTGCTGAAATGGCTGGCCATAATGTGGTGGTGCCACAGGTAGGAGAGAGTGTCGAAGTTTAAAATGTGTTGTGAAATTACTCTCAGGAAAAAATGTCTGTATCCGGTAAAAAACCCGCCACTATAAAACTTGTGTCTGATGCAAGCGGTAATTCACCTGCCACCCCTGGCGATGTGACCGGTAATGTTGTGTCAATCGGGTTTGAAGATCCAAAACGGTATTTTAATCGTGAGATTTCATGGCTGGATTTCAACTTCCGGGTGCTGGAAGAAGCAGGCAACGAAAAACATCCTTTGCTTGAAAGATTGCGGTTTTTGTCGATTTCAGCCGACAATCTCGATGAATTTTTCATGGTGCGTGTGGCCGGTCTCAAAGGCCAGATGCGCGCAGGCATTTCTGAAGTCTCACAAGATGGCCTCACCGTTGCCCAGCAGCTGGAGCAGATTAATGCGTCCGTCAGTGAACTGACCGCGGCGCAAAGCCGGTGCTGGTCAGACATCCGTGCCCGCCTCTGCAGTGCCGGTATGGCCCTGGTCGAAACCGATGATTTGAGTGCGCAAGAACTCAAATGGCTGGAAGTGTATTTTCTGGAACAATTGTTTCCGGTCCTGACACCGTTGGCAATAGACCCAGTTCATCCGTTTCCTTTTATAGCCAACAAGGATTTTTCACTTGTTTTGAAGCTGAAACGCAAAGGTGATGGCAAGGTCATGAATGCGTTGTTGCCCATTCCCCATCAGGTCGGCCGGTTTGTCAGGTTGCCAGCGTCAGGTCAGACGCGCGCAAGCGATACCGGTACTGGATTAAAAATCCGCTTTATCATGCTGGAACAGGTTTTGGCTCTGTTTATTCAAAAGCTGTTTCCGCGTTATCGCATTGTTGCTAAAGGCTCGTTTCGCCTGTTGCGTGACAGTGACATTGAAATTGAAGATGAAGCCGAAGACCTTGTCCGCTTTTTCGAAACAGCCCTTAAACGCCGCCGCTTGGGGCGTGTTATCCGGTTGGAAGTTGATAGCTCCATGGGCGCTGAATTGAAACAGTTCATCACGTCCGAACTTGGTGTCAACGCCCGCGATCTGATTGAGGTCGGGCCGATGATCAGTTTCAGAGATCTCTCACAGCTGATTGTCAAAGATCGCAACGATCTGGTTTTTGATAAATTTACCCCACGTTTTCCCGAGCGTATCCGTCAACATGGCGGTGATTGCTTTGCCGCCATCAGGCAAAAAGACATTGTCGTCCACCATCCATATGAAACCTTTGATGTGGTGTTGCAGTTTTTAAAACAGGCGGCCACCGACAGCGATGTTGTTGCCATAAAACAAACCCTTTACCGCACCTCCAACCAGTCCCCCATCGTTGAAACCCTGATTGAAGCGGCTGAAAGCGGCATCTCGGTTACCGCCATGGTTGAACTCAAGGCGCGATTTGATGAGGCGGCTAATCTGGAATGGGCGCGCCGTCTGGAGCGTGCAGGCGTAAAGGTGGTTTTCGGGTTTATTGAATTGAAGACCCACGTCAAATTAAGCCAGGTTGTGCGTCGTGAAGGTGAAAAACTTGTCACTTACGTTCATCTCGGCACCGGTAATTATCACCCGGTCAATGCGCTTATATACACCGACCTGTCGTATTTTACCTGCAATCCAGCCCTCGGCCGCGATGCCGCCAGGATATTCAATTACCTCACCGGATATGCAGCACCTAAGAAGCTTGAGCGCATTGCCGTTTCTCCCATCAATACCAGAACCACCATTTTACGCCATATTGACGAGGAGATTGCTCATGCAAAAGCCGGGCGACCGGCTCAAATCTGGGCCAAAATGAATGCGCTGGTGGATAGTGAAATCATTGATGCCCTGTATAAAGCCAGTCAAAACGGCGTGCAGATCGACCTCATTGTCAGAGGCATTTGCTGCCTGCGCCCCGGTGTTGCCGGATTATCTGAAAACATTCGTGTCAAAAGCATCGTCGGGCGTTTTTTAGAACATTCGAGAATATCGTGTTTTGGTGCGGGTTTTGGTCTGCCTTCACCGCAGGCAAAGGTCTATATTTCGTCTGCCGACTGGATGCAGCGCAACCTCGATCGCCGGGTTGAAGCGTTGATACCGATGGAAAATGAGACGGTTCACGCCCAGGTACTTGATCAGATTATGGTCGCCAATCTGAAGGACAATCAGCAAAGCTGGCAATTATTGCCCGATGGCACATGGCAGCGAATATCACCACACAGTGGCGAAGAAGCCTTTAACGTTCATGATTATCTTATGACCCACCCAAGCCTGTCGGGCCGCGGCCGCCCAAGGGGGCAAATCCGCCCGAACCCTGCTTTAGAACTTAAATTCAAACCATGAGGTTGACGCTTGGATAACCGGTGGCGCTATGACGGTCGCATCGCTGATCTTGAACCGGTGTCCATTGTTGATATCGGCTCAAACTCCGTGCGCTTTGTTGCCTATGAGGGTGCCAGGCGGGCGCCGACGCCGGTATACAATGAAAAAGTGTTGTGCGGTCTGGGCCGTGGTGTTGCCACCACGGGCATGATGCAGCAATCCTCAATCGACCATGCCCTGACCACACTGTCGCGGTTTAACATATTGAACCAACACCTCGGTGTCAGGAAAACCTATGCCATTGCCACAGCTGCTGCCCGTGATGCCAAAAACGGCCGGGCATTTATCAAAGCTGCTGCCCGCGCACTGGATACACCCATATCAGTTCTGTCTGGAAAAAAAGAAGCCAAGTATGCAGCCTACGGGGTGATGTCGGCAATCCCCGATGCCCGCGGTGTTGCCGGTGATCTGGGCGGCGGCTCACTTGAACTGGTGCAGATAGACAATGGCAAAATAGGGGCGGGCATTACCCTGCCGCTTGGGCCTTTGTTGTTGGCCGATATCGCCGGTGGCTCCATGGCCAAAGCCGCTGAATTCATCGAGGATCAACTGGACCGGGTGGATTTCATGCCCGATGGCGAGGCGTTTGACTTTTACGCCATTGGCGGCACCTGGCGTAATCTGGCTCGGGTTCATATGGTGGCAAACAACTACCCGTTAAATGTTTTGAACAACTACGTCATCCCCGCTGACGAGGCCCGCGATCTCAACAAGATCATAAGCAATCAGTCTCAATCTTCTTTGCGTCAGATTGAACATGTCTCGTCCGCCCGCGCTGAGACCTTACCGCTGGGCGCAAAAGTGCTTGATGCCATACTGGCCCGCAATAACATCAAAAACCTGGTGATTTCCTCCAACGGCGTGCGCGAAGGTGTGCTTTATTCCAAATTGAGCAAAAAAGAGCGCCGTCAGGATCCGTTGCTTGCGGCGTGCGATGATCTCGCGGTTTTGCGCTCGCGTTCTTATGAGCACATGAATGAACTGGTTGCCTGGACAGATCAACTCTTCAAAAAACACGGTCTGGAAGAAAGCAAGGCTGAACGCAGGTTGCGCCATGCCGCCTGTCTCGTTGCCGACATAGGTTGGCGTGCGCATTCTGATTATCGCGGCGAACAAAGCCTCAATATTATTGCCAATGCCGCGTTTTCAAATATCGACCACGCCGGTCGCGCCTTCATTGCCTTGAGTGTGTTTCATCGCCATGGTAGTAATAAGAAAGTTCAATTAAGCCTGAGGCTGAAAGAACTGTTGGATGAACGAGCCTTGCAGCGGGTATTCATCACCAGCGCCGCCTTACGTGTGGCCTATTCACTATCCGGTGCTATGCCAGGAATTCTGCCAAAAATTTCCCTGAAAACCAAAGACGTCAGCCTTATCATGAAGGTGCCGAAAATGTTCCAGCCGTTAGTTGGCCACACCGTCGAACGTCGACTGGCAAGCTTGGCGAAGTTGCTTGATTGCACACCGGAAATAGGGACAAAGAAATGAAATATTTCTAATCGTTGCCTGACTTTACAATGTTACGACTTTGTTTTGTCGTCAAATTGGCGCAGCTTGATTTTTGTGCGGTGTCCGGTTTCGGGTTTTGTGCCATCTGGCTTTACTCCCTGGTGGTAGGTCTTTTGCCATTTTTCGGTCGCAGCATTCGATCCCGGTTGTTTTAATTCAGTATTAAAACTGTTGCGTAACTGCACCCATTCGCGATAGTTGACAGCAAGATCCTTGTTATCGTCGAGTGAGCGGAATTCCGGCTCACAGGCTTCAGTCAGCCCGGGATCAATCGGCATAATGAAGCAGAATGGCTCATCCTTTTCAAATCGGATGCGTTGGCCAGCGCGCGTGAATTTCCAATTCATTGTGAATGAGTAGGGGCTCCAGGCAGTCTCAACCAAACCTGTCAACGGCTGGATCGCGTCCTTGAAGCGGTTTGGCGAACCGCCGACCCACATCAACACTCCCGGAGGTGTTTCAAACAGGCCGGTAACATGAAAGGTCAACACGCCGGCCCCGAAATGAGTGATCGCAGAATGTGTATCCCCCTCACTGTCGAGGCGGATTGCTTCCAATCCGTCACCACCATCCCAAACAGCAGAAAAGGCTATTGGATTGAGAATTTCCCAACCACAGGCATTGGCGATCGACAACGGCAGGCAGCGATAGGCGTGACGTTCATGTGTTGCATCCATCCAGTCGCGTTCCATCGGGGCCGGTCTAATTTCCGGCGGTTCTCCAGAAACCGGATAACAAACAAGTTTCAAGTTTTCACACTCCGTAGTAAAATCCATGCGACATCAATTACCGCTTCTAAACAAACCATCCCCAATCCAACGCTTTCTTTCGGGCTTTAAGCGGTTTCGCTACCCCTGATTTCCCACGGCTATTGTGGTGTCGGCGGCGGAGGCGGCGACGAAGGCGACGAAGACGAAGGAGCAGCTAATCTTTGAAGCCGGGCAATCCAGTTTACTGGGTCATCTTCACGATGCCGCCTGATTAAACTTTTTTGCTCTCCACCAAAATACAACCGGATGTCGGCGAAAACTGTCGCATAGTCTTTTGTACCGGCAGAGCCAAACGCAAATACGGAAACGTTCGTACCATCAAATTGCCATTCCGCACCAATGGTGCCTGCGGTCACTTCCAGAAATCTGTCAACACCTATGTTCAGCTGAAGGTTATCGGTGCATAAAACCTAAGTTGCGCTGCGCCAAATACATCTTCACCAAATGTGGTGCTGTCTTCATATCCAATAACTCCCGACCAGGTGAAACGGTCCTGATAACTCTCACCCTCAAATGCCAGTCGGCCAATGTTGTTGTCACCTATTTCTGTATATTCGCCATAAATTCCAAGCAGGTAGGATGACGGGTCGCGCGTAAACAAATGTCCAGCTATGCTGCGCGTGGATGCACTCCCCAATTCGCCAGCAGCACCGTCAATCTGAAAACCAAATTCACAGCCAAGCGGTATCGACAAAGACCCGGTACCAAAAAAACGGCCATCATCAATACCCCTGTCCTTAATAATACCGCCAGCACCCTCCAGTTTTCCGCTCAGACCGGAAACGGCACACGACGAGAAATTTTGTGGGGGCGTATTTTGTCGGATTTCCAGATTGTTCGCATTAACCGGTTCAACCAGAATATCGGCTTCATTAATCCGCGTAACTAGAAAATCAGCTGCATCAACCGGCGTAGCCAGTATTACCGCATAAATCAATCCACCAGTAATCGGTGAAAATTTTCTCATATAATTGTTTCCCCACGCCCGGTGCTCTGCAAACGCTTTGTTAAGAGATTCGTACCATGGCTGTTGAAGCCATGCAACTTCCAACGAAGATACCCCGAATTCGACATGGGAAAAACCAATGAATACATGGGTGTTTACGCCAAACCGGAAACATCATAGAGCTAATGTTTCCCAAATGAGAGAAATTGAAGATGGGGTTGCGGTAGCACGCTCTACCTTCCAAGACTGCATTGGTTTGGCACCGGAACGCTTTAAGGGTTTCCAGGAAACAATTTTGCCTTGCCGTTGGCAATGCCAATCATCATTTTGCTGTGTTTGAGTTTGAGGGCATTGTTGCCAAATAACTCTCGCCGCCAGCCTTTCAGGGCTTTGACGTCCGCCTTATCATCAGCGGCGATTTGCTCAAGGTCGCCGACGGTGGCAATCAGTTTTTGGGCCACGTCATGTTCCTCGCAACAGATTTTAAGCGCCACTTTGAGCAACTCGACTGTCGGACCAAGACCATTGGGCAAAGCGTTCTTGCTGCGTATTTCAGGCAACGTATCAAATTTCCGCTCCAGCCCTGAGGCTACCGCCTCAATCAGTGATTTGGCATATGGTCCGCGATCAAACCCGCGTGGCACGCCTCTGAGCCGGGCAATGTCGTTGGTCGATCTGGTCGGGTGGGTGGAAATTTCATAAAGGCCATCGTCTTTGAGAATTCTGTTGCGCGGCACATTATGTTTTTGCGCCAGAGTTTCGCGCCAGTGTGCGAGCGCAATCAGAACTGAATGTGCGCGCTTGTTATTGCCTCTGAATTTCAGCCGCTTCCAGGCATCGTCGGGCTCAAGTTCATAAGTTTCTGGAGAAGTCAGAATTTTCATTTCTTCATCCAGCCAGTGCGTTCTATCGCTTTCTTCAAGCGATTGTTTAAGAGAATGATAGATAACTCTCAAATGCGTAACATCGCCAATTGCGTAGGTGAGTTGTTTTTCGGAAAGCGGCCGACGGCTCCAGTCGGTAAAGCGCGATGACTTGTCGAGTTGTTGGCTGACGATTTCTCTGACAAGGGTTTCATAGCCCGCACTTTCCCCATACCCACACACCATGGCGGCAATCTGGGTATCGAACAGGGGATGGGGGATTTTACCCGATTGATTGTAGATGATTTCAACATCCTGGCGCGCGGCGTGAAAGACCTTGACCACCGCCTCGTTGATCATCAGGTCATAAAAGCGGCCAAGGTCAATGTTCTCGGCCAGGGGGTCAACGATATATTCGTGAGTTTCCGAGGCGATCTGAATCAGGCAGAGTTTCGACCAATAGGTTGATTCCCGCATAAATTCGGTGTCAACAGTAACAAAAGGCGCTGTTTCAAGTGAGGTGATAGCCTTATCGAGGCTTTGCGAATCTGATATATATTCCATGAACTAGCCTATAGCCCATATAAAGCTACTTGTCCCCCAAAGCGTGTCACACAAAAGTGGCCACCGGTATTGTAACTAAAGACACACGCAAACAAAAAGTTAGATGCTTGACAAATCGGACCTGTCATGCGCTTCTCCCGGCGCGGAAAACTGGTAAGAAAGAAGATAAAATGCACGAATATCGTACCCACACCTGTGGCGAGTTGCGCAAAGAAGATGTTGGCAAGCAGACACGCCTGTCGGGCTGGGTCCATCGCGTCCGCGATCATGGCGGCTTATTGTTTATTGATCTTCGCGATCATTACGGACTGACCCAGTGTGTGATCGAGCCTGAAGGCGCTGACTTTGGTAAAATGGAAGATGTGCGCGCTGAATGGGTAATCCGGGTCGATGGCACGGTTGAAGCGCGTGACGGTGATACCGTCAACACCACCTTGCCCACAGGTGCTGTGGAAGTGCGGATATCAGCGGTGGAAATCCTGTCGCAATCTGAAGAACTGCCATTGCCGGTATTCGGCGATCAGGAATACCCTGAAGATACGCGGCTGAAATATCGTTTCCTCGATTTGCGCCGTGATCGCATTCACCGGAATATCATCAAACGTGCCGAGATTATTTCGTCAATCCGGCGGCGCATGACCGACGGTGGTTTCTTTGAATTTCAAACCCCTATTCTCACTGCGTCAAGCCCCGAAGGTGCCCGCGACTTTCTGGTGCCATCGCGCGTTCATCCCGGCAAGTTTTACGCGCTGCCCCAGGCGCCACAACAATTCAAGCAACTGATTATGATGGCGGGCTTTGACCGCTATTTCCAGATTGCCCCGTGCTTTCGCGATGAAGATGCCCGCGCTGATCGCAGCCCGGGTGAATTCTACCAGCTTGATATTGAGATGAGTTTTGTCGAGCAGGAAGATGTTTTTGCCGCTGTCGAGCCGGTATTGCGCGGGCTTTTCGAGGAATTTGGCGACGGCAAACCGGTAACACAGAAATTCCCGCTTATTCCTTATCGTGACGCCATGCGTAAATATGGTACCGACAAGCCGGACTTGCGCAATCCGATTGAAATGTCGAACGTGACCGAAACATTCAAAGGCTCGGGCTTTCGGATTTTTGCTGGCATGATTGATAAAGATCCCAATGTGGAAGTCTGGGCCATTCCCGCCAAAACCGGCGGCAGCCGTGCTTTTTGTGATCGCATGAACTCCTGGGCACAAGGTGAAGGCCAGCCGGGTCTTGGCTATATCTTTTTCAGGGACGGCGAGGGCGCAGGTCCCCTGGCCAAAAACATAGGACCGGAAAGAACGCTAGCCCTTAGAGATGATCTGGGGCTGGAAGATGGTGACGCAGTGTTCTTTGTTTGCGGCTTGCCAAAGAATTTCGCCAGTTTTGCAGGGCAAGCACGCCAGCGCGCCGGTACAGAGCTGAAGTTGCTCAAAGAAGATACCTTTGAGTTCTGCTGGATCGTCGATTTTCCCATGTTCGAATACGATGAAGTTGAAAAACGCATCGATTTCTCCCACAACCCGTTTTCGATGCCACAAGGCGGCCTCGAGGCTCTTAACGGCAAAAAGGCTGAAGATGTTCTTGGCTATCAATATGACATCGTTTGCAACGGCATTGAGCTGTCCTCAGGGGCCATTCGAAACCATAAACCTGAAATCATGTTCAAGGCTTTTGAGATTGCCGGTTACGGGCCTGAAGTGGTTGAGGAAAAATTTGGCGGTATGTTGCGCGCACTCCAATATGGCGCACCGCCCCATGGCGGCATAGCACCGGGAATTGATCGCATCGTCATGATGTTGTGCGGCGAAGAAAACCTGCGCGAAGTAACGTTGTTTCCCATGAACCAGCAGGCGCAAGACCTGTTGATGGGCGCCCCTTCTGAAGTTAGCCTGAGCCAGTTGCGCGAGCTTCACATTCGCCTCAATTTGCCAAAGACGGAATAGTACCTTCATCCGCCCACAAAAAAACCACCGCAAAATGTGTTTAAACAAACTGCGGTGGCTTTCGATGCCTGATAATTTTTGCTCTTATTTTGTCAGACTCAATTTCATCAACTCGTTGGCAATTTCCTGAAATGTGGTTTGCAAAGTCGCATTATTAGGCGAGTTGTAATACATGTTGGGCGTTGTTGCGCAATCGCGAAACAAATTCTGGGTGGTTGAATTGTTTAACTGGAACGTGATGGTGAAGATTTTAACTGCCCTGGTATCATCATATACAGCACCGGGAGCATCAGGATCATCGCCGACCAGACCTTTGGCCTTTTCGCACAGGGTTTTCACTTTATCGTTGAGTACGGTAACTGATTCATTGCCATTTACATTGCCTAAATGGCCCTTGGCGGCATATCCATAGGCAGTATAGTATGTCTCATTGTGCCGCGGCCCACTGGATGCGCTCCCTGTTTCCTGTACGCCATCGGAGAGTAAAATGATAAATTTCTTTGTTTCCTGATCGAAATTTCGGGCCACATATGGCTCTTCAGGAGTTAACATGCGCCACCCCCAGGCAAGTCCGGTGGCAATATTCGTGTAGCCATCTGCTACCATGCCATCAATAGCTGTATCCAGTGCATTCTTGTCAGTTGTCAGGGGTAATATAGGCCGCAACGGGCAGTTGTTTTCCGGTCCACGGCTGCTGCTAAGGCTGACTGATCCGGTGTATTTGGATGTGTCACGCTGTCTTTCCGGACCATTTGGCAGGGATGGCTGAAGGAATAGATCATTAATATAACGGTTTCTATAACTGCTACCGCTATTCGAATAATAATTGCCATTATTGTAAAATCTGCCATCAGGTTCATCGGGAGCCAGGTAAACCGGGTACAGTGTTTCGGGGTCGCTGGAAGTTGCCGTGACGTCATTTAAATCATTACCCGAAGGGCGCGCGCGAACACATCCGTTCCAGGGAATGTTCATGTCATTATAAAGGTCGATGACATTCGTATTGCCCTCGAAATCTTCTCCCGAAACACTGGAAAGGCCGTTAAAATCAATACCAGACCAACTTAGCATGTCCGAACTCAATCTGACTGTGGTGGTAAAGGGCACCAGAGAGATAAAGAGCTTGTTGGTGTCAGGAGAGCTGTCATGTAAAATTTGCACCAGATCCTTGGCGGCGGTCTTAAGCGCATCCAGCTTGCCGCTCCATCGCATCGAGCCGGTATTGTCGAGCACAAGAACAATTTCCGCATAACTGCGTCCCGGTGTTGCTTCCGCTGTGGCCTGAATTGGAACGTTGTCTACCTGCCAAATCCCGGCAAATTTTGTGGGGACATTAGACGTCGCTGTCACCGTAATCGTCTTTGTCGCTTCATCGCGGTTAAAGGAAAGTGATGCGATTTCATTTTCCGGGAAGTTTGCATAAAGCGTCTTTTTTACCTTGTCTTCGAATACTTGTTGGGTTTCCTCACTGAAAATCCCACCAGCCAAAACCGCGGTATCGACAGCTGAGGCGAGATCCTTTTGTTTCAGGAACGCACGCGAATAATCAACTGCGGATCCCATGGCTATAACAATAGGAACCAGAACAATGCCAAATATTATGCCAACATTGGCTCGTTTGTCGCGCTTAAACCGCGAAAGGATATTTTTTGCCGGATTAAATGGTTCTTTACTCATACTCGAAATCCCATTTGCAAAATCATCTTATTCAGTTGGGAACGCGCCAAAAACGAAAATGCCGCAGCAGATTGTTTTTGGTGCAATCCTGACGATTTTTTTACACGGGATGTCTTACTATACCGTAAAATATTATGTAAAAATACGTAATAAGTGGAAATGGTAAGTGAAGCAATTTAATAACTATGAATAATCAAGTAATAAATAAGATTAATAAATAGATATACATTAGTGGTTAATAATTCATCGACTTTTGGAAGACTTGACAGAATTAGGCCAACAGGCTCTGATATTACTATCCATTTTGGCTGTATTTGTGAGGGGAATTATGCCCAATTCAATTAACAACAAGGGGACATCGCGCCGTCAAAATGTGATCGTTGGCGGCTTTGTTGTGGTGCTGGCAGGACTGTTGATCTGGCTTGGTTTGAGTTCGAAGTTTGATCAGGGAAACTGGCCATCAGAGTTTAAAAGCAACGGTGAGCGAATTTATTTTACAGCCACGAGTTCTTCAGGTGGTGCTGTTGTTGTGCGCGGTGGCGGTATGCGAATGGGTATGATGTCGGGCGGTGGTGGCTGTGTTTCCTGTCATGGTGTCAGGCGTCAGGGAAAAAGGCTTACGCCCCGTTTCTGGATAAGTGCTCCGCCACTAACTGCAAAAGCTTTGTTTGGTGAACATGACGAGGACGGTCACGGCGGCCATGACAGTTATACAATTGACACGCTTCGTCGCGCCGTCACTGAAGGCATTGACGCCGGCGGCAAACCACTTGATCCGGCGATGCCAAGATGGTCGATGTCAGGTGAGGATTTCAACGATCTCGCAGTGTTTTTGAAATCAAACTGACTGTGGCAATCTGACTAAAATTTTCTTCTTATATGAATAAATACCCAACAATTTTTTGGCAAAATTAACCAACAAATTCAAAGGTTTCTAAATTAGTTTTTGCCATAATTTCGCTAACCTCATGAATCGGACATCCCGGTTTGCGTGACAGCTTGTTATGGATTGAGAGCGATGGTTCTAAAACCCAAAACCAGAAAAAACAGACTACCGTCCGTCTTAAAGCGTTTTTTTCGCAATGATGATGGAGTGGTTGCGATTGAGTTCGCCGCCGTTGCCTTTCCCTTTTTCCTGTTGATTGTCGGTACCCTGGAAACGGCAATTGTCTTTATGGCCGGTATGGCGCTTGATCACGGCATGCAACGCACGGCACGCTTTGTCCAGACCGGACAGGCGGTGATTGCAAACATGAGCCAATCTGATTTCAAAACCATGGTCTGTGACAATGCTGTAATGCTGCCGAATTGCCTGACGACGGTAAAAGTCGATGTGCGCAATTTTGGTGATTTCACCGCCGCGACATTTCCACCCATGACAAAGCCCAACGGCGATCCACTGAATGATGTGGATTATCAGTATAATATCGGCGCACCAGAAGAAACGGTTGTTGTTCGGGTGTCATTTGAATGGCCCATTCTATCCTCAGTTATCAATTCAGGTTTGGGAAACATGAACAACGGCAATCGGCTGTTAATCTCATCGTGGGCGTTTAAAAATGAACCATAATGTTCAAATTAGCTGTTATGGGCACATGAGAATATGAAGATACCGCAAAACATTCTGCGCTTGTTGACGCGCTTCAAATCCGCCAGCAACGGCACCTCCGCCGTTGAATTCGCCCTGATTTTTCCGGTTCTCCTCATTGTTTATTTCGGCCTTGTTGAAATTAGCAGCGGCCTTGAAGCCAAAAGGAAAGTTGAAAACACCGCAAACCTGACCGGCATGCTGGTGGCTCAGGCAACAACGGTGAACGATGCCTATATAAACAACGTTTTTGAGGCCTCGCAAATGGCGTTTGAACCCCTTAACCCAACTCCGTTGCAGGTGGTGGTTACATCGGTTGTACGCGTATTTGAAAATGGCAACTGGGTCAACAAAGTCGACTGGAGTGAAAGTTACGGCTCAGGGGCTTCTGCCCGCGCTGTTGATTCTGTGTTCGATCCGCCGGAAAACATTCTTGGCGACAATCGCGGCATCATTGTAACCGAAGTGAATTACACATATTCGAGAATTCTATCCACCAATACATTCAGCGATTATTTTCCCAACACGATTACTTTTTCAAAAACCTATTGGGCCCACCCACGCTATGTAGTGAGTATACCGTTTGAATAACCCCTGGCCTGAAAGGATCAGGTCAAGGTGTTTTTTGCGATTACAGGATGTTGGTTTAAATAATCAGGTCTATCTGTTCCTGACGTTGCCGCGGGCGTTGGCGCTTTCTTCCCAAAAATCAAGAAATTTTAGGCGATAGGCCTCAGAGCAATCACCATCACAACGGTCCCAGAAACCGCCAGGCAGTCTCATTTGCCAAAAGCGAAAGGAGCCCTCCTGAACCAGCCGCACTTTAACCGCCACATTTCCATTGCCAAAATCGCTGCGGGAATAGGCTGTGCCGTAATCCAGAACGGTTTTACTTCCTGCAAAAGCCGCATTGGGCAGGAGAAAAACAGCACTCGACAATATCAATAGAGCGCCAGCTTTAAATTTACTGATTTTCATGATTATAACCTCGCAAAGTTGAGTGACAGGAATTGCACGCGAAACCAGCAATGTAGAATGGTCTGCATTTTTCGATCCAGGCGGATCAAACACCTTCAGCTAATATGGGAATATTTGAAAAATTTCCAAGGCAATTTCTAAATTTCGGCATAACAAGTGCGTTACGCCATCGCGAGCCAACCGGTCTGACCCACCTTGCCGATCAAGGTCATGGACCTTAAAACAGCAAAATCGGTCAGACCAGATTAGCCCCCTCCCTGGCCATTTGGGATGATATTTTTCAATACATCCCTAAAGGGTTCAACATCGCGATGTTTACAGTCATTGTCATGAAAAAGGTGGGGCAGGGCGGGAGAGTGACCAGGGGACGGGAAACTTCTTAAAACGCACAATCGCATGGCAAATAACTTCTGGACCAGGGGCCGGGTTCAATTTGCCGCATCAATTAATCCCACTTCAGGAAAATCTGAATTACAAACGCAAGTTTGCCTCCCGGCGCAATGTAATACAACGTGAATATATGTATAGGATTACGTCGGAAAATGCAGCAACTTTTTTGTCAGCGGATTTTTTTGCAACCGTGTGCTGGATCATACAATTATTTCATTCAGACAAGAGCCGCTTTACTATGTCGGTCTTCCTTCAGGCCAGATATCCCGTCACACCAGTTAACATTAAAATTCGAATTAATAAATTAACCCCTTTTTAACCATCTGGATTTGGTGCAAAGTGCGTTTCGCGGCGGAACTTTTGTATTGAATTGTGAGTAAAAAGGGCGAAAAACAATGAGTTTTCCATCGCGCGTAATAGCGACCACCTACCTGACGGTAGTACTTGTCGTGATTGATCCGCTGGGCGCATCAGCATTGAGTATTTTTTAAACGCCCTCCTGTTGTGTTAGCCAAATCCTAAGAACTCGCGGGTATTATCCTCCATATATATCTGGAATGGGATAAATCTGGAGGGGGTAATATGCAGGATATAAGAGTGTCGCAGACGCTTGCCCAGGTGGCGCAACGTCAATCAATCAAAGCAAAAGATGTTTTAGTCCTGCGGCGTGATGTGTTTAGGGATGGCATCGTTTCCCGTCTTGAAGCTCAAGCTTTGTTTGACCTCAATAATGCCTGTTCGGTTCAGGATTCGTCCTGGGTAGACTTCTTCATCGAAGCGCTCACCGATTATTATGTTCATCAGGCGGATCCTGCCGGCTATATCTCTGAAGAAAATGCAACCCACCTGATCACCTGTATCAATCGCGATGGCCGGGTTAAGAGCCAGAGTGAACTTGAATTGCTGATCCATGTGCTTGAAAAAGCAAGTTCCAGCCCTGCAAGTCTCGTATCTTTTACTCTCGATCAGGTAAAACGCGAAGTTTTGGCGGGACGAGGCTTAACCAGGCACGGCGATGAATTGACCCCCGGCGTGATCGGCGAAGCTGAGGTCGATCTGCTGCGCCGCATCCTGTATGCCTTTGGCGGCGATAGTCATATGGCGGTTTCGCGGGCGGAAGCGGAAATATTGTTTGAAATAAATGACCAGACCGATGAGCTTGAAAACCACATTTCCTGGTCCGACCTGTTTGTAAAAGCCATTGCCAATTTTATGATGGCAGCTTCCGGCTATCAACCGCCACCGCGCCAGGTTGCTTTGAAGCGTGAAGCGTGGCTCGAACAACGTGATGACATTTCCGGTTTTATGAGTAAAATGGTATCAGGCGGATTGCAGGGTATTTTTAATGTTTATAGCCACAGCGGTGAACCCAGCGTCGCTGAGCAGCGTGTGAAAGACATGCAAGTGGACATTGTCAATTCCGAACGCGTTACGCAATCCGAAACCACCTGGCTGGTGAACCGGATTAGCCGCGACGGAAATACAAGTGAAAATGAGCGCGCCCTGATCGAATTCGTCAAAGAGAATTCATCCTCAATTCACCCCTCGTTCAAGACTTTAAGCGAAAATGTAGCCTGAACCTGTTCCAAAAGAGCATTGACAATTCCACCTGCACGTCACACACATCTGTACTGAATAATACCAAAGGCGTTGGCTATTTATTGATCCATCACCACTGGTATAGTTGCCGGATTACAGATGCGTGGAGCCTGTTTGATGTTCTCAAAAATTCTCATTGCCAATCGTGGCGAAATAGCCTGCCGGGTTATTAAAACCGCCCGTAAAATGGGAATTGCCACCGTTGCCGTTTATTCCGATGCCGATGCGCGCGCCCTGCACGTGCAAATGGCAGATGAAGCCGTCAACATCGGTGCCCCACAAGCGGCACAATCATACCTTGTTTCAACCAAAATAATTGATGCCTGCAAGGCAACAGGCGCTGAGGCGGTTCATCCCGGCTATGGATTTTTGTCTGAAAATTCAGCTTTCGCCAAAGACCTTGAGGATGCCGGAATAGCCTTTATCGGCCCCAACGTGCGCGCCATTGAGGTTATGGGCGATAAAATTGCCTCCAAGAAATTTGCCGAAAAAGCACACGTTAATACCGTTCCCGGTGATTTGACCGTCATAGCAGATGCTGCCCACGCCCTCGAAGTGTCGGAAAAAATCGGCTTTCCCGTCATGATCAAGGCATCAGCCGGTGGCGGTGGCAAGGGCATGCGCGTTGCCCATGGCGCACATGAGGTTGCCGAAGGATTTGCAGCTGCGGTTTCAGAAGCAAAAGCCAGTTTTGGTGATGATCGGATTTTTATCGAGAAATTCATCGAACAACCCCGCCATATTGAAATTCAGGTTTTGGCCGACAGCCACGGTAATACGATTTATCTCGGTGAGCGTGAATGTTCGATCCAGCGCCGCAATCAAAAAGTAATTGAAGAAGCTCCAAGCCCGTTTTTGGATGAAGAAACCCGCCGCGCTATGGGAGAGCAGTCCGTGGCCCTCGCCAAAGCGGTGGACTATCGCAGTGCTGGCACAGTGGAATTTATTGTTGATAAGGATCGCAATTTTTATTTCCTCGAAATGAATACCCGCCTCCAGGTCGAACATCCGGTGACCGAATTGATCACCGGCATTGATCTGGTCGAGCAGATGATCAAAGTTGCCGCTGGCGAAAAACTTGACCACGAACAATCAGACGTGAAGCTCAATGGCTGGGCAATTGAATCACGCATTTATGCTGAAGATCCCTATCGCGAGTTTTTGCCTTCCACCGGCAGATTGATACGCTATCAACCACCGGAAGAAACAACCAAAGACGACATTACCGTTCGCAATGATACCGGTGTTTATGAAGGCGGTGAAATATCGGTCTACTACGACCCGATGATTGCCAAGCTCTGCACCCATGCCCCTAACCGAAAACAGGCCATCGCCGCTATGGGGGAAGCGTTAAACCGCTTCATCATTGATGGCATTGAGGATAATATTCCGTTTTTGGCCTCTTTAATGCGTCACCCGCGCTGGTTAAAGGGGGATATTTCAACCGGATTTATTGCCGAAGAATATCCTGATGGTTTTGGCCGCAATGAACTGCCTGATGATATCGTCCGTATCCTTATGGTAGCGGCGGCCTCCATTGATCAAACGCTGAACATGCGCAAACGCAAAATCAGCGGGCAGATGTCGGGTGAAAAAGTGACCTTTTCATCAAAACGCGTTGTCGTCATTGAAGATAAAGAACAGCCCATAGGCATAAAATATGATGGCGACCGGTTAATGCGCGTGATCTTCGAAACCGCCGGTGAGCACCAGGAAATGGGCGTCAATTCCAGTTGGGCGCCGGGCCAGGCCTTGTGGCAGGCACAGATAAATGGATCTCCTGTGGTGGTTCAGGTAAGACCCATCGTCAATGGCCACCGGTTGACCTACCAGGGTGCGGAAGTCGAGGCTTACGTTTACACACGGCGTGAAGCCGAGCTCGCAGCCCTGATGCCGGTCAAAGTCGCGCCCGATACATCAAAATTGCTGTTATGCCCAATGCCGGGCCAGGTGGTTTCTATTGATGTGAAGGAGGGCGATTCTGTTAAAGCCGGTGACAAATTATGTATTGTCGAAGCCATGAAAATGGAAAACATCCTGCGTGCCGAGCGCGATTGCATCGTCGAAAACATTAAATGTGCTGCCGGTGACACGCTTGGTGTTGATGAAATTATGATGACATTCGAATAGACCATGCCGCTTTATTTTGCCTATGGCTCCAATATGTCGGCGGTGCAAATGCGCGCGCGTTGCCCCGGTGCCACAGTAATAGGCCCACACGTATTGGCTGACTGGCGTTTCATCATCACCACACGACGTACAGCTTCCATCGTCGCTGAAAAAAATTCAAACGTGCACGGCGTATTATGGCGCTGTACGCCGGAGCATCAATACACGCTGGATTGTTTTGAAGGCGTGCGCGTCGGCAATTACCGCCGTCGCATTGTCAGTGTCATCGATGACGAGGGTGTGCGGCGCAATTCAATCGTCTATGTCGGCGCCAACCGCAACCGGGGCATTGGCCGCGCCGATTATCTGCTAACGGCAGTTTTGCCCGGTGCGCGTTTTCATGAGTTACCGCACGATTATGTCGAGGAGCTACAAAGCTGGCTGCCGCATCGTATCATAGAACCTCACAGCCGTCGATATACTGGCCGAAAAAAATAGCCTAGCGGCTATAATGCAGGGGCAGGGCGGTGGAGAATTTTATCTCTTCCATGGCAAAGCTTGAGCTTACGTCCTGAAGTCCGTCAATTTTGATGATGCGTTTGTATACGGCATCGTAAGCTGCAATATCGGGCACAATGATTTTGATGAGATAATCAACCGTACCGCTCATACGGTAAAATTCGGCCACTTCATCAATGCTTTCAATATGCCGGGAAAACCCCTCCAGCCATTTGCCGGAGTGATTGCCGGTTTTAATCATGACAAATACCGTAATCGCAAGGTTGAGTTCCTTACGGTTTAAAATGGCCACCCGGCGAGCAATTACCCCTTGTTTTTCCAGCCGTTGGATGCGCCGCCAACAGGGTGTGGAACTGATGCCAACGTGTTCGGCAATTTCTGCAATTGGCAGCGTCGAATCAGTTTGCAGATGGTGCAGGATTTTTCTGTCAATAGCATCCATAGCATTTAATGCTCGATAATATAAAAATAATAGAATAAAATACTATTATAAACTCCATGGATAGTCAATTTAGCAATCGTGTTCCCGGATTATGCATTACAATTCCTTCAATTCAAATCGAGGCACACATCCAGACGGAGACATCATGCAAAAATTATTCACACAGCACCCGGAAACTGTCGGGGAGACATATTTCCAGCACATGTATTCAGCGTCATCATTTGGGTTGAAAATGCTTGGTGGCGCTTTTTGCTGCTTCGTCCATGCGATTTTACCTTTCATGTTTGAAAAGAAAGGCAGTGAGATGATCACAGATCTGCATGACCGCATGGTCACCAACCGTCATCGCTCAACCGAACCTGCAGCAGCGGAAGCTAAAACGACTTGAGCGCCTGAGCCAGATCATCTTTCAGGTCTTCAACGTCTTCAAGACCGATGGACAGACGCAGCACACCCGGTGTAATTCCCAACTCCTGCCGCGCTTCTTCGCCGATGCGCTGGTGGGTTGTGGTGGTGGGATGGGTGATGATTGATTTGGTGTCGCCAAGATTGTTGCTGATCCTGAACAGCTTGACGGCATTGCACACAGCAAAAGCTTCAGCCTTACCGCCATCAAGCTCAATTGCCACCATTGTTGAACCCGCTGACATCTGTTTTTGCGCCAGATCATATTGTGGATGGTCAGGGCGATAAGGATAGATAGATCGTTTGACTTGCGGGCGGGTAGCTAAAAAATCAGCGATCGATTTGGCATTTTCACAATGCTGACGCACCCGGATGACCAAAGTCTCGAGACCTTTCAACAATACCCAGGCATTGAACGGGCTCAAAGACATGCCGGTTTGGCGCAGAAAATCATGCACATATTCATCAATGAATTGTTGATCACTGAGGATGATACCGCCAAGCACGCGGCCTTGTCCGTCAATATGTTTGGTGGCGGAATAGATCACTACATCGGCGCCCAGCTCCAGCGGTTTTTGTAAAACCGGCGTGGCAAAAACATTATCGACCACCAGCCGCGCCCCGCACTCATGGGCGATTTCAGCTACCGCTGTTATGTCCACCAGTTCGAGTGTCGGATTGGTCGGGCTTTCGAGAAAGAAAACTTTTGTGTTGGGCTGACGTGCGGCCTTCCAGGCCTCAAGGTCGCGACCATCAACAAGCGTACACTCAACACCAAGGTCAGGTAGCAGCTTGTTGACCACATACAGGCACGCACCAAACAATGCCTTGGCTGCGACAATATGATCGCCGGATTTAACCTGGCACAGGATTGCGGCAGTTACCGCCGCCATGCCCGAAGCAGTCGAGCGCGCATCTTCCGCCCCTTCCAGCAAACACATGCGGGTTTCAAACATGCGCACGGTCGGGTTGGAATAACGCGAATAAATAAAACCTTCTTCGTCGCCGGTAAAACGCGCTTCGGCCTGTTCGGCGCTCTCATAAGAAAAGCCCGAGGTCAAATACAATGCTTCGGAGGTTTCGCCAAATTCAGAGCGCAACGTGCCGCCATGCACCAGTTCGGTTTGCAGACGGCGTGGGGGGGGAGGGGTGTCATTTGCCATGTAAAAAATCGCCAGAAAAGGCGCCTCAAATAAAAAAACCGGCCTCGCACATAGCTTACAAGACCGGGACGGCGCCCACGGTCTTTTAGCAATTTATTTAACGTGGCTGCAAGCCGACCGGCCCAAATCACCACGAATTGATTTTTAGCTGATAGTAAAGGAGGCGTCAAGTATGCGGCGTTTACCAGACTCACTCAAAGATTATCAAAAATCT
The DNA here is from genome assembly GCA_021775475.1 of Hyphomicrobiales bacterium. Lineage (GTDB taxonomy): Bacteria > Pseudomonadota > Alphaproteobacteria > Rhizobiales > JAJFHR01 > JAJFHR01. The sequence goes on from JAJFHS010000050.1 coordinate 150,013, forward strand.
CTTCTTCCAGACTACCGTTGGAAAAACACTCGATACGGGTTTTGGCGAGACCGGCGAAAATCCTGTAAGCGGTAAATGTGACATCGACGGTGACGCGGGTTTTCTTTTCCTCCGGTGATTGCACAGAAATCTTCACCGTCAAAACACCCTGGCCTATTCTGGAAGTATCGCTGGTGCCGCAATCGGCGTAGATACTCGCCCGTCGCAATTTTCGCACCGCCACGATGATACCATTTTCCTTGTTGCTGGTTTCAACGGGAATACTGCCGGTTTCGAAAAATACCTCAAGGTCTTTCCAGACATCATCGCGCGATTTGTCAAACACGCGACTGTTTTCAAATTCCAGTGATACCGGAGCAGTGCTGCACCCGGTCAGCAGGGCAATAATAGCAAGGACAAAAATGTATTTCATTTTTCTGTTGGTTTTCCCTGATAATTAGAGACGAGTAGTAATTTCGCCCGTTTGATTGAATAGGATTTTTCTTTCCTCATCCGTTGGTGGGGCCGAGCGGCGAAATTCCTTGCCCACATCAACGCCACGCTGAACCGCCGGGCGCAGCTTTACCCGGTTGCGCCATTGGGCGACATTGGGAAACTCATCTAACGCCTGCCCCAGTGGTTTGGCAATCAAAATCCACGGCCAGCAGATCATGTCGACGATGGAATAATCCTCAAGAATATATTCCTGCCCCTCTAACTGGCGCTCCAGCACACCAAGGCAGCGATTGTATTCATTGGCATACCGGCTTTTACTGTAGGCCTCATCGCCAGGTGCATAATTGACAAAATGGCTAAGGTTGCCAGCCCCGGGGCCCTGATTGCCCACCTGCCAGAACAACCACTCAAGACAGGTCTTTTGCCCAAGAGGAGTGGGGTCAATAAAGCGGCCATACTTGTTGGCGAGGTAAAACAATATCGCGCCGCTTTCAAACACACTCACCGGTTGACCCTCAACATCATGATCAACAATCGCCGGCATACGGTTGTTCGGGCTTATTTTAAGGAACTCCGGCTTAAACTGGTCCCCCCTGCCAATGTTTACGGGAATTAGATTATAATCCAGCCCGCATTCCTCCAGCATAATCGAAACCTTCCAGCCATTGGGCGTCGGCCAATAGTAAAAATCAATCATGTCTGTGGCTCTCCCGGTGATGCCGCGATGATGCCATCGGCGATAAACTGCTCAAGTTCAACATCACCAAGGCCGATCTTTTTCAACTCTTCCACCGAATGCTGCCCCAGCAGCGGTGCGCCATAGCGTTGGCTTGGCGGCGTGGCTGAAAAAAGGGCAGCACCGCGCGCCTGTCTCAAGTGGCCTGCTACTGGATGCTCGTTTTCCATGAGCACCTCGTTGGCGATAATTTGCGGGTGATCGATGACCTCGCTACGGTGTAAGACCGGTGCACACGGTACATCTTCGACTTCCAGAAGTGCCAGCCATTCATCTGCGGTTTTGGTCAATAAAACCTCCTGCGTCAGCCTCAGGCGCTCGTCTATGTTTTTGTGGCGCAAACCAGAGGTTTTGAAACGTTCATCATCGAGCCATTCGGGCTTATCGAGTGCGCGGGTTAACCCCAGCCATTCCTTGTTGGATTGAACGGCAACTGAAATAAACCCGTCTTTGGTTTCATAAATCAGATCGATGAAACTCTGGGCTTTTTCCTGGGCAATCTCCTGGCCGACAAAAGTTTGCCTCGACATGTCAGACGCCCATAAAAACGACACCACACTATCCAGCATGGAAAGCTGAACATGCTGGCCAGTGCCGGTGCGCTCGCGTGACAGCAGAGCTGCGGTAATCGCTTGTGCGGCGGTAAAGCCCGTGAGTTTGTCGGGGAGTATAGTACGCACCAGACGCGGACGCACATCATCGCTGCCTCCCTGAATGGAGCTAAGGCCTGATAGTGCCTGCACCAGCGGGTCATAGACAGGCTTGCTGGCGTAAGGTCCTTTATGGCCAAAGCCAGAGATCGAAACATAAATGATATCAGGAACCACAGCTCTGATGGCTTCTTCACCAACGCCCATGCGGTCAACAACGCCGGGGCGAAAATTCTGCACAAACACGTCCGCCTCTTTAACCAACTCAAGCAGGAGTTTGACACCTGCGGCATCTTTCAGGTTTATCGCGATTGATTTTTTGTTGCGGTTGTTATTGAGAAACGACGCTGAAAAGCCACCATTCCGGCTGGAAACTCCGCGGGTATAATCGCCACCATTGGGGTTTTCAATCTTGAGCACCTCGGCACCCTGGTCCGCCAGTATCATGGTGGCCAGCGGTCCTGATACCATCGACGTTAAATCAATGATCCTGTAGCCACTCAACGGTCCTGTCATAGGTCTTCCTTTGAATTTCCAAGACAAATTGGGTTCATCTGAACTCACTAAATTCGTCATCCCCGGGCTTGTCCCGGGATGACGGTGGAAAGAGGTGTGACTCCAGTTAAATACAACATATCTCAACGCCTGCCATTGGCAAGATTTACCGCTTCCGGCCGCTGGCGTAAATGCCACATGGCGTGAGCGCCAAAAAATGGCCCGATGGCCAGGAAAGCAAAAGCATAGGTCCAGCCAACCATATCCACTAGATAAGGCACAAGGTGAATGGTGAAGAGGGTCAACATGAACCCCATGGCTGTTTGAACCGTTAACATGGTGCCGATGGTTGATGGCTCTGACAGTTCAGCCACACTGGCGGAAAATTGCGCTGAATCACCAATAATCGAAAACCCCCAGATCAGACACACAACGACCAACAGCACAGGATTGCCACCGAACAAAAAGCCAATGAGAATAGCGCAGGTGCCACTTGTGATCATGGCCGCCATGGTAAGGGCGGTGCGGCCTATGCGATCGGCGATGATGCCGCAGAAAAGTGCACCAGCTGCCCCAATAGCAATGGTGGCAAAGGTGACATACCCTGCCATAAGTGCAGCATTGGCGGGAGTATCAAGGCTCAATACAAAGCTTGCATTGAGAAAAACCCCGATCCATGCCCACATGGCATAAAGCTCCCACATATGGCCGAGATAGCCTAAGTTGGCCAGGCGCAGGGCAGGTGAACGTATCGCTTCCAAAGCCAGGCGCGGGTTAAACGGTGGTGATTTAGCGTGGCCCGGGCCGACGCTGGCAAAGCGGATAATGAAGGCTGCAAATATAGCCGCCACGCTGCCGGTGCCAAGGGTAAGGCGCCAGTCGACACCGCCAAGCACATTGAACAGATGCGGGGCGGCTGAACCAAGGGTGAGGGCGCCCACCAGCAACCCCAGCAGCACCCCCATGTTACCTCTGGCCCAGGTCGACGCCAGTTTCATACCCACAGGATAAATGCCCGCCATGCACATGCCGGTGATAAACCTCAAGACGATGACGGTGAACGATGTCGGGTCAATCAGCAAAATGAGGCCGTTGACGGCTGACGCCACCAGCGCCGACCACATGAACAGCACCCGCGTATCAAACCGGTCGGCCAGCCCCCAAAAAGCGCTGATTAACGTGCCCGCAACAAAGCCAAGCTGCACCGCGCTGGTGAACAGGGAGGCCATGGTGGGGGATAGTGCATATTCCAGCCGCAGGGCAGGGATAATTGCCGTTGCTGAAAACCACAACGTCATGGCGGCTACCTGGCCACAGGCGATGATTGCGATTGATGTATTGCGTCCTGCCAAAATATTCCAGTCAGAAATTATTGCGAATGCAAAAAATGTTTGATTCGCATGTAGAAGAATGGGGCGAGTAGGGAAATGAACAATAACCTGACCACCTGAACGGTAGCAATAAAACCCACATCAAGGCCAAGGCCAAAAGCAATCAGGCTGTTTTCGGGCAAGCCCCCCGGTGCAAAAGACATCACCCCCACCATCATTGGTAAATCGACAAAGTTAAACAGCAAATAGGCCAGCAAAATTGACATGGTCAACATCACGGCCACATGCCCTGCCGCCAGCAGGATTGCCGATCTGACGATTGCCAGGTTCTCGTTGATAAAGCGTGCACCAATATAGGCGCCGAGAAGGATTTGGGCGGCGTTGATAAATTCCTGTGGTGGCTTGGCCGTGGTCCAACCGGCAAGATGGAGAAATGCACTGGCAAACAGCGGCCCGATCACATGCCCGGCGGGAAGGTTCATTTTGCCGGCGACCACCACCCCGACAATACCTGCGACCACGAGCAAAGAGAAGTCATAAATCGGCATGCTAAACGTGCTGACGGAGACGTTCGATACGTCAACCCCATCTACATCCAGAAAGATGCGCGCCAGAAACGGCAAACTGATGACCACGAAGGCGATGCGCAAGGCATGGGCTAGGGAAATCCGCTTGATATCGAGCCCGCTGTCATCAGCCAGCGTCGTCATGATCAACAATCCGCCCGGCAGCGCACAGAAAAAGGCCTGTTCGCGTGAAAACCCTGCCACTTTGCGGTAATAAAACATGCCGAACAGACCGGCGGCAATGACATAGAACGGCACAAAAATGGCGGTGCCGAAAATCGCACTGGTATTTTCAAAAAGCGCAGGCGTCACCGCACTGCCGATCAAAACCCCCAGCGTTGCCCGCATCGGGATATCAAAAAGCAGACCCGGTCGCGCAATCGGCAATTTTAACATGGCCGCAGCCATGGCCGCTGCCATTGAGCCCAGCATATAGGGCAGGGGAATATACAAATACCCGGCAAGCACACCGCCAAGACTGGCGATCAGCACGCACAAAAATATGCTTTTTAGTTCCTGGAGTGACGCGGGCAACTTTTATGAACCTCAAAAGGAAAAGAGAGGAAAGACTCAAGAGTCGGGGAGTTTCCATATTAAAGACAAAACCCAATCAGTTGCAATCAGGTGTCTTTGGTATTAAGCAACAGAGCCTGAAGCATGTTGCGTTTAATGAATTGGATTCCACCCCTACTCGTCATCCCCGGGCTTGTCCCGGGGATCCATACCGCCAGATTTTCGGGAACCATGATACTGTCTTGTGGTCGTGGGCATTGAGGAATGGATCCCCGGGACAAGCCCGGGGATGACGGATACTCTAACACAGAAATGATGTAACCGGGCATCATCGGTACTTTCAAAATAGGTAGCTTTCATGTCGTCCTACACCAAACACCGCCGCACCTTCGCCATCATCTCGCATCCCGATGCCGGCAAGACCACATTGACGGAAAAACTGCTGGTGGCCGGTGGGGCTATCCACATGGCCGGTGCGGTCAAGACCCGTGGCGACCAGCGCCGCGCCCGTTCCGACTGGATGAAGATCGAGCAGGATCGCGGTATTTCGGTCACGTCTTCGGTGATGACGTTTGAATATCAGGGCCTGATCTGCAATCTGCTTGATACACCGGGCCATGAAGATTTCTCTGAAGATACCTATCGCACGCTGACCGCGGTCGATTCTGCCATCATGGTAATTGATGCCGCCAAAGGCATTGAGCAACAAACGCGCAAACTGTTCGAAGTCTGCCGCCTGCGCGATATTCCCATCATCACCTACATAAACAAACTCGACAGGGAAGGGCACGATCCTTTTGAATTGCTTGATGAAATACAAGAGGTGTTGCAACTTGATATCGCCCCCGTAGTGTGGCCGATTGGCATGGGTGTCGATTTCAAAGGGTGTTATGACCTGCAAAAAGACGAATTCCTTACATCGGAAAAATCCAACACCGCCTGGGACAAAACGGTTAAATGCGATGGCCCCGGCGGCAACACGCTCAAGCAGATGGGCTTTGGTGCAACGCTTGATTCAGCACTGGAAAATCTTGAACTGGCCAAGGAAGCCTATTCGGATTTTGACGAAGAAGCCTATCAGGAAGGCTATCTCACCCCGGTAATTTTCGGCAGCGCTCTCAAAGACTACGGCGTCAAGGCGCTGATTGACCTCATCGCCGCCCACGCCCCGGACCCGCGCCCAAGCCCGGCGGCAAGCCGTATCGTTCAGCCCGACGAGGATAAAGTCACGGGCTTTGTCTTTAAGGTGCAGGCCAATATGGACAAAAACCACCGTGACCGCGTCGCCTTCATGCGCCTGTGTTCGGGCCACTTCAAGCGTGGTATGAAAATCAAACAGGTGCGCACCGGCAAAGACATCATGATGCACAGCCCGATTATGTTTCTGGCGCAAGACCGTGAGATTGTCGGTGATGCAGCCCCGGGAGACGTCATCGGTATCCCCAACCACGGCACCGTGCGCGTTGGCGACACGTTTAGCGAAGGAGAAGATTTACGCTTCACCGGCCTGCCGGTATTCGCCCCGGAAATCCTGCGCCGCGTGCGCTTAGGGGACACCACCCGCATCAAACAAATGCGCGCAGCTTTAGAAGACCTCGCCGAAGAAGGCCTGATACAGGTATTCAAACCTTCGCTCGGTGCCAACTGGATTGTCGGCGTCGTCGGCATCCTGCAACTCGACGTCCTAAAAGACCGCGCCCGCAACGAATACCGCATCGACCTGCAATTTGAAGGCATCCCCTACGAGTTAGCCTGCTGGCTAAAATCAGACGACCCCAAAACCCTAGACACCTTCATGACCAACCAGCGCAACGCCATAGTAACCGACCGCGCCGGCGACCCGGTATTCCTGGCAAAAAGCGAGTGGGAATACAATTATCTCAGCGATAAAAACCCGGACATCAAGTTTTTGAAGGTGAAGGAGTTGGGGTAGGATTATAAAAACACATTATTTTACAGTGATTTAGGAGACTCTATTGCTTTCTTGCGATCATGGTGCAGGTCCAAAGTGGTCCCCGCTCGGTTCCAGATAATTTTCGTCCATTGGCAGATAGGGTTGCGGTGGTACGGGTTGTCCAAGTGCTGCCGCGAGAAAACGTCACTCTGTTTCCACTGATTTGGCCTTTGAAGATCGAATTTCTGGTTCCCTTGGTCGCGCCGGAGATCGTTAAAGTGTTGCCGACAAATGTAGTTGGCGATTTCTGAGACATATTCAGAATTATTACGAACTTACCGGTATTACATTTGCTGGTCATGCGCCAACGGCCTGACAACGGCCGCCGCAGGCCGCGACGTTTTTTTTGTTTGGTTACAGTTTTTTTGTGTTTTTTCGAAGCGCCGCCACTGAGATCCCTCTTGCCGCTGCCCACGCGCCCACCTACACTGCCAGCCTGGGCCAACTGAACGGACTGTTCGTAAGTCTGATCTTTAGCCTGAGCCTGTGGAAAACCTATAGCCAAAATCACAGTGGCGATAATTATTGATAGATATACTTTTGTCATGCCAAGCTGTTTCAAAACCGTCCCCCTAATTGGCTGCTACGAACTTTCCTGAACCGCCAGCACATACCGCAGCAAGGATCTTGCAGTCTTTGGTTTTTGCCTTGCAACTCGACAGTGTTTGTTCCCGGGTCTGTTTAATGCTGGTTCGAGACGATAGCGCCCAGCCATTTGCTCCATATGCAAAAGCGCCGCACAAGCCATTATAGAAAGTAAGCTCTTTTTCACACGAACCACCACAGGACTTCTGTGCCGCCACAATTGCTTCTGCTCTCGACACTTCGCCCCAGGCCATTCCCCAACTGCCTGATGAGGGTTGATAGACGATGGCACCCCAGGGATTTAACGTACCGGCTTGGCGAAGCCGGTTGACAAGGCCACGGGTCAAATTACCGTCTGCAGGTAAATTGACATCAGCCTGAAAAGCCCTGATGGCCTGCCTGGTATTCGAACCCATCTTACCGTCTGGTCGGCCAGGTTCATAGTTGAGTTCATAGAGCTTTCGTTGCATGTCTTTGATCAGGCTTGGTAAGGTAACAGGCTCCTTATCACCAGGATTTACCAACGACCTGACTGTAGAGGGTATAGATAAAGCAGTAATCCTGGCCGTTGCCTCTCCGACATATTTACCACGCGGATACTGACGTATATAATAAGCAAAATCACCGCGCTCATTTGAGTTGGCGATACCTTCCCACACGATTTCTTCCTGATCAGGTGCTTTTGCTTTGGTACCGGATTTCTTATTTTGCAGCTCCTCCAGTTTCAACTTGGCTATAAAGGCAAAAATACCGTTATTATAGCGATTGAGATATTCTTGGAACAGCGCCGGGTTATTACTTGTATTTATTGAATTCCAGAAAGATAACTCAATCGATTTTGGATTGATTTGCTGACCGGGTGGCGGCTGGGTTGCAACAATCGGATCGTCTGCCGGTGTTATCCTGGCAGGGTTGAAGTAGAATTCACCGCGTAGCGAGGATTCTTCCCATGGAGTTTGCTGATTATTGGTCTGGGCTTCAACCGAAATACGTACACGCTTGAACATTTGCTCGACCGACAGGCCCGGCACCTGCATGGCTTCGACCAGAGCTGTGGTATAAGGTGAGTTTTCACCATTGCCGTCTGCTGCTACCTGACCGGGTGCGGCAGCAAACGCTATCAACGACCCCGATGCCGCATTCACCCGCGTCAGCCCACGCGTGTTTGAGCGCATTTTCGCTTTATATGGGTTGTTGCGACAGGCGTCGAGAATTACCATATTCAGAGAATTTCCCGCTGCCTCCATTTGAGCGAGTACAGCAGAAGCACTGATGGCTTCGATGTCGAGGTCTGCTTCATCTTCAACTTCGGCACCTAATGGAATGAGATAATTCTCACCGCGGGCTTGAACGCCGTGGCCAGCATAGAAAAATAAACCGACAGCATCTTTGCCGCCTTTTCGCAAAGCTTTGCCGAAATTCCGCACGGCGCGGCTAATCGATATTCTGTCGGCGTCAACTGCAGAAATCACCTCGAAGCCCAGTTTGTTCAAGGTGAGAGCCATTAGTTGAGAATCTTTTTCCGGGTTGGGCAGGCTTTGAATTTTCGTATAATTGGAATTACCGATTATCAGAGCAATACGCTTTTGCGCCAATGAGGGTGCTGCACTCCAGACAAGTGCAACTAAACTTATAATGAAAATCCGGTCAATTCTGTACATTCGATAGCCTGTCTAGCTGGAATGTTAATCAGATACCCTCAAACCCAGGAATATTCCGATCAACTTTAAGAATGACATGCTTTGTTCCATTTTCCAAGTCTGCGGTTTATTTGGTTAAAATTAGGCTGTCGGGCATCTCAAACATACAACCCCTAAGTCAAGCATCGCTGTCCTGCGCCGCGTGCGCCTAGGCGATACCACTTGGATTGTCGGCGTTGTCGGCATCCTGCAACTCGACGTTCTCAAAGACCGTCCTTGCCGGAAGGGGTTTGTTACCCCTTTCGGAACATTCATGCCTATGTTGCTGCACTTTTAAAATTTCAGAACCATCTGAAAAACGCGCGCCATCAAATTTGCGAAGTATGAGAACATTTTGGAAGGGGTTTCAAACCCCTTCCAGCTGTTGGTTTTTCCGACAAAAACTCCATTATCCGGTTTTTGAAGGTGAATGAACCGGGCTAGCCGGTTACATTAATCGTTGTCCACATGCCAAGGGCGTAATGGCCTGGGATGTTGCAGTAGAGAATATATTTGCCGGGTTTCATCTCAACTCTGAGAGCGCCTTTTTGTCCGGGGTCGAGTTCGGAGACTTCGCCAAGATTGCCGGCCAGCTCTTCCTTGACCCTTTCGGTTTCCGTATCATAAGGCAGGGGCTTGCCGTCGGCGGGCACCGGGGCGAGAACCATTTCATGGATGATGTCTTTTGAATCATTGGTAGCCTCAAAGGTCACGTTGCCGGCAGGGATTTTTTTAACGTCAGTGGTAATGCCCATCATCGCCATTTTCATGCCACCGGCCATCATCCCCATGCCCATCATTTTACCTTTTCCGAGCATGTCCATCGAATTGGGACCTTTATCCCAAAGCGAAACATTGACGACATTAGCGGCGGCAAAGGAGGGTGTTGAAGCACTGGTTGCAACCATACCCGACAATAGAACCAACAGGTTTCTTCGGGTAATTTTCATCTCAAATCTCCTTCCAAGAGTGTTTTCCTCCCCCTGTCAGGATAAATAGTCGAACGTGAACTACGCGATTTTGGCTGATTGACTGACTATCCAGATGATCCAGATTTTGAGCCAAAGAAGCTTGATCCACTTGAGGATGAGGCGGAAGTTGTATCCTGCTGCTGCGAGGATGGGGTTGATGGCATC